>NZ_CCAE010000005.1 GCF_000723405.1 Hydrogenophaga intermedia | reverse complement strand
GTCGCGCGGGTCGTTGGCACAGGCGCGGGGGCGGGCTCGGGGGCGTCTTCGCGCAGCAGCCACCAGGCCAGTGCGGCGACGGCCGCCGCGAGCAGGCCCAGGCCCGCCAGCCAGGGGCCGCGGGCGCGGGGCGAGCGGCGGCGCGATGGCGGTTCGGCCGTGCGCACGGGGTTCACCTGGGTGTGCAGCCCGGGCACGCGGCCGCGCTCGCGTTCGGCGTCGGCGCGGCGCAGTGCGTCGAGGATGTAGGACATCGCGGTCTCAGGAGCGCGGCAGCAGCCGGGGCTCATCCACCCCGCTGGCCAGGTTGATCTGCATGAAAGTGACCGGCCCGGCCGGGCCGCCGGCCTCGATGCCGCGCGAGCGCTGGAAGGCCGCCAGGCGCGCGGCCAGGCCGACGCCCGAGGCGGGCACGCTGCCCGCCGCCTGCAGCGCCACGATGCGCTCGTTCAGCCAGCGCCCGGCTGGGCCATCGCGGCCGTCGGCGAGGCGGCCCGACTGGCCCGGGGGCAGGCGCCAGAGGGTGGCGTACTCGCCGCGCCAGGCGTCGGCCAGTTCGCCCAGGGGCACGCGCCAGCGCCGTTCGCCGCGCGTCACCACCGCGCTGTCCTCATCCAGCGCAGTCAGCAGCAGCCGGCCGCTGGCGCCATCGGGCAGGCGCAGGTTCAGGATGCCGGGGCGGTCGAGCTGGCGCAGCCCATGGAGGGTCATGCGCGTGGTGCGGTAGCACTGCAGGCCGGTGTCGAGCGCCTGCTCGCAAGGGTCGGCGCCATCCAGGGTCGCGCCCCACAGCGGAGCCAGTTCGCGCCAGGCATCGGCTTCGGCGGTGATGAGCGCGTCCGCGCCGGGCCATCCCGCTGCGGGAGCGGCAGGTGCGTCGGTGGTGGCGGGCGTCGGCTCGGCCTGGGCCACCGGGGCCGGTGGCGGTGTGCTCGCGGCGGGGGCGGGCGTGGTCTCTTGGGCGTTGGTGACATCGGCAGAGACGGCGGCAGCCGGCTGGCCGCCGGCGGCCACTGGCGCCACACCCGGGCGCTGCAGCCAGAACCACAGCACCGCCGCCGCGACCAGCGCGCCCACGACGGCCCCGGCCAGCACGCCCATGCCCACGGTGCCGAGGCCGCTGGCGCGAGCGGTGCCCGCCGGCGCGGCGCGCCGGGGCGCTGGGATGGTGCTATCGCCGTCAAACACCTCGCTGGCCGCCTTGTCCACCACCGCGCGCTCCACGCGGTTCTGGCCGCCCGCGTAGGCGCCGAGCAGGGCGCGGTCGCACAGCAGGTTGATGCGGCGCGGCACGCCGCGCGAGAGTTCGTGGATGCGCTCGATGGCGGCGGGCGCGAAGGGCAGAGGGCCCTTGAGGCCGGCCACCTGCAGGCGGTGCTGGATGTACTCGCGCGTCTCGGCGGCGTCCAGCGCGTCGAGGTGAAAGCGCGCGATCACGCGCTGGGCCAACTGCTCCAGCTCGGGCCTCGCCACGATGGCGCGCAGCTCCGGCTGGCCGATCAGGATGATCTGCAGCAGCTTGCGTTCACTGGTTTCGAGGTTGGTGAGCAGGCGCAACTGCTCCAGCACGTGCGGCGTGAGGTTCTGTGCCTCGTCGATGATGAGCAGGTTGCGCTCACCGCGCGCGTGGCTGGCCAGCAGGAACTCGTTGAGCGGGTCGAGGTGGTCGTGCACCGTGGCCGGGCCCATGCCCTCGTGCTTCACCTCGATGCGGAACTCGCGGCAGATGGACTTCAGCAGGTCCGCCACCGTCAGTCGCGGATTGAAGATGTACGCGACGTTGCAATTCTCGGGAACCTGCTCCAGGAAGCAGCGGCAGATGGTGGTCTTGCCGGCGCCGATCTCGCCGCTGAGCAGCACGAAGCCGCCGCCGCCGCGCACGCCATAGAGCAAATGAGCGAGCGCCTCGCGGTGGCGCTCGCTCATGAACAGGTAACGGGGGTCGGGCGCGATCGAAAACGGGTCGTGCTGGAGCCCGAAGAACTCGGCGTACATGGGGCCCGAGCATACCGGGGCCCACAGGGGCGGGCAAACCGCCCGCCGGGGTGGTCAGGGAAGCCTCAGACCGCGGGCTGTCAGGCCGCCAGTTGCATCGAAGGCTTGGCGCCCGACGAGGACTGCGCCTTGGCCGCGCCGTTGGCGGCGCACTCGACGTCGCCCGAGAGCTGACCGCCTTCCTCGATGACGATCTTGCCGTAGCGGATGCGACCGGTGACCTTGCCGGTGGCGTGGATCACCAGCTTCTGGCGCACCGTGAGGTTTCCGTCGATGGTGCCGTAGATCTCGGCCAGGTCGACCTCGCACGAGCCCTTGAAGGCGCCTTGCTGCGCGATCTGGATCACGCGCGAGTCCATGGTCGCCTCGACCGTGCCTTCGACCACCAGCGTGTCGCAGTCGGTGATTTCCACGCCCTTGAGTTTGATGTTGGGGCCGACGGTGAGCTTGCTGCCGCCTTCGGGGGTGGTGGCGGGCACGGTGCTGGTGGTGGGTTTCACTTCGGTCTCCTGGGGGGCCACGGGGGTGCTGTTCTGGGAAGTCTGTGATTGACCGTAAGCCGTGTTGCGCGGTGTGGCCATGCCCCCGCTGCCAAGGGGGCGGGAAGGCTCGTTGTCGCGTTTGCCGAAGTGCAGTGCCATGCGTTTCTCCTGAGGTGTAGTGGGCAGAAGCCCGCATGCTAGGCACGCATGGCCTTTACATTCGCGCCCGTCCGGTAAGACCTGTTTCGAGATGAACGGGCGACGAACGGTCCTCAGCGGTTGGTGCGCCGGCGGTCCTCGATCTCGCGGACCAAGGCACGGGCCTCGTCGCCTTCCGGAATCGGCCGACCGCTGTCGCGCCACTGCACGGCGGCCTTGAAGCCCTGCTCCTGCGCAAAGCGGCGGAACCACAGGCCCTCAGGGTTGTGGCGCGTGATCCCGTCGAACAGCGTGGCCAGCGACTGCGTCTGCTCCAGCCCCATGGTCAGCAGCACCTGGTTGACCACCATCTTGTGCATGGCCAGGTGCGAGCGCGGCACGCCCGCAATGCGCTCAGCCAGCGCCAGGGCGCGAGCGTCCAGTTCGTCGCGCGGCACGGCCTCGTTGGCCAGGCCCCAGTCGGCGGCGGTGCGGCCATCGATCACGTCGCCCGTGAACATGAGCTGCTTGGCGCGCGTGGGTCCCAGGCGGTAGGTCCACATGGCGGTGGTGGGGCAGCCCCACACGCGCGTGGGCATGTAGCCGATGCGCGCGTCCTCGGCCATTACCAGCAGGTCGCAGCACAGGGCGATGTCGCTGCCGCCGGCCACGGCCGCACCGTGCACCTTGGCGATGGTGGGCTTGGGGCTGCGCCACAGGCTCATGAAGTCCTCGGTGTTGCGCTTCATGAAGGCGTAGTCGTCCAGCGGGTCCCAGGGGTGGCGTTCCTGCTGACAGGGGTGGTCGATGTCGCCTTCGCCGAAATGGGACAGGTCGTAGCCGCCGCAGAAGCCCTTGCCGGCGCCCTCGACCAGGATGACGTGCACCTCGTCGTTGGTGTTGGCCCATTCCACGGCGGCGCGGATCTCGCGTGGCGTGTCGTCGTTGATGGCGTTGAGGCGTTCGGGTCGGTTGAGCAGCAGGCGCGCCACGCGCGGGTTGCTGGCGTCCTGGTCGATGCGCAGGGTATTGAAACTCGGCATGGCTGTCTCCTTCGTTGTGGTGAATCCATCTTATCGACGGGTGGTGCTGGCGCGAAGTCGCGCAGGCGATATAGTTGCGCTCGCAACCAAATGGTGGAGACATGAACGCAGCGACCGACCCAGCGACAGAAGAACACGTGCCGGTGCTCATCGCCGGTGGCGGCCCGGTGGGCCTCACGCTGGCGGCGCTGCTGGCGCGCCAGGGCGTGCGCAGCCAGGTGATCGAGGCCGACGAGGGCTACTGCACGGGCAGCCGCGCCATCTGCATCTCGCGCCGCTCGCAGGAAATCCTGGGCTGGGTGGGGGCCGATGCGCCGCTGGTGAACAAGGGCCTGGGCTGGACGGCCGGGCGCAGCCACTTCCGCCAGGCCGAGGTGCTGCGCTTCGAGATGCCCAGTGAGCCCACGCAGCGCTTCGCGCCCATGGTGAACATCCAGCAGTTCTACATCGAGGAGTACGCGCACCGCGCCATCGGTGACGGCGCGGCGGTGCACTGGGGCGAACGCGTGCGGACCGTGCAGACGCGCGAGCACGACGTGCTCGTCGAGATCGACACGCCTCAGGGCACGCGCACCGTGCGCGCCGACTGGCTGGTGGCCTGCGACGGCGGGCGCAGCACCGTGCGCGAGCAGCTCGGCCTGCAGCTCGAGGGCACGCAGTACGAAGGCCGCTATGTCATCGTCGACATCCGCCAGAAGACGCGCCGCCCGGTAGAGCGGCTGGCCTGGTTCGACCCGCCGTCCAACCCCGGCTCCACCATCCTCATGCACCGCCAGCCCGACGACGTCTGGCGCATCGATTACCAGATCCGCGACGACGAGGACCCGGCCGAGGCCGTGAAGCCCGAGAACGTGCTGCCGCGCGTGCGCAGCCACCTCGAGATGATTGGCGAGACCGAGCCCTGGGAGCCGCTGTGGATCTCCATCTACAACGCCAAGTGCCTCACGCTGCCCAGCTATCGCCATGGCCGCGTGTTCTTCGCGGGTGACGCCGCCCACCTGGTGCCCATCTTCGGTGTGCGCGGGCTCAACTCGGGCCTTGATGACGCCGGCAACCTGGCCTGGAAGCTCGCACGCGTGCTGCGCGGCGAGTCGCCCGAGGCGCTGCTGGACAGCTACAGCGTGGAGCGCGTGCACGCCACGCGCGAAAACATCGCCTACGGCGCCAAGAGCACCGAGTTCATGGCGCCGCCGGACTTCGCCTTTCGCCTGATGCGCGAGGCCGCGCTGCGCCTGGCGCAGGACGACGAGGCCGTGCGCCCGCTGATCAACCCGCGCCAGTCCTCGGCCATCGGCTACACGGACTCACCGCTCAATGGCGGCGAGTCGGGCGAATCGGGCCCATCGGGCGCATGGGCGAGCGCACTGGCCGCACCCGGCGCGCCCGCGCCAGAGGCGTTGTCGCGCGACGCGCAAGGCCAGCCGTTCCACCTCAGCACCCGCTTCGGGCACGGCTTCGTCGCGCTGGCGTTCAACGGCGCGCCCTTGGGTGGCCTGCCGCCCGGCGTGCAGCCGCTGCAGATCACCCCCGGTACCGACCCGCACGGCCAGGCCTGGCGGCGTTATGGTCTGCATTCGCCAGGCGAGCCCGCCCTGGTGCTGGTGCGCCCCGACGGCTACGTGCTGGGCCGCTGGCACGGCCTGGACTCCGCGCCCCTGCGCGCGGCCCTGCAAGCCACTGGAGTAACGGAATGACCGACGCCGACCTCGACACGACATACACCGCGCTGTGCCGCGCCATGGGCGAGGTGGGCGAGGCGCAGTCGCCGCTGCTGCTGGCCATGCTGAGCCTGTCGCTGCTGAGCCGGCTGGAGGGCGCCGCGCAGGCGCTGCCCCTGATCGAGCAGGCGCGCGAGCGCTGCCTGCGGGAGCCCCTGCATGGCTACTGAGACCACCCCCCTGCCGCTGGAACAGCAGCTCAGCTGGCGCCTGCACCGCCTGGGCAAGCTCACCGACGCCGCCACCGCCGCCGCCTACGCGAACGAACTGGGCCTGGGTGTGGCCGAGGCGCGCGCGCTTGCCGCCATCGGCTCTTTCGAACCACTGTCGGTGAACGACCTGGCCGCGCACGCTCACCTGGACAAGGCGCAGGCCAGCCGCGCCGCGCAGATGCTGGTGGAACGCGGCAGCGCCATCAAGGCGCCCAGCGAGACGGATGCGCGCGCCGTGGTGCTGCGCCTGTCGCGCTCCGGGCGCGCGCTGCATGCACGGGCCCTGCGCCTGATCGACCGGCGCAACCGCGAGATCATGGGCTGCCTGAGTGCGGCGGAGCGGCGGCAACTCCTGGCGTTGGTGGACCGGCTGATCGCGCATTCGGCGGGTGGCTGCGAAACACACTGATACGCGCTTCGTCGCTATAAACGGCGCATGAAACGCAATCTCTTCGCCCCCACGGACTTCGGTCCCGACTCCATTGACGTGCAGGTGTCCGAACTGCTGGTGGCCACGTCCGATCAAAGCGACGTGGAGCTGGATCATTCCATTGGCGAAGTGCTTCGCCTGCTGCGCGAGCGCTTGCATATGGATGTGGTCTTCGTCTCCGAATTCGTCGACGGACAGCGCGTATTTCGCCGCGTCGAGCAATCGCCCGGCGTGAACGTGATCGCCGAAGGCGAGGGCGCGCCACTGGAAGAGAGCTGGTGCCAGCGCGTGGTGGATCGCCGTCTGCCGCAATACATCGCCGACGCGAAGCGCGATCCGGCCGCGGCCCCGCTGCTCGAAGGCCTGCCGTTTCCCATCGGCACGCACATCAGCACGCCGTTGGTGCTCTCCAATGGCGAGGTCTACGGCACCCTGTGCTGCTTCAGCTTCGAGCCCCACGGCCAGCCCAATCCCGAGGACCTGAGCAAGCTCAAGCTCACCGCGCGCCTGGCCGCTCAGCGGCTGGAGAGCCGCGGCCAGCAGCGCTCCATGCCGGCCAACGTGCCCGACTGGAAGCTCAAGTCCTGAGACGGCTTGGACGCTCCATGCCCGGCCCGTTCGTGCGGTGATGGGCCGGGACCGGCACGAAAGAGGGGGCGCCGGTAAAATCGCGCCCTTCGCCGTTCCCCCCATGGGTCCGCGCCCACCCATGAACGCCCCCATCGACGTCTCCCTCTTCGCGCGCAACGCCAAGCCGCTCACCAGCTACCGGCCCTACTGGGCCAAGCGCTTCGGCACCGCGCCCTTCCTGCCCATGAGCCGGGCCGAGATGGACGCGCTCGGCTGGGACAGCTGCGACATCATCATCGTCACCGGCGACGCCTACGTGGACCACCCCAGCTTCGGCATGGCGGTCATCGGCCGCGTGCTTGAATCGCAGGGGTTTCGCGTGGGCATCATCGCCCAGCCCGACTGGCAGAGCGCCGAGGCATTCAAGGCGCTGGGCAAGCCCAACCTGTTCTGGGGCGTGACAGCCGGCAACATGGATTCGATGATCAACCGGTACACCGCCGACCGGAAGATCCGCAGCGACGACGCCTACACACCCGGCGACGTGGGCGGCAAGCGGCCCGACCGCGCCGCCATCGTCTACAGCCAGCGCTGCCGCGAGGCGTACAAGGACGTGCCCATCGTGCTCGGCGGCATCGAGGGCAGCCTGCGCCGCATCGCGCATTACGACTACTGGAGCGACAAGGTGCGTCGCTCGGTGGTGGTGGACAGCAAGTGCGACCTGCTGCTCTACGGCAACGCCGAGCGCGCGCTGGTGGAAGTGGCACATCGGCTCGCGGCGCGCGAGCCCATCGAGTGCATCACCGACGTGCGCGGAACGGCCTTCGTGCGCCGGCCGGGCGATCCGTCGGCCGAGGGTTGGTTCGAGATCGATTCGAGCGAGGTCGACCAGCCCGGGCCGGTGGATGCGCACATCAACCCGTACCAGACGACGAGCGAGCAGGCGCAATCTCAAGGCGGTTCCTGTGCGAAGGACGAAGCCCCCGCCAGCATGGCCGCGCCGCAGGGCGCGGCGATCCAGCCGCTGAACTTCGTGCCCAACCCCGCCCTGCAGGGCAAGGCCAAACGCCCGCCGCGCGATCGCAGCGTCATTCGCCTGCCCAGCTACGAGCAGGTGAAGAGCGACCCCGTGCTCTACGCCCACGCCAACCGCGTGCTGCACGTCGAGGCCAACCCCGGCAACGCGCGCGCCCTGGTGCAGGCGCATGGCGACGGCGCCACCGCGCGCGACGTGTGGATCAACCCGCCGCCGATCCCGCTGACCACGGCCGAGATGGACCACGTGTTCGACCTGCCGTACGCGCGCAGCCCGCACCCGGCCTACGCCGACGCGAACGGCCGCCACGACGGCGAGACGAAGATCCCCGCGTGGGAAATGATCCGCTTCAGCGTGAACATCATGCGTGGCTGCTTCGGCGGCTGCACCTTCTGCTCCATCACCGAGCACGAAGGCCGCATCATCCAGAGCCGCTCGCAGGCCTCCATCCTGAAAGAGGTCGAGGAAATCCGCGACAAGGTCGAGGGCTTCACCGGCGTCATCAGCGACCTGGGCGGCCCCACGGCCAACATGTACCGCCTGGGCTGCGCCAGCCCACAGATCGAGGCCGCCTGCCGCAAGCCGAGCTGCGTGTACCCTGGCATTTGCAGCAACCTCACCACCGACCACGGGCCGCTGGTGCGCATCTACCGCCGCGCGCGGGCGCTGCCGGGCATCAAGAAAATCCTCATCGGCTCCGGCCTGCGCTACGACCTCGCCATCAAGAGCCCCGAGTACGTGAAGGAGCTGGTGCAGCACCACGTGGGCGGCTACCTCAAGATCGCGCCCGAGCACACCGAGAGCGGGCCGCTGTCGAAGATGATGAAGCCCGGCATCGGCAGCTACGACCGCTTCAAGCAGATGTTCGAGAAGTACAGCGAAGAGGCGGGCAAGAAGCAGTTCCTCATCCCGTACTTCATCGCCGCGCACCCGGGCACCAGCGACGAGGACATGATGAACCTGGCGCTGTGGCTCAAGAAGAACGGCTTCCGCGCCGATCAGGTGCAGACCTTCTACCCCAGCCCCATGGCCACCGCCACGGCCATGTACCACTCGGGCCTGAACCCGCTCAAGGGCATTCACCGCGACGAGCGCGGCGAGCGCGTGGACATCGTGCGCGGCGAGAAACGCCGCCGCCTGCACAAGGCCTTCCTGCGCTACCACGACCCGAACAACTGGCCCCTGCTGCGCGAGGCGCTCAAGGCCCTGGGCCGTGCCGACCTCATCGGCAATGGCAAGCACCACCTCATTCCCTCGTTCCAGCCGGTCACCGACGGCGCCTACCAGAGCGCGCGGCGCAAGAACAGCACGCCGGCCGGACGCGCGCCGGCGGCACCCGCCACCCCCACCAAAGGCCGCCTGCTCACGCAGCACACCGGCCTGCCCCCGCGCGCCGGCACGGGCGCGGCGCGGCGGCCCAAGCCGCGCTGAGCGCGCTGCAGGGAAGGGTGATCAGCCGCCAGCGAACAGCGGCCACGTCACCCAGGCCAGCAAGGCCAGCACGTTGAACGCCGCGCAAGCGATGAAGGTCTGCTGAAAGCGCTTCTCGTCCAGCCGGTGCTGCAGCGACCGCTGCGCCAGCCAGGCCGCGGGCCAGCCGCCCAGCGCCGCCGCCGCGTGCAGGTGCTCGATGGGCCAGGGCGCGCCGCCCTCGGTCATCACGTGCTGGTCGCGCCAGTACAGGAAGAAGGTGGCGATGTTCACCAGCACCACGCCGGTGAGCACCACCCAGGGAAAGCGGCCGAAGCCGATGCCGATGAGCCACAGCAGCAGCCAGCCGCCCAGCAGGCCCAGGGCCACCTGGGTCTGGCGGCGCTGCGCGCGCGCCTCGCGCCAGCGCTGGGCCTTGGACACGCCCGCCGCGGCCAGCACTGGTTCAGACGCCGGCTGGGCGGGCGCGCCGGCCTCGCGCAGGGGCGGAGGCGGCGGCAGCTTGATCGACAGGGCGCGCGGCCCCTTGCCGCCGATGACGATCTCCTCGTAGACCACCGACGTGCCGGGCGCGATGGGGTGCGGGCCCTCGTAGTCGCGCAGGTGGAAATACACCTCGGCGGCGGTGTCGGGGCTGCGGATGAAACCGGACGCGCGCTCGGCGTCCCAGTGAACGATGGTGCCTTGCTTCTTCATGGCCTTCGGGCGGGGTGATCGCTCAAGGATTGTCGGCCTTGCGAGCCGAGACTTTATGGCGCAAAATGCGCCATATTGACGCTGCTGTGATGGAGCCCGCCATGTCTTCCCCGTCGCCCAACTTCTCTTCGGTCAAATTGCCCGCCAGCCTGGTCGATCAGGCACGCCGCGCCGCCGAGGCGCAGCGCCGCTCGGTGGCCGGCCAGATCGAGTACTGGGCCACGCTGGGCCAGATCACCGAGGAAACCGGCCTCACCGTGCTGGAGGCGCGCGAAGCCATCGCCCGCTACGACGCCCAGGCCCAGGACCAAGCGAACCTTGACGCGATCGAGGCCCGCTTCGCCGAAGCGGCTGACAGCGGTGGCCTGGCGCAGGCCGTGCGCCAGACGGTGCAGGCCGATCGCCGACGGGTGCCTGCCGCCACCTCGACCCGGGCGCGCCGCGCGGCTTGAGCCCGGTCTTCTACCTGCTCGCCGGGCCCAACGGCGCGGGCAAGTCCACGCTGTACCGCTCGGCCGTGGCCTCGGGCCTCATCCCGGCCGACATCGAATTCGTCAACGCCGACCTGCACGAAGCCAGCGCGCTCGGCCACATCAGCGATGCGCGACAGCGCTCCACCGAGGCGCGCCGGTGGGCCGACGCGCGGCGCGAGCAACTGCTGCACGCCGGCCAGTCCTTCGTGAGCGAGACGGTGTTCTCCCATCCCTCCAAGGTGGAGCTGATGCGCGCGGCCCGTGCGGCGGGCTTCCAGGTGGTGCTGCTGGTGGTGTGCGTGGACGACCCGAAGCAGTTGCCCGACCGTGTGGCGCAGCGCGTGGAGCAGGGCGGGCACACGGTGCCGGCGGACCGCATCCTGGCGCGCTACCCGCGCACGCTTGAACACCTGGCACAGGCCGTGCCGCTGGCCGATCTGAGCCTGTTGTTCGATACCACGGCCAGGCGCGGGCAGGACATCGTGCCGCCGCGGCTGGTGGCGCGCCTGCGCCGGGGTGTGCCCACCTTCACGCTGGACCCCTTGCCGCGCTGGGCGCAGGGACTGCTGGTGCACTGACAAGGCCTTGCGAGCGCCCGCCGGGGCGGACGACACCACCCACAGCGGGCCGCGCGTGTGTCAGGCCAGCGTGTGCAGGGGGATGTCGCGCTCGGCCGCCAGCTTGTCGAGCTGCTGGCGCGTGCGCCCCGCCAGGAAGCGGGCGATGGCCTCATGCGTGGCGGGCGCGAACAGGGTCTTCATGCGCTGGCCATCGGCCACGCCCGCCGCCTCGCACAGCGCGGCCGCGAAGTGCGGCTCCAGCGCGGCCACGGCCACGCGCCCGTCCTTGCAGGGGTACACGCGGTAGCCCGCGTGCGCGCCGCCCACGGCGCCCTTCGGCTGCGTCAGGCCCCAGGTGCGCGGCAGGGCCAGCCAGGACGCCGCGTCGGACAGGGCCACTTCATGGAAACTGCCGCGCCCGGTGGTGCGTTGCAGCAGCACGGCCTTGAGCACGGCCTCGGCGGCCATCAGCGCGCCGCCCATGTCGGCGAACAGCGTGGCAGGCAGGTCCAGGCCGGTCACCAGGCCCGCGTCGGCCAGGTAGGTGAGGTCGTGACCCGGCTCCTCGGCGCGTTCGCCGGGTGCGCCCACGATGGCCACCATCGCCAGCGCCGGGTAGCGCTTGCGCAGCGCCGTCCACGACAGGCCCAGCTTGGTCAGGGCCGAGGGACGGAACGAGGTCAGCAGCACGTCGGTGCGCAGCAGCAGCTTGTGCAGCGCGGCCTGGCCGGCCTCGGTCTTCAGGTCGGCCGTCAGCACCTTCACGCCCTCGTGCATCTGCGCGTAGGCCGGTGGGTTGTACTGGCCCATCGGGTCGCCGCTGGCGCCCTCGCGCGCGGGCGGTTCCAGCTTGGTGCAGGCCGCGCCCATGGCGCGCAGGCGCATGAAAGCGGCCGGGCCGGGCAGGTTGAGCGCGAGGCTGAGCACGCGCACGCCGCGCAGGGGCTGGGGGCTTCGGGTGGTGGGCATGGAAGAGTGGCCGCAGGTCGGTTGACGGTGCGGCCACTGTAACGGCGCCCCGCTCGGTGCGAGCGCCCGTGCGCGACAGAGAACTAGCGCCGGCCGAAGTCCAGGGGCAGGCCCACGTAGTTTTCGGCCAGCGAACGCGACATCGCTTCCGAGTTCACCAGGTACTCCAGCTCCGCCTCTTGCACCTTCTGGCCGAAGCCGCCGGTGTCGGGGAAGCGGTGCATCAGCGAGGTGAGCCACCAACTGAAGCGCTCGGCGCGCCACACACGCGCCAGCGCGCGCTGCGAGTAGTGGTCGATGCCGGCGTCGCTCTTCTCCGCGTAGTGCTCGATGAAGGCGGTGGAGAGGTACTTCACGTCACTGGCCGCCAGGTTCAGGCCCTTGGCGCCCGTGGGCGGCACGATGTGCGCGGCGTCGCCCGCCAGGAACAGGCGACCGAAGCGCATCGGCTCGGCGACGAAGCTGCGCAGCGGCGCGATGCTCTTCTCGATGCTCGGGCCGGTGACGATGGCCTCGGCCATGGCCGGGTCCAGGCGGCGGCGCAGCTCGTCCCAGAAGCGGTCGTCGCTCCACTGCTCGACCTTGTCGTCGATGGGGCACTGCACGTAGTAGCGGCTGCGCGTGAGGCTGCGCATGGAGCACAGGCCGAAGCCGCGCTCGCTGTTGGCGTACACCACCGCGTGCGGCGACACCGGCGGCACATCGGCCAGCACGCCGATCCAGCCGAAGGGGTAGACCTTCTCGTACTCGGTGATCGAGTCCTGCACGGTGGCGCGGCACACGCCGTGGAAGCCGTCGCAGCCGGCGATGAAGTCGCACTGCAGCTCGTGCGTCTGGCCGTCTTTCTCGTAGCGCACGCTGGGCTTGGCGCCATCGAAATCGTGGATGCTGACGTTGGCCGCGTTGTAGACGGTGGGCAGGCCGGCGGCCTGGCGCGCGTCCATCAGGTCGCGCGTGATTTCGGTCTGGCCGTAGGCCGTGACCACCTTGCCGTTGGTGAGGCCGGTCACGTCGATCGGGTGGCGCGTGTTCTTGTAGACCAGCTCGATGCTGTGGTGCACCGTGCCTTCCTTGGCCACACGGTCGCCCACGCCGGCTTCGTGCAGCAGGTCGACCATGATCTGCTCGAGGATGCCGGCGCGGATGCGGCCGAGCACGTAGTCGGGGCTCTGGCGTTCGATGATGATGTTGTCGATGCCGGCCTTGTGCAGCAACTGGCCGAGCAGCAGCCCCGAGGGGCCGGCGCCGATGATGGCGACCTGGGTTCGCATGGGTCTTGTCTCCGGGGATCTGGCGAAGCCCGCAGGCTAGGGCGCCCCGGCACCGGCCACAATCATCGGCCATGAGCTTTGCGCGATCACCGCGCGCTTTGTGCGATCATCGCGCAATTCCTGGGACAACGAAAAGGTACCGGCCATGCCCGAACCGTCCATCGCCAAGGCCGACTTCATCGAGGGCATGGCCAAGGGCCTGGCCGTGCTCGAGAGTTTCGACACCGAGCGTCAGCGCCTGAACGCCACGCAGGCGGCCGAACGCGCCGGCCTCACGCGCGCGGCGGCGCGGCGGCACCTGCTCACCCTGGCCCACCTGGGGTACCTGGACACGGACGGCAGCCATTACTGGCTCTCGCCCAAGGTGCTGCGTTTTTCGGGCAGCTACCTGTCGTCCGCGCGCCTGCCGCGCCTGGTGCAGCCCACGCTGAACCGCCTGGCCTCGGCCACGCGCGAATCGTTCTCGGCGGTGGTGCTGGACGGCGACGAGGCGGTGATCGTGGCGCGCAGCGCCGCGCCGGGGGCGCCGCGCCTGATGCCTTATGGCCTGCATCTGGGCTCGCGCATGCCGGCGCACGCCACGTCCACGGGGCGTGTGCTGCTGGCGGCGCTGCCGCGCGCGGCCTTCGCGGCCTGGCTCAAGGGCCGGGTACTGCCGCGCCTGACGCCGCACACGACCGACGACCTCAAGGCTTTCCGCGCGGTGATCGACGCGGTGCGACGCGACGACTTCGCCATCGCCAGCGAGGAGCACGAGCTGGGTGTGATCGCGCTGGCGGTGCCGCTGCGCAACATGAAGGGGCAGACCCTGGCCGCGCTCAACGTGGTGGTGTCGCCGGGGCGCATGGACGCGGCGGCGATGCGGCGCGAACTGCTGCCGGTGCTGATGGATGCGGCGCGGGAGTTGCGGCCGTTGCTCTAGTTTCTCTGCGCGTTGTCCGCGTTCGCTGGTTGACGTGGCATTTCGCTCCTCGTCCTCGCGTTGACTTCTCGGTTAGACCTCGCTCTGATTTCTCGGTGAGACCTCGCGCTGACGGCTGGCGTGGTCCGCGTTCTCCGGCCCACGCTCGCGCAGATGTTCCCGTGCGCTCCACCGGGCCTGCGTTACCACCGTGGTTTGAGCCCCGCCTCTGTGGCAAGCGCGAATGGGGCCTGCGCCCGCGAACCCCACCAGCCGTCGAGAGTGACGCCCTGGCGCACCACCAGAAATGCGGAGCCCCTTAATTGGGGTCAGATTCGAGCCCCTTAATTGGGGTCAGATTCCATTTAATCGCCGAGCCAGGGAAGTCCGGTCTTCTTTGGCTGACCAGGGCGCTACTGGGGTCGATGGTGTGGGTGTCCGGGCGCAGGCCCCATTCGCGCTTGCCACAGAGAGGGCGCGCCAATCGCGGTGGTGACGCCAGCCCGGTGGAGCGCTCGGGCGCTTCTGCGCGAGCGTGGGCCGGAGAACGGGCACACGCACCAGCGGCCCTCGCGAAGCAGAGGCGCGAAACGCGGCGAACGCCCACACCTGAGACAAACGGGGTCAGAGACAAAGGGGGTCAGACCCCAAGGTGCTGCTCCAGCAAGCCCGGCTGCGCAAGCAGCGCTTGAGTCGTCCCCTCGAACACCACCTCGCCCTTCACCAGAATCACGTTGCGGTCGGTGATCTGCGTCACGTGCTTCCAGTTCTTGTCCACGATCACGCTGCTGATGCCGCTCTCGCGGATCAGGCCGCAAATGCGCCAGATCTCGCGCGCGATCAGCGGGGCCAGGCCTTCCGTGGCCTCGTCGAGGATGAGCAGGTCCGGGTTGGTCATCAGCGCGCGGCCGATGGTGAGCATCTGCTGCTCGCCGCCGCTCAACTGTTGCCCGCCGTGGTTCAGCCGCTCGGCCAGGCGCGGGAAGGTGTCGAGCACGCGCTCGTAGGTCCACTCGCGCTGGCCCTTGGTGCCGGGCCGCGCGGCCATCACCAGGTTTTCCTTCACGCTCAGGTTGCCGAAAATGCCGCGCCCCTCGGGCACGTAGGCAATGCCTTCGCGCGCCACGGCATAGGGCGTGGCGCCGGTCATGTTCTTGCCCTTCACCTGCACCGTGCCACCGCTGGGCTTGACGATGCCCATCAGCGACTTGAGCAGCGTGGTCTTGCCCATGCCGTTGCGTCCCATCAGGCCGATGGTCTCGCCCGCGCCGATCTGGAAGTCGATCCCGCGCAGGATGTGGCTCTGCCCGTAGTGGGTGTGCAGGCCCTTGGCTTCGATGAGGGCCGTCATCAGTGCTCCTCTCCCAGGTAGGCGGCCTGCACGCCCGAGTCGTTGCGGATTTCGACCGGCGTGCCGCTGGCGATGACCTGGCCGTTGACCATGACGGTGAGCACCTCGGCCAGTGCGAACACCGCGTCCATGTCGTGCTCCACCAGCATGATGGCGTGCTCGGCCTTGAGGCGCTGCAGCAGCGCCACCATGGACTCTGCCTCGGCCGCGCCCATGCCCGCCAGCGGCTCATCGAGCAGCAGCACGGTGGGTTCGGTGGCGAGCGTCATGGCGATCTCGAGCTGGCGTTGCTCGCCGTGGCTGATGGCGGCGGCCACCGTGTTGGCGCGCGCGGTGAGGCCCGCGAGCTCCAGTGCGCGTTCGCAGCGTTGGTTCACCGCCGAGAGCTTGCCCGCCGCGCTGAACCAGTGCAGCGGGTTGAAGGCCGCGTGTCGTTCGCGCGACTGCGCAGCCAGGCGCACGTTCTCCCACACGGTAAAGGGCAGGAAGATGTTGGTCTTCTGGTAGCTGCGGCCCAGGCCCTGGCGCGCGATGCGCTCGGGCGAACGCCCGGTGATGGACTGGCCGTTGAGGTCGATCTGGCCGCTGGTGGGCGGCAGGTCGCCCGAGAGCAGGTTGGTCAGCGTGGACTTGCCCGCGCCGTTGGGGCCGATCACCGCGTGGATGCGGCCGCGGTGCAGATCGACCGAGACGTCGTTGACGGCGGCCAGCCCGCCAAAGCGCTTGGTGAGGTGCTTCGCGCAGAGCAGCAGTTCACTCATGCTTTGCCCCCGCGCCGCGTGAAGCGCTCCACCAGGCCCAGCAGCCCGCGCGGCGCCACGATCACCACCAGCACGATGAAGCCGCCCATGAGCAACTGCCAGTGCTTGGTCATGTCCTTGAAGAGGTGCATGACGTACTCGAAGGCGAAGGCGCCGACGATGGCCCCCGCGAAGTTGCCCATGCCGCCCAGGATCACCATCATGATCGCGTGCGCACTCATGTGGAAACCCATGAGCTCGGGGTTGACGAAGCCGGTTTGCGCGGCCCACAGGTAGCCCGCCACGCCCGCCAGCGCGCCGGCCAGCGTGAAGGCCGTGAGCTTGTAGCCGAAGGTGCCGTAGCCCACGGCGCGCATGCGGTGCTCGTTCACGCGGATGCCCGCGAGCACGCGGCCGAAGGGTGAGAACAGCAGGCGGCGCAGCGCGAAGTACAGCCCCAGCAGCAGCACCAGCGTGAAGTAGTAGAAGACGAGCTTGTTGTCCAGGTCGATGCCCAGCGCCGTGGCGTCGGGACGGAAGTTCACGTAGATGCCGTCCGAGCCACCCAGGGCCTTGTTGTCGAAGACCAGGTAGAAGACCATCTGCGCGAAGGCCATCGTCACCATGATGAAGTAGATGCCGTGCGTGCGCACCACGAAGAAGCCGATGATGAGCGCGGCCAGGCCCGCCCCGGCGGCGGCCAGCGGCAGCGACCACCACAGCGCGATCGGCGCGTCGGGCGGCGTGAGGAAGGCCAGCGCATAACCCGCGATGCCGAAGAAGGCCGCGTGGCCCAGCGAGACCAGGCCGGTCACGCCCTGCAGCAGGTCCAGGCTCATCGCGAAGATGGCCAGGATCATCATCTGCGAGAGCATGCCGAGGTAGAAGTCGCCGCCGTCCATGGGCACGAGCGGAAACACCGCCAGCGCGATGGCGCCCAGCGCGAGCACGAACTGGATGCTGCGCGGCAGTTTTTCGAGTTGGGCTTTTGCCGTGCTCATTGCTTGAAGAGCCCTTCGGGTTTGTAGAGCAGCACCAAGGCCATCAGCATGTAGACGGCCATGCCGGCGATCTGCGGCACCAGCACCTTGCCGAAGGTGTCCACCAGGCCCACCAGCAGCGCCGCCACGAGCGCGCCGCGCACCGAACCGATGCCGCCGATGACCACCACCACGAAGCACATGATGAGCACCGAACTGCCCATGCCCGGGTACACGCTGGCGATGGGCGAGGCGATCATGCCGGCGATGGCGGCCAGGCCCACGCCGAGCGCGAACACCACGCCGTGGATGAGGCGGATGTTCACGCCCAGGGATTCGGTCATCTCGCGGTTGAAGGCGCCGGCGCGGATCTTCATGCCCAGGCGCGTCTTGCTGATGAGCAGGTACAGGCCCACGGCCAGCAGCAGGCACACGCCCGACATGACGAGCCGGTAGACGGGGTAGGAGAGGTTCTCGGTGAGCGGGATGGACCAGTTCAGCACCTCGGGCACCTGCACGGCGTGCACGTCGTCGCCCCAGAAGATGGAGCGCATCTCTTCGAAGATGTAGATCAGGCCGAAGGTGAGCAGCACCTGGTCGAGGTGGTCGCGCCGGTAGAAGTGGCGGAACAGCAGCCACTCCAGCAGCCAGCCAAAGACGACCGCGAGCACCGTGCCCAGCACGATGGCCAGCGTGAGGCTGCCGAGCAGGGAGGTGAAGTACCAGGCCAGGTAGGCGCCGATCATGTAGAAGCTGCCGTGCGCGAGGTTGACCACGCCCATGATCCCGAAGATCAGCGTGAGGCCGGCGGCCAGCATGAACAGCAGCAGCCCGTACTGGACGCTGTTGAGCAACTGGATGAGGAAGTTGGCGAAGTCCATCGTTTCAGCAAGCCGACGCAAAACCGGCGCCGCGTGGGCGCCGGTCGGACGCGGGTGAATGCAAGGTTCAGGCCATGCGGCAGCCGGTGGCCGGGTCGGCGATGGCCTTGCCGGCGATGCCGATCACCTTGTTCTCGCGGTTCTCCACGCGGCGCAGGCACATGTCCTGGATCGGGTTGTGCGCGGGGCTCATCTTCCATTTGCCACGCGGGCTGTCGATTTCGGCGCCGCCCATGGCCGCGTACAGGGCCTTCTTGTTCTCCATGTCGCCCTTGACGGCGTTGGCGCCCTTGACCAGCAGCAGGCCGGTGTCGTAGCCCTGCACTGCGTACACGTCGGGCTGCAGCTTGAAGGCCTTGGCGTAGTCCAGGCGGAATTTCTTGTTGCGCGGCGTGTCCAGCGAGTCGCTGTAGTGCATGGTAGTGAGCACGCCGTTGGCGGCGTCACCGGCGGCGTCGAGCACGCCTTCGGTGAGGAAGCCCGAGCCCCAGAGCTGGATGTTGTTGCTCAGGCCGGCCGCGTGGTAGTCGCGCAGGAACTTGGCCGCGCCGCCGCCGGCGAAGAAGCAGGCCACCGCGTCGGGCTTGAGCGAGGCGATCTCGGTCAGCAGGGCCTGGAACTCCACGTTGGGGAAGGGCAGGCTCAGCTTCTTGATGATCTGGCCGCCGGCTTCGGTGTAGCTCTTCTCGAAGCCCTCGAAGGCCTCGTCGCCCGCGGCATAGGCCCAGGAGATCCACACGGCCTTCTTGTGGCCCTTGTCCATCATGGGCTTGCCCAGGGCCAGCGTGGGCTGGCTGTTGGTGAAGGAGGTGCGGAACACGTTGGGGGCGCACTGGGCGCGCGTGGCGATGTGCACGCCGGCGTTGGGGATGAGGTTGAGCACGCCCGATTCGCGCGCCACCTTGTGGATGCCCATCTGCACACCGGAGTGCACGGTGCCGACCAGCACGTCGACCTTGTCGCGCTGCACCAGGCGGGTGGCGTTCTCGATGCCTTTGGCGGGGTTCGATTCGTCGTCGACCTTGAAGAACTCGATCTCGCGTCCGCCGAGTTTGCCGCCCTGTTCGTTGACGGCCATGCGGAAGCCGTTCTCGATGGCCACGCCGAGCTGCGCGAAGGTGCCGGTATAGGGAAGCATGAAGCCCACGCGCACCTTGTCGGACTGGGCGCGCACGATCTGGGGCAACAGCAGGCCGGTGGACGCGGCGCCAATGACGGCGGCACTGCGGGTCAGGACGAGGCGGCGAGAGGTCATCTGGTTCTCCTGGGGTTGAGCGGACTGCAGGTCACTGTAGGTGGGGGGACAGGGCTTGGCGATACAGAATTACCCTAGTCGCTTCAGGTCTGAATAATTCGTTTGCGAATTGTTTGGGCGTTCATGAGGCTTCGCTGGCTGCGAACGCCTGCGCCAGCCATTCGCGGCACCAGGCCGCGCCAGCCGACTCCGGGTCGGTCTCGGTGGAGGCGTCGAGCACGCACAGCTCACCCACGCGCACGGCGCCCAGGTCGCGCAGGCGTTCGTCGAAGCGCCGCCCGCCGTTGGCGAAGGTCTGGGGGTACTGGGCGCTGTCGCCCAAGGCGATGACGCCGAAGCGCACATGGCCCAGGAAGCGCGGTTGCGCATCGAGCGCGGCGTAGAAGGCCTGGGCGTTGTCGGGCACGTCACCCGCGCCGTGGGTGGAACAACATATGACGTAAAGTGCATCTTCGTCGAAGATGCCGGGGTCCAGGCCGTCCATCATCCGCACCTCGATGGTGGCGACCTGATCGGCGCACGCCATCTCGACTGCTTGCGCCACAGCAGTCGCCGTGTCGGACACGGTGCCCACGAGCACGAGCAGTTTGGTGGCGGCGGCGGATGGCATGACACGCACTTTAGTGCATGTTTTGGGCCAGGCGCACCGGGTTAACCCGTAGCCGGCCCGGGTGGGCGTGCCGCTTGCCAAGGGTGGGGATTCGCGCGAGGCGCGAGAGACCATCACCGGAGAACCCCATGGCGAAATCCCCTCCCACCCGACCGAGCGCGAAGGCCCGGTCCGGCGAAACGTCTGCCGCCGGCGAGATCCTGCGGCGCAAGGCGCAGCAGACCGACGACCTGGCCAAGGCCATTCCCTCGAACGACAACAAGCCGCTGGAACATGGCTTCTCCCAGGGCCTGACGCCGCCCAAAGGCGTCACAGCCCAGCCCCGAAGCCCGCTGCCGACCGGCAGCACCGTGTCCGAGGCCAACACCTCGGAGAAAACCGGTGACCAGGCCGCCGAGGGCGTCAACGCCGTCCACGGCCGACTGGACCGCGTGCGCGCGGACGCCGCCGGGCAGGCCCTCACCACCAACCAGGGCGTGGCCATCGCCGACAACCAGAACTCGCTGAAGTACGGTTTGCGCGGGCCGGTGCTGCTGGAGGACTTCATCCTTCGCGACAAGCTCACGCACTTCGACCACGAGCGCATTCCCGAGCGCATCGTGCACGCGCGCGGCTCGGCGGCGCACGGCTACTTCGAGTGCTACGAGCCGCTCACCGAACTCACGCGCGCCGCGCCGTTCCAGGAGAAGGGCAAGGTCACGCCGGTGTTCGTGCGCTTTTCCACCGTGGCGGGCGAACGCGGCTCCAAGGACACCGCGCGCGACGTGCGCGGCTTCGCGGTGAAGTTCTACACCGATGAGGGCAACTGGGACCTGGTGGGCAACAACATCCCGGTCTTCTTCATCCAGGACGCGATGAAGTTTCCCGACCTGGTGCACGCGGTGAAGGCCGAGCCGCACCACGGCATGCCGCAGGCCGCCAGCGCGCACGACACCTTCTGGGACTTCGTCTCGCTCATGCCCGAGTCCACCCACATGCTGATGTGGGTGATGTCGGACCGCGCCATTCCGCGCAGCTACGCCACCATGCAGGGCTTTGGCGTGCACACCTACCGGCTGGTGAACGCGGCGGGCGAGTCGGTGTTCGTGAAGTTCCACTGGTCCCCCAAGGCCGGCACGCACTCGCTGGTGTGGGACGAGGCGGTGAAGATTTCCGGTGCCGACCCCGACTACCACCGCCGCGACCTCTGGGAGCGCATCGACGCCGGGGCCTACCCCGAGTACGAGCTGGCCCTGCAGGTGTTCACCGAGGAGCAGGCCGAGCAGTTCAGCTTCGACGTGCTGGACGCAACCAAGATCGTGCCCGAAGAACTGGTGCCGCTGCGGCCGGTGGGGCGCATGGTGCTCAACCGCAACCCCGACAACTTCTTCGCCGAGACCGAGCAGGTGGCCTTTTGCACCGCGAACGTGGTGCCGGGCATCGATTTTTCCAACGACCCGCTGCTGGCCGGGCGCATCCATTCCTATGTGGACACGCAGATCAGCCGCCTGGGCGGGCCCAACTTCCACGAGATTCCGATCAATGCGCCCCTGGCGCCGGTGCACAACAACCAGCGCGACGGCATGCACCGCCAGACCATCCACCGCGGCCGCGTGTCCTACGAGCCCAATTCGCTGGGAGGCGGCTGCCCGTTTCAGGCCGGCGCGGCGCAAGGCTTCGTGTCGGTGCCGGCGCGCATCCTGGCCGAGGAGGAGCAGGGCAAGGTGCGGGCCAAACCGGAAAAATTTGCCGACCACTACACCCAGGCCGCGTTGTTCTACGAGAGCCAGACGCCCGTGGAGCAGGCGCACATCGCGGCGGCCTTCCGTTTCGAGCTGAGCAAGGTCACGGTGCCGGCGATCCGCACGCGCATGGTGGCCTCGCTGCGCAATGCGTCCGAGTCCCTGGCGCAGGCCGTGGCCGATGGCCTGGGCATGGACGAACTGCCCGCGCCCCTGCCGCGCGCCCTGGCCAGGCCCGCCAAGCCCGAGGTGACGCAGTCGCCGGCGCTCTCATTGATGGCACGCCCGGGCGACGGCAGCCTGGCCGGGCGTCGCGTGGCGCTGGTGGTGGCCCACGGGGTGCAGGGCGCCGCGGCCGAGCGCCTGCAGGCGGTGCTGTCCGCGGAGGGTGCGGTGGCCGAGTTCGTGGCGCCGCGCGTGGGCCGCGTGCGCGGGGCCGACGGCGTGGACCTGGAGGCCACCGCCTCGCTGGAAAACAACCCGGGCTTCCTGTACGACGCCCTTGCCTGGCCCGATGGCGAGGAGGGCGTGGCCACGCTCGCGCAGGACGGCCACACCATGGAGTCCCTCAAGGACGGCTACCGTCATGGCAAGGCCCTGCTGCTGGTGGGCGCGGCGCAGACGCTGCTGGACATGGCGGGCGTGCCCACCACCACACCCACGGGCGATCCGGACCCGGGCCTGGTGCTGGCGGACGGTGAGGCGGGCCTGGACGCCTTCATCGCGGCGATCGTGCGGCACCGGCACCCTGAGCGCGAGACGGATCCGCCGGCGGTGTGAGGCTGAGACGCCTGAAGGCCTGGCCACGAGGTACCGCGTGGGCGGTTCTCAGGCAAACCGTCCCTCTCGCACCGCCCGCGCCCGCGCGCGGATGGCGTCGCGTTGCGCCGCGTCCAGGCGCGCCAGGTTCTTCACCTGCGCCGCCAGGCGCGGATGCGAGGCGAACCGTGTCTCGTGGCGCAGCAGGAAATCCCAGTACAGCGTGGTGAAGGGACAGGCGCGCTCGCCCACGCGCTCGCCAGGATCGAAGCGGCAAGCGCGGCAGTGGTCGCTCATGCGTTCGATGTAGCGGCCGGTGGCGATGTAGGGCTTGCTGGCGAGCAGGCCGCCGTCGGCGAACTGGCTCATGCCCAGGGTGTTGGGCAGTTCCACCCACTCCACCGCGTCCACGTACACGCTGAGGTACCAAGCGTGCACCTGCTGCGGCCGCACGCCGTGCAGCAAAGCGTAGAGGCCCGTGACCATGAGGCGTTGGATGTGGTGCGCGTAGCCGTGGCGCAGCGTCTGGTCGATGGCGTCGGCCAGGCAGCGCATCGGCGTGTCGCCGTTCCAGTACCACGCGGGCAGGTCGTGCCGCGCCGCCAGCGCGTTGTCCTCGGCGCAGTCGGGCATGCGCAGCCAGTAGATGCCGCGCACGTACTCGCGCCAGCCCAGGATCTGGCGGATGAAGCCTTCGGCCGACGACAGCGGCACGCGACCCGAGCGCCACGCCGCCTCGGCGGCGGCGATCACCTCGCGCGGGTTGAGCAGCTTGAGGTTGAGCGCGGCGGAGAGGTGCGCGTGGTACAGCCAGGGCTCACCGGTCCACATCGCGTCCTGCCATCGGCCGAAGTGTTCCAGGCGCTCGTCAACGAATGCGCGCAGCGCCTCCAGGGCCTGCGCCCGCGTGACGGGCCAGCCAAAGGGCGCGGCCTGGCCGGGGTGCCCGGCGAAGCGGGCCTGCACGAGCGCGATCACCGCTTGCGTGCTCGCATCGGGATCGAAGCGCGTGGGCGGTGGCAGGAAGCCCGGGCCGTTCGGCCCGAAGGACGCTCGGTTGTCGGCGTCGAAGTTCCAGGTGCCGCCGCAGGGCTGGTCGCCGTCCATGAGCACGCCGTGCTCGCGCCGCATCTCGCGATAGAAGTACTCCATGCGCAACTGACGCCGCCCGCGCGCGTGCGCCGCGAAGCGGGCGGCGCTGCACAGGAAGTGGCGGTCCTCGAGCACATCCAGCGGGGTCGTGCCCGCGGCCTGACGCAGCGCCTGCAGCACGCGCCAGTCGCCCGGCTGCGTGAGCCTCACGCGCTGCGGCTTGGCTTGTGCGATGGCCTCGCGCAGCGCATCGGCGAGGCTGCCTTCGCGCAAGGTCTCGTAGTGCAGCGGCACGCCATCCGCCTCCAGCGCGGCCGCGAAATGCCGCATCGCCGACAGGAACATGACGATGCGCTGCTGGCTGCTCCAGACGTGGGTACTTTCCTCGACCGCCTCGCACATCCACACGAGGTCCCGCGCGGGGTCGAAGCCATCGAAGGCCGAGGCGTCGCGATCGAGCTGGTCACCGAGAACGACGACGAGGTGCTGGCAGGGCGTCTTCACGCGCGGCCTCGTCGTCGTTCACCCGGCCCGTGTGTATCGGGCGCGAATGGGCCCCGCACCGATCACTTGGGCATGATGACCGTGTCGATCACGTGGATGACACCGTTGCTGGCCACCACGTCCGTGGACACCACCTTGGCGTTGTCCACCGTCACACCGCCGCTGGTGCCGACGGTGAGCTCGCTGCCCTGCACGGTTTTCACCTTGCCGGCCTTGACGTCCTTGGCCATCACCTTCCCGGGCACCACGTGGTAGGTGAGCACGGAGGTCAGCTTGGCCTTGTCCTTGAGCAGCGCGTCCAGTTGCGCCTTGGGAATCTTGGCGAAGGCCTCGTCGGTGGGCGCGAACACGGTGAACGGGCCGGGGCCCTTGAGTGTGTCGACCAGCCCGGCCGCCTGAACAGCGGTCACGAGCGTTTTGAACGAGCCCGCCGACACGGCGGTGTCGACGATGTCCTTGGCGTGCGCCGTGGCCAGGGCACCGAAAGCCAGCAGGGAAGCGATGAGGGTTTTCTTCATGGGGATCTCCGGGTTCAAGGGTGGATGGAGGCACGGGTTGGCCGCAGGTCGGCGGCACCGGCTTGTACGCAGCGTTGCGCTCCTTGGTTCACCCCATCGCCCGGCCTTGGGGCGCGCGGTCGCGCCCCAAGGCCATCAGTACTTGGCCAGCAGCTCGGACGCCCGATAGCCCGGCGCCACCCCTTGCACCAGCACCGCGACACCATCGGCGTGTTGCGTGCGCAGCGGCAGGATGGCCTGATAGGCGTCTGACCGGTACCAGGCGCGCGCCTGCTCCATCGACGCAAACTCGATGACCACGAGGTGCCCCGGAAAAGGACCTTCCATCACCTCGGGGTTGTGCCCGTGCACGAGAAAGCGTCCGCCGTGCGCGTCCACCGTGTCGGTGATCTTCTGGACGTAGGTGACGATGTCCGGACCCCACTCGACGTGGCGCAGGTGGGCGATGGCGTAAGCACTCATGACTGATCTCCGGTGGGTTGATGAAGGTGCCTTGGGACGTCCCTTGGCTTGCGTTCATCTTCCCGTGCGGAGTTCCGGCTGGCGATGACCTGTGAGGTCATGGCCCCGGTCCGCGGGCTGCTCAGGCGGTCTCGCTGAGCGCCTCGCCCAGGGGGAGGCAGGCCACCAGCCCTTCGGGCGTCTCCACGCGCAGGGCCAGGAAGCGGTCGAACTGGACCAGGCGCGTGGCCGGTGCGCTGGCGTGCTCCCCGGACCCGTGGTGCCCGGGTGGAGCGGACATGGCCATTGCCTGGGGACTCGACACCCGCAACACGGCGACCAGCCCCGCCGGGTCGCGCTGCGCCAGCGCCCATTGGCACAGGGCCAGCAGGCAGTCCGTGTCCTCGTCCCTTGCAGGCGCCGGCGAGGCCGGCCGGCGCAGGCGCTGCAGCAGCCGGTGCAGTTGCTGACGCGAGGCCGCTTCGCTGCGCCCGGTCAGGCGCCCCACGTCCGCGTGGCTGAAATCGAAGGCCTCGACCAGCAGAACGGCCGCGGCTTCGGCCGCCGACAGGGTGTTGACGACGTGCCGCAAGGCCTGTTCCACGCGCTGCGCCTGCTCGGCCAATTCCTGCGGCGCATCGCTCTCCACGGCCGGCGCACCGTGCTCAACCGCTTGCTCCAGCAGGGCGTGGTAGCGCTGGCGCCGCCGCCAGGCGTCGACGCACAGGTGGCGCAACACGGTGACCAGCCAGGCCTCGCGGCCGCTGGCGTCGGGCGGCAGGGGGCCCTGCGCCGTGCGCAGCCAGGTGTCCTGCACCAGGTCTTCGGCCTCGCCGCCGTGCGCCAGCCAGTGCCGCGCCAGGCCGATCAGGCGGCGGCGAAGCGCTTCGTCATCGACCAGGGGGTGGGAATCGATTGGAGGTGTCACGCAAAGGCCCGCTCGTTCGTTTACCGGATGAAGCTAACACACAGGAGCCATTCCCATGCTTTCCCCGGACACCGACACACCCACCCGCCCCGCCAACCCACACGACGGCGCCTTCCTGGAAGAGAAGGCCTTTCGTGCCCGCACGGTGCTGGTGTTCGGCACCATCACCGACGCGCTGGCCTCGGAGACGGTGCGCAAGCTGCTGGCGCTGGACGCCGAGTCGAGCGCGCCGATCACCATGATCGTCTCCTCGCCAGGCGGCCACCTCGAGTCGGGCGACGCGATCCACGACGTGGTGCGCTTCGTGGCCTCGCCGGTGCACATGGTCGGCACGGGCTGGGTGGGCAGCGCCGCCACGCACCTCTACCTGGGCGCGGCCCGCGAACGCCGCGTCTGCCTGCCGCAAACGCGCTTCCTGATCCACCAGCCCAGCGGCGGGGCGGGCGGCGCGGCCAGCGACATGGCGATTCAGGCCCAGGAGATCCTCAAGGCCCGCGAGCGCATCGCCGAGGTGATCGCGCGTGAAACCGGCCAGCCCATCGAGCGGGTGCGCCAGGACATCGAGCGTGACCTGTGGATGCCGGCGCAGGAGGCGGTGGCCTACGGCCTGGCGTCGCGGGTCATTCGGCGCCGGGAGGAGTTGTGGCGCTGAGCGAGGACATCCCGCCATTTGGAGAGGGGCGCTCGGGGGCGTCAGGCGCTTGACGCGGGCGAGCGTCAGACCGACTGTTCCATCAGGGACTTCAGCAGTGCCTCGGTTTGTGCCCGTTGCAGATTGAACGCGGCGTCCAACGACGGGCTCTGTTTGTTGATCAAGCGCTCCATCGCCAGGCCGCGCACGGTGGCGACGATTTGCAGAACGGCCAGGCCTGCCGTGCGGCGGTCCTTGATGCCCATGGCCTCGAAGTCATCACCCAGCAGCTGCTTTTCGATCTGCTGTCGGGAGCGCCCCACCTGCGCCAGGCGCTCGGAGAGCTCGGGATCGCCGCGGGCGCCGAGCATGACCTCCAGCACCGCAAACGCCTTCGGTTGCTTGTACAGGGCCCAGATGTGGTCCACCCGCGCCATGGCGCGGGGCAGGCCCGGTGGAAAGCGGCGAATCTCCGCCAGCGTTTCTTCGCGTATCTCATCCAGCAAGGCTTCGACCAGCGAGGCGTAGAGGCTTGCCTTGGTGGGGAACTGCTTGATCAGGGCGCCGCGGCTGATGCCCGCGTGCTGCGCCACCGCCAGGGTGCTCGCCCCCGAATAGCCCTTCCCGTGCAGGCAGGCGATCGCCGACTCGAACACGCGGGCGCGCGTCAACTCGCGCCGCAGTGCGTGTGGGCCACGTCGCACGGGGCGGTCGCCAGGCGCGGGGTCCGGGGTCTCAAGCGAGGGCACGGTGGTGGTCATCGGCACAGTCAACATTCAAGAAAATAAGAGTCATTGTAGCTTCCTGATTAAAGGAAAACCCTAACCCTCCGCGAGAGAAGGGGTGGCGCCTCACGCGCGTGACATCAGGGATTTCACTAGGTTTCTCATAGGTTTCATAGACCTACATGGTCACTCATTGGTTCTGCCAATAAGTGCATACGCAACTCTAATTAGGAGTCAACTATGACTCCGGATGAGAATGCGGCCAAGCATTTGAACCACAGAGTCTCCTGATGTCTTCGACGCCTTCGTCAAACCAGCGCTCCGCCAGGAGTGACTTGCCTCGCCGGCCGAAACCGCCTTCCACCCAGGACACGGCCTTCTTCTGGGAGCAGGCCAATCGCCACCAACTGGTGATTCAGCGCTGCTGCGGCTGCAGCACGCTTCGGCATCCGCCGATGCCGGTGTGCCCCCGCTGCCACAGCTTCGACTGGGACTTCGTCCCGTCGCCTGGCAAGGGTGTGCTCTTCAGTTTCACCACCGTGCACGCACCGCTGGTGGAGTCCTTCGATCGGCCCTACGGCGTGGGCATCGTTGAACTCGACGAGCAGACCCGTCTGGTGGCCGTGCTGCAGGACGGCCCGACGTCCTGGCGCATCGGCATGCGCGTGAAGGTGGACTTCTTCGATTGCGAGGGCGGCTTCGCGTTGCCGGTCATCTGCCCGGAGGCCACATGACCGCCACCTCGAGCCAACAAGGCTACTTCGGCAGCGCCATCGTGGGCATAGGCGCCACGGAGTTCTCGAAGAACTCGGGGCGCTCCGAATGGAGGCTCGCCATGGAAGCGGTGCTCGCGGCATTGCGCGATGCGGGCATCGCGCCGGAAGAGGTCGATGGACTGGTGACGTTCACGCTGGACACCAACCCGGAAGCCTTCATCGCCCAGGGGCTTGGCGTTCGGCAGTTGCGCTTCTTCAGCCGCGTGAACTACGGCGGTGGCGGCGCTTGCGGCACGGTGCTGCAAGCCTGCCAGGCGGTGCGGACCGGTCTGGCCGAGGTCGTCGTGTGCTACCGCGCCTTCAATGAACGCTCCGGCTTCCGGCTGGGGTCGGGCGCGCTCTCTGACACGCAAGCCCCCACCACCGAGGCGCTGCGCTATTCGTGGTCCACCCCGCACGGCCTGCGCACACCGGCGAGCTGGACGGCCCTGATCGCGCAGCGTTACCTGCACACCCACGGCCTCACGTCGGCCGCGTTCGGTCAGGTGGCGGTGTCCGCCCGGCGCCATGCGGCGACGAATCCGAAGGCGCACTTCTACCAGCGGCCGCTGTCCCTGGAAGACCACCAGGCCTCGCGCCTCATCGCCGAGCCGCTGCGTTTGCTCGATTGCTGCCAGGAGACCGACGGCGCGCAAGCGATCGTCGTCACCAGCGCGGGGCGCGCGCGCAGCTTGCGCAAGCCACCGGTGGTGGTGCAGGGCGCGGCCCAGGGCGCCAGCAACCAGCCCTACGTGATGATGCCCTTCTACGAGGGCGACCTGCTGCGCGTCCCCGAACTCGGCATCGCCGCGCGCGAGCTGGAACGCCAATCGGGTCGCTCGGTGAAGGATGTCGACCTGGCGATCCTGTACGACCACTTCACGCCCTACATCCTGCTGCAGCTGGAAGAACTGGGCATTTGCAAGCCCGGCCAGGCCGCGGACTTCGTTCGCGACGGCGGACTGGACCTCGACGGCCAGATGCCGACCAACACGCACGGTGGCCAGCTCGGCGAGGCCTACCTGCACGGCATGAACGGCATCGCCGAGGCCGTGCGCCAGTTGCGCGGTGAAGCCGTGAACCAGGTGAAGGGCGCGCAAACCGCCTTGGTCACCGCTGGCACCGGTCTGCCCACCAGCGCTCTGCTGCTGGGCGTCCATTGAACCCTTTCCCCTCCACAGCACGAGCAATGATCAAACGTTCTTTCTTCACCGATGAGCACCAGGCCTTTCGCGCTGCGGTGCGCCGCTTCGTCGAAACCGAAATCCAGCCCCAC
This sequence comes from Hydrogenophaga intermedia, assembly GCF_000723405.1. Lineage (GTDB taxonomy): Bacteria > Pseudomonadota > Gammaproteobacteria > Burkholderiales > Burkholderiaceae_C > Hydrogenophaga > Hydrogenophaga intermedia. The sequence goes on along the minus strand of NZ_CCAE010000005.1, from coordinate 143,520 downwards.
CACGCCGATTGGGAGCGACAAGGCCGCATGCCGCGGGAGATCTGGCTCAAGGCCGGCAGCATGGGCCTGCTGTGCTGCGACCTGCCCGAGGAATACGGCGGCCCGGGCGGCGACTGGCTGCACAGCGTCGTCGTCGTCGAAGAGCTCTGGCGCCTGGGCCTGAGCGGACCCGGCACCGGCTTCATGGTGCATTCGGAGATGGTGGCGGCCTACATCCGCACCTGGGGCACGGAAGAGCAGAAGCGCCACTGGCTGCCGCGCATGGCGCGCGGCGAGGTCATCGGCAGCATCGGCATGTCCGAACCCGGTGCCGGCAGCGACCTGCAGGCCATGACGACCCGCGCACAGCGCGAGGGCGACGACTACGTCATCAACGGCCAGAAGATCTTCATCACCAACGGGATGATGTGCGACCTGATCGTCCTGGCCGCCAAGACGGACAAGGACGCTCGAAAGAACGGCATCAGCCTCATCATCGTGGAGGCCGACCGGCCCGGCTTCGTGAAAGGCCGCGCGCTCGAGAAGATCGGCACGCACGCGCAGGACACGGCCGAGCTCTTCTTCGACAACGTTCGCGTGCCCGCCAGCAACCTGCTCGGGCAGGAGCACAACGGCTTTCGCATGCTGATGACCAAGCTGGCGCAGGAGCGGCTCAACCAGGCCGTGCGCAGCACCATCGTCTGCGAATCGGTGATCGACTGGACCGTGGCCTACACCCGCGAGCGCAAGGCCTTCGGCGGCACCATCGCCGACTTCCAGAACACGCAGTTCGTGCTCGCGCAGCTCGCGGCCGAAACCACCTCGCTGCGCGTGTTCACCGATTGGTGCATCACCCAGTTCATGGCCGGCGAGCTCGGGCCCATCGACGCCGCCAAGGTCAAGCTGCTGTCCACCGAGTTGCAAGGCAAGGCCATCGACCAGTGCCTGCAGTTCTTCGGTGGCTACGGCTACATGCGCGAGTACCCGATCGCGCGCGCCTTCGTCGACGCCCGCCTCACGCGCATCGGCGGCGGTGCCATCGAGGTCATGAAGCAGATCATTGGCCGCTCCTTGTTCGCGGCCGAGCGTTCCCCGTCCAAAACCACAGGAGACACGACATGAACCAGACCAAGAGAACCCTCTGCGCGGCGCTTGGCTTCTTTGTCCTCGCGGGCGCAGCCAGCGCGCAGGACTACCCGGACCGCCCCATCCGGCTGCTGGTCGGCTTCACCGCCGGCAGCACGGTGGACGTGGTCGCCCGCACCCTGGCCGACGGCCTGGCCAAGCGCTTCGGCCAGCCTGTGATCGTGGAGAACAAGACGGGTGCCAACGGCGCGCTGGCCACGGAAACCGTCGCCCGGGCCAAGGCCGACGGCTACACGCTGCTGGTGTCCAACACCAGCTCGCTCACCGTCAACCCGCTGCTCTACAAGAACCTCGGCTACAGCGTGCCGAAGGACTTCGCCCCCATCACCACGATCACCACCTACCCGCTGGTGCTCACCATCAACCCGACAAACCCGAAGATGGCCAATGTGCGCACGCTCGCGGACTTCGTGGCCCTGGGCAAGGCGCAGCAGAACCCGCCCCTGACCTTCGGTTCCGGCGGCAATGGCAACTTCCTGCAAATCGCCTCGGAGCAATTGATCAGCGCTGCGGGCTTCAAGGCCACCCACGTGCCCTACCGGGGCGGCACGCCGATGCAACTGGCGCTGCTGTCCAACGAGGTCGACTTCAACTTCGACACCCTGTCGGCCGTGCCGCAGGTGAAGGCGGGCAAGCTGCGCGCGCTGGCGGTGTCCGAAAACACGCGCTGGGAAGACCTGCCGGACGTGCCCACGGTTGCCGAACTGGGCTACCCCTCGGTTCAGTTCAGCGCCTGGCTTGGTCTGGTCGCACCCGCCGGCACACCGCCCAAGGTGATCGACGCGCTGCACCAGGCCATGACCGAACTGGGCAAGGACCCGGCCATCCGCACCCGTCTGCACGCGCAAGGACGCGTCTCGCTCAAGTCGCCCCAGGCCTTTCTTGAGCAGATCAACGCCGAGCTCGCCCAGAACGCCGACGTCATCAAGAAGGCAAACATCCGCATCGACTGAGTGGTCACCGCATGAACCTCGACAAACTGCAAGCCTTCCGGATTCCCGACGCTGTACAGACCTACACCTGGCGCGACTCCAGCCTCTACGCGTTGGGGCTCGGCTACGGAGCGGACCCTGTGGATGAACCCGATCTGCGCTATGTGCTGGAGACGGACCAGCAGACCGTGCCCTCCATGAGCGCCATCCTGGCCTACCCCGGGTTCTGGTTCGCCGACCCGTCGCTGGCGATCGACTGGGTGCGGCTGCTCAACGGGCAGGTGGCCTTCACGATCCACCGGTCGCTGCCACCCGAAGGGACGGTGAAGTCGACGTCTCGGGTGGTCGCGGTGGACGACAAGGGCAAGGACAAGGGTGCCGCTGTCTTCCTGCAGAAGGAAGTGACCGACCCCGACGGCGTGCCGTACGCGACGATCCGGCAAGCCGTTTTCCTGCGCGGCGATGGTGGCCACGGGGGCTTCGGCGTGCCGCCCGAGACGCCGCCCGCGGTCACGGGCGATGCGCCCGATCACGCGCTGGAACTCGACGTCGCCCGCAACGCGGCCCTGATCTACCGTCTGAGCGGCGACCTCAATCCCGTGCACTCCCACCCGGCCATCGCGCGCCAGGCCGGGTTCCGGGAGCCCATCGTGCATGGCATGTGCTCGCTGGGCATGGCTTGCCGCGCCGCGCTGCGACTGCTCTGCGACAACCAGCCGCAACGGCTGAAGTCCATGTCCATCCGCTTCGCAAGCCCGGTGTACCCGGGCGAGCGTCTGCGGTTCGAGTTCTTCGGCAAAGGGCCCCACTTCCAGTGGCGCGTCCGTGTGCCAGAGAGGAACGTGACCGTGCTGGATCGCGGCCAGCTCGAGCTCACGCGGTAGCCACCGTTCAACCCCCACGCGACAAAGGCTGGAGTGAAGAATGAAAACGATCCGGAGACGACACTTTTCCACGCTGCTGCTATCGGCGATCGCGCCCGCCTGGGCCAACGCCCAGGAGACTTTCCCGAACAGGCCCTTCAAGATCATCATTCCCTATGCGGCCGGTGGCCTGTCGGACTTCATCGTCCGAACCGTCGGCGAGCACATGGCCAAGCGCCTGGGGCAGCCACTGGTGGTCGACTACAAGTCGGGCGCCTCTGGCGCGATCGGTGCCCAGTTCGTCGCCACCTCACCGGCCGACGGTTATACGCAGCTGTTCATCAACCCTGGCCAGGTCATTGCCCGCTACGCGACCTCCAAGCCGACCTACGACGCGATCACCAGCTTCGTGCCGATCGGCCTGATCTCCCAGACGCCCATGCTGGTTTATGTGAACAGCAGCGTGCCGGTGAACAATTTGCGCGAGTTCATCGAGTACGCCAAGACCCAGCCGCAGGGCATCGAGTGTGGCAACGCGGGCCTGCTGTCGTTCGGGCACGTCACGGCCGAGCGCTTTGCGCGCGCGGCGGGCATCAAGCTGCTGCACGTGCCCTACAAGGGCGGCCCGCAGATGACCATGGCCCTTCGCTCCGGCGAGACCAAGGTGATGTTCACCACGCCCACGGCCGACAACCTGGGTCTGGTGGAATCGGGCCACTTCAAGCTGCTGGGCGTGGCTTCGCGCGATCCGATGGCGCGTCGTCCGAACATCCCGCTGGTGTCCAGCGTGATCCCGGGCTTCGAGGCGCAGGCCTGGTACGGCCTGCTGGCCCCGGTGGGCACCCCGGCCCCGGTTGTCGCGGCCCTCAACGGCGCCCTGCGCTCGGCCCTGGCGGACCCGGACGTGAAGGAGAAGTTCGCCAGGCTGGATCACGCGCTGGGCGATGGCACGACCACGCAGATGGGCGATATCGTGAAGGCGGAAGACCGCGCATGGAAAGACCTGATCCCCCAGCTCGGCGTCAAGATCGAATAGCGCATGGGACCTCTTCACGGCATCAAGGTGGTCGAGATGGCCGGGATCGGCCCGGGGCCTTTCTGCGCCATGCTGCTGTCCGACATGGGCGCGGAGGTCCTGCGGATCGACCGGGCCGATGCGGTGGACGCGGCCAGCGAGCGCGATCCCCGGTTCGAGGCAATGAACCGGGGCCGGCGCTCGATCGCCGTCGACCTGAAGCACCCCGAAGGTGCTGCCACCGTCATGCGCCTGGTGGCGTCCGCTGATGTGCTGATCGAGGGCTTCCGTCCGGGCGTGATGGAACGGCTCGGCCTGGGTCCGGATGCGTGCCTGGCGGTCCGGCCCAGACTGATCTATGGCCGCATGACGGGTTGGGGTCAACAAGGGCCACTGGCCCAGGCCGCCGGCCACGACATCAACTACATCGCCCTCACAGGTGCGCTTCACGCGATCGGCAACGGTTGCGGCAAGCCCGTGCCCCCGCTCAACCTGGTGGGCGACTTCGGCGGCGGGGCGCTCTACCTGGCGTTCGGCATCGCCTGTGCTTTGCTGGAAGCTCGCCAGTCGGGTCAGGGTCAGGTGGTCGACGCCGCCATCGTCGACGGCGCCAGTTCGCTGCTCACGTTCCTGCATGGCGCATTTGCGCGCGATGCCTGGACGCATGAGCGAGGCTGCAACCTGCTCGATGGCGGGCGCCCCTGGTACGACAGCTATGAGACGGCGGATGGCCGTCACATCTGCATCGGTGCCATCGAGTCCAGGTTCTTCGGGGAGTTGCTTGTCCGTCTGGGCCTGGACGGCGAGGACCTGCCCGAGCAGAACGACCCGGCCGGCTGGACATGGCTGCGGTCTCGCCTGGCGGCCGTGTTCAAGGGCAAGACGCGCGACGAATGGAGCGCGCTGCTCGAAGGAACGGACGCCTGCTTTGCGCCGGTTCTCGACCTCCATGAGGCGCAGCGGCATCCCCACAACGTGGCCCGCAACACGTTCGTGGAGGTGGACGGACTCGCGCAGCCGGCGCCCGCGCCGCGCTTCAGCCGCACACCGGCGCAGGTGGCCGGTCCGGCACCGCGGGCAGGGCAGCACACCCGGACGGCGCTGGAGCAATGGGGCTTCACGGCCTCCGAAGTGGGGCGCCTGCTCGCCATGGGTTCGGTCGTGCAAGCGATCGAGCACCAGCGAGTGGCCCCGGATTCATCAACAGCTTTCACATCGCCATGACACGTTCGGTACACGTCGGGACACGAAGCCGCGACACCACGCAAGTTGAAGATCGCGCCGCGCGCGCGGCCACAGGATTCGTCGCCGCGGGGGTGCGAGCGGGCGACGCGGTGGCCCTGCTGCTTCGCAACGACTTTGCCTTTCTGGAAGCGGGGGCCGGCGCCGCCTTGTTGGGCGCCTACGCGGTGCCACTCAACTGGCACCTGGCGCCCAGCGAGATCGACTACGTCGTCCACGATTGCGACGCCAAGGTGCTGGTGGTGCACGACGACCTCTTGCGACTGGTGGACGTTCAGGGGCTTCGGGCCGAAGGACGCACGCTGGTGGTGGTGCCGACCGACCCCGGGATCCGTCGCGCCTACCAAGTGCCGGAGGACGCGGCTTCCATGCCACCGGACCTCACGCTCTGGGATCACTGGCTGGCCCGGCACGAGCCCTGGCGCGGCGTGCCTGGCACACCGGTGGAAAGCGTGATCTACACCTCGGGCACCACCGGCCGCCCCAAGGGCGTCAAGCGCTTGCCCGCGACGCCGGAGCAGATGAAACGCATCGAGGCCATGCGTGCCAAGGTCTATGGGCTGGTGCCCGGCATCCGGCTGATCGTGCCGGCACCGATGTACCACGCGGCCCCGAACGTGTTCGCCTCGCGCGGGCTGAAGGTAGCGGACCGCCTGGTGCTGATGGAGAAGTTCGATGCCGAAGAACTGCTGCGCCTGATCGAAGCGCATCGTGCCACCACCCTGGTGATGGTGCCCACCATGTTCGTGCGCCTGCTGCGCCTGCCCGAGGCGGTGCGACAGCGCTACGACCTGAGTTCCCTGCAACAGGTCTACCACGCGGCCGCTCCCTGTCCTCCGGAGGTGAAGGCCGAGATGATCGCCTGGTGGGGGCCGATCATCAACGAGTGGTACGGCACCACCGAGTCCAGCGTGGTCACCTGGTGCAACAGCGAGCAATGGCTGAGCCACCGCGGCACGGTGGGGCGCCCCATCGACGGCGCGCGTGTCGAGATCGTCGGCGAGGACGGTGCCTTGTTGCCGCCGGGTGAGCCCGGCGAGATCTACGTCGGGCTCGACTTCTACCCCGACTTCACTTTCCACAAGCGCGAGGACGAGCGCCGCCAGATCGGCCGCAACGGCCTGATCACCGGCGGTGACGTCGGCTACCTCGACCAGGACGGCTTCCTGTACATCTGCGACCGCAAGCGGGACATGATCATCTCGGGCGGCGTCAACATTTATCCCGCGGAGATCGAGGCTGCCCTCCTGGAATCGACCGAGGTCCAGGACTGCGCCGTCTTCGGTGTGCCCGACCCGGAATACGGCGAGGCCGTGCTGGCGCTCGTGGTGCGTGCGCCCGGCGTGTCCGAGGCCGGGTTCGATCAGCGCCTGCGCGCCCTGCTGGGGCAGCGGCTCGCCCGCTACAAGATCCCCCGCACCATCGAGATCCGCGACGCGCTGCCGCGCGACGATGCGGGCAAGTTGATCAAGCGCCGTTTGCGAGAGCCCTACTGGCAGGGCATCGAACGCCGCATCTAGCGCGGCTGGCCGCCCTCGTCGAGGACCCGAGCGCCCCACCCATCCCCCACCGCACGAAAGACGCATGCCATGAGCGAGATTCTCGTCAACGAAGCCAATGAGTGGCGCCTGCAAACCCCCGGCGCGACCGGATGGGTCGGCTCGCCGCGCCCACAGGCGCCCAACAAGTACCTGATCCTCTCGGCGGACACGCACGCCAACGAGCCCGGCAACCTCTGGGCCGAGCGCATCGACGCCAGGTACAAGGACCGGCTGCCCAAGGTCTGGGTGGACGACAAGGGCGTCCAGTGGCGCAAGATGGAAGCCTCCGAGGAACCCGATCGCCTGATCCTGGCCCGTCTGGAGGGCGAGGACCTGGTGCGCTCCCGGGCCGGGGCCACGGCCACCGAGACCGGACCCAATGTCGAGCAGCGGCTCAAGGACCTGGCGCTGGACGGCGTCGACGGTGAGGTCATTTTCCCGGGCAAGGGCCTGGCCATGTGGTACACGTTCGACCCCGAGTTCGCGCACGCCCAGTGCCACGTGTACAACACCTGGGCCTGGGAGACCTTTGGTCCCTATGTCGATCGGCTCTCGCCGGCCGCCGCGCTTGCCACGGGCAGCATAACGAGCACGATGAAGGAGATCGACCGCTGCCTGAAACTGGGATTCCGCCACTTCACGTTGCCCTGCAAGCCCCTGTTCGGCCCGCCCAAGACGAACGAGCTGAACTACAACAAGACCGACTTCGATCCGATGTGGGCACGCTTCGTCGAGGCCGACGTTCCCGTGAGCTTTCACGTCTCCACCGGCAAGGACCCGCGCACCACGCGTGGCCTGGGCGGCGCGGTCGTCAACTACGTGGTGAACTCCCTGTCTCCGACGATGGAACCCTTGGTGAACATCTGCGCGTCCGGCGTGGCCGAGCGCTTCCCGGGTCTGCGCTTCGGCAGTGTCGAGGCCGGCATCGGATGGCTGCCGTGGATGCTGGACGCCATGGATGAGGCGTACCAGAAGCACCACTTCTGGGTCAAACCGAAGCTCAAGGCCTTGCCGTCCGACTACTTCAAGGCGCAGGGTTTCGCCACCTTCGGCGAGGACCGGGCTGGCCTGGCGCTGATGGAGTCGCACGGGCTGGAGAACAACTGCCTGTGGGCCAATGACTACCCGCACCACGAAGGCACCTGGCCGCATTCGCCCGAGGCCATCGAGCGCCAGATGGGTGGCATCGGCGAGGCCTCGCGCCGCAAGGTGCTGGGTGAGAACGCGGCCCGCGTGTTCGGGTTCAAGGAACTGAGCGCAAAGTACGCCGCGAAGTAGGCGGCGCTCAGCCCAAGGCGCCGCTGGCGCGCAAGGAGGCGATGCCTGGCGCGTCGTAGCCCAGCAGTTCCGAGAGCAGCTCGTCGGTGTGCTGCCCCACCGCCGGTGCCGGCCGCGGGTCGGCGAGCGGGGTGTCCGAGTAGCGGATCGGCAGGCGCACGTTGGGGATCCAGCCCAGCACCGGGTGCTCGATCCGCGTGACCAGTTGGCGCTCGCGTGCCTCGGGCGAACGCAGGGCATCGCCGACGCTGCGGACCTCGCCACAGGGGACCTGCGCGTCTCGCATGCGTGCCTGCCAAAACGACCACAGCTGTTTCGAGAACATGTCGTTCATCAGCTCGAACAGCTGCGCGCGCCGCGCCATGCGGCCGTTGCGATCGGCGTAGACCGGGTCGTCGGCCAGGTCCGGCCGATCGAGCACCTGGCGCGCCAGGCGCTGGAAGATCTTGTCGTTGCCGCAGTTCAGGTAGAAGGGCTTGTCCTGGCTCATGAACACGCCCGAGGGGCAGGTGTCCGGGCTGATGTTGCCGTGGCGCTGCGGCGCGCTGCCGCTGTAGAGGTGCTGCAGTGGCACGTAGCCCGTCATCAGCACGGCGTTGTCGATCAGGGCCAGCTCGATGCGCTGCCCGCGCCCGGTGCGCGCGCGGGCCAGCAGGGCGCCCAGGATGGCGTTGCACACCATCATGCCGGTGCTGATGTCCATGACCGGCGACAGCGTGCGAACGCCCTCGCGGTCGGGGTAGCCGTTCAATGACATGAAGCCGCTCTCCGCCTGGGCGATCGGATCGAAGCCGAGGCGGTCCTTGAAGGCGCCGTCGCGCCCGTACGCCGACACCGAGCAATAGATGAGCCCTGGGTTCACCGCTTCCAGCGCCTCGTAGCCCAGGCCCAGGCGGTCCATGACACCGGTGGAGAAGTTCTCACAGACGATGTCGGCCTTGGCGATGAGCGCCTTCACCAGCTCAAGGCCTTGCGGCGTCTTCAGGTTGATCGCGAGGCTGCGCTTGTTCCGGTTCGCCCACATGTAGGGAGCGCCCTGGCCCGGTGTCTCCTCGGGTACCGGCGGGTAGTGGCGGAACTCGTCGCCGCGGCCGGGCGGTTCGATCTTCACCACGTCCGCACCCATATCCGCCAGGATCATGGTGCCGACGGGGCCCGCGAGGAAGTGGCTGAAATCGATGACGCTTACGCCTTCCAGGGCCAGGGGGGCACCTTCAGGTCGCGGCACATGGGCGGGAAAGTTGGCGACGCCGCTGTCAATCATGGGGAGCATTCCTTTCGGTCGTCCTAGGTGCTGGTTTCCATCAGGCACCGCGCCACCTTCGGTGGCTCAGGCGCGATGTGGAACGCCAGCCGGCGATCCCTGAGCGCCGCGTCCGCCGCGGAGGCGCGTTCGGCCCGCCGCAGGTGATCGGCCCAGGATTCGTCCACGACCAGTTCGACGAATCGGCCTGGCTCGTTCATGTCGTGCAGCAACTCCCAGGACAAGGCCCCCTGGCGCAATCGGCTGCGCCGGCCCTCGTCCAGCATCAGGGTCCGGAACGCCGCGGCGCGCTCGGGCGCCACCTGGTACTCGATGGTGAGCATCACGCGCCCGCGCGCTGGCGGCTGTGCCACAGAGGGCGCGGGCACCACCCGCTGCGGAGATAAATCCTCTGGCGCGCCCTGGTGGGGCATCCACCTTTGCGCCAGGAGCATTGCCGTCACGCCGCTCGCCCCGGCGGCCAGCAGGCTGGTCTGCACGCTGGTCCAGCCGGCCACCTGGCCCCACAGGGCCGCGCCGGCGGCGCTCGATCCCATGATCGCCATCTGGTAGATCGACATGCCACGCGCGCGCACCCAATCCGGCAGGGCCAGCTGGATAGAGACACTGAGGGTGTTCGCGGACGTGATCCAGGCCATGCCACCCACGAACATCGCGGCAACCGACACCCAGGGGTCGCGGGCCATCGCCACCACCGCCATGGCGGTCGATTGAACCGCCACACCACGCAGCACCAAGGCATCGCGGGTGTAGCGCCGACGCAGGCGCGGCAGGATGGCGGCCGCGGCGATCGCGCCGGCGCCCATGGAGGCCAGCAGCACGGTGAAGGCCGCGGCCCCACCACCGAGGTGATCTCGCGCGACCACGGCCAACAGCGCCAGCAGCGCTGTCGAGTGGAAGAAGAAGCTGGCGATGCGCAGCAGCACGCCCTTGATGGGCTCGGACTGGCTCACGTATTGCAGGCCCACGCGCATCGCCGTTCCAAGGCGCTCGCGCCCGAGGGGATGTGGCCGGTGTTCGCGCTTCCAGCGCACGACCACCACCGCCGCCGTCAAGGCCAACACCGCATTGGCCACGAACACCCAGGCGCTGCCGGCGCTGGCGATCAGCCCGCCCGCGACCAAGGGCCCCAGGATGCGCGAGCCGTTGTTGGCGACGCCGTTGAGGGCCAGTGCCGCCGGGAGCTGTGCACGCGGCACCAGCTCCGGCACCACCGCCGCGAACACTGGCCAGCGCATGGCCATGCCCACGCCATTGGCGCAGGTCAGGGCCAGCAGCAGCCCCGGTGTCATGGCGCCGATGAAGACCATGGCGCTCAGCACCAGCGCCACCACCGCTACCCAGAGTTGGGTGAACAGGTAGTAGCGCCGGCGGTCGAGGTTGTCCGCCAGCGCGCCACTGGGCAGGCCCAGCAGAAACATCGGCAGGGTCGCCGCGGTTTGCACCAGGGCGACCCAGAGCGCCGAGGTGGTGAGCGAGCTCATCATCCACGCCGCCGCCACATCGTTCATCGACTGGCTCACATTGGCGGCCAGCCAAGTGAGCCAGAGCATGCGAAAGACCGGGCGCCGCAAGGGCGCCCAGGGCGACGGGTCCTCCTCAGGCCGGGGCATGCGCGCTGGTCCCGCTCACCCGGAAACGCTCTCAGGCGGCCATCGGAATACGGTACACGTGGCTGGCGGTGCCGGCGAACAGCCACTGCTTCTCGGCTTCGCTGGCACCGGCCGCAAGGCGCTTGAAGGCGTTCCACACCACGCCGTAGCCCGCCGCACTGCGGTCCACGGGGAAGTTGCTCTCGAACATGCAGCGCTGTGCGCCGAACAGCTCGATGGCGGGTTCCAGCCACGGCCGCCACGCGTCGACCAGTTGCTGCGAAGAGGGCGGCTGCGGCCGGTCGGCGAAGTCATAGCCGAACACGGCGGTGCCCAGGCCACCGAGCTTCATGAACACGTTCGGGCACTTCGCCAGCTCTTTCATCGCTGGCAGCCATTCGCGGCTGGCGAGGTCCGGTCGATCGCGGTACTCGGCCACACCCAGCACGCCGCCGATGTGATCGAGGACCAGCGGCACCTCGGGATGGGCGCGGGCCAGATCGATCACCTCGTTCAGCTGTGGGTGGTAGATCCAGGCGTCGAAGCTCAGGCCATGTCGGGCCAGGCGGGCGTAGCCCGCGCGGAAGGCCGCATCGCCGTAGAGGCCCTTCATTGGCCTGGCCAGCACGCCGTGTTTGAAGCTGTCGTGAAAAGCGCCGCTGTTGCGAACGCCGCGAAATCGCCCCTGGCCAGCCTCGACCTGCGCGCTCAACACCTCGTCCACCGCGGCGCCCAGGCGCAAGTCCGCGTAGCCCACGATGGCGGCGGCCACCTGGGTGCGGCTCTGGCGCCGGTTGATGTCCTCGGTGACCTCGATCACGGCCGTGGTCTCGCCCACGGGCTTGAGGGCCTCCGGACCACCGGTGCGGTACTTCCAGGCGCATTGCACATACACGGTCGCTTCGACCCGGTGCCCACGGAAGTCCTCCAGAAGATCGGGCGGCATGTAGCCTCCCCAGTGCTCGGAGAAATGGTGGTGCGCGTCGATGATGCGGCGATCGGGGTCGAGCGCCTCTTCGCGGCTGGCTTGCAGCCAGGTGCCCGTGGGCTGGCGGTGGGCGATCTGCATCAGCCCGGGTGTCGATGTCGTTTCGCTCATGCTCACACCCCCAGATAGGCTTTGCGGACGTACGGGTCGTCCAGCATCTCCTGACCTTTGCCGGCCTTCACCACCTCGCCATGCTCGAGCGCGTAGGCGTTGTGGGCCAGCTTGAGCGCCAGGCGCGCGTTCTGCTCCACCAGCACGATGGACATGCCGGCCTGGTTGAGCCGGCGGATGGCGTCGGCGATCTCGGCCACCACCTTGGGCGCGATGCCCAGCGAGGGCTCGTCCAGCATCAGCAACCTGGGCCGGGCCATCAGTGCGCGGCCGATGGCCACCATCTGCTGTTCCCCACCGGACAGCGACCCGGCCAGCTGGGACCGGCGCTCCTGCACCCGCGGGAACAGCTCGTAGACCTGCCGCAGTGTCTGCTCGCGTTCGGCCTTCGACTTGACGGTGTGCGCGCCGATCAGTAGGTTGTCCAGCACGCTCATGCGGCCGAACAGACGCCGCCCCTCGGGCGACAGGGCCACGCCCAGGTGCACGCGCTGCTCGGGTGGCATGCGTTGCACTTCCGCGCCATTGACACGGACACTGCCTTGAGCCACCGGAACCAGGCCGGCGATGGCCTTCAGCGTGCTGCTCTTTCCCGCCCCGTTCGAGCCGATGAGCGCCACCAGCTCGCCGGCCGCGACTTTGAAGCTCACCGAGCGCACGGCCTCCAGTTGTCCGTAGCGGACGCTGATCTTGTCGACCTCAAGCATGGGCATAGTCAGGGGCTCCCAGGTAGGCTTCCACAACGGCGGGGTTCACGCGCAGTTCCTCCGGTGTGCCCTCGGCGATCTTTTCACCGTGCACCAGCACCACGATGCGCTCGCAAATCTCCATGACGATGGCCATGTGGTGTTCCACCAGCAGGATGGTCATGTCGTGCTCGTCGCGCAGCTGGCGCAGCAGGCGCGTCAGCTCATTGCATTCCTCGTGATTGAGGCCGGCCGCGGGCTCGTCCATCAGCAGCATGGAGGGGCGTGCCGCCAGACCGATGGCGATGCCCAGCTTCTTCTGCAGACCGTAGGCCAGGGTGCCGGCCTCGGCGTGTCGCCAGGCCTGCATGCCCACGATGCCGATGATGCGATTGATCTCCTCGCCGATCTGGTCGCTGCCCAGCAGGTGGCTGCTGCGGCGCATCAGGCGCTGCGGCGCAGAGCCGCGGATGCGCGACAGCAGGGCGTACTCGATGTTCTTTTCGACGCTGGCGTCGGCGTAGGTGGTGGTGGACTGGAAGGTGCGCGCCAGGCCGTGCGCCACGATGATGCTTGGCCGCTGGCCACTGATGTCCTGGCCGTTGAACACCACCCGGCCGCGGGTGGGCGGCAGCACACCGCTGATGGTGTTGAAGGCCGTGGTCTTTCCCGCGCCATTGGGGCCGATCAGTCCCACGATCTGGCCCTTCTCCACCGAGAAGCTCAGGTCCTTCACCGCGGCCAGGCCGCCGAAGTGCCGCGCCAGTCCTTTCACTTGCAGCAAGGGGGGCGTCATTGGGCACCTCCCTTGCGCGACACGCGTGCCACGACACTGGCGATGCCGCCCGGCAGGAAGCGCAGGATCAGGATCAGCGCCGCGCCATAGAACATGTGCTGCGTCTGCACCGCACCGCGAAAGAGCTCGGGCAAGGGCGTCAGGACCACGGCACCAAGGATCGGTCCGTACAGCGACTTGCGCCCGCCGATCACCAGCATGGTGATGAATGCCACCGAGGCACTGGTGTTGAAGGACTCGGGCGAGATGAAGCCGATGTAGCGCGCGGTCAGCACGCCACCGAGACCGGCCAACACGCAACCACCGACGTAGGCCACGATCTGGATGCGCAGCACGCTCAGGCCGGTGGACTCCGCCAGGGCCGGGTTGGCCGCCACGGCGTTCATGGCCTGACCCATGGGGCGCTTGAACAGCCAGAGCATGAAGCCCAGGGAGGCGAGGGCGAGCGCCAGCGCCAGGGCATAGAAGCGGGCACGCGTGTCGAAGGCAAAGCCGCCGATCTGCAGCGGGGCGATGGCCGCGATGCCGTTGGCGCCACCCGTCAGCGAAATGGCGTCCAGCGCGATCAGGCGCACGAGTTCGGCGAAGGCAAAAGTCACCAGCACGAAGTAGACGCCACGCAGTCGCAGGATGACCCAGCCGAGCGCGGCGGCCACCACCGCCACGAACACCAGGCCCAGCGCGGCGCCGCCGAGGATGCCCAGGCCGCCTTGCGTGGCCAACAGCACCGAGGCATAGGCGCCCAGGGCGACCGGTGCCGAATGCCCGAATGAGAGCTGACCGGTGCGGTCAATCAAGGACAGGCCGTTGACGATGACCACGTTGATGCAGGTGAGGATGGCCAGGTGCAGCACGAACTGCCCCGCGGTCCAGGGCCAGATGGCCAGTGCGAGAAGCGGCAATGCGAGCAGCAGTTGCCAGGGCTTGAAACGTTGCATGGGGTTGGCCGCCGGGGCAACCGGCGGGTGGGCTAGTTGGGTCGTCATCTCAGGCTTCCCCTTTGCCGATCAGGCCGCGCGGGAAGACCAGCATGCCGACGACCACCAGAATGAAGATGAGCATGTCGGCCGTGCTGCTGCTCAGGAACAGCGAGGAGTAGCTCTCCAGAAGGCCCAGGCACAGGCCGGCGATGGCGGCACCCGGTATGCTGCCCAGACCGCCGAGGATCACGACCATGAAGGCCTTGAGCAGTGGGGTCTGGCCCATGAAGGGCGAGACCGAGAACAGGGGCGCCATCAGCGCGCCGGCGATGGCCGCCAGGCCGATGCCGATGCCGAAGCCCAGCGGGTAGTACAGGCGCGATCGCACGCCCTGGATGGCGGCGATGTCGGCATCCTCCACCACGGCGCGCAGGCCACGCCCCATGGCCGAATGGCGCAGGAAGGCGTAGAGCAGCAACAGCACCACGATGGCGAAGCCGACCACGGTGAGGCGCGAGTTCGCCACCGTCACGCCCAGGACGGTGGAGGAGCCCTCGGCAATGGGGGGCATGGACACCGGGTCCGGCCCGAACACCATGAGCGCCAGGTTCTGCAGGATCAGCGCGATGCCGATGGTCACGATCATCCCGTTCAGCTCGTCCTTGCGGAAGGGCTTGAGGATGAGCCACTCGACCAGGCTGCCGAAGACGATCGCCAGTACCACGCTGAGCGCCACCGCCAGCAGGAAGGGCAGTGCGAGATGGACCACCAGCGTGTAGGCGGCGAACGCGCCCAGCATGTAGAACTCGCCGTGGGCGAAGTTCACCATGCGCATCACGCCGAATACCAGGGTGAACCCCACCGCCATGAGCAGGTACAGCAGGCCGACGACCAGTCCGTTGACCGTTGCCTGCCCGAGGAGAAGATGCCAATCCATGTCGAATCTCGCTTCGCTCTTCCTGTCTGGAGACCGCGGCCTCAGTTGCAGCCAGCGGCCACGGTGCAGCGGGCGCGGATGACTTCGACGCCGTCCTTGATCTCCGCGATGTAGAAGGGCACGGCCATCTGGTGGTCGATGCCGTAGCTGGCCTTGCCGGTCCAGCCGAGCTTGCCGAGCGCGCCCTCGTAGTCCTTCATGGATTCCAGGGCCTTGGCCACTTGCGCCGCGTCGGTCACGGTGCCCGCGCGCTTCATGGCCTCGAACAGCATGCCGGTGAAGTCGTAGTAGGCGGGACTGAAGCCGTTGGGGGCCGACTTGTACTTGGCGTTGTAGAGGTCCAGGTAGGCCTTGGTGCTGGGCAGGTTGGGGTCCAGCACCGCGTGCACCATCATCCCCTCGCTGGCCGCCTTGCCGGCCACGCCGATGATCTCGGCCGTGGCCGGGCCACCCGTGCGCACGATTCGGCCCTTGAAGCCGAGTTCGCGCGCCTGCTTGGCGATCAGACCCGCGGTGCCAGGCGAATTGCCATCGAGCTCGATGGCGTCGATGCCACGCGCCAGCATGCGGGTGAGCAGCGGCACGAAGTCCACGCGGTCGCGTTCGAAGAACTCCTTGGCCGAGAGCTCACCACCGGCCTTCTTGTAAGCAGCCTCCAGATCGCGTGCGATCACCTGACCGGACTCGTCGTTGGGGAACAGGCCGCCGGCCTTCTTCACGCCCAGGGACTTCACCAGCCACTGGATCTGCGCCTCGGCGAACTCCAGCGTTGTGATCACAGGGCGGAAGCTCAGCGGCTTGTCTGGGCCCAGGGCTTTGGGCGTGAAGCCCAGCGTGCTGATGAGCACCCCGTTCTTCTCGGTGATCGGTTGAACGGCCAGCGTGGGTGCGGAGCCGGTCGGGCCGATGAAGAATTTGACCTTGTCCTCGAACACCAGTCGGTTGGACACGGTGACGGCCTCGCCGGCCTGGTACTTGTCGTCGTACGAAACGATCTGCACCTTGTACTTCTTGCCCGCCACTTCCAGGCCACCCGCGGCGTTGACCTTGTCGGCCGCCAGCTCGGCAGCGTTGCGCATGGCCTGGCCCCAGGCCGCGCCAGGACCGGACAGCGTGACGGGCGCGCCGATCTTGAGGGTCTCCTGGGCCGCGACGGGCAGGGCCAGTGTGGCGGCGAGGGTGGCGAGCAAGGCGCCGTTCCGGATGCGATTCATCGTGTCTCCTGGGAATGTGATGTCGCCGCGCAGGGGGTCCTGTGGCGGCGACGCATTCTTGTCTTCGAGGGCACGAGAAGGACAATCAAGAATCCGTATGCATATATTGCGCTGGCAAATAAACGAAGCCCGCGGTCCTGAGCGGGCGCGGGCTTCAACGGAAAGCGTCGTGTGGCGCTTGGCTAGACCTGCGGTTCGAAGTGCTGGTGCAGGTGGTCGCGAAAGCTCTTCACCGCCGCCGTGGGCACGCTGCGTCGCGCGATGATGCTGCCGTAGCTGCGCACGGCCTTGAAGTCGGCCAGCTCCACCAGGGTGCGAGTTTCGCGCGCGTTGATCTGCGCCATGGAGCGCGGCAAAAAGGCCATGCAACGGCCCGCGTCGACCATGCCGATCAGCGTGGGCAGGGTGGAGGCGGTCGAGGCCTCGAGGACCGCGCCGAAGCGAGCGAATTCACCAGCCAGGCGCTCGCGCAGGTTGGTGTAGCGGTCCAGGAAGATCATGCGGTGGCGCGAGATCATCTCCAGCGTGACGCGCTGCTGCGCGGCCAGCGGGTGATTCGCCGGCACCACCAGCACCACCGGTTCTTCGGCCAAGGGCTGGAACTGCAGGTTGTCGTAGTCGCCATCAACGGCGGTCACGCCGATGTCCGCCGAGCCGTCGCCCACTGCCTTGAGAAGCGCATCGAAGGGCATGTCGCGAAGCACCACTTGCACGTCAGGGAAGCGCTCGCTGTACGAGTGGATGATCGTTGGCAGGTAGGTGGCCGCCAGCATGGGCGTGGCTGCGATCACCACGCGATTGCGCGCTGCCTCGGAGCGGTCGCGGAACTGGCCCAGCACGGCGTACAGGCCCGCCAGTGCTTCGTGCGCGGCGTTGCGCAGCAGCTCGCCGTCTTCGGTGGCCTGCACGCTGCGTGTGGTGCGCTCGATGAGCTTGACCCGCAGCACGTCTTCCAGCCGCTTGACGCGACTGGAGACCGAGGGTTGGGAGACGCACAGCCGTTCGGCGGCGCGGCTGAAGCTGCCCTCCTCGAGCACGACCAGGAAGGTCTCGAGTTCGGGTAAATGGAAACGCAGCTGCGGGTGTCTGTTCAAGGGAGCCTGGCGCTTCAGCCCAGACGACAACGCACGCCGGAGGGCGTGCGTTGGGGGCTGCAAAGCCGGGCGGAGCTTACACCAGGGCGGCGCGCGCCACGGTGTGAATGGCTATTGGCCCAGCAGGCGGGTGATGGCGCGCACCGGCGTGTCCGGCCTGGCCTCGAGCAGGGCGCCGAGCACGGCGTCCAGGCGCGTGGGCGCCAGCACGATGCCGGCCGTTCCCTTGAACTTGGTGACGATGTCCTCGCGCGTGAGCGCGCGTTCGCCGCTGCCCAGGTTGACCGGCACGCGGCGCGTGAGCACCTCGCCGGTCTCGAACTCGACCGTGAGCGCGCCGGAGAAATACTTGGGAAACGGCGAGCCTTCTTCCTTGATGCAGCGCACGCGCTGCGTGAGCGCCAGGGTCTCGGCGTCCACCAGGCTGTCGTCTTCCAGCTCCTTGAGCCCGAAGCGCCCCTTGAGCAGGCAGGCCGCCACCACGAAGGGCGCGCTGAACTTGGCTTCGTAGTCGCTGCGCGGCACGGCCTTGGCGGCCGCCGGCTCGGCCACGATGGGCAGCGTGGCCTCGGGCAGCTCGCAGGTGATGCGTGCGACCGGCCCTCGGGTCAGCAGTTCGGCGTGCAGTTGCAGGGCGGCCTCGGCGCAGCCGTGGATGAAGTGGCACACGGGGTAGGGCTTGATGGCGGTGTCGAGCAGGGTCCAGCGCTCGCCAAGGCCCTTGGCGATGGACGCGAAGTCGACCTCTCCCACGTGCGTCTGCATGTGCGTTTCGAAGAAGGCGAACTTGCCTTCGTACGGACGCAGCGGCGCCTTGAAGCCCTGCTGCACCAGGTGCGCGGCGCTGATGCCGGCCATGGCGCCCCAGCCGGGGTGCAGACGCTTGGTCCATGCGCCGTTCTCCAGAAAGACCTGCACGCCCGAGGCTGTGCTGGCCGCGATGCCCTGCGCGCCGATGCACTGCTCGGCGGACAGGCCCAGCAGGCGGCTGGCCACCACCGCCGCGCTGAAATGCGACAGCAGTCCGGTGGCGTGAAAGCCCGCGTGGTGAAAGCCGCCGTTGACCGACTGGCCCAGGCGGATGCAGGTCTCCATGCCACCCGCGTAGGCTGCGAGCAGTTCGCCCCAGCTCAGGTCGCGCGTCTCGGCCAGCGCCAGCGCGGCCGGCAGGCAGGCCACCGTGGGGTGCACGATGCTGGCCGGGTGGGTGTCGTCGAAATCCAGGCCGTGCATGAGGTAGCCGTTGGCCATGGCGGCGTCGCGCGCCGACAGGCGCAGCGGGCTGCCGATGACGCAGGCTTCGCCCGTGGCGCCGGCCGCCGCGATGCCGGCCAGGCCGGGCGCTGCGAAGGGAAAGTGGTGCGAGGCAAAACCCAGGCCGATGGCATCGACGATGTGGTGCACCGACTTGGCCCACACGGCGGGGGGCAATTCCTCGCCACGCAGGTCGGTGGCGAAGCGCGCCAGTTGCTCGGCAATGTTGGGGAAGGTGACGGGGGTGTCGGGGAGCTTGGACATGCGGGTCTCTTGGGGCGGGCTCAGATGGCGACGTCGATGTCCAGCAACGGGGCGTGCTGCTGCGCGCCGTAGATGTCGGTGTCGCCGATGGCGCCCGAGGGGATGCGGCGGGGAATGGTGGCCTTCCAGGCCAGGGCGGGCGGGTACTCGGTGAATTGGACCTGATCGAGCGGCACCCCATAGAGCGAGGCGATCAGTTCGGCACGGATGGTGCCGGTGCGGCGCACGCGCTCGAACAGGGTGGCGTCGTCGAACATGATGTCCAGTGTCACGTGAAAGGGCCCGGCGTTCTTGCTCTTGCAGGCTTTGGCGATGTCCTTCAGGCGTGTCATTGCGTGGCTCCGACGGTTTCGTATTCGATGGGGAACATGCGCAGCGGGTCGTCGATGTCCAGCACGTGCTGGAGCATGAACTCATAGATCGCGCCGCGCTCGATGTCCGAGGGCGAGAAGGGAAAGGCCATGTTGCCCTCGCGGCACATGCGGCCCGGAAAGTCGGAGTGCAACAAGGTCACGCGTGCCAGCGAGAGCACGGCGTTGGCCACCTCCTGCGTCGAGGCCACCACTTCGGCCAGGATGGACAGCTCCAGGGCCTGGGTGTCCTTCACCGGCTCCCACTCGCCCATCACGCCGTCCTGCCCGTACACGCGCAGCACCAGGCGGTAGTCCTCGGTCGCAATGCCCAGTGCGCGCACTTTGGTGGCGGTGGATTCGCGCACGAACTCCAGGAAGCTGTGGATCTGGCCGATCAGGCCCGGGTCGCGCGTGGCTGCCACGGTGAAGGCGCTGAAGCCCACGCGGCGCGCGCCCTCGAGCTTGATGGAGTAGGGCGCGGGCTTCCAGTCCATGCCCGTGATGCGGACCACGCGCTCGTTCACCGCGCTGATCTCGCAGTCCTGGCTGTCGACGATGCCGCCCGGCTCGTAGCGGGTCACCGGGCTGGCGTTCTCGTGCAGCGCCTGCACCGCCACCGACATCGGCGTGCAACGCAGCTCGGGGTTCATCGGCTCGGCCTGCACGAAGTCCTCGCCCACGGTGACCAGCAGACAGTCGTGCTTCTTGGGGATGGCGGCGTTGCAGGCGCATTCGAGCATCTTGCCGGCGTACCAGGCTGGCGCGGCCGGCAGGCCGTGGTGCATGGCCAGCGCCACCCAGGGCGCCGGGTCGGTGCCCCGGCCGCCAAGGATGACCTGCGCGCCCGCGGCCAGGGCCTGGCGGTAGGGCTCCGGGCCCATCATGCCGACGATGCGCTCGGCGCCTTCGATGTCGCTGGCCTGCAGCGCGGGCGCGCCGCCCAGGGGGCGGATCTTGCCCGCCGCGAGTTGCTCCAGCAGAAAGCCTTTCTCCTGCTCGGCGTGGATCAGTGCCATCTTGAAGCTCAGGCCGTGTTCGCGCGCCACCTCGCGGATGATGTCGGCGCACACCTGCAGGTGGGGCTCGCCGCCGGCACCGCCGCAGGTGCCCACCATCATGGGAATGCCCTTGCGGATGGCGCCGCGCAGCAGCAGGGACAGGTCGCGCTTCATCGCCAGGCGCGAGTTCAGCGTCTTGCCCGAGCCCAGGTAGTGGGGGCCGGGGTCGGAGCTGCCGCCGTCGACGCCGATCATGTGGGGCTCGCGGGCCAGCGCGGCTTCCAGTGAGGCTTCGGGGAATCCGTAGCCCAGGATGCCGCTGGCCGACATCATGCGCACTTCAGGGGTGGCTTGGCTCATGGCGTCGGATCCCATCAGGCCTTGCGCTTCCAGTCGCCGGCGTACGGCCGGCGCACGCCCAGGTTTTCACGCAAGGTATTGCCGGCGTATTCCTTGCGGAACAGGCCACGCTTTTGCAACTCGGGCACGACCAGGCGCACGATGTCCTCGTAGGTGCCCGGCACCGTCGTGCCCGACAGCACGAAGCCGTCGCAGGCGGTCTTGAACCACTCTTCCATTTGGTCCGCCACCTGGGTGCCGGTGCCGCAGAACACGGGTCCGTCATTGAGCGTTCCACGGCCGGAGGCCTCGACGAAGTCGCGCACCGAGGGGTTCTTCTTGCCGCTGACCTGCACCACCTTGTCGCGCAGGCTCTGCCAGGACATGGCGGCCAGCTCGGCGTCGGTGAACGGCTGCTCGTAGGGCCGGCCCGAGAAGTCGATGTTGAGCGTCTCGCCCATCATGGTCAGGCCGTCGATGGGGCGCGAGAGGCTGGCGATGAGCTCGCGCTTTTCCTTGGCGATGCTCTCCGTCTCGCCCACGATGATCTTCAACTCCGGCGCGATCTTCAGCGTGCCCGGGTCGCGGCCCGCATTGGACGCGCCGTCTTTCAGCGCCTGGTACTGCTTCTTGCCGTTGTCCAGCGTCGGGTACTTGGAAAACACCACCTCCGCCCAGCGCGCGGCAAAGGCCAGGCCCCGGCCGCTCTGGCCGGCCTGCAGGATCACCGGATGGCCCTGGGGCGAGCGCGGCACGGGCAAGGGGCCGCGCGACTTGAAGTACTGGCCGACGTGGTCCAGGCGATGGACTTTGTCCGGATTGGCGAATGTGCCCGCTTCCTTGTCGGGTTTGATCGCGTCGTCCTCCCAGGTGTCCCAGTGCCCCATGACCACTTCCATGAATTCGTCGGCGCGGTCGTAGCGCAGGTCGTGTTCCAGGTGGTCTTCCTTGCCGAAGTTGAATGCCTCCGAGTCGTTCATCGATGTGACCACGTTCCAGGCCACGCGGCCCTTGGTCATCAGGTCCAGGGTCGCGTACAGGCGGGCGATGTGGAAGGGCTCGTAATAGCTGGTTGAGTAGGTGGCACCCAGGCCCAGGCGCGAGGTGGCCATGGCCATGGCCATCAGCACCGAGGTCGGCTCCAGCTTGAAGGCGCGCACGCCGTACTTGACGGTGTCGCGGTGGTTGCCGCCGTAGATGTCGGGGATGGCCAGGCGGTCGTCGAAGAACGCCATGTCGAACTTGCCTTCTTCCAGCGTGCGCGCGACGCGCTGGTAGTACTCGGGTGTCAGGTAGTCCGTCATGCTCGACGGGTGACGCCAGGAGCCGGCGTAGTTGGTGCAGTTCTGGGCCTGCATGAACGCGATGAGCGTCATCTGACGAGAGGGTTTCGACATTGCTTGTCTTCCTGCGTGGTGTGTTGACTCGCCGGTTGGCGGGTGCGGGCAAGTATTCGGTGGCCGCCCAGCCAAGGCAATTTCTCGACCCTGATGAACCTATTGGCCGAGCAAATAAGTGCGGCCGATCGAGGCATTCATTGCTGCCGCGTATAGCTCCATTGATGCGCGCGATTTGTTGCTGGCCAGTGCGCGTTCCACACTGCGCCCCGTCGTCACCCAGGAGTGCAAAGTGCAGCGTGCAGAAGCAGAGGCCCAAGCAGAGGATTTCCGATCCACCGTCGCCGGCAAGGCGGTATCTCGCCGGCGCCGCGGGGATCCGCTCGTGACCCGCGATGCGTGGGCGCCGCGGCCCCCGGTGACCGATGAGGCCGAGCGCCTTCGCCGCCACGAACGCGACATGCGGCTGGCGTTCCGGGGGTTGATGGCATGAACTTCGACAGCAAGCAACTGCGCCAGGTGCTGGGCGCCTTCCCCACTGGCGTCACCGTGGTGACCACCATCGACGCCGCGGGTCAGGCCTATGGCGTCACCGCCAATTCGTTCAGCTCGGTGTCGCTGGATCCGCCGCTGATCCTCTGGAGCCAGTCCAATACCTCCAGCAGCCACGCGGCGTTTCGCGACGCCGAGCGCTTCGTGGTCAACATCATGGCGGACGATCAGGTGCGGGTGGCCAACCAGTTCGCCAGGTCAGGCATCGACAAGTTCAAGGACATCACCACCCACGCCGGCCTGGGCGGCGTGCCGGTGATCGATGGCACCGCGGCCAGCCTGGAGTGCCTGAAGGTGGCGGCCTACCCCGGAGGCGACCACACCATCTTCATCGGGCTGATCGAGCGCTTCAAGCGCTCCGACCGTGGCTCGCTGGCGTTTGCCCAGGGCAAATATATGGTGACCTTCGCGCACGACCTGGGCGGCACTGTCGGCGTCGACAACGGTGTCTGCAACCTTGCGTCGATCGAAGCCGTCCGGCTCGGCAGCGCCGCTCTGGCGCAGGTGTGCGAGGAGATCGGCCAGCGCACCCTGGGCCTGGCCGTCTGGGGTTCTCACGGGCCCACGATGGTGCGATGGGAGCCCTCGAAAAACCCTGTGAGCCCCTATCTGCAGACCGGCGTGGTGGTCAGCCTCACGCAGTCCGCCACCGGCCTGGCGTTCGCCACGTTCTCCGATTCGCCCGAGGTGAAGCGGCGCATCGAAGAGGAGTTGAGTTTGCGCCGCGCGGCCAGCAACGCCGATACGGGCGACTTCGAGCGCCGGGTGGCTGAGGCGCGCCAGCATGGTCTGGCCCGAGCCATTGGCAAGGCGCCCTCGCAGCGGCACCAGGTCACCGTGAACGCCTTCAGTGCGCCGGTGTTCGATGCCCAGGGACGCATGGTGATGGCCTTGTCCACCACCTGCCAGGCCGACCGGTTGCGCTCGGACTGGTATGGCGAGGTGCCCTGCGCCCTGCTGGGCGCCGCGCGGCGGCTGTCTGCGCGCATGGGGCATACCACTTCACCGGTGGCGGCGGTACAGGCAATCAAAACCGAATAGCAGAAGGACGAAATCGATATTGGACGGTGCCGGCGCGGCCTCCTAGAGTGGGGCGCATTCCGGGCGGCCAACAGCCCACTGCCTCAGGCAGACATTTCAGAAGGAGACCCAGTGACCAAGCAGTACAGCCTGCATATTGACGGCCAATCCGTCGCACCGCGAAGCGGCCGCATGATGCCCAGCGTCAACCCCTACACCGGTGCGGTGTGGGCCGAGGTGCCCGACGCCAGTGAAGCCGACGTGCAGGCGGCGGTCCGGGCGGCCAGCCGCGCCTACCGCGAACACTGGCGCCAGACCTCGGGCGTGCAGCGCGCGGCGCTGATGATCCGTCTCGCGGAGTTGATCGAAGGATCGGCCAAGCGCATGTCGGACATCGAGTCCACGGACAACGGCAAGATCGTGCGAGAAACCCATTCGCAGATGAAATGGGTTGGGCGCCAGTTGCGCTTCTTCGCCGGTTACGCCGACAAGCTCTATGGCCAGCACATTCCCCTGGACCAACGCGACACCCTCGACTACATGGTGTACGAGCCCTATGGCGTGGTGGCCCTGATCACCGCCTGGAATTCGCCGCTCTCGTTGCTGGCCAACAAGCTGGCGCCCGCGTTGGCGGCGGGCAATTGCGTGGTGGTGAAACCCTCGGAGCACGCCTCGGTGTCGACGCTGGAGTTCGCCGAACTGGTCAAAGAGGCGGGCTTCCCGCCGGGCGTCTTCAACGTGGTCACGGGTGGCGCCGAGGTTGGCCGCGCCCTGGTCAATGCACCCGAAGTGGCGCGTGTGAGTTTCACGGGCAGCCCGGGCGTGGGGCGCGAGATCGCGGCCGCCGCAGGCCGCCGCCTGGTGCCGGTCACGCTGGAGCTGGGCGGCAAGTCGCCGAACATCATCTTTGACGACGCCGACCTCAACAAGGCCGTCGTCGGCGCCCTGGCGGGCATCTTCGGCGCCACCGGGCAGACCTGTGTTGCAGGCTCACGGCTGCTGGTGCAGCGTGGGGTGTACGACGAAGTGGTGCGCCGTGTGGCCGAGCGGGCCGGGATGATCAAGCTCGGCAACCCGCTGGACTCGGCGACCGAGATGGGCACCGTGGCCAACGAGCCGCAGTTTCGCCGCATCCTCGCCGCGATCGAGAACGCCAAGGCTGCGGGTGCGCGGCTCGTCACCGGTGGCGCGCGCGCCACCGGCCCCGGCCTGGACAGCGGCTACTTCATCCAGCCCACGGTGTTCGCCGACGTGAGCAACGACAGCCACCTGGCGCAGGAAGAGATCTTCGGCCCGGTGCTGGCCATCATTCCCTTCGACACCGAGGCCGAGGCGACCCGGCTCGCCAACGACAGCCGCTACGGCCTGGCCGCGGGCATCTGGTCGCGCGACATCGGACGCGTGATGCGCGTGAGCCGGGAAATGCAGGCGGGCAGCGTGTGGGTGAACACCTACCGCGCGCTGGCGGCCCAGGCGCCCTTCGGCGGATTCAAGGAGTCGGGCATCGGCCGCGAACGCGGCGAGGCTGGCTTGCACGAGTACCTCACCACGCGCAACGTGATGATCGATTTTTCCGACGCCGAACGCGATCCGTTCGCGATCAAGAACTAATGGACGAGACAACACAGGAGACAGACATGAATCACTACGCCCCATCAGCGAATCTTCGGCGCCGCTCTGTCCTGGCGGGCGCGGCAGGCGCCCTGGCTTGCTCGATCGGCAGCGCCTGGGCTCAGGCCTATCCCGCCAAGACCATCAAGCTCGTGGTGCCGTTTCCGCCCGGTGGTTCGGTGGACACCGTGGCGCGCGCCCTGCAGCCGACCTTGCAGCAACAGCTCGGCCAGCCGGTGATCATCGAGAACAAGCCAGGCGCCAGCAGCGTGCTGGACGCACAGGCGGCCATGCGCGCGCCCGCCGACGGCTACACCATCCTGCTCAATGCCTCTCTGCAGGTGGTGAACCCCATGATCATGGGCACGCCGACCTACGACCTCGAGAAGGACTTCACGCCGATCACTTACCTCGGTGCCTTGCCCCAGTTGGTGCTGGTGTCCGCCCAGAGCCCCTACAACAGCCTGAAGGATCTGCTGGGCGACGCCCAGCAGCGCCCGGGCCGCGTGCAGTGGGCCACTGCCGCCTATGGCGCGGCGGGGCACCTGGCGGCCGAGGTGATCAAGATGCGCGCGAAGGTGGACATGCCCATCGTTCCGTACAAGGGCGGTGGCCCGGCGCTCACGGACCTGATCGGCATGCACGTGGCGGCCATGGTCGAACCGATGGCTTCGGGCTACCCGCACGTGAAAGCCGGCCGTTTGAAAGCGCTGGCCGTCACGACGGCCAAGCGCCTGCCCGAACTGCCCGATCTGCCGACCGTGGCCGAGAGCGGCTACGCCGGCTTCGACATGCCCAGCTGGTACGGCTTCTGGGCGCCCGCCGGCACGCCCAAGGAGGTGGTCGATCGCCTCAACGGCGAGATCCGAACAGCGATGCAGGCCCCGGCCGTGACGTCGCGCCTGGGCGCCATGTTCTTCCAGCCGGTGGTGTCCTCGCCCGCGGAGTTCAGCGCATTCATCCGCAATGAAGTGGCGATTTACAAGGAGGTCATTGCGACCGCCAAGATCCGCGTGAACGAGTGAAGGAGCACACCGTGAACACCAAAGACCTGTTTCCCCCCAAGAACATCGGCTTCATCGGCCTCGGCGTCATGGGAAGCCCCATGTGCGCCAACCTCGTGCGCAAATCGGGCTTGCCCGTCCACGTGAATGACCGCTCCGCCGAGGCCGTGGCGACCGCCGTGGCAGCGGGCGCGCGCGACGCCGGTTCGATCGCGGGCGTGGGCGCCAGCGCCGACATCGTGTTCCTCTCGCTGCCCTCCATCGTTCAGGTGGAGAGCGTGTGCGAGGAACTGCTGGCCGCGAACCCGCGGCCGCGCCTGATCGTCGACATGAGCACCAGCGAAGTGGCGCGCACTCGCGCCCTCGCAAAGAAACTCGAAGCGGCTGGCGTGGCCTTCGTGGACGCACCCGTGGCGCGTACCGCGGAGGCCGCGGTCAAGGGCACGCTGTTCATCACCGTGGGCGGCACGCAAGACCTGTTCGATGGCCTGCTGCCATTGCTGTCCCACATGGGCAGCGACGTGCTGCATTGCGGCGAGACCGGTTGTGGCCAGATCGTGAAGATCCTCAACAACATCACGGTGATGATGACGGTGAACGCGCTGTCGGAGGTCATCACCATCGGGCGGCGCGCCGGGATGGACGGCAAGGCGCTCTTCGAGGCCTTGTCCAAGGGATCGGCTGACAGCTTCGTGCTGCGCAACCACGGCATGAAATACATGGTGCCCGATACCTTCCCCGAGAAGATCTTCCCGGTGGACTACGCGATCAAGGATGCGTCGCTGGCGCTGGCGCTGGCGCGCGAGGGGGGCTTCGAACCCCACATCGCCACCTACACGCACGACATGCTCGGCCAGGTGAAGGCCGCGGGTTTCGGCCTGAACTACCACCCGGTGTTGGTGCAACTGGTGGACGGGCGCGTCAAGGGGCCGGCGGCCTGAGCGTGCCGAGCGCCTCGGCCAACCGAGGCGCCAGCCGCTGCGCCAAGGTGCGGGCGAGCGAGGCGCCGCGGCGCTCGTCCCACACCAGCTCCATGCGGATGCGCCCCAGGTCGCTGGCGGGCAGATCGTGAAACACGACGCCCGGGTAGTCGCCAAAGCGGTAGGAGCGCGGCACCAGGGCGACGCCGAACCCCATGCGGACCATCTGGAAGATGGTGAACGGACTGCGCGCCGTGTGCTTGATGAGCGGGCTGAAGCCCGCCTCGGCGCAACACGCGATGGCGGCGTCGAACACCGTGGGCGCATGGATGCGGGACAGGGCCACCATGGGTTCGTCCGCGAACTCGGACAGAGGCACATCCGGGCTGGCGGCCAGCCGGTGCGAAGCTGGCATGACCAGGCTCAGGTTCTCACTGTGCACGGGGTGCCGCGTGAGGCTCAGCTTCTGTGGGCTCACATGCACGATACCGAGATCGAGCATGCCCTGGGACAAGGCCTGGATCTGCGCCTCGGACTGCATGTCGCTGAGCTGCACATCGACCTTGGGGTACTCGGCGCGGATCAGCGCCAGCAGCGTGGGCAGCACGCTGAACAGCCCTGAGGTGGCGACACCCAGGCGCAGGGTGCCCACATTTTCGCGACTGGCGTTGATGGCCACGTTGACCGCAGTACGGAACTGATCGAGCAGGACGCGGGATTCCCTCAGGAAAACCTGTCCGGCCTCGGTCAGCCTGACCGCCCGACGATTTCGTACGAAGAGTTCGACGCCCATTTCCTCTTCGAGCGCCTTGATCTGCTGAGACAGTGGCGGCTGAGACATGTGCAGGCGCGTCGCGGCTTTGCTGAAGCTCAACTCCTCCGCCACCATGACGAAGTAGCGAAGTTGCTTGATATCCATGACGCTTGTCTCCTCGGAGGCAAGATTCTGCAGCCTCAATGTCGGGCTGCACGTAAGCGGTTGAATTCAAATGGGATTCTGGCCTGCCCGGAGGGACTCGAACCCCCGACCTGCTGCTTAGAAGGCAGCTGCTCTATCCAGTTGAGCTACGGGCAGTGCGGTGCGGCTGCCGCTGGAAAAAAGGCCCACGGGGGTGGGCCTTTGTTCGTTTCGTGAAATGGTCGGAGCGGCGGGATTCGAACTCGCGACCCTCTGCTCCCAAAGCAGATGCGCTACCAGGCTGCGCTACGCTCCGACAAGGCGCGGATTCTACCCGCAGAACCCGGCCCGCTTTTGGCGAGCATGCGGCCCAGGCTCTGGCGGGGCGCGCTTCAGCGCTTCTCGTACTGCGTCTTGCCGAACAGGATGTCGCGCGACTTGTCGTCGGTGAGCGGCTTGCGCGCGTCGGCCAGAACGGCCACGCCGCGCTGCACCGCGGGCCGCGCGGCGATGCGGTCGAACCACACCTTCAGGTTCGGGAAGTCGGCCCAGTCGATGCCCTGGTTCTGCCAGCTGCGCAGCCAGGGAAAGATGGCGATGTCGGCGATGGTGTACTCGTTGCCCGCGATCCACTCCTGGCCCGCGAGCTGGCGGTCCATCACGCCGTACAGGCGCTTCGCTTCATTCGTGTAGCGGTTGATGGCGTACTCGATCTTTTCGGGCGCGTACAGGCGGAAGTGGTGCGCCTGGCCGAGCATGGGGCCCACGCCGCCCATCTGGAACATCAGCCACTCCAGCACCTTGAAGCGCTCGCGGTCGCCCTTGGGCAGGAAGCGGTCGAACTTGCTGGCCAGGTACACCAGGATCGCGCCCGATTCGAACAGGCTGATGGGCTGGCCGCCTGGGCC
The DNA here is from genome assembly GCF_000723405.1 of Hydrogenophaga intermedia. Taxonomy (GTDB): domain Bacteria; phylum Pseudomonadota; class Gammaproteobacteria; order Burkholderiales; family Burkholderiaceae_C; genus Hydrogenophaga; species Hydrogenophaga intermedia. The sequence continues at coordinate 114,464 of NZ_CCAE010000005.1, read as the reverse complement.
GTTGGGGTCGATGATCGCCGGGATCTTGTTGTTCGGGCTGATGGCCAGGAAGTCGGGCTTGAACTGGTCGCCCGCGCCGATGTTGACCGCGTGCACCTGCCAGTCACGTCCCAGTTGCTGGCCGCATTCCTCCAGCATGATGTGGACTTTGTGACCATTGGGCGTGGCCCAGGAGTGGACGTCGATCATCGGCGGGGATCCTTTCAACTGCCTCGTGTGATGGGCATCTCGACCTCGCCGGGCACGGCCATGTGCTTGGCGAGTTCGAGCTTGGCGATGGATTGGCGGTGCACCTCGTCGGGCCCGTCGGCCAGACGCAGGGTGCGCTGGCTGGCGTAACTGTAGGCCAAAGGAAAGTCCCCACTCACGCCTCCACCACCGTGCGCCTGGATCGCCATGTCGATCACGTCGCAGGCCATGTTGGGCGCCACCACCTTGATCATCGCGATCTCGGCCTTGGCCACCTTGTTGCCCACGGTGTCCATCATGTAGGCCGCCTTGAGCGTGAGCAGGCGCGCCATTTCGATGCGGCAGCGCGCGTCGGCGATGCGCTCATGCCAGACGGACTGCGCCGACACCGGTTTGCCGAAGGCGACGCGGCTGTTGAGGCGCTGGCACATCAATTCCATCGCGCGTTCGGCCGCGCCGATGGAGCGCATGCAGTGGTGGATGCGGCCCGGGCCCAGGCGGCCTTGCGCGATCTCGAAGCCGCGGCCTTCGCCAAGCAGGATGTTCTCGGCCGGCACGCGCACGTTCTTCAGCACCACCTCCATGTGGCCGTGCGGCGCATCGTCGTAGCCGAACACGGAGAGCGGGCGCAGCACGGTGATGCCCGGCGCGTTCGACGGCACCACGATCATGCTCTGCTGCGAGTGGCGCGGCGCGTCGGGGTTGGTCTTGCCCATCACGATGTAGACCGCGCAGCGCGGGTCACCCGCACCGGAGGACCACCACTTGCGGCCGTTGATGACGTAGTGGTCGCCATCGCGTTCGATGCGGCACTGGATGTTGGTGGCGTCGCTGGAGGCCACCTCGGGCTCGGTCATCAGGAAGGCCGAGCGGATCTCGCCCTTGAGCAGCGGCTCCAGCCACTGGTCCTTCAGGGCCTCGCTGGCGTAGCGCTCCAGCGTTTCCATGTTGCCGGTGTCGGGCGCCGAGCAGTTGAAGACCTCGGGCGCCCAGGGCACGCGGCCCATGATCTCGCACATCGGCGCGTATTCCAGATTGGAGAGGCCTTCGGGCGCACGCGGGCTGCGCGGCAGGAAGAGGTTCCACAGCCCGGCCTTGCGTGCCTTGGGCTTGAGCTCTTCGATGAGCTTCGTGGGCACCCAGGCATTGCCCTTGGCGCGATTGGCCTCGATCTCCTGGAAGAAGCGCGCCTCGTTGGGGTAGATGTGCTCGTCCATGAAGGCGAGCAGGCGCTCGCGCAGGCCCTTGACCTTGTCGCTGTAGTCGAATTCCATGTGATCTCCTGGGGGGTGTGTGGGGCAGGGCGGCTCAGTGGCCGTTGGCGAAGCGCCAGGCCATTTCCGCGAGCGGGCGCGCGCCGGCGCCCGACTTCACGGCCTGCGCGCTGGAGGCGGTGCCCGCTTCGACGCGCTTGGCGATGCCTTGCAGGATGGCGGCGAGGCGGAACATGTTGTAGGCGAGGTAGAAGGACCAGTCGGTCTGCAGTTGCGCGGGCGTGGCGAAGCCGGTGCGCTCGCAATAGCGGGCGATGTAGTCCTGCTCGCTGGGGATGCCCAGCGAGGGCAGGTCCAGGCCCTGGATGCCGCGGAACGTGCCCGGCGGGATGTGCCAGGACATGCAGTGGTAGCTGAAGTCGGCCAGCGGGTGGCCCAGCGTGGACAGCTCCCAGTCGAGCACCGCGAGGATGCGCGGCTCGCTCGGGTGGAACATGAGGTTGTCGAGCCGGTAGTCGCCGTGTACCACCGACACCAGCGACTCGTCGCGCGCCATGGCCGGAATGTTCTTCGGCAGCCACTCGATGAGTTTGTCCATCTCGGGGATGGGCTGGGTGATGGATGCCTGGTACTGCTTGCTCCAGCGGCCGATCTGGCGCTCGAAGTAGTTGCCGGGCTTGCCGTAATCGGCCAGGCCCACGGCATCCGGCTTCACGGAATGCAGCGCGGCCAGCACGCGGTTCATCTCGTCGTAGATGGCGGCACGCTGCGGGTTGCTGAGGCCGGGCAGCGACTGCTCCCACAACACACGGCCCTGCACACACTCCATCACGTAGAAGGCGCGGCCTATCACCGACTCGTCCTCGCACAGCACGTGCATCTGCGCCACCGGCACGCCGGTGCCGGCCAGTGCGCTCATCACGCGGAACTCGCGCTCGATGGCGTGCGCGGACGGCAGCAGCTTGGCCACCGGCCCGGGCTTGGCGCGCATCACGTAGGCGCGCTGCGGCGTGATGAGCTTGTAGGTGGGGTTGGACTGGCCGCCCTTGAACATCTCCACCGTCAGCGGACCGGCGAAGCCGTCCAGGCGGGGCGCAAGCCAACGCTCCAGCGCGGCGACGTCGAAGGCGTGTTGGTCGGACACCGGCCGCGTGCCGGTGAAGTTCTGTGCGTCGTTCATTCGGCTGCTGCGGTGCGGGGTGTCGCGATGGGGTTCAGGTTTCGGCTTCGGCGATGCGCATGAGTGCCGCCCGGTTGCGGATGACGAGGCCACCCTGTTCGATGCGGATCGCGTCCTCGCGCTCCATCGACTTGAGTTCCTGGTTCACGCGCTGACGCGAGGCACCCAGCAACTGCGCCAGTTCTTCCTGCGCCAGTTGCAGGCCGATGCGCGTCTCGTTGCCGTCGTTCAGGCAGGGCACGCCGTAGCTGCGCACCAGGTGCAGCAGCTGCTTGGCCAGGCGCGCGCGCAGGGGCAGGGTGTTGAGGTCTTCCACCAGGCCGAACAGGGTGCGGATGCGCCGCGCCTGCAGGCGCATCAGCGCCTCGTACAGCTCCACGTGCGAGGCCAGGATCTTCTGGAAATCGGTTCGGGACACGCACAGCAGTGTGGTGGGACCATGCGCGTAGGCGTCGTGCGTGCGCTGGTCGCCGTCGAACATCGCCACGTCGCCGAACCACACGCCCGGCTCCACGTAGGTCAGCGTGATCTGCTTGCCCGACAGCGAGGTAGAGCTCACGCGCACCGCTCCCTTGGCCACCGCGCTCCACTCGTTGGGCGGTTCGCCGCGCGCGACGATCAGGTCGCCGTCTTTGAATCGCTTGACGTAGGCGCATCGAAGGATGTCGTGACGCAGGGAAGGTGAGAGGGTGTTGAACCAGCGACCACCGTTGATCGCCTCGCGTTCTTCCATTGTCAGAATCGGCTCGTCCATGGTCTGTCGTTTGAGTGACTGAAGGGGGCTGGCCTGTCGCGCCGGGGACCTGCCTTCCAGGGCCGGTGGGTCCGATGCGGCCGGGCGGGTCAGCGGTACTGCGGCGTCCGCTTCTCCAGGAAGGCCGCGATGCCCTCGCCACCGTTGGCGTGGTGCACGTTGCGCACGAAGTGGTCGAGCTCGGCCGCCAGGTGCGTGTGCAGCGGGTTCGTGGCCGCGTCGTTGACGAGTTCCTTGATGCTGGCCAACGCATTCGGCGCGCGCGCGTTCAGCTTCTCGGCCAGGGCCAGGGCCTCACCCATGGCGGCGCCGCCCTCGGTGAGGGTGCCGACCACACCGAGCTGTTGCAGCCGCTCGGGCGTGATGCGTTCGCCGGCCATGAGCAACTGCATCACCGTGGCGCGCGGCAGGGAGCGCGCCAGCGCCCAACTGCCGCCACCGTCGGGCGAGATGCCGATGTTGCTGTAGGCCATGACGAAGACGGCGTCGCGCGCGGCGACGATGAAGTCGCAGGCCAGCGCGAGCGAGAAGCCTGCGCCTGCGCAGGCGCCCTCGACGGCGGCGATCACCGGCTTGGGGAAGGTGTGGATGGTCTCGATCCAGTTGTGCAGGCCGCCGACGCTCTGTGCCTGCACCTCGATCGGCTGCTGGCGGTTGGCCTGCAGGCGCTGCAGGTTGCCGCCCGCGCAGAAGTGGCGGCCTTCGCCCACGATGACCACGCTGCGCACGTCGGCACTGCTCTCGGCCACATTGAGGGCTTCCACACCGGCGGCGTAGAGCTCGGGCCCGAGCGCGTTGCGGTGCTCGGGGTTGCTGATGGTGAGCACCATGGTGGCGCCCACGCTGTGGCTTTTGAGGCTGGCGGTCATCAGATTTCTTCGTGCGTGAGGCTCAGACCCAGGGCGCCGCGGCGGCGCAGCCAGGGCGAGGGGCGGTAGCGCGGATCGCCGTACACCGTCTGCAGGTTGAACAGGATCTCGAGCACGTTGGTGGGCCCGATGCGGTCGCCCATGGCCAGCGGACCCATGGGGTACCCCAGGCCCAGGGTCACGGCGACGTCGAGATCGGCCGGCGAGCAGATGCCCTGCTGGCACATGTCGGCCGCGATGTTGACGATGGTGGCCACCACGCGCTGCGTGACGAAGCCGCCGCTGTCGCGCACCACACTCACGGCCTTGCCGTCGCGAGCGAAGAGGGCGTGCGCGGCATCGCGCATGTCGGGCCGGGTGGCGGGGTTGGTGGCCAGCACGCGGCGTTTGGTGGCGCTGTCCTCCAGCATCATGTCGATGCCCAGGGTGCGCGTGGCATCCAGGCGCTCCACGGCGGCCAGCGTGGTCACGTCCATGCCCAGCGGTGCCACGATGATCAGCGCCTGCTCGCTCGGCGCGGCGCCGGTTTCGATGCGCGCGTCCAGGTTCTTGAGCAATTGGTACAGCTCCTGGCGGCGCGCGGCCTTGGGCGACACCCACACCGGCGGCAGCGTGCCCACGGCGGGCACGGGCGGCTCGGGCGGTACCTGGGCGGCCCCGTCCACGTACTTGTAGAAGCCGTCGCCCACCTTCTTGCCCACCACGCCGCCGGCCAGGCGCTGCGCGGTGATCACGCTGGGGCGGTAGCGCGGCTCCTCGTAGTACTGGTGGTAGATGGACTCCATCACCGGGTGCGACACGTCCAGGGCGGTCAGGTCCATCAGCTCGAAGGGGCCGAGGCGAAAGCCCATCTGGTCCTTCAGGATGCGGTCCATGGTGGCGAAGTCGGCCACGCGCTCGCCCGCCACGCGCAGGGCCTCGGTGCCGTAGCCGCGGCCGGCGTGGTTGACGATGAAGCCGGGCGTGTCCTGCGCGCTGACCGGGGTGTGGCCATAGGCGCGCGTGAAGCCGGCCAGGCGCTCGCACACGGCCGGGTCGGTCTTGAGGCCGGCGATGACCTCCACCACCTTCATCAACGGTACCGGATTGAAAAAGTGGTAACCCGCGAAGCGCTGCGGGTGCTTGAGCGCGGCGGCGATGGCGGTGACCGACAGCGAGGAGGTGTTGCTGACCAGCACCGCGTCGGCGGCGATCACCTCTTCGAGCTGTTTGAAGACCGTTTGCTTGACGTCCAGGCGCTCCACGATGGCCTCGACCACGAGGTCGCAGCCAGCCAGGTCTTGCAGGGACTCGGCCACTCTCAGGCGCTGCACGTTGGCGTCGCGCGCGGCGGCGTCGAGCTTGCCCTTGGATTGCAGGGTGTCCCAAGTCTTGGTGAGGGCGTCGCGGGCGCCGGCGGCGGCCCCGGCCTGGGCGTCGAACAGCCACACCTCGGCGCCGGCCTGGGCTGCCATCTGGGCGATGCCACGGCCCATCGCGCCGGTGCCCACGACCGCCGCACGTTTAAAAAAGGTTTGCATATGTGTGTTGTATTTCGGTTGATAGCCAGATTGCCTATGACAAAATGTTTCAACCTTCTGGAGGGAAACCCGACGTGCGCCAGATCTGGACAGCCTGCATTTTGCTATCAACCGCCGTGAGCGCTCCGGCGGTCACGCTCGGGCGACACAGCGGCGCCGCGCTGATCGGCCAGCCGCTGGACCTGCAGGTGCAGGTCATGCTCTCACCCGGCGAAGACATCGCCACCCAGTGCATCCAGGCCGACGTCTTCTACGGCGATATCCAGGTCACCCCGAATTTCGTCCAGGTCACGCCGCGCGTCGCGCCGGGTGAGCTCACGGGCATTGCCCGCGTCGTCTCCAGCCTGCCGGTCAACGAACCCATCGTCACGCTGTCGGTGCGCGCCGGCTGCGGCCTGCCGTTCACGCGCCGCTACGTTCTTCTGGCCGATTTGGTGAGTGAGCCGGCCGTGGTAGCGACGCCGGCTCCCCAGGCCGCCATGCCACGGCCGGCGCCCGCCGCGCCTGTGCCGGCGCCTGCGCCCGCACCCGCGCCCGCGCCCGTTGCGGCGGCCAGCCCCGCGCCGGCCGCCACCCCGGCGCGCCCGCCGGCCCCGGTGGTGCGCGAACGCCCGCGCGCGCCGATCCGGCCGTCCAAGGTGCCGGTGGCGCCGAGACCCAAACCGGCGGCTGCATCCGCGCCGGCCGCACCCACCACGGCGGCACCGGCCCCTGTGCCGGCCACTGGTGCCACCGGCGCAGCCCCTTCTGCGCCGGCCGGCGCACCGCGCCTGAGGCTCGACCCGCCCGACCTGAGCGCCGGCACTTCGCCCAACGCGGCCCCGGACGCCGCGGCGCCCGCTGCGGCCTCCGCCGAACCTAGCCCGCTGGAGGCCGCGCTGTCGCTGGCCAACGAAGAGTCGCGCCGCAACGCCGAGCGCCTGGCCGCGCTGGAATCGGAAATGGCGCGCTTTCGCGAAGCGCAGCAGCGTGATCAGGCGCGCGTGGCCGAACTCAGCGCGCAGCTGGCGCTGGCGCAAGATCAGCGCTACTCGAACTGGCTGGTCTTCCTGTTGGGCGGCCTGCTGCTGGTGTCCCTGGCGGCCCTGGTCGCGTTGATGCGCCGCCAGCGCCGCGACGCCGCCATCGCGTCGGACGCCTCGCGCGCCTGGTGGAACGGGCCCGACGGGGAAGGCGAAGCCCCGCCCCGCGCTTCACGCCGTGCGCCGCTGGAGCCCAGCGCGCCGGTGCCGCTGGATTCGGTCGATGTGGACCTGGACGTGGACTCCACGCCCGCGCCGCTGGCGCCGGCCAGCCGACGTGCACCCACCTTCGGCAGCACGCTGCCGCCGCAAGAGCGCCGCGATTTCGCCCCCAGCGCGCTGGGCGGGTCGCGTTCCGTGGCCGCCGAAGAGCTTTTTGACATCCAGCAGCAGGCCGACTTCTTCGTCTCCCTTGGCGAGGACGACCAGGCCATCAACGTGCTGCGCAACCACTTGGCCGAAAGCCACGAACCCAGCCCGCTGGCCTACCTCGACCTGTTCCGCCTCTACCACCGCCTGGGCCGCCGTGCCGAGTACGAAGCCTTGCGCGAGGAGTTCAACACGGTGTTCAACGCCGGCGCGCCAGCGTTCGATCGCTACGCCGACAGCGGCCGGGGCCTGGACGCGTACGAGTCGGCCTTCGGTCGCATCCAGGCGCTGTGGCCGCAGCCGCGTGTGCTCGACCTCATCGAACGCAGCCTGTTCCGCGACGCCGCGGAAGGCGACACGGAGGTGTTCGACCTGGAGGCCTACCGCGAACTGCTGATGCTGCACGCGATCGCCAAAGACATCGTTCAGCGCGAGTCCGCCACGCTGCCGCCGCAGGAATTCCGCAACACGTCCATGCAGCCGCTCAAGGCGGTGTCGCGCAACGCACCACTCACCGTGACCGGCGAGGACCCTCAGCGTCGCACCGTGCCCATGGACCTGCACGTGATCCCGCCCGCGTCGGCCCGCCAATCGCTCGACGTGAACCTGGAGGATCTGGAGGCCGAGTCGCAGTTCGAGGCCTCGCTGCCCGAGGTGGACGTGCCGGTGGAGCCCACCGCCGGACGCAGCGGCATCCTGCGCAGCGGCGAGAGCAGCCTGATCGATTTCGAGATCGTGGACAACGACCCGCGCCCACAGGACAAGGGCAACGAGGACGACGACGAGGGCGAGCGTCGCCGCTGAACGTGGATGAAGGCCGGTGCGCTGCCGCTCAGCGGCGCACCTGCAAGGCGCCGGGGTTGACGATGTTCGTCGGCGTGCCCTTGATGAAATTCACCACGTTGTCGAAGGCCGCGCTGAAGTACATCTCGTAGCTGTCCTGCTCCACGTAGCCGATGTGCGGCGTGCAGATGCAGTTCTCCAACCGCAGCAACGCATGGCCCTGCAGGATGGGCTCGGACTCGAACACGTCCACCGCCGCCATGCCCGGGCGGCCCCGGTTGAGCGCGGTGATCAGGGCATCGGTTTCGATGAGTTCGGCGCGCGAGGTGTTCACCAGCAGCGAGGTGGGCTTCATGCGCAGCAGGTCGTCGAGCTTGACGCAGCCCAGGCTGCGCTCGCCCAGCCGCAGGTGCAGGCTCAGCACGTCGCAGCATTCGAAGAAGCCTTCCTTGGAGGTGGCGACGTCGTACCCGTCGTCGGCGGCGCGCGCGCGCGCCTCCGACGAGCCCCACACCACCACCCGCATGCCGAAGGCACGGCCGTAGCCGGCGACGAGCTGACCGATGCGGCCATAGCTCCACACGCCCAGCGTCTTGTCGCGCAGCACCATGCCCAGGCCGAAGTTGGGCGGCATGGCCAGGGATTTGAGCCCCGACTGCTGCCAGGCGCCGTGCTTGAGGTTGGAGACGTATTGCGGGATGCGTCGCATGGCCGCGAGCACCAGCGCCCAGGTGAGTTCTGCCGTGGACACGGGCGAACCCACGCCCTCGGCCACGGCGATGCCGCGCTCCGTGCAGGCGGCCACGTCCACGTGGCTGCCGATGCGCCCGGTCTGCGCGATGAGCTTGAGCCGCGGCAGCTTCTCGATGAGCTGACGGGTGATGGGCGTGCGCTCGCGGATGAGCACGAGCACGTCGGCGTCGCGAAGGCGGATGGAGAGTTGGCCGACACCCTTGACGGTGTTGGTGAAGACCTTGGCGGGGTAGGGCTCGAGCTTCTCGGCGCAATGCAGTTTGCGCACGGCGTCCTGGTAGTCGTCGAGGATCACGATGTTCATGCCGCCTATTGTGCCCGGCGCCCCTGTAACGCCTTGTGGGCGTCGGTGGCGTTCAGTGGCGGCCGGGGCGCGGCGCGCGGCTCAGGCCGCTTGCCGTCGCAGCCTGGCGGGTGCTGCTTCGTCTTGCGCGGCGAGTCGGTCAAGTTCGCGGCAGACCTCGTCGATGCGACCGGCCAGGGCCACGCGGCCGTCGTGCTCGCGTGGGCCGTTGGCGGCCGAACGCCCCAGCCAGCCGGCGCGGGCGAAGCGGCGCACGGTGGGGCTGGCAGACGGGGTGGATGCCGCGCGGGGCGTGGCGGCGCCGGTGCGGGGTTCGGGCAGCCAGCAGTCGATCAATTGCAGCGGTTTGCGCCAGCTGTTCGATGCGAAGGAGTGAAAGAGCAGTCCCATGCGAAACACCTCATGAAGGGGTTGAACACAGGCAGGATTGATCTGGAATGCCGTCGCTGCGGGGTTTCGCGCCGGGCCCGGGGCCGGTGGCACGCAACGCCCGCCACCCGCAGGGGCGGCGCCGACCCGGAGGTCAGTTCTGGAAGTTGTTGCGGATCAGGCCGACGGCGAGCCCTTCGATTTCGAAGGGCTCGCCGGGTTCGACCACGATGGTGGGGTAGTCGGGGTTTTCGGCGTGCAGCTCGATGTGGTCGCGCTGGCGCTGGTAGCGCTTGACGGTGACGTCGTCGCCCAGGCGGGCCACCACGATCTGGCCGTTGCGGGCCTCGCGTGTGGAGGCCACGGCGAGCAGGTCGCCGTCGAGGATGCCGGCGTCGCGCATGGACATGCCGCGCACGCGCAGGAGGTAGTCGGGCGTGCGCTGGAACAGGCCGGGTTCGACGCTGTAGGTCTGGTCCACGTGTTCCTGAGCGAGGATGGGCGAGCCCGCCGCGACCCGGCCGATGAGGGGCAGCACCAGTTGCGCCAGGCCCGGCAGGGGCAGGGTGAGCTGGTTGTCGCGGTGGATACTCTGCAGATCGGCCCGGCGCAGGCGGATGCCGCGCGAGGTGCCGCTGACCAGTTCGATGACGCCCTTGCGCGCCAGGGCCTGCAGGTGCTCTTCGGCCGCGTTGGCCGATTTGAAGCCCAGTTCGGCCGCGATTTCGGCGCGCGTGGGGGGCGCCCCGGTGCGCGCGATGGCGGTCTGGATCAGCACCAGGATCTGCTGCTGGCGGGCGGTGAGCTTGGGAGCGGATGAGTCGAGCATGGAACCTCGCATCAAGGGCCGGTGGGGCGGGCTATGGATACTGTTTGGGTATCCAGTATCTGTATTTTTAACCAGTTGATCGGAGAATGCAAGTGGGTGAGCCAACCAAGGCCGCGCGCGTCGTGGTGCTGGGCATGGGCGGGACCATCGCCGGCCGGGCCGAGCGCGCGGGCGACAACGTGGGGTATGACGCCGGCGCCGTGCCGGTGGAGGACCTGGCCGCCGGCCTGCCGGTGCTGCAAGGCCGGAACGTGAGCTTCGAGCAGGTGGCGCAGATCAACAGCAAGGACATGCGCCTGGCGGATTTGCAGCGCCTCGTGGACCGCGCCCGTGTGCACCTGGCCGACCCCTCGGTGCAGGGCATCGTCGTCACGCACGGCACCGACACCATCGAGGAAACCGCCTACCTCCTGCAGACGCTGCTGGCGCCGGCCAAGCCCCTCGTGCTGACCTGCGCGATGCGCCCGGCCACGGCCGTGTCGCCCGACGGACCGCAGAACCTGAGCGACGCGGTGGCGGTGGCCACCGAGCCCGGCGCGCGCGGCGTGGTGGTGGTGTGCGCGGGTCGCGTGCACGGGCCTCACGAGGTGGCCAAGCAGCACCCGTACCGCACGGACCCTTTCGACTCCGGCGACGCCGGCGTGATCGCGCAGGTGGAAGAGGGCCGCGTGCGGCGCTTTCGCGACTGGCCGGTGGCGGCGCGCCGCACCGGCCGCGTCGAGGCCTTCCTGCGCGCGAGCGCCATGCCGCGCGTGGTCTGGCTCAGCAGCCACGCCGACGCGCAAGCCTGGCCGGTGCGCGCATTGCTCGCCGCGTCGCCGGAGCAGCGCGTGCAAGGCATCGTGGTGTCGGGCACGGGCAATGCGTCTCTGCACACCGAGCTGGATGCTGCGCTGCGCGAGGCCGAGGCCGCGGGGGTGCGCGTGGTCATCGCCAACCGCAACGGCGCGCCGCCGGTGCCGTACCCTCAGCAGCCGTTTGCCGACATCGACGGCCTGTCGCCGCCCAAGGCGCGCTGGGCGCTGACGCTGGACCTGCTGGAGGCTTGAGCGTGTTCGCTGCGCTGGGCGCGCACCCCTGGGCCTACCCCATGCTGGAGGTGGTGCACATCGTGGGCATCGCCTTGCTGCTGGGCAACCTGCTGCTGCTGGAGGCGCGGGTGTTCGGCCTGGGCGCGGCCCTGCCGGTGCAGCCGCTGGCGCGCTTGAGCCTGTGCCTGGCGGGCCTGGGCTTCGGCCTGGCGGCGGCCAGCGGCCTGACGATGTTCGCCACCATGCCATCGGAACTGTTGGCCAACCGCGTATTCACAGCCAAGATGGCGCTGATCGCGCTGGCGGCGTGCAACGCGGGCTGGTTCCACGGACGGCATTCGTTGCAGCGCCTGGATGGCACGGCGCGCGCGCTGATGGCGCTGTCGACGCTGCTGTGGTTGTTGGTGATCACCTGTGGCCGCTGGATCGGCTACGTCTGAAGGAGGTACCCCGATGGACAGACGAACCCTGTTGCAGGCCGGCGCCCTGGCGCTGGGCGGTGTGGCCGGCGCGGCGCGCGCGCACCATGGCTGGAGCAGCTTCGACCAGAACCGCCCCCTTTACCTGGAAGGCAAGGCCGTGCAGGTGGCCTGGCGCAACCCGCACGCCGAGCTGGTGCTGGAGGTGCCGGAGAACCTGGCCGTGCCCGCGGGCCTGGCGCAGCGGCCGGTGCCGGCGCAGTCGGCCACGGTGGATGGCGCCGCGCTGTTGGCGCGCGCCACGGTGCCAAAGCGCAAGGACCGGCGCTGGGAAATCGAACTCGCGCCCATCTTCCGCATGAACCAGTGGCAGGTGCCGGAGGTGAAGGTGGGCGACAGCGTGGCCATGGTCGGCTTCACCTTCGAGGGCGAGCGCGGCGAGCCGGTCCTTCGCGTGGAGTACCTGTTCATCGGGGACAAGACCTACGGGTTGAGGTCGAGCCCGGCGTGAGTGGGGTGGTCAGCGCTTGGAGCTTGCCTGACGTGAGGAAAAGGTGAGGGACTGCGCGTATTGGTGAGGCACTGAGCGGGGTGGATCGTTGCATCCATCCCGCCCGAAGCGCGGGGCCCATGACTCCTTGAATCACTGAGCGAGCCTTCCACCATGAACAAGTCCAAGGGGATCACCCCAATCGATCGCCGACCAGGCTTCAACACGACAAGACCACTGCCTGCGGTTCCTCCGCGCGTTGGCGATGGGTTCGACACCATGTCGGCTGACGCCCGTCCTGACGGAGAACACAACGCTCCTGAGCTGCAGGCCGATTCGTCCAACCTCAGCTACGCGTCTGACGAGAGCGGTGGCGAGGACGACAAGGTTTCATCCAAGCCCAAGATTCGCATTGAGCTGTGCTCGGTGGAGATGGCGACCACCGTCACGAACGTCGAAAAACCGGGCACGGGCTTTTCGAACACCCCATCGGAAAATGACGAGTTGGCCTTGCCCGACTTCCTGTTTGAGTTGACAAGGGCTCAAATTTTCACTGATGCGTTGCAGCCGCCTGATTCCGGGATTCAGCGCTCAACCACGAGCACTTCTAGCCCGAAAAATTGGCGGTTGAAACTTGGCATTCAACAGCATGACAAGAAGAAGCGTGTGTCGATGCTGAATTCGTCTCCAGTGCAGTCGCCAGAAAGCGAGGCGAAGACGTCGACCCAGTCTGCGGCATTACCAACGTCCGCCTTCGTGCCTGTATCGCCCAGGAAGCAGACGAGCGGGAACGAAAATCGCGCTCGAATGCTTGCTCCAAAAGGAGGGCGTCCACTGTCCGTTTACCTGCCTCCCCGGCACATCGAGGACGTGAGCGCACCAGCCCTCACCCAACGGCGGACCGAGCTGCCGGCGGAGCAGCCGAAGACCACTTCGACACGCACCAGGCGGGCAGCTGCGCCGAGGGAATTGATCAAGCGAGGCGCCGTGCCACTGGATTCGGTCAAGAAGCAGCGCATCGCCCTTCGGAAGGAAGCGAACGCGGTGATCGCAGGCCACGCCAACATGCTCAACTTGAAAATGCTTGAGGAAGAACTGGCGCAGGTGGACCATGTGTATAACGACTTGCTCTCGATGACATCCGGTGAAGCGGATGACGCTGCCAAACAGCAACAGCAAAAATCCGAGAACTCCTGATCCGTCCGATCGCACTGTCGCAGGGGCGGCCCGCCCGAAAAAATGCCCCGTCGAGCGGGGCATTTTTCTTGGAAGGCCTCGACGGGAAGCCGGGCGCAGATGTCGTCAGGACGCCAGTGCCTGCAGCGCCCGCGCGGTGATCTCTTCCACGCCACCCAGGCCGCTGATCGCGCGGTACTTGGGCGCGGCGTTCGGCTCGGCCTTGGCCCACTGGCTGTAGTAGTCCACCAGCGGGCGCGTTTGCGCGCTGTAGACCTCCAGGCGCTTCTTCACCGTGTCTTCCTTGTCGTCGTCGCGCTGGATCAGCGGTTCGCCGGTCTGGTCGTCCTTGCCGTCCACCTTGGGCGGGTTGAACTTGACGTGGTAGGTGCGACCCGAGGCGGGGTGCGAGCGGCGACCGCTCATGCGCTCGATGATGGCGTCGAAGGGCACGTCGATCTCGAGCACGTAGTCGAGCTTCACGTTGGCGGCCTTCATGGCGTCGGCCTGCGGAATGGTGCGCGGGAAGCCGTCGAAGAGGAAACCGTTGGCGCAGTCGGGCTGGGCGATGCGCTCTTTCACGAGGTTGATGATGAGCTCGTCGCTCACCAGGGCGCCGGCTTCCATGACGGCCTTGGCCTGCAGGCCCAGCGGGGTGCCGGCCTTGACGGCAGCGCGCAGCATGTCTCCGGTGGAGATCTGGGGAATGCCGAACTTCTGGCAGATGAACGCGGCCTGCGTTCCCTTGCCGGCCCCCGGTGGGCCCAACAGAATCAATCTCATCGCTTTCCTTTTCAGAGTTTCAATGGCGTCGCCGCTGTCTCCTCGCGCGGCGGCCCCAGGGCGTGCCCGCCGGGGTAACCGCGGGAGGATAGCATGCGTCCCCCTGACAGAGCCTTACGCCGCACCAGGGCGGTGCGGGGGCCGCGACCCGCGCAGCGGCGCAGCGTGGGGCAGCGCTTCAGGCCGCGCGGATCAAGGCGCGCACGCGCTCCAGGTCCTGCGGGGTGTCGACCCCCGGGCCGGGCGCGAGCGCGGTGAGGTGCACCGCGATGCGCTCGCCGTGCCACAGCACGCGAAGCTGTTCGAGCGACTCCAGCCGCTCGGTGGGGGCGGGGGGCAGGGTGGGGAAGCGCCGCAAAAAGCCCGCGCGGTAGGCGTAGATGCCGATGTGGCGCAGCGGCGCGGGCGAGGGCAGTTCGTCGCGCGCCATGCCGTCGCGCCACCAGGGTATGGGCGCGCGACTGAAGTACGACGCGGTGCCGCGTGCATCGGTCACCACCTTCACCACGTTGGGGTCCAGCCAGTCCTCGCGCCGGTGGATGGCGTGTGCGGCGGTGCTCATGGCGCAGTCGGGGCGGGCTTGCAGTTCGGCGGCCACGGCGTCGATCAACGCGGGTTCGATCAGGGGCTCGTCGCCCTGCACGTTGACCACGATCTGATCGTCGGCCAGGCCCAGGGCGGTGCAGGCCTCGGCCAGGCGGTCGCTGCCACTGGGGTGGTCGGCGCGTGTGGCCAACGCCGCCACGCCGTGCTGCGCGCAGGCCTGCAGGATGCGTTCGTCGTCGGCCGCCACCACGCAACGCGTGGCGCCGCTCAGCGCGGCGCGCTGCGCCACGCGCACCACCATCGGCAGGCCGGCGATGTCGGCCAGAGGTTTGTCCGGCAGGCGGCTGGAGGCCAGGCGCGCCGGGATGAGCACCGTGAAGCCGGCCACCGTCAGTCCAGTGGCGCGGGCTTGGGCGGGCGGGCGGCTTCTTCTTCGCTCAGGGGCCGCGCCTCGTGCTCCAGCAGCACGGGGATGCCGTCTCGGATGGGGTAAGCCAGGCGCGCGCTGCGCGAGAGCAGTTCCTGGCGCTCGCGGTCGAGCAGGAGCGGGCCCTTGGTGACGGGGCACACCAGCAGTTCGAGGAGTTTGGAATCCATGCGGCGATGATAGGCGCGAGCGGCCGGGCTCAGGCGCGCGGCGGGCCCAGCCGCTCATCGATGGCGGCGAAGAACGCCGGGTCGATGTCGAGCACCAGCGGCACGGCCCAAAGGTCTTGGCGCGGGGTGCCGGCGAGCTTCACGAGGTCCTTCTCGGTGCACAGCACCGGCCCCGTCGCGTGGTCAACCGCCTGGGCGAGGGCGCTGGCTTCGGCGTGGTCGCCCAAGGCGACCGTGGCCGCCAGCCGCAGGCCGCGCCCGCGCAGCATGCCGAAGAAGGCCTCTGGCCGCGCGATGCCGGCCACGGCCGTGACGGCCTGGTCCGCGAACGCGTTCAGCGCCATGCGCTCGCCCTGAGCGTTCACCGCGTGCGCACCCAACGCGCGCCGCGCCTGGAACAACGGCAGGCCGCCGGGCAAGGCGGCTGGCGGCGGCGCGCCCTGCGGCGCCTGTCGCAGCACGAGCTGCGGTGCGCGCGGCGCATCGCTGGACGGCCAGGGCTCACGCAGCAGGCCGGCCGGCAGCAGCCAGCCATTGCCCAGGCCGCGGTCGTCGAACACGGCCACGCGCAGGTCGCTGGCCAAGGCCCAGTGCTGCAGGCCGTCGTCGCAGACGATGAGGTTCACCTCGGGGTGGGCTTGCAGCAAGGCCGCCGCCGCGTGGGCGCGGGCCCGGCCCACCCACACCGGCACGCCAGTGGCGCGGTGGATCAGCAGCGGTTCGTCGCCGGCCAGCGCCGGATCGGTGTCGGTGTGCACGGCCTGGGGCGATCCGTCCGCGCGCCCATGCCCGCGCGAGACCACGCCGGGCCGCCAGCCGCGTGCCTTCAGGTGCTCGACGAGCGCGATCGTGGTCGGTGTCTTGCCCGCGCCACCCACGACGACGTTGCCCACGACGACCACGGGCACCGGCAGACGCGTGGGCTGTCGGCGGCCAGATTGGTAAGCGGAGCGGCGCGCGGCCAGCAGCGCGCCATACAGCCAGGCCAGCGGCAGCAGCAGGCGCGCGGCCGGCCCGCGGCGCAGGCTCAGCGCGCGCCAGCAGGCCTCGAGACGGGCCCGGGCCATGGTGGGGTCAGCGCTTGCGCGCCGGGGCGGCGTTGCCGCTTTGCTGCGTGGCGAATGTGATTTGCACCAGGCCGGCGCGGCGCGCGGCGTCCATCACGTTGATCACCGCCTGGTGGGTCGCGGCGGCGTCGGCGCTGATCACCACCACGGTGTCCTGGCCCTCGGGCGCGCTGGCCTGCAGGGCGCTGGCGACGAGCTCGACGCTGGTGCCTTCGAGCACGGTGCGGTTGACGGCGTAGCGGCCGTCGGCGCCCACCGTCACCACGATCTCCTTGGGGTTCTGCTTCGGCGCCTCGGCGTCGGCCGTGGGCAGGTTCACCTGGAGCTCGGTGAACTTGCTGTACGTCGTCGTGAGCACCAGGAAGATGAGCACGACCAGCAGGATGTCGATGAACGGGATCAGGTTGATCTCGGGCTCATCGCGGTGGCCCGTGGAGCGGAAGTTCATGGCTTGCGCACGCTCAGCAGGTGGCGCGCGAAGCGCTCGGTGGACACCTCCATGGCCAGCAGGTACTCGTCCACGCGGGCGCGGAAGTAACGCCAGAAGATGAGCGCCGGGATGGCGATGATCAGGCCGAACGCGGTGTTGTAGAGCGCGATGGAGATGCCATGGGCGAGCTGCGCGGGGTTGCCGCCGCCGGCCGAAACGCCCATGCCATCACCCGCCTGCGAGCCGAAGATCTCGATCATGCCGATGACCGTGCCCAGCAGCCCCAGCAGCGGCGCCGCCGAGGCGATGGTGGCCAGGGCGCCCAGGTAGCGCTGCAGCTTGGCCGCGGCCTGGCGGCCCGCGCCTTCCAGGTTGGCGCGCAGATCCTCCGGCGTGGCCTTGGGGTTGGCATTGAAGGTGCGAAAGCCCGTGGCCAGCACCGCGCCGAGCACCGAGTTCTGCTCGAGCTGGGTCACCACGTCCGGGCCGGGGATGCCGTTGCGCGACACCATGATGGCTTCATCGAGCAGCTTGGCCGGCACGATCTTGCTGGCCTTGAGGCTGACGAAACGCTCGATGACGAGGGCCAGACCGAGCACGGAACACACGATCAGGGGCCAGATCGGCCAACCGGCCGCTTGTATGATGGACAACAACTCAGGGCTCCGGGCTAGGACAACAGCGCCGGATTATGTCCCAGCCCTCTGTGCCACCCCCTCGTTTCAGGCGATGCGCGTGCTCCCCCCGGGACAACCGGAGCCGGCCCGCGACATCCACATCTCCTGTGGACATCTTTGTGAAGAACCCCGCGAACAAGCCCCACGGGCCCAGCGTTTCCGCGCTTTTCGACAGATTGATGAAAATTTGGGCAGCACAAAGTGCTTTGGAATCAAGGCACTGCGCCGCAGGCCCCGTGGCAGTAGGCCTTTCGGATGGAAACCCCAGCATGGGCGCGGCTTGTGGACACATTTGACCCTTTCGAACCAGCAGCGACGCCATCCGGCGCGAGCGATGGCCCATCTGGCGCGCGTTTCTGGGCGGTTGGCGCGCTGGTGCGAGCCGTGGCGGACGCTTTGGCTTCGCGCTTCAATCCCGTGGCGGTCCAGGGCGAGATTTCCGGCTTCTCGCGCGCGGCCAGCGGGCATTGCTACTTCTCGCTCAAGGACGACGCCGGCCAGTTGCGTTGCGCCATGTTCCGTCGCGCCGCCGAGCAGGTGGGCTTCGCGGTGCGCGACGGCCAGCGCGTGCAGGTGCAGGGCCGGCTGGACGTGTACGGCCCGCGCGGCGATCTGCAGCTCATTGTCGAGAGCCTGCGCCTGGCGGGGCAGGGCAGCCTGTACGAGCAGTTCCTGCGCCTGAAGGCCGCGCTGCAGGCCGAAGGCCTGTTCGACGCCGAGCGCAAGCGGCCGCTGCCGGTGCAGCCCCGGCACATCGGCGTGGTCACCTCGCTGGGTGCCGCCGCGCTGCGCGACGTGGTCACCGCACTGCGCCGACGCGCGCCGCACATCGCGGTGACGGTGTTTCCCGCCTCGGTGCAGGGCGCGCAGGCGCCGGCCGAGCTGGTGGCCGCACTGGCCACGGCGGCGGTGCACCGCGGGCCGCGCGGCGCCTGCGACGTGCTGCTGCTGGTGCGCGGCGGCGGCTCGCTGGAAGACCTCTGGGCGTTCAACGACGCCGCCGTCGTGCGCGCGGTCGCCGCCTCGCCCCTGCCGGTGGTGGTGGGCGTCGGGCACGAGACCGACTTCACCCTGGCCGACTTCGCCGCCGACCTGCGCGCGCCCACGCCCACGGCGGCGGCCGAGCTGTGCGCGCCCGAACGGCGCCAACGTGAACTCGAACTCGAGCGCGTGCAGAGCCTGATGCGGCGCGGCGTCGAAAGCGCCCTCGACCAGCGCGCGCAGCGCCTCGACCGGCTCGCGGCGCACCTGGGCCGGCCTTCGGGCCGCCTGGCGCGCGCGGCCGAGCAGCTCACGCGCTCGCAAGGCCGTCTGCACAAATCGCTGGAACTCGCGCTGCGGCGCCAGACCTGGCGGCTTGAGGAGCTGCAATCGCGCCTGCCGCCCGCCGTGCACCGCGGCCTGCACACCAGCACGCTGCGCCTGCAGCGCGCCGAGAATTCGCTGGCCCTGCTCGATCCGCGTCTGGTGTTGCAGCGTGGTTACGCCTACCTCACCGATGCGAAAGGCCAGGCTGTGACGAGCGTGGCACAGGCTTTGCCGGGGGCTGCGGTGCAGGCCATGCTCGCCGATGGTGTGCTGCCCCTGCGCGTGCGCGAGCCTGGCACCTGAGGGCACCTTACGGCCGCACATAAAACCCCGCGCCCGGTGCCGTCACCTTCGCTGCCTACAATCCGCCCCGACCCCACCCACAACCCACCAAAAAAGAGGACGCACATGGAACACACCCTGCCCCCGCTGCCCTACGGCCTGGACGACCTGGCCCCCCACTACAGCCGCGAGACGCTGGAGTACCACCACGGCAAGCACCACAACGCCTATGTGGTGAACCTCAACAACCTGCAAAAGGGCACCGAGTTCGAAAGCATGGACCTCGAGTCCATCGTCAAGAACTCCAGCGGCGGCATCTACAACAACGCCGCGCAGATCTGGAACCACACCTTCTTCTGGAACTGCATGAAACCCGCTGGCGGCGGCGAGCCTTCGGGCGCGCTGGCCGAGGCCATCAAGGCCAAGTGGGGCAGCTACGCCGCCTTCAAGGAAGCCTTCACCAAAAGCGCCGTGGGCAACTTCGGCTCGGGCTGGACCTGGCTGGTGAAGAAGGCCGACGGCTCGGTGGACATCGTCAACACCGGCGCCGCCGGCACGCCGCTGACCACCGCCGACAAGGCCCTGCTGACCGTGGACGTGTGGGAGCACGCCTACTACATCGACTACCGCAACGCGCGCCCCAAGTTCGTCGAGACCTTCCTCGACAAGCTGGTGAACTGGTCCTTCGCCGAGAAGAACTTCGCCTGATTCCCGTGCGGATGAACAAGGGCTCGAAGGGCGACCTTCGGGCCCTTTTTGTTTGGCGGGCGCCGGATCAAGCGCAAATTTCTTCGCGTCGTTTTTGTATTGTGGGAGTACGGTCCCAGAATCGGCGGATCGGGCATCGCGGTAACAGCACAATCGTGGGGATACCGATGACCCGTATCCGCGCGGAAGCCAACAACCCTGGAGATAAGCCATGAGCAGCAGCCAGCAACCCACCATCATCTACACCCTGACGGACGAGGCGCCCCTGCTGGCCACCGCGTCGTTCCTGCCGATCATCCGCAGCTTCGCCGCGCCGGCGGGCATCAACATCGAGACCGCCGACATCTCGGTGGCGGGGCGCATCCTGGGCCAGTTCCCGGAATACCTGAGCGAAGAGCAGCGCGTGCCCGACACCCTGAGCGCGCTGGGCAAGCTCACGCTCAAGCCCGAGGCCAACATCATCAAGCTGCCCAACATCAGCGCCTCGGTGGCCCAGCTCAAGGCGGCCATCAAGGAACTGCAGGACAAGGGCTACAAGATTCCCGACTTCCCCGAGAACCCGAAGACGGACGAAGAGAAGGACATCCGCGCGCGCTACAACAAGTGCACCGGCAGCGCCGTGAACCCGGTGCTGCGCGAGGGCAATTCCGACCGCCGTGCGCCCAAGGCCGTGAAGGAATACGCCCGCAAGAACCCGCACAGCATGGCCGAGTGGAGCCAGGCCTCGCGCTCGCACGTGTCCCACATGCACCACGGCGACTTCTACCACGGTGAAAAGTCCATGACGCTGGACCGCGCGCGCACCGTGAAGATGGAGCTGATCACCAAGAGCGGCAAGACCATCGTGCTCAAGCCCAAGGTCGCGCTGCTCGACCGTGAGGTGATCGACTCGATGTTCATGAGCAAGAAGGCCCTGCTGGCCTTTTATGAAAAAGAGATCGAGGACGCGCACAAGACCGGCGTGATGTTCTCGTTGCACGTGAAGGCCACGATGATGAAGGTCTCGCACCCCATCGTGTTCGGCCACTGCGTGAAGATCTTCTACAAGGAAGCCTTCGAGAAGCACGGCAAGCTGTTCGACGAGCTGGGCGTGAACGTCAACAACGGCATGGTCGATCTGTACACCAAGATCGCCACGCTGCCGCAGAGCAAGCAGGAAGAGATCAAGCGCGACCTGCACGCCTGCCAGGAACACCGCCCCGAACTGGCCATGGTCGACTCGGCCAAGGGCATCACCAACTTCCACTCGCCCAACGACGTGATCGTGGACGCGTCCATGCCCGCGATGATCCGCGCCGGCGGCAAGATGTACGGTGCCGATGGCCGCCTGAAGGAAGTCAAGGCCGTGATGCCGGAGAGCACCTTCGCCCGCATCTACCAGGAGATCATCAACTTCTGCAAATGGCACGGCGCCTTCGACCCCACGACCATGGGCACCGTGCCCAACGTGGGCCTGATGGCCCAGCAGGCCGAGGAATACGGCTCGCACGACAAGACCTTCGAGATCCCCGAGGACGGCGTGGCCAACATCACGGACCTGGACACCGGCGAGGTGCTGATGAGCCAGGACGTGGAGCAGGGCGACATCTGGCGCATGTGCCAGGTGAAGGACGCCGCCATCCGCGACTGGGTGAAGCTGGCCGTCAACCGCGCCCGCAACTCCGGCATGCCCGTGGTGTTCTGGCTCGACCAGTACCGCCCGCACGAGGCGCAGCTCATCACCAAGGTGAAGATGTACCTGCACGAGCACAACACCGCCGGGCTGGACATCCAGATCATGAGCCAGGTGCGCGCCATGCGTTACACGCTGGAGCGCGTCATCCGCGGCCTGGACACCATCAGCGCCACCGGCAACATCCTGCGCGACTACCTCACCGACCTGTTCCCCATCATGGAGCTGGGCACCAGCGCCAAGATGCTGTCCATCGTTCCCCTGATGGCCGGCGGCGGTATGTATGAAACCGGTGCCGGCGGCTCGGCGCCCAAGCACGTGCAGCAGCTGGTGGAAGAGAACCACCTGCGCTGGGATTCGCTGGGTGAGTTCCTGGCCCTGGCCGTGAGCTTCGAAGACCTCGGCATCAAGAACAACAACGCGCGCGCCAAGCTGCTGGCCAAGACGCTCGACGCGGCCACCGGCCAACTGCTGGACAACAACAAGAACCCCAACCCCAAGACCGGCCAGCTCGACAACCGGGGCAGCCAGTTCTACCTGGCCATGTACTGGGCCAAGGAGCTGGCCGCGCAGACCGAGGACAAGGAGCTGGCCGACAAGTTCGCTCCCCTGGCCAAGGCGCTGGCGGACAACGAGCAGGCCATCGTCAAGGAGCTGACCGACATCCAGGGCAAGCCGGTGGACATCGGCGGCTACTACAAGCCCGACTTCAAGAAGCTGGAAACCGTGATGCGGCCCAGCGCCACTTTCAACAAGGTGCTGGATTCGCTGAAGGCCTGATCGGGCCCTTCAGGAAAAAAGCCACCGGTGACGGTGGCTTTTTTCATTTGCCGAAGGGCGGCCCGCTCAGCCGTGCCCCGGCCTTGATGCCGCGTTTGGCGAACCAGCCCTGGTGCATCTCCAGCACGTAGCGCACCGGCTTGGCGGAGCAGTGCGAGTCCAGGCTCTGCGGCTGCATGTCGGCCAGGTTCACGATGGTGCCGTCGTCGGCCACGAAGGCGGCGGTCAGCGGCAGCAGGGTGTTCTTCATCCAGAAGCACTGGGTGGCGGGCTGTTCGAACACGAAGAGCATGCCTTCGTTGTCGGGCATCTCCCGGCGGAACATCAGGCCCACGGTGCGAGACTGCGGCGTGTCGGCCACCTGCGCGTGGATGAGGCGCATGCCGGCCGACAGCGTGGTGCGCGGCAGGTTCAATTGCGGGCCGTCCTGGGACCAGGCCGGGCCCGAGGCCAGCAGGCCCAGGCACAGCAGCGGGGTGAAGAGGGCTTTCATTCGGCGTGTGGGTGTCGATGGGTGTGGGCTGGCATTGTCTGTCAACGGGGCAGGGCGGGCCAGGGCGCCTGGCAAGAGACCACCGTCTAGAATTTCCGTTCCCTTTTTTCATCAGCCCTTCGTCACATCCCCGACATGCCACAGCACATCCAGGTGCCCCCGCAAGGCCAGAAGATCACCGTCCGCGACGACTTGTCCCTGCAGGTGCCCGACGAGCCGATCGTGCCGTACATCGAAGGCGACGGCGTGGGCGTGGACGTGACGCCGGTGATGCTCAAGGTGGTGGATGCCGCGGTGGCCAAGGCCTACGGCGGGCGCCGCAAGATCCACTGGATGGAGGTGTACGCGGGCGAGAAGGCGGTCAAGTTGTACGGCCCCGGCGTCTGGCTGCCCGACGAGACCGTCGCCGCGCTCCGCGATTACGCGGTGTCCATCAAGGGCCCCCTGACCACGCCGGTGGGCGGTGGCTTCCGTTCCCTCAATGTGACCCTGCGCCAGGCGCTGGACCTGTACGTGTGCCTGCGCCCAGTGCGCTACTTCAAGGGCGTGCCCTCGCCCTTGAAGGAGCCGCACAAGACCAACATGGCGATCTTCCGCGAGAACTCGGAAGACATCTACGCCGGCATCGAGTACGAGGCGCGCTCGGACAAGGCGCGCAAGCTCATCC
The DNA here is from genome assembly GCF_000723405.1 of Hydrogenophaga intermedia. Classification (GTDB taxonomy): domain Bacteria; phylum Pseudomonadota; class Gammaproteobacteria; order Burkholderiales; family Burkholderiaceae_C; genus Hydrogenophaga; species Hydrogenophaga intermedia. The sequence goes on along the minus strand of NZ_CCAE010000005.1, from coordinate 91,183 downwards.
GCTTCCTGCAGGAGGAAATGGGCGTGACCACGATCCGTTTCCCCGAGACCTCGGCCATCGGCGTCAAGCCCGTGTCCATCGAAGGCACCGAGCGCCTGGTGCGCCAGGCGATCCAGTACGCCATCGACCACGACAAGCCCAGCGTGACGCTCGTGCACAAGGGCAACATCATGAAATTCACCGAAGGGGGCTTTCGCGAGTGGGGCTACGCGCTGGCCCAGCGCGAGTTCGGCGCGCAGCCGATCGATGGTGGCCCGTGGTGCCGGTTGCCGAACCCGAAGACCGGCCGCGACATCGTGATCAAGGACGTGATCGCCGACGCTTTCCTGCAGCAGATCTTGCTGCGTCCGGCCGAGTACGCGGTGGTCGCCACGCTCAACCTGAACGGCGATTACATCTCCGACGCGGTGGCGGCGCAGGTAGGCGGCATCGGCATCGCCCCGGGCGCGAACATGAGCGATTCCGTCGCCTGCTTCGAAGCCACGCACGGCACGGCACCCAAATACGCCGGCAAGGATTACGTGAACCCTGGCTCTAGCATCCTGTCGGCCGAGATGATGCTGCGCCACATGGGCTGGAAGGAAGCCGCGGACCTGATCATCGCGTCGATGGAGCTGGCCATCCAGTCCAAGAAAGTCACCTACGATTTCGCGCGCCTCATGGACGGCGCCATGCAGGTGAGCTGCTCGGGCTTCGGCGAGGTGATGATCGAACACATGTGAGGCGCTGCGCGCGCGCCGCCCGCACACACGAAAAGACCCCTGGAGGCCGCGAGGCCCCCAGGGGTTTCGTCATGCAGGGTCCCCTCGCGGGGGGCCTCAACGCTGCTGGCCGCCGGGCTGGTTCTGGCGCGAGTTGTCGTCGCGATCGGCGCCGGGCTGCTGGCGCTGCTTGTCCTGCTGTCCGCCTTGCTGCGAGCGCTGGTTTTCCTGCGCCTGTTGTTGTTCACGGCGCTGGCGCTCCTGCTCCTGCGGCGTGTTGCTGGCGTTGTTGTTGCTGTCCTGCTGCTGGCGGTTCTGGTTCTGCTGTTCCTGTTGCTTCTTCTGGTCTTGCTGAGGGTTCTGCTGGTTGGGCATCTTGAGCTCCTGAAGGGCTGAGCCGGCAACATCGCCGACACCCTGGTGTGGCAATCACCATGCCCGGTGCCAGCGGGCGCGGGGTTTGCCGCCGGGCGGCAACACCCCCACCGGAGCCACCCATGAGCCCACCCGAGACCGCCGTTCAGGCCAGCGCGCGCCGCCAACCCGCGGACATGCCCGCGCAACACATCGACAAGCCCGGCCTGGAGGCCGAGCTCGAACTCGCGCCGCGCTTCCTGGCGCCGCAGTACGAAGGCAGCGCCAAGCTGCGCGAGCGCGTTGCGCTCATCACCGGTGGTGACTCGGGCATTGGCCGGGCGGTGGCCGTGCTGTTCGCGCGCGAGGGTGCCGACATCGCCATCGTCTACCTCGCCGAGCACGAGGACGCGGCCGAGACGCAGCGCCGCGTGCAGGCCGAGGGTCGGCGCTGCCTGCTGATCGCGGGCGACGTGAAGGACGGTGCCTTTTGCCGGCAGGCCGTCCAGCGCACGGTGGACGAACTCGGCCACCTCGACGTGCTGGTGAACAACGCGGCCTTCCAGGAGCACGCGGAATCGATCGAGGACATCTCCGACGAGCGCCTGCACGAAACCCTGGACACCAACGTCAACGGCTACTTCCTCATGACGCGCGCGGCCCTGCCGTACCTGGGGAAGGGCGCGGCCATCATCAACACCGGGTCCGTGGTGGGCCTGCGCGGCAGCGCGCACCTGCTGGACTATGCGGCGAGCAAGGGCGCCATCCACGCCTTCACCAAATCGCTCGCGCAGAACCTCATCGACAAGGGCATCCGCGTGAACGCGGTGGCGCCCGGGCCGGTGTGGACACCGCTCAACCCGGCCGATTCACCGGCCGCGAAGGTGGCCGAGTTCGGCAAGAACACCGACATGAAGCGCGCCGCCCAACCCGAGGAGATTTCGCCGGCCTACGTGTTCCTGGCCTCGCCGGTGATGTCGGGTTACATCACGGGCATCGTGCTGCCCATCACGGGCAGCGTGGGCGCGATCTGAAGGGCGGCGCACCGCTGGCCCGAACTGGAATCCGAAGGAGGTCCGACATGCCATCGCCCCGTTCCCCGAAGCATCCTCCGGTTGCCCCCGACACCGCGCCGCGCGAGTCGATCAACACCGGCAAGCCGCCGCACGCGCCGGGCGCGCGCGGCAAGAAAGGACACGAGCCGCTGGAGTTGCCGCACGAGCGCGACGAAGGCCTTCAGGCCACCAGGGCAGAGCCCGATCCGGTGATCGAACAGGCGGGCCGCGACCTTGCCTCGGGCCAGGTGGACACCGACCTGCGCAACACCCCTGGCCTGGACGCGCAGCGCCGCGAGCAACTGCTGCGGCGCACGCGCCGTTGACGGCCGCGCCTCAGGCGTGGCGCCGCCGCTTGTCCACGGGCTCGATGCGCAGCAACTGCCGGTACTTGGTGACCGTGCGGCGCGCCACCACCAGCCCCTGCGTGGAGAGTTGGCGCGTGATCTCGGCGTCCGACAGCGGGCGCGTTGAATCCTCGGCCTGGATGATGTCGCCGATGAGGCCGCGGATGGCGGTGCCCGAGCAGGCGTTGCCCGCCGCGCTCACCATGGGCCGCGAGAAGAAGTACTTCAGCTCGAACACACCCAGCGGTGTGGCCATGTGCTTGTTGCTCGTCACGCGCGAGACGGTGGACTCATGCACGCCCACCTCCTCGGCGATCTCGCGCAGCACCAGCGGCTTCATCGCCATCGGGCCGAACTCCAGGAAGTGGCGCTGGCGCTGCACGATGGCCTGTGCCACGTCGAGGATGGTGGCGAAGCGCTGCTCCACGTTGCGCAGGGTCCAGCGCGCGTCCTGCAGTTGCTCGCCCAGCTCGCCGTTCTGGCGCGAGCGGTGGCGTTGGAACAGGTCCGCATAGACCTGGTTCAGCCGCACCCGGGGCACCACGGCGGGGTTGAGCTGCACCGACCACTGGCCACGCTGGCGGCGCACGATCACGTCGGGCACCACGTAGTCGATGCGCGAGTTGCCCACGCGCCAGCCGGGGCGGGGGTCGAGGTGGCGGATGCGATCGACGACCGCCTCCACGCGCGCCGCCGGCACGCGCAGCACGCTGGCCAGGCCCGGAATGTCGCGCGCGGCGAGCGCGTCCAGGTGCTCGTTCACGATGCGCTCGGCCAGTTCGCGGCATGGCCCGTCCTCCATTTGCCGCACCTGCAGTGCCAGGCATTCGCCCACGCCGCGCGCGGCCACGCCAGCGGGCTCCAGCGACTGCACCAGGCGCAGGGCCACCAGCATGTCCTGTGCGCTGGCGGGGGGCTCGCAGGGGATCACGTCCGCGATGTCTTCCAGCGGCGTGCGCAGGTAGCCATCGTCGTCGAGCGATTCGACGACGCCCCGCGCCAGGCACAGGTCGCGCTCGGTCAGCGCCATCACGTTGAGTTGCCCGTGCAGGTGCATGGCCAGCGTGGTCTCGCTGGCGGTCATCTCCATGGCCGACAACTCGCCGTCGCTGGCCGCGCGCGACCCGTTGACCGCGTCCTGCATCCACAGGTCGCGGTCGTCGGCGCCGTCGCGTCGCACGCCCTCGTCCCAGACCGTGTTGGCCGCCTCGGGCGCGGCCGAGCCCGGGCCTTCGCCTTCGTCCTCGCGCGCATCGAGCGGGCCCGTTTCGTGGGGGTCGACGGCCGCATCGCTCTCATCCTCGCCTTCGAGGAAGGGGTTCTCGCCCAGCTTCTGGCGCACCAGCGCCGCGAAGTCCAACGACGGCATCTGCAGCAGTTGCACGGCCCGTTGCAGGCGCGGCGACAGGGTTTGGGATGGCCGGATCTCGGCGCGCATTTGCGGTCCCATGGAGCCTCCTTTGAGCGTATGCACGGCATCGCCATCGACGCCGAAACCCGTGGGTTTGCAAGCACCGTGCCGGAATCGGTGGCGGCCGGCGCAAACGGGCTGCAAGCCGCACCGGTACTGGCCTGGCGGACGATCGGCGCCCGCGCTCGCGGTCGCCCGCGAGCGCGGGCGAGGACGAATCTGCCCGTGCGGGAATGCGAATTGCCGCAAAAGATGCCGGCCGGCATGAGGCTGCCCGCGAATCCCGGCGGGCGGGGCGCGCCATTTGCCCTGGCCGATGCGACCCCTCTGGAATGGTTTCCCGATGTCCATTCGCTTCCGTCTGATCCTCATCGCGCTCGTGTTGATGCTGCCGGCGTTAGGTGCGCTCGCCTGGGGCGTGTGGGCCACCTGGCGCACCGGTCACGTCGCGCTTGACCGCCAGGGCGGTGACAGCGCACGCACGATGGCGTTGTCTCTCGATCGTGAATTCACGCGCTACGGGGCCATTGCGCGCGCGCTGGCGGCATCGCCCTTGCTGGACCAGGCGCCGCGCCTGACCGAACATGAGCGCGAGGCGTTCGATCAGGCCGTGAGGCGTGCGATCCAGGGCTCGCCCGTGTCGGTGGAGCTGGTCAGCGAATCGGTGCGTTGGATCGACACCCGGTGGCAGCCCGGCTCGCCACCTCGTTCCTTGGGCGCGGGCGGCGCCGCGCTTTGGCGCTCGGCGGGCGTGCACGCGCTGGCGGCATCCGGCCCCGAGGGCGCCGGCGTGGTGGTGGTGGAGCCGGTGTTCCGTTCGGGCACCGGGCCCCTCATGAACCTGAAGGTGGTGTTGACGCCGGCCGATCTGCGACGGCTGATGGAACAGCGCGCCCCGAATGCCGGCTGGAGCACCTGGCTACTGGATCCGCGCGGCCAGGTGGTACTGCGCCACCCAGCGGCAGCGCAGGGCAGCCGCGACGGTCCGCTCGACGCCTGGGTCCGCGAGAGCCTGGCGGGCCGCGCCGAGGGGCGCTTCGCGCTGCGCAGCGTCGGCGGCGAGCCGTTGCGCGTGTACTTCAGCCGTGCGCCGCAAGGCTGGACCGCCCTCACCACCGTGCCGCGCGCGCAGCTTGACGCCGCCTTTGCATCGGCGCCCGCGCAGCGGCTGCTGGCCGCCTTCGTGCTGTTGGCGCTGGCGGCGGGCGCGCTGCTGTGGATGGCGCGTGCCGAACTGCGGCGCCAGTTGGCCGCGACGGTGGCGCGCACGCGCCGCGAGGAGCGGCTGGCCGCTGGCCGCGAGCGCGTGCAGGCCCTGGGCCGCCTGACCGCGCGAGTGGCGCACGAGTTCAACAACCTGCTCGGGGTGATCAGCAACAGCGCTTACTTGATGGAGCGCCAGTCCACGCAGCCCACCCTGGCCATGCCGATAGCTGCCACGCTGCGCGCCGTGGAGGCGGCCAGTCGGCTCACGGGGCAACTGCTGCGTTTCGGCGGCCAACGCCCCGCGCAGCCCCGCACGCTGGCGCTGCATGACTGGCTCCCGAACCTGCGCGAAATGCTGGGCGTGGTGCTGGGCCGGCGCATCGAACTGAGCATTGACGTGCCCGACGAGGGGCTGTGCGTGCGCGCCGACCCCGACGCACTCGAACTGGCCATCGTCGATCTGGCCCTCGACGCACGCGAGGCCCTGCCCGACGGTGGTCGGGTGCACCTGGGCACCGAGCGCGCCGCGCCAGCCCTGGTGGCGGGCTTGCCCGCCGGGCGCTACCTGAGCATCACGCTGCGCGGCAACGGCCCCGGCGTGGCGGCGGCGCTGAGCCTGCCGCGGGAGACAGATCCAGCGCCGCTGGTGTTGCCGCTGGTGCCGGTGGCGCCGCCTCAGGCGCGCGAGAGCGAGCCCGTTCCGGCGGGTGGCCCGCCGTTGCGTGCGCGCGTGCTGCTGACCGAAGACAACGAGGCCCTGGGCGACGTCACGGCGGCGATGCTGGAGACCATGGGTGCGCGGGTGGAACGCGCCGCGCACGCCGGGCAGGCGCTGGATCGGCTTGAACGCGGCCCCGCGGTCGACGTGCTGCTGAGCGACGTGAACATGCCCGGCGCGCTCGATGGCTTGGGCCTGGCTCGCACGGTGCGCCAGCGCTGGCCTGCGGTGCATGTGGTGTTGATCAGCGCGCAGGGGCCGTCGCTCGGCCCGGGGGACGACTTTCCGGTGCTGAGGAAACCTTGCCCCCCCGCCGTGCTGATCGCCGCGCTGCGGCGTGAGCCGGCAAGGGACCGGTGGCGAGCGGCGGGCACGCCATGTGCCCCACAGGGCTGTCCGCGTGCAAAACGTGTTGCGTGCGCGACTTCCGTTCAACCACACCGAGGACACACCGCCATGGACCAGAAATCCCTGATCAATTGTCTGAACGATCTCATCGAAACCTGCAAGGACGGTGAGTACGGCTTTCGCCGCACCGCCGAGCACCTGCACACCGCGGATCTGCAAAGCGTCTTCGCCGCCCGCGCCGAAGAGTGCAAGCAGGCGGCTTCCGAGTTGCAAGCCCTCGTGGTGCAACTGGGGGGCAATGCGCAGGACCACGGCTCCGTCGCCGGTGCCGCGCACCGGGGCTGGGTGGCCGTCAAGGGCACGCTGGCGGGCTACAGCGACGTCAACATGCTCGAAGAGGCCGAGCGTGGCGAGGACGTGGCGATCGAGCGCTACCGCGAGGCGCTTGCCAAGGACCTGCCACCCGATGTGCGTGTGGTCGTGGAGCGCCAGTACGAAGGCGCCAAGCGCAATCACATGCAGGTGAGGGCGCTGCGCGATCAGGCCCGTGCCATGGCAGATTGAGTCGGTCTTTCACCCAAACACAGGAGTTGTACATGGACAGCAAGCTCACCCGAATCCGCCTGGCGATGGCGGCCACCGCCCTCATCGCATCGGGCTTCGCACTGGCACAGACCAGCCCGCCGCCGCCGGCTCCGACCCCGCCAGCATCCCCGCAGCAGGCGCCCATGCCGAACACCAGCCCGCCGGCAGCGCCCGCCCAGCCTGGCATGGGCACGACACCGCCGGCCGGCACCAATCAGGGCACCACGGGCACAAGCCCCGGCAGCAGCACCGACATGAACCAGGGTACGACGCCACGAGCGGCGCGGGCCGATCGAGGCTGAGCCAGGCGCTCAGCGTGGGGGTGGCGGGGACGCCGCCCCCTTCCCCGGCGTGAAGCGGGGGAAGGCCTCGTGCAGGGCTTGCCGGTCGGGCAGCACATAGACGAGGCCCGGCGTCCGGCTGAAGCGTGGGTGCAGTTCGCGGTCGTAGAAGGCCGTGGGCACGTTCACGCAGCCGTAGGAAATGCGGTTGTCGGCCTCCGTCGGTGTGGCCAGGCGCTCGAGCCGGCGCTCGCCCGCGTGCGCGCTGCGCACCCGGTGCAGCGATACCGCGGCGTCGTAGTCGATCCAGAAAATGTCTTCACCCTTGTGGTTCTCACCGGGTTCCAGCACGAAGCGGCCGGCAGGCGTGGTGCGCTCATGGGGTGCAATGCGCGAGAGGGGCCGCGTGCCGATGTCGGGCGCGGAGGTGTCGCCCAAAGCGCTGCCCAGCAGCACGGGTGCATCGGCGAGGGCACGGCGCTGCCCGTCGAAGACCCACAGCCGCGCCTGCGGTTTGTCGATGAGCACGAAGGGCCGGTTCTGGTTGTCGGACTCACGCTCGATCCATTGCAGCAACTGCTGCGCGGATTCGCTGAGACCGGGCGCCGCTTGCGCTGCGGCGGCCCCGACCGTCAGGGCGGTGGCCAGCATCAGGCACGCCCCGCCGCGCGCCAGGCGTGCGGGTCGGTGCGGATGTCCGCGCTCAGTGCCGCGACGGCGAGTCACCCGCGTATTCCTTGAGCCGGTTGTAGAGCGTCTTCAGGCTGATGCCCAGCACGGCGGCGGTGCGCTCCTTCTGTTGCTCGCACTGGCGCAGGGTGGCCTGGATCAGCAGGCGTTCGGCCTGCGCCATCGACACGCCCACAGGCAGGGTGATGACGGGTTCGCCCACACCGTTCTGCGCGGTGGGCTCGGGCAGGGCCCGGCGGGTGGATGGCGCGGCGTCGCCGGCCACTGTGGCGGGCGGCTTGGGCAGCCACAAGGCGTCGATGGTTTCGCCGTCGGCCATGACGTAGGCGCGTTGCACTGCGTTGCGCAGTTCGCGCACGTTGCCGGGCCAGGGGTACTGTGCCAACTGATGCAGCGCCGCGGGCTCAAAGCGCCTCACCTGTCCTTCGCGGTTCGCGATCTCGTCTAGAAAGTGCTGCGCAAGCAGGGGCACGTCGTCCAGCCGCTCCCGCAGCGGCGGCAGCTCGATCGGAAACACGTTCAGCCGATACAGCAGGTCCTCGCGCAGCTTGCCCGCGGCCACCGCCTCCAGGGGCAAGCGGTTGGTGGCGGCGATGATGCGCACGTCGGTCTGGATGCTCTGTGTGGAACCCACGCGCATGAAACGCCCGGTTTCCAGCACGCGCAGCAGCTTGACCTGCAGGTCCAGCGGCATCTCGGTGATCTCGTCGAGGAAGAGGGTGCCGCCGCTGGCACGTTCGAAGAAGCCCAGGTGCTGGCGGTCGGCGCCAGTGAAGCTGCCCTTTTCATGGCCGAAGATCTCGCTTTCCATCAGGTGGGGTGAGATCGCACCGCAGTTCACCGCCAGGCAGGGCCCGGCGCGACGGCGGCTGAGCGCATGCACCGTCTGCGCCACCAGTTCCTTGCCGGTGCCGCTTTCACCCATGACGAACACGGGCACCGATGTGGGCGCGACCCGGTGGATCTGCTGGTACACCCGGCGCATGGGCGCGGTCTGCCCCCACATCAGGCCGAAGCGCCCGCTTTCGGCGCCCGGGTCGCGCGGCGCGGCCCGCGCGGCATTGGCCGCCGCGGTTGGCGCGGTGCGTTCGCCACAGCGCGACAGCACGCGCTGCAACTGCTTCATGGCGATGGGTTTGACAAGGTAGTCGGCCGCGCCTCGGCGCATGGCCTCGATTGACGTGTCCAGGCTCGCATGGCCGGTGACGAGCACGATGTCCGTGTCGCTGACCAACTGCGGATCGGAGAACAGGTCCAGGCCGTTGCCGTCGGGCAGTTGCAGGTCCAGCAGGACCAGGTCCGGCGTTTGCAGGGCGATCTGGCGCCGCGCGTCGCGCAGCGTGTGGGCGATGGCCACCGAAAACTCATCGGCGCGCACGAGTTCGCGCAGGGTGGTCGCGGAGTCGGTGTCGTCGTCGACGATCAGCACGTGGTTCATCGGAACGGGCCCTTTGAGGTCTGCGTGTCGGTGTGTGTGTTGGTCTGCGTGTGAGGAGCGATTCGTGTGGCGATTGTCACGGGCCATGATGGGCGCCGGTGTAGGAGCATGTCTGTATCGAAATGTGTGCACGGGCACGCCGGTTGCCACTGCATGGCATTTGCGGAGGTGACGTGCCATGAAACATGCGAAGGCTGCAAGCCCGGTGCGCCGAGGCTCGCGCGGCGGCAACAGGCTGATGCTGGCGGCCGTGGGCCTGGTGCTGTGGCAGGCCTGGACGGGTTATCGCGAGCTTGGCCGACGCCGCGCGAACGCCGCGCGGCCGGCGGCCAAGCCGCCGGCACTGGAGCGCTGGGAAGGCGAGGGCGGCCAGCCGCTGCGCGACCCGCCCGCGTCGTGACCTGCAGCTCGTGCGGGCCCGGCGTCACGGGCGGGCGACGCCGCTCGCGGAGGCTGCGTCGGCCGGGTGGGTGAGCGGCTTCACCATGTTGTCGAGCAAGTGGCTGAGCTGCGCCGGACTCACGGGCTTGGTCAAGTGCATGTCGAAGCCGGCCTCCAGCGCGAGTTCGCGGTCGTGCAACTGGCTCCAGCCCGTCACGGCCACCAGCAGCGCCAGTTCGCCACCGCGCGAGCGGCGGATCTCGCGTGCCACCTGATGCCCGGTGCGCCCGGGCATGCCGATGTCGAGCAGGCAGACGTCGGGACGCTCCTCGCGCCACAGCGCCAGGGCCTGGTCGCCGTCGTAGGCCATGCGCACGTCGTGGCCCTGCACCTGCAACAGCGCGGCCAGCGTGTCGGACGCGTCGCGGTTGTCGTCGGCGATGAGCACGCGCAGGCGCCGACGCCGGGGTGCGGCGGTGGGGCCGGTGGGTGTCGGGCTGGCCGAGGCGTCCTCGCCCGCAGGCAGTTGCACGGTGAACACGCTGCCGCGGCCGGGGCCCTCGCTGCTGGCGGTGAGGGTGCCTCCGTGCAGCTCTACCAGGCCCTTGGACAGGGCCAGACCGATGCCCAGGCCGCCGCTCGTGCGATCGCCCGCGTGGTGCAACTGCGCAAACATGCGGAACGCGTCGGGAATCGCCTCGGGCGGAATGCCGATGCCGTTGTCGCGCACCTCGATGGTGATGACACCGTCGCGCCGACCGGCCCGCAGTCCGAGGGTGCCGCCTGGGTCGGTGTACTTGGCCGCATTGGTCAGCAGGTTGGCCACCACCTGCGCCAGGCGCAGCGGGTCGGCGTCAAAGACGACGGGTGTTTCGTCGACGTCGATCAGCAACTGGTGGCCCTTGGCGTCGATCAGCGGTCGAACGGTCTCGACGGCCGAGGCGAGCACATTGGCCAGGTCGGTGGGCGCGCGGCGCAGCGGCAGCGCGCCGCGCGTGATGCGCGAGACGTCGAGCAGGTCGTCCAGCAGCAGGGCCATGTGCGAGACCTGGCGGTCGATCACTTCGCAGCTCCACTGCTTCTGCGCGTCCGTGGCGTGCGGCGACATGGCCAGCAGCGTCGCTTGGCGGATCGGTGCAAGCGGGTTGCGCAGTTCGTGCGCCAGCGTGGCGAGAAACTCGTCCTTGCGGCGGTCGCTGTCGCGCAGCAACTGTTCGTTGCGCATGCGCTCGGAGATGTCGGTGAACCACACGCCCACGCCTTCGGGAATGGGCGAGGCGATGCAGTGGAACCAGCGCGTGTCCGCGCCCTGGGTGTCGGTGGTGTCGAACTCGCAGATGGTGTGGGACTCGACGGCCTGCACGCAGTAGCTGAAGGCGGGGTTGCCCATCCAGCGGCAGGGCGAGGAGTGCAGCACTCGGTGGCCCACCAGTTGCTCCGGGGTGCACTCCAGCGCCTCGGCAGCGGCGCGGTTGACGTACATCCACAGGAAGTCGACGATGCGCTCGCCCTGGTGCAGGGGCTTGAGGATCACGAAGGGTGCGCCCGAGGTTTCGAGCACGGCTTCGAATCGCCCTTGCGAGACGAGCAGTTCGTCTCGGGCGCGGGTGCGTTCGATGAACACGGTCGCCTTGCGGGCGCAGATATCGGCCAGGCGGCATTCGCGTTCGGTGGGGTGGCGCGGCTCGCCCAGGTGCACGGTGATCGCGCCCAGCACCTCCCCCTGTGAACTGATGAGCGGCGTGCTGTGCACGGCCCGGATGGCGTGGGCCGCCAGGAACCCGCGGCACTCATCGTCCATCGGGGCCGTCTGCGTGTCCTCCAGCGTCGTGCGCGTGCGCTGGCGGCAGGTTTGGGCGCAGGGCCCGTCGCTCAGGCGCTGCGCCGTGGCCAGTGCCGTGGCATCGAATCCCAGGCTGGCCGCGATGCGCAATTCGTCGGTGAGGGGGTCGAGCAGCGACACCATGCCCTGGTGCGCGCCGTGAAAGTGCGCCAGCGTGGCCAGGATCATGTGCAATTGCCGGGCGATGTCGGTCGTCTCGGGCAGTTGCGAGCTCAGCTCGTGCAGCTGGTTGAGGTCGTCGAATTGCTGGTTGAGCTGGCCGCGCGTGGCCGCGAGCTGCGCATGCACCTGTTTGCGCTCGGTGATGTCCACGCAGGCGCCGCGCAGGCGCACGGCCCGCGTGCCACGCCAGACCACGTGCACGCGCAGCAGCACGCGGTGGTCGCCGCCCTCCGGCGACGGCAGGGGAACTTCGCGCTCGTAAAAGGTGGCACCCTGTTTGAGCTTCTGCCGCAGGTGCTCCCGGCTGTCGAGCAGCAGTTGGGGCGGCAGGCGGGCCGTCCAGGCGTCCAGCGGCACGGGGTCCGGTGACACCGGTGCGCCGGCCAGACGGGCCAGCGCGGGGGAGGCGCTGATGGTGCGAGCGGCAAGGTCGATGTCGAACACGCCGATGCCCGTGCCCTCGATGGCCATCATCAGTCGGTCCTCGGCCGACACCGCCCGAGCCCGATTGCGCCGCAGCGAAGCACCCATGCCCACCAGCAGTCCGCCGAGCACGAGGTAGAGCACCAGACGCGTGGGGTCGGCCAGGTGGGCCTGAGGCCATTCGTCCAGCCCGCCCAGCGGCCAGCCTGTGCCGATGGCGCCCACGAACAGCAGCAGCGTGCCGGGCCCCGGCCCCAGGGCCGCCGCCGCCGCGGCCACCGCCGGCAGGTAGAACACGAAGGCGCGCAGCGCTCCCACGGCGGGCCACAGCAGCCAATGCAGGCCGCCGGCCACCATCGCGATCAACAAGGCGATGGCGTATCGTTGGACATTCGACATCTCCTGACGGTACTGCTTCGGGTTCATCTTGTGCAAGGAATGAAGGACACCACATCAACCCGCTGGCCACGGGGCTTGCGCTGGCTGGGCGGCCTGCTGGCGCGGCTGCGGGGCCGCGCGTACGTGAATGCCACCGTGGCGCTGCGCGACGACGCCGACTGGCTGGCCCGTTCGGCGGTGGGCGAGGAAGACCCCGGCGCCAGCGTGGAGGCGCTGGTCGACCCGCGACCTCCGACCAATCCTTCGATCAAGGGGGATGCGGCACCACCGCACTGAGCCCTTCCGGTTCGCTGGGCGGCGGCGCGTTCGGCCCGGGCACCGGGGGCGCGGGCGGTGGATCGCCCACGGGGGGTGGCACAGGGTCGGTAAATGGCGGCGGCGCGGGCGGCTGCGGCGTGGGCGGCTGCGGCGTGGGAGGGGTGGCGCTCATGGTCATCAGATGCCTTTCTTGCGCTCGTCGCGCGGGTGGGGTGGGGCGCCCGGGGCGCTCTGGGGTTCTCCCCGCGCCACGATCGCGATGCTGCCGTCGGGCTCCAGGATGGCCCACTTCACTTCGGCCAGCTGCTCCATGCCGGCCTTGCGCATTTCGGTGAACACCTCTTCGGGGGTTACGCGCATGCGGTTCATGGCCCGGGCGATGAATTCGCCGTCCCGCACCAGCACGGTGGGTTGCCCCGCGATGAGGTGCTCCACCGACTCGAAGCGCTGCACCAGCAACGAGGTGAGGAACACCAGCACCAGCAGGGTGGCCAGGCCGGCAAGCCCCGTGGTCAGCGAGTAGTCGCTGCCCACCATCGCCTGAGAGACGACTTCCGGAATCATCAGCAACGACACCAGCTCCAGCGGAGACAGTTGGCCGAATTCGCGCTTGCCCAGAATGCGCAGGCCCACCAGCACGAACAGGTAGACGACGGTGATGCGCAGGACGATGTCCACGGTGGCGCGCGGGGCGGTGGGTCAGGGCAGCACCAGCGTGCTGAAGTGCTGCCGCGTCAGCGCGGGCCGTTCGCGCGGACCGAGCTCGATCCAGCCCGGCAGGCGGCCCCACCCGTCGGCCTCCAGGCGAACGCGAACCGCAGTGCTGTCGCCGGCGCGCAGCGGTGGCAGCGGCACCCGCACGCGCCCCGCCGCCACGGCGTCGGCCGTCGGCAGTGCGTCGGCGCGCGAGAAGTGCGCCAGGTAGGCGTCCTCGATGCCGATCGCCAGATCCCGCGCCTCGTCCGGGCCGCTGTTGGTCACCTGTATGGCCAGTTCGCTGCCCGCCTTGTGCCGCGTGCGCGAGGGGTAGCTGACCTCCAGCTTCAGAGCGCCCGCCCCGTGCGGCACGGTGGCTTCCAGCCGCTGGCTGGCGGGCCCAAGCCAACCAGCGAGCGCCAGCAGCGGCAGAAGCGCCAGCGCGGGAATGCCGATCCATTCCAGCCAGCCCAGGCGCACCACCCGCTGATAGGCGCGCGCCCGGTGATGGGGCGGTTGGTTGGCGGCGGCGGTGCGGGGCATGGGGCGTCCACGGCAGGGGTTGGCGGGGCATACGGGAACTGCCGGGCAATCGGCGTGCCCGCTGCTCGGACACCGCCGACTGGTGTGGCCGGCGCAACGGCAAGCATGGCGTTGCCGCCGGCCGATCGACGGAATTTGACCGGCTTTGCGTGCGCTGCTTGACGCATGGCCGGTTCTGCCGGGCCTCACAATAGTCCCTGGCGGTATCCACCGCCCGGCCAACCGGCGGTGTCCCGGACGGCATCGGGGGTGGGGCGCGCTCGCTAGAATGAATTTCATGGCTTCGCAGATTCCCAAGAAACCGGAAACCCCCGTGGCTCCGCCCGCCACGGGCAGCGACGACGCGGTCGTTCTGGAACGGCGCACGCAGCGCGTTCAACCCCCCCAGATGTACCAGGTGGTGCTGCTCAACGACGATTTCACCCCGATGGAATTCGTCGTGCAGGTCATCCAGGAGTACTTCAGCAAGGACCGCGAGACGGCCACCCAGATCATGTTGAAGATTCACCTGGAGGGCAAAGGGGTTTGCGGCGTCTATTCGCGCGACGTCGCCAGCACCAAGGTTGACCAGGTGCTGCAGGCCGCCCGCTCGGCGGGACACCCCTTGCAATGCGTGAGCGAACCTGTTGAATAGGCGTTCAAGCTCCCCATCTAGACCCTACATTCGTCTCCAGAACGTGCTTATCCCGATACTCCCAGCCAAAGGACGTGCCACATGATTGCCCAGGAACTTGAAGTCAGCTTGCACATGGCCTTCGTCGAGGCCCGGCAGCAGCGGCACGAATTCATTACGGTGGAACACCTGCTGCTGGCATTGCTTGACAACCCCAGCGCCGCCGAGGTCTTGCGTGCCTGCTCGGCCAACATTGACGACCTTCGCAAGTCCCTGACGAACTTCATCAAGGACAACACCCCGCAGGTGGCCGGCACCGACGAGGTGGACACCCAGCCCACGCTGGGTTTCCAGCGCGTCATCCAGCGCGCCATCATGCACGTGCAGTCCACCGGCAACGGCAAGAAGGAAGTCACCGGCGCCAACGTGCTCGTGGCCATCTTTGGCGAGAAGGACTCGCACGCCGTGTACTACCTGCACCAGCAGGGCGTGACGCGCCTGGACGTGGTGAACTTCATCGCCCACGGCATCCGCAAGAGCGATCCCCCGGAGCCGACCAAGTCCAACGAGGGCGCGGCCGAGAACGAGGAAGCCGCCGAGGCCAAGGGCAACGAGAAGGCCTCGCCGCTGGAGCAGTTCACGCAGAACCTGAACCAGATGGCCAAGGATGGCAAGATCGACCCGCTCATCGGCCGCGAGTACGAGGTCGAGCGCGTCATCCAGATCCTGTGCCGCCGTCGCAAGAACAACCCGCTGCTGGTGGGTGAGGCCGGCGTGGGCAAGACCGCCATCGCCGAGGGCCTGGCCTGGCGCATCACCCAGGGCGACGTCCCGGAGATCCTCGCCGAGTCCAGCGTCTATTCGCTCGACATGGGCGCGTTGCTGGCGGGCACGAAGTACCGCGGTGATTTCGAGCAGCGCCTCAAGGGCGTGCTCAAGTCGCTCAAGGACAAGCCCAACGCGATTCTGTTCATCGACGAGATCCACACCCTGATCGGGGCCGGTGCGGCCTCGGGCGGCACGCTGGACGCCTCCAACCTGCTCAAGCCGGCGCTCTCCAGTGGCCAGCTCAAGTGCATCGGCGCGACCACCTTCACCGAGTACCGTGGCATCTTCGAGAAGGACGCGGCCCTGTCGCGGCGCTTCCAGAAGGTCGACGTGGTCGAGCCCACGGTGGAACAGACGGTGGACATCCTCAAGGGCCTGAAGTCTCGCTTCGAGGAACACCACAACGTGAAGTACGCCGTGGCTGCCCTGCAGGCCGCTGCCGAGCTGTCGGCCAAGTACATCAATGACCGCCACCTGCCCGACAAGGCCATCGACGTGATCGACGAGGCCGGTGCGGCGCAGCGCATCCTGCCGGCGTCCAAGCGCAAGAAAACCATCTCCAAGACCGAGGTCGAGGAGATCGTGGCCAAGATTGCCCGCATCCCGCCCGCCAACGTGTCCAACGACGACCGCGGCAAGCTGTCGACGCTGGAGCGCGACCTCAAGAGCGTGGTGTTCGGCCAGGACAAGGCGCTGGAGGTGCTGGCCGCCAGCGTGAAGATGGCGCGTTCCGGCCTGGGCAAGGCCGACAAGCCCATCGGCGCCTTCCTGTTCAGCGGCCCCACCGGCGTCGGCAAGACCGAAGCGGCCAAGCAGCTCGCCTACATCATGGGCATCGAGCTGATCCGCTTCGACATGTCGGAGTACATGGAGCGCCACGCGGTGAGCCGCCTGATCGGCGCGCCTCCGGGCTACGTCGGCTTCGACCAGGGCGGCCTGCTGACCGAGGCCATCACCAAGAAGCCGCACTGCGTGCTGCTGCTCGACGAGATCGAGAAGGCGCACCCGGACATCTTCAACGTGCTGCTGCAGGTGATGGACCACGGGACGCTGACCGACAACAACGGGCGCAAGGCCGACTTCCGCAACGTGATCGTCATCATGACCACGAACGCGGGTGCCGAGACCATGAACAAGGCGACCATCGGCTTCACCAACCCACGAGCCGCGGGCGACGAGATGGCCGACATCAAGCGCCTGTTCACGCCCGAGTTCCGCAACCGCCTGGACGCGATCGTCAATTTCAAGGCGCTGGACGAGCAGATCATCCTGCGCGTGGTCGACAAGTTCCTGCTCCAGCTGGAGACGCAGCTCGCCGAGAAGAAGGTGGAGGTCGCCTTCACCGACACGCTGCGCCAGCACCTGGCCAAGAAGGGCTTCGACCCACTCATGGGCGCACGCCCGATGCAGAGGCTTATCCAGGACACCATCCGCCGTGCCCTGGCAGACGAACTGCTCTTCGGTCGCCTGACCGAGGGCGGGCGCCTGACGGTGGACCTGGTGACCAAGACCGGCGAGGACGGCAAGGAAACGCAGGAAGTCGAACTCGACATCCAGCCATTGCCGAAGAAGGAAGGCAAGGCCAAGCCGGAGGAAGCGACGGAGGTGTGATCCGGTCGCTCCCTGGTGAGACACAAGAGGCCCCGCTCACGCGGGGCCTCTTTCTTTCTGGCGTTCGCCGGGTGCGCGCTCAGGCCTTGCGCAGGGCCGCGCTGCGCCGGCGGGCGAACGCCCCCACCGCGGCCAAGCCGGCCAGCATCATGGCGTAGGCCTCGGGCTCCGGCACAGGAGCCGTGAGCACCAGCAGCGCCGAGGCGCCCGACGGGCCGCCGCTCTCGCCCACCAGGTAGATCACGCCGTCGTTGTCGACGGTCACGCCCTCGATCTTCGTCGCCATTCCCGTGAGATCGAGGCGGCTGACGATCTCACCCGTGCGCGTCACTTCCAGCAGCACCTGCGAGGTGGCGCTCAGGATCAGCAGGTTGTCGGCGAAGGAGCGGCCGGCGAAGGCCGTCGAGTTGGAGAGCACGGAAATGTCCGACAGGCTTTGCACCCCCAGCAAGGCCGGGTCGAAAAGGGACACGTGCGAGCCGCTGGCGCCGTTGGCGAAGTCGATGTCGGCCTCGAACACGCCCTGCTCGCGCCGCTCCTTGATGGCGAAGACCGTGCCGGTGGAGCGCTCCCAGGTAACGCCCTCGATGCCCTGGTTCGGCGACTCGGGGCCGAAGGTGTACGTGGGCGCGCCGGGCTTGCTGCTGTACGCGGTGCGCGTCTTGCCGCCACCCATGTCCCAGGTGGCTTCCGGAACCATCAGGGACACGGTCATGGCGCGCTCGTCGGCCAGCAGGTACTGGCCGTTGCCGATGTAGGCAATGCCTTCCGAGTCCTTGAAAGCTTCGATGCCGCTGCCGTTGGAGCCAGGCAAGGGGTAGGAGTAGATCTCGCCCGTCTTGGTCAGCTCGGAGAACTGCAGGGAGTCGCCCACGATGAAGAGGGAGTCGTTGTCCCAGTTGTAGGTGATGCCGGAGGCCTCACCGACCATGGCGTGGTAGGTGGCGCTGAGGCTGTAGCGCGAAAGGTCCAGCGCCTGGGCGTGGGACAGGCTGGGTGCGAGCGCGGCCCCGGCCAATGCGGCGAGGAGGGCCGCGCGAAGGGATTTCAGAGGCATCTTGTCTTCCTTGGTTGTGGATGTCGCACCCGGATGGAATGCACACCAAGGCTAGGAAGCCGGTGTTGCCGCAGTGCCTGGCCCTTGCCAGTGTCGGGCCGGCTGTTCGGACCATCTCCAGTGACGCTGTCTGCCGAGGCGCAGGCCGATGGAATGTCTTGACGCTGTCACTCGCGTGCGTCATCGTGGACGGCATTTCGTACGCCGACATTCCCTGGCAACTGCTGCTCATCGTCGATGAACACGAGGAGGCGTACATGTCTGACCGCGATTCCACGCCACCGGGCGCGCAGGACCACCTGCGCGCCTTGCTGAACCAGCGCCGCGAGCAACTGGCGAACCGCTTGCGCCGCGACGCGCTGCCGGCCGAGCAGCATGACGAGATCGCCGAGGAGTTGGTCTACCTGGACAGCTCACTGGCGCGACTCGATGCCCCGGGCATCGCCTGCTGCCTGCGCTGCGGGGAACCTATCTGCCTGACGCGCCGCACCCTGGCGCCCGACAGCGATCTGTGCACCGGTTGTGCCTTGATCATGGACCGCGCCACACCGACTGCTCGGCCTGGAGCTGGCTCGCCAGCTCCAGGTGCAACCCCTGCTGGCCCGCGGCCTTGGCAATACCGGCAGCAGCGGCCCGCAGCACCGTCAGGTGCCGGCGCACCATCTCTTGCTCCGTCATCGCGCCACGGTTCCAGTTGATGTTCAGGGTGCCGAACACCTGGCCCGCGTGCACCAGTGGCACCGCGATGGCTTCCAGCGCGTCGTCGCGGGCCCTGCCGTCGAAACTGCCCCCCCGATAGAGCGGGTGGCGCAAGGCGTAGCCGCGCGCGCGGACCGCGCGGACCCTCGCGGCCATGTCCTCCACGGCGCCGATGCGGGTGTTGTGAACGTCCCGACCCTGCCGGGCGGCCCGCACCAGTTCCTGGCGCCGGGTGGCGTCCAGGGCGGACAGAAAGGCCGTGCCGGCCGCCGAGCCCAGCAGGGTCACGCGCACGCGCCCCTTGGTGCGGCGCACGTAGAACCTGGACTGGCGCAGGCTGGACTCCAGCACGCGCATGAAGTCGTCATCGCCCGTGTGGATCGCCAGATCGGACGGCCATTCGACCTGCTGGCACAGGCTGTCGAGCCAGGGCGCGGCCAGGTCCGCGAGCTGTTCCGCCGCGATCACCGCCTGACCGAGCGCGTGGAGGCGCACGCTGGTGCGGTAGCGCTGGTCGGTGGTGCTGCGGCGCACGGCTTCCACGCCGATCAGGGTCTTGAGCAGGCGCAGCAAGGTCGGGCCGGACAAACCCGTTGACGCAGTGAGCTGCACGAGCGTGGCGCCCTGCGGCGCCTCGCCCAACGCCTGCAGGACGGCGAACGCCCGCTCCACCGATCGAATCGTCTTCACGCTGTCCATATTTCACCCAGTGTAATTTCGCTCGATTGTGCTTGGTGCCCGGCGCGCGCAAACGTACCTTCGTGGTCGCAGATCAACAGGAGACAAGCACCGTGACAGACCCGTCAGCATTCCAATTGACGCGCCGCGCGCTGTTGTGCGCCACCGGCGCGCTGCTCGCCCTCGGCGCGCTGCCATCGCAGGCGCAACAGCGGCTCAAGCTCGCCACGATCACCACGGGATTCCCCCCGGGCGGTTCGTCGGACGTGCTGGCCCGCATCCTCGCGGAGCACCTGCGTGGCAAGCACGCCGACGCGGTGATCGTGGAGGCCAAGGCGGGCGCCGGCGGCCGGCTGGCGGTGGAGCACGTGAAGAACAGCCCCGGTGACGGCAGCAGCCTGCTCATCAGCCCCAGCGGCATGATGGTGCTGTTCCCCCACATCTACCGAAGCCTGCGCTACGACCCGCTGGTGGACATCACGCCCATCACGCCGCTGGCCAAGTTCCCGTTCTTCCTGGCCATCGGGCCGATGGTGCCGGCGGAGGTGCGTACGCTGGCGGACTTCATCGCCTGGTGCAAGGCGAACCCCAAGCAGGCGTCGTTCGGTTCGCCCGGTGCGGGCACCAGCGCGCATTTTTCCGGGATCATGCTCGGGCGCCGGGCCGACATGGAGTACACGCACGTGGCGTACCGCGGCATGGCGCCGGTGGTGCAGGACCTGCTCGGCGGACAGATTCCCTCCGGCGTGCTGACGCCGGTCGAGGCGTTGCCGATCCTGTCGACGGGCAAGCTGCGGCTCATCGCGGCCACCGGCACCGGGCGCTCCCGCTTCGCGCCCGAGGTGCCGACCTACGCCGAACTGGGCTATCCCGACATCGTGATCGAGGAATCCTTCTCGCTGTACGGGCCGGCCTCGCTTTCAGCGGACAGCGCCCGGCAGCTCGCGGAACTCACGCACCAGATGCTCGCGCAAGCGGACATACAGGCCCGGTTCGCGCAGATGGGGCTGGAGGTCGCGCCCCAGCAACCCGCGCAATTCAAGGCCAGCCTCAAGGCGCTGCATGGGCGCTGGGGCGGCATCGTGAAGGCATCCGGCTTCACACCCCAAGACTGACACAGGAAACAAGATGATCGAGAGAGAACAGCCGCTGGGCATCAGCCCGGGCGGCGTCCCCGTCGTGGCCGATGTGGACGTGGTGGTGATCGGCGGCGGGCCGGGTGGTTTCGCCGCGGCCTTGCGCGCCCGGCGGGAGGGCTGCACCGTGGTGATGGTGGAGCGCTTCGACATGCCCGGGGGCGTCCACACCTCCGGGCTGCAGGGTGCGGCGAACACCGGCGTTGGCGGCATCCACACCGAGTTGATGGACCGCTTCGACCGCGAGGGCTGCCTCTACACGGCGGACGAAATCAGCCTGCCGGATTGGGCCGGCAACCCGTTGGCGCACTACGACCACTACCTGGCGCCCGGCAGCCCGTTCAAGCGCACCTCGTTCAACCCGGACGGCGCGGGCAACGTGATGGTGCGGATGCTCGAAGAAGCCGGTGTGCAGGCCATCTATGGCGCGTCGTTCGTGGACGTGGAAATGGACAGGGACGGGGAAGGGCGCCGCATCACGCACGCCATCATCGAGACCGTGGCCGGCCGCCAGGCGCTGCGCGGCCGGGTCTTCGTCGAAGGCACTGGCACGGCGGAGGTGGTGGCCCGATGCGGCGCGCCCTTCGTGAGCGGTGGCGGCCGCCAGCCCGAGACCGTCACCGCCGATCCCGAGCAGCGGCCGATTCCCGGGGGACTGCTCTGGATCATGAACGGCGTCGACTTCGCGCAGACCGCGGCCTATCAGCGGCAAGAGAACGATCCGACGCTCTCCCGGCTGATCAACAAAGCCCGCGCCGCCGGCGACATTCCGCCCGAGCTGTACCGCCCGCGCATGGACGGCGGCAAGAACGTCTACGGCGAGCACTACATCGGCCACCCCACCGTGGACATGAGCCCCATCCACGGGCCGGGCAGTTTCATCCTCTGGCAGAACGTGCCCTACGAATGGGCGCTGCACATGGACGAGGACGCCGCGCACGCGTCGCGCGCCAAGGTGGAGCTGCGTCGACTCATCCACGCCGAGGCGCGGTTCCTGACGAAGTACGTGCCGGGCTTCCAGAACGCCGTGATCGCCCACGTGGGCCGCTATGTCGGCGTGCGCGATGGCCGCCACCCGATCGGTGAGTACGTGTTCTCGATCGACGACGCCCGACAGGAACGCCGCTTCCCGGACGCGGTGACCCGGCCCATGACCAAGACCTTCTTCTGGGACGCGTACCGCAAGTACACGTTCGAGGTGCCGTACCGGTGCTTCCTGCCGAAGGAGGTGAACAACCTGCTGCTCACCGGGGCCTCGCTGTCGTTCACCTTCGAGACCATCTTCATGGTGATGCGCAACTTCCCCTGGTGCACGCAGACCGGCGAGATCGCGGGCCTGGCGGCGGCGCGGTCCGTGCAGGCTGGCATCACGCCCAAGCAGTTGCCATGGACCGAACCCCTGTTCTGAGGAGAACCGCATGTTGAAACGACGCCACCTGATCGTGGGCACCGGCGCAGCCAGCGCCATCGCATCCTTCGGCCGAACGGCCTGGGCTCAGTCGCTGCCAGGCACCCTTCGCATCATCGTGGTGGTGCCGCCGGGCGCCACGATGGACAACATCGCGCGCCTCACGGCCGACCGGTTGAAGGACACGCTCAAGCGCAACGTGATCGTCGACTACAAGGTGGGCGGCACCGGCCTGGTGGCGTCGGGGTTCCTCAAGAACTCCGCCGCGGATGGCGGCCTCATCATGTTCGCGCCGCTGGCGGTCGCCGCCTTCTTCCCCTTCCTCTACAGCAAACTCCCCTTCGAGCCCGACACCGACCTGGTGCCGGTCTGCGATGGCGTGCACATCCCGCACGCGCTCACCGTGAGTCCGGGGCAGAACGCGCGCACCTTGGCGCAATACCTCGATGCCGTGAAGGCCGACCCCCTCAAAGGCAGCATCGGCACGTCCAGCATGAGCAGCGTCGGGGCACTCCTCATGCTTCGCCTGAGGCAACTGTCGGGGGTGGAGTCGCTTCAACTGGTGGCGTACAAGGGCGGGCAGCCGCTGCTGGCGGACCTGATGGGCAACCAGATTCCCGCCGGTGTTTCCGTCATCTCCGACTACCTCGCGCAACACAAGGCCGAGCGCGTCCGCATCCTGGCCACCGGCGGCGCCAGGCGCTCGGCCCTGGCGCCCGACATTCCCACCCTGGTCGAATCCGGTTATCCGGACCTGTACGGTGTGTCGTCCATCGGCTTCTTCGTGCGCGGGGGCACGCCGGCACCGCTGGTTCAGCAACTCTCCAGCGAGATCACCGGCGTGCTGCGCACGCCGGACGTGCGCGCGCGGCTGCTGGAGATGGGGGCCGAGCCGACCGGGGGCTCGCCGCAGGAGTTCCGCCAGCTCGTGCTGTCGGAACGCGCGCGTTGGGAGCCGGTGGCGCGCGCCGCGAACATCAAGGTGGATTAGGTGTGAACCTGAGGGTCCTGGCCGAGGGGTCGAGGTGGACCTCGTCGCCTGTACGGACCAGCGCCAGAAGGTCCTGGTCCCAGCCCTCCATGATGGGCAGGCCGGCCAGCACCGCGCCCTGGACCATGACCGGATTGAGCTTGCCGAAGACCAGCGCTTTCGGTGCGATGCCCTTGTTGAGCAGGTCGAAGAAGGCCCAGCCGCCGGCCACGCCACCCTTGCTGGTGGGGATGATGAGCACGCGGTCGCGAATCGATTCGCCTTCGGCGCTGTGGCCGATCCGGGAGATCACCCCGTTCCAGCGGTCGAGGTCGTAGCGCGGGCTGAAGCCCTCGCGCATGACGAGCGCCTGGGCTCGCACGGGCTTGCCCCAGGCGCGCTTCACATGAATGGTTGTCATGCCAGTGTCCCCGTGCAGGCGATATCCACGCAGTCGTCCGTGCGGCGCAGCACCGTGTTGAAGCGATGGGCCGTGATGGTGTTGACGAGCTTGCCAGAGTTGGAGATCAGGTTGGTCCAGCCGTTCTCCTCGCGGATCTGCGACAGGCGCTGGAGGATGTAGAAGCACACCCCTTGCAGGATGGTGACGCCGGCCTTTTCCAGGGTGTCGACGTAGCCGAGGCGCTTGGCGTCGCTGTGGACCATGTGGTTGGTCGTCACCACCGCGGCCATGCCGGGTGCCACCCGGCGGCCTTCGAACCGCTCGGCGAGGTCCTGCATCTCGAACAGGGAGAGCTGCGGCCCGGAGAAGACCACGATGTTGGCGCCGCCCTCGACGTAGCGGTAGCTGTCGTAGACGGCCTGGATGTCGGCCCCGGTGATGACCATGGTCTCGCGGGGCGCACGCCCCTGGAAGGCGGCCTCTCGCGTCTTCGCCTCGGGGGTCACGCCGACCATGTGGAACATGGCCATCGACCCGTAGCTCGCCAGCGACGCGCCGAGGTGCTTCAACTCGTCCGATGAGGGCATGCGGCCCAGGCCGTCGAAGACCGGCACGGCGAAGTAGTCCTGGTGGGGGTGGCCGACGAGCTTGCCCAGGGCGCCCCAGTCGGCCGGGTCGCGCATCGGCGCCCGAAGGTCGACCAGCAGCGAGCCGGCGCGCGCCTCGTCGAGGTGAAAGCCGTACGCGGGCGTGCGGCCGGTGAGCGCGGCGGCAAAGCTGGCCTTGCCTGCCTCGAAGTTGGTGCGCGCGCCCAGCACGGAGTTGGCGTAGATCACCGTGCCGGTGTCGCCCCAGGCCACGTGTTCACCCAGCTTGGGCTGGTACACCTGCTGGTAGGGAATGCAGGAGTCCGTTGGCGCGATGCGCATCGTCTTGTACCGGGCGAGGATCTCGCGCTCCTTGGCGCCTTCGTCCACATCCTGGCGCAAGCGCGCGTCGTCGTGGAAGTGCATGCACTGCGCGTTGCTGGACGTCGGCACGACGCAGCGCGCGTGCTGATCGCCCATGGACCGCAGGTGCTGCAAACCGCCGTCGCCCATCACCTCGATGTCGCCCATGACGTGCGCGTGGGTGATCGGAACAAAGCGCCGTGCGCCGAAGAAGCTGCCCACTTCGATCTGGAACCGGATGGCTTCCTGCACGGCCGGCCCCTTGTCTCCCCGGAGCATGGCGTGTTCCTCGGGTGTCAGTTGCAGGGTGCCCGTGTGCAGGTCCACCACCTCGATGGTGTCGTTCATGATGACTGTCCTTTGCTCGTCAATCGGCCTTGGCGCCGGAATCCTTCACCAGCTTGGCGTACTTCGTCCGCTCCGCGGCGACGAAGGCGGCAAACGCTTTCGGCTCCATGAACGCGGGGGCCGCGCCTTGCGCCTGAAGCTGGTCCGCGAACGACTTGTTCGCCGCGATCTCACCGATGCTGCGCGCCAGCAATTCCACGACGGGGGCGGGCGTGCCGGCGGGGACGAAAACACCCTGCCAGTTCTCGATGTCGAAGCCGGCCAGGCCTTGTTCGGCCACGGTGGGCGCCTCGTGGAGCAGTGGGGAGCGCTGCGCCGTGCTGACGCCCAGGACGCGCAGCTTGCCCGCCTGGATGTGCGGCAGCGCGGGCGGCAGGCCGGAGAAGAACAGATCGACCCGCCCGCCCAGCAGGTCGGTCATGGCGGGCGCGCCGCCCTTGTAGGGCACGTGCGTCAACCGCGTGCCGGACAGCAGGCGAAACAGCTCGCCCGCGAGGTGTTGTGGCCCGCCGGTGCCGGAGGACGCGAAGTTCATGCCGTCGGGCTGCGACTTGACGCGGCGCACGAGCCCCTGGACGGAGTCGGCGGGCGACTGGCTGTTCACGACCAGGACCAGCGGCGCGGACGCCAGCTTGGCGACGGGCACGAGGTCCTTGGCCGGCTCGTAGCTCATCTTCGCGTAGAGGAACTCGTTGATGGCGACCTCGGCGGGCGAGGCGACCAGCACCGTGTAGCCGTCCGGCGCCGATTTCGCCACGATGCCCGCGCCGATGTTGCCCCCGGCTCCCGTCCTGTTCTCGACCACCACCGGCTGCTGCAGAGTCTGGCTCAGGTGTGCGCTGAGCAGGCGCGCCACGACATCGGTCGCGCCGCCCGCGGGAAAGGGCACGATCAGTCGGATGGGTTTGTCGGGAAAGGCGGCGAAAGCGGAGGGGGCGCCCGCCGCCAGGCAAGCGGCGGCGAGGGCCGTGAGGATGGTGCGTCTGCCGTGCATGAATGTCTCCTTGTTGGTCGGCGCAACGCACTGTGCGCCGTTTTTACATTCTTGGATAATCACAATTTCGTAGTTAATGCAGCGATCTGGTTATCACAGAAAGAGGCCGCACCATGCTTGCGAACGCACCGGCAGATCCCGTCCGCTCCGTCATCCGGTCGCGACTGAGGCTCAAGCACTTCGAGGTGTTCCGGCACGTCTGCGAACTCCACACGATCCGCAAGGCCGCGGTGGCGTCGAACATGACCCAGCCTGCCGCGACCAAGCTCATCCACGAGCTGGAGGACATGTTCCAGGTGATGCTGTTCCAGCGCACACGGCGCGGCATGCAGATGACGCCGCATGGCGAGATCCTGCGGCGGCACATCGGTGTCGTGATGACGGACATCGGCCACATCGCGGAAGATCTGGACCGCTTCACGCTGGGGGGGGGCGGCACGATCCGCCTCGGCATCATTCCCTCGCTGTCGTCGACCTTGCTGGCGCAATGCATCAACGGGCTGCTGCAGGCGCACCCGGGGACGCGCTTCGCCTTGCAGGAGGGGGCCACCGACGGGCTCATGCAGCAAATGGCCCGCAACGAACTGGACATCATCTTCGGGCGCGTGCTGCACGCCGATCAGCCGCGCCATCTGCGTGTGACGAAGGTCTACACGGAAGCGTTCGACATCGTCTGCGGCCCGCATCACCCCCTGGCCAAGCAGGTGGACGTGAAGTGGAAGGACCTCGCCAAAGCGCGGTGGGTGTTGCCGGCCGTCGGCACGCCTCTGCGGGAGATCGCCGAAAGCATGTTCACGGTGCGGGGGACCCTCCGCCCGGAGGTGGCCGTCGCGTCCAGCAGCTTTCACCAGATGCGCTACGTGATCGGCGCGGGGTCGCTGCTGGGCGTGCTGCCGCACTCGATTGCGCAGACCGCGCAGGCGAACGGTGATCTGGCCATCCTGCGGCCGAAACAGGCGGCCAACGTCGCGCCCATCAGCCTGATGGTGCGCGGCGACATCGAACCGTCGCCGGTGGTGGCGGCCTTCGAGGCCACGGTGATCCGGACGGCCAAGGCGCTCGGGCTCGACTGAGCGCCGCCCGCCGCTCCCGTGGCGCGGGGTGGCTCAGCGCTTGCCGCCCAGCAAGCCGCCCAGCACCCCACGCAGGATCTGCCGGCCCAGGCCGCTGGCCACGGTGCGCGCGGCTGTCTTGGCCATGGTCTGCACCAGGCCGTCGTACTGGCCGCCGCGCGGGCCGGTGCGGCCGAACAGCACCTCGTTGATGACGCTCTTTTCCTCCGCAGCCGGGGCGCCCTTGGCCGCGCCGGGGATGCGCGGGGCCTTGGCGGCGGGCTTGCCTTCAGCGGCCTCGGCGGCTTCCTCCACGCGCGCTCCGGCGTGGGCACGGAACATCTCGTAGGCGCTCTCGCGGTCCACCAGCTTTTCGTAGGTGCCGGCCACCAGCGAGCCCTTGATCAAGGCCTGTCGCTGCTCGGGCGTGATGGGGCCGATCTGGCTGCCCGGCGGCACCACGTAGGCGCGCTCGGTCTCGCAGGGGCGACCCTTGGCGTCCAGGAAGCTCACCAGGGCCTCGCCCACGGCGAGTTCGGTGATGGCGGCCTCGATGTCCAGCCCCGCCTTGGGCCGCATGGTCTGCGCGGTGGACTTCACCGCCTTCTGGTCGCGCGGGGTGAAGGCGCGCAGCGCGTGCTGCACGCGGTTGCCGAGCTGGCCGAGCACGCTGTCGGGGATGTCCAGCGGGTTCTGCGTCACGAAGTACACGCCCACGCCCTTGGAGCGCACCAGGCGCACCACAAGCTCGATGCGCTCGACCAGCACCTTGGGCGCCTCGTCGAACAGCAGGTGGGCCTCGTCGAAGAAGAACACCAGCTTCGGCTTGTCGGGGTCGCCGATCTCGGGCAGGGTCTCGAACAGCTCCGACAGCATCCACAGCAGGAAGGTGGCGTACAGGCGCGGCGCGTTGAGCAGCTTGTCGGCCGCCAGGATGTTGATGACGCCCTTGCCGTCCACCGTCTGCATGAAATCGGCGATGTCCAGCATGGGTTCGCCGAAGAACTTGTCGCCGCCCTGCGATTCGACCTGCATCAGCCCGCGCTGGATGGCGCCGATGGAGGCCGCGCTGATGTTGCCGTACTCGGTGGTGAACTGCTTGGCGTTGTCGCCCACGTGCTGCAGCATGGCCCTCAGGTCCTTCATGTCGAGCAGCAGCAGGCCGTTGTCATCCGCGATCTTGAAGATCAGGTTGAGCACGCCGGTCTGCGTGTCGTTCAGGTTGAGCATGCGCGCCAGCAGCAGCGGGCCCATGTCGCTGACGGTGGCACGCACGGGGTGGCCCTGTTCGCCGAACACGTCCCACAGGGTGGTGGGGCATTCGGTGGGCTGCGGCAACTCGATGCCGCGCTCGGCCAGCACTGCGGCCATCTTCTCGCCGATCCTGCCGGTCTGGCTGATGCCGCAAAGATCGCCTTTCACGTCGGCCATGAACACCGGCACACCGATGCGCGAGAAACCCTCGGCCATGGCCTGCAGGGTCACGGTCTTGCCGGTGCCGGTGGCGCCGGTGATGAGGCCGTGGCGGTTGGCCAGGCCGGGCAGCACCTGGCAGGTGGTCTGGGCGTTCTTGGCGATCAGCAGGGGTTCGGCCATGGTCGGGTCCTGGTGGGGGGGGGCGGGGCAGGTTGGGCACGATCGTAAAATCGCGGGCTCATTAGATCAAAGCCAGCAGGCATTTCGAGGACTTCCCATGGCCGGACACAGCAAGTGGGCGAACATCCAGCACCGCAAGGGGCGCCAGGACGAGAAGCGGGGGAAGATCTGGACCCGTGTGATCCGTGAAATCACGGTGGCCGCGCGCAGCGGCGGCGGCGACCCGGCCATGAACCCGCGCCTTCGCCTGGCGATCGAGAAGGCCAAGGCGGCCAACATGCCGGCCGACCGCATCAAGTACAACGTGGACAAGGCCTCGGGCACGCTGGAAGGCCTGTCGCTGGAAGAAATCCGCTACGAGGGTTATGGCATCGGCGGGGCGGCGGTCATCCTGGACACCATGACCGACAACCGCGTGCGCACCGTGGCCGAGGTGCGCCACGCCTTCAGCAAGTACGGTGGCAACCTGGGCACCGAAGGCTCGGTGGCCTTCCAGTTCAAGCACTGCGGCCAGCTCATCTTCGCGCCGGGCACGTCGGAAGACGCGGTGATGGAGGCGGCGCTGGAAGCCGGCGCCGAGGACGTGATCACCGACGACGAGGGCGCCATCGAGGTGCTGACCCCGCCCGCCGACTTCGAGGCGGTGAAGGACGCGCTGGAGGCCAAGGGCCTGAAGGCCGAGTTCGCCGAAGTGACCATGCGCGCGGAGAACACCATCGCCCTGAGCGGCGAAGACGGCGCCCGCATGCAGAAGCTGCTCGACATCCTGGAAGACCTGGACGACGTGCAGAACGTTTTCCACAACGCTGAAATCTCGGAATGAAGGTTCTCGTCATTGGCGGCGGTGGCCGCGAACACGCGCTGGCCTGGCGCCTGAAACAATCCGAGGGTGTGAGCGAGGTCTTCGTGGCCCCGGGCAACGCCGGCACGGCGCGCGATCCGCAACTCACCAACCTGCCCATCACCGACAAGCTGGCGTTGCGCGAATGGGTGCAGGCCAATGGCGTCGCGCTCACCGTGGTGGGCCCCGAGGCGCCGCTGGCGGCCGGCGTGGTGGACGAGTTCCGCGCCCACGGCCTGGCCATCTTCGGGCCCACGCAGAAGGCCGCGCAGCTGGAAAGCTCCAAGGCCTTCAGCAAGGCCTTCATGCAACGCCACGGCATTCCCACGGCTGAGTACCAGGCTTTCACCGACCCGGCC
This sequence comes from Hydrogenophaga intermedia, assembly GCF_000723405.1. Classification (GTDB taxonomy): domain Bacteria; phylum Pseudomonadota; class Gammaproteobacteria; order Burkholderiales; family Burkholderiaceae_C; genus Hydrogenophaga; species Hydrogenophaga intermedia. Next base: position 61,801 of record NZ_CCAE010000005.1, on the reverse strand, counting down.
CAAGCCCACGCCTACGTGGACGCCAAGGGCGCGCCCATCGTCGTCAAGGCCGATGGCCTGGCGGCCGGCAAGGGCGTGGTGGTGGCCATGACGGCGGCCGAGGCGCACGAGGCCATCGACTTCATGCTGCTGGACAACAAGCTCGGCGTGGCGCACAACGAAGGCGGCGCGCGCGTCGTCATCGAGGAGTTCCTGCAGGGCGAAGAGGCCAGCTTCATCGTGCTGTGCGACGGCGAGCACGCCCTGGCCCTGGCCACCAGCCAGGACCACAAGCGCCTGAAAGACGCCGACCAGGGCCCCAACACGGGTGGCATGGGCGCCTACTCGCCCGCGCCGGTGGTGACGCCCGCCGTGCACCAGCGCGCCATGGACGAGGTGATCCTGCCCACGCTGCGCGGCATGAAGGCCGACGGCATTCCCTACACCGGCTTCCTCTACGCGGGCCTCATGATCACGCCCGACGGCGCGGTCAAGACGCTCGAGTTCAATTGCCGCATGGGCGACCCCGAGACCCAGCCCATCATGATGCGGCTGCGCAGCAACCTGGCGCAGGTGCTGCTGGCCGCCACGCGCGGCGAGCTCGACCGCGTGCAGCTCGACTGGGACCCGCGCGTGGCGCTGGGCGTGGTGATGGCCGCCGCCGGCTACCCGTTCGATCCGCGCAAGGGCGACACCATCACCGGCCTGCCCGCCGACGAGGCCGATCGCATGGTGTTCCACGCGGGTACGGCGGCGGACGGCGAGGCCGTGCGCGTCTCGGGCGGGCGCGTGCTGTGTGTGACCGCGCTGGCCGACTCGGTGGCGCAGGCGCAGCGCCGCGCCTACGAGGTGGTCGACGGCATCGCTTTCGATGGCATGCAGTGCCGCCGCGACATCGGCTTTCGCGCGCTGTGATCGTTGCGCCCGATGCCGGCGGGCCTGAAGCCTGCTAGGGTCTGAGCATGGCCCTTGACAACCCGATCGCGAACGTCCGCGAGTACCTGGTCGATCTGCAGGAGCGGATCACGTCCACCGTGGCGATGGTCGACGGCGGCCAGTTCGTGGTCGACCGCTGGAAGAAGCGCCCCGGCGAGAAGCTGCAGGGCAGCGGCATCACGCAGATCCTGGAAGACGGCCCCGTGTTCGAGCGCGCGGGCTGCGGCTTCTCTCACGTGCGCGGACCGCAATTGCCGCCCTCGGCCACGCAGCACCGGCCCGAACTGGCCGGCGCCCCGTTCGAGGCCATGGGCGTGTCGCTGGTGTTCCACCCGCGCAACCCGTACGTGCCCACGGTGCACATGAACGTGCGCATGATCGCCGCCACGCCCAAGGGCAAGGCGCCGGTGTGCTGGTTCGGCGGCGGCATGGACCTCACGCCGTACTACGGCTTCGAGGACGACGCGAAGCACTTTCATCGCGCCTGCAAGGCCGCACTCGACCCCTTCGGCGTCGACAAGTACCCCCGCTTCAAGCGGTGGTGCGACGAGTACTTCTACCTCAAGCACCGCGACGAGCAGCGCGGCGTGGGTGGCGTGTTCTTCGATGACTTCTCCGAGCTGGGTTTCAACGGCAGTTTCGCCATGATGAGCTCCGTGGGCGACGCCTTCCTGGACGCCTACCTGCCCATCGTCGACCGCCGCAAGAACACCGCCTACGGCGAGCGCGAGCGCAGCTTCCAGCTCTACCGCCGCGGCCGCTACGTCGAGTTCAACCTCGTGTGGGACCGGGGGACGCACTTCGGCCTGCAGTCGGGTGGGCGCAGCGAATCCATCCTGCTGTCCATGCCGCCGCTCGTGAGCTGGGCCTACAACCGCCAGACGAAAAAAGGCACGCCCGAGGACCAGCTCTACCGCAACTTCCTGGTGCGCCGGGACTGGGTCTGATGGCCAGCGCCACCCGGCCCATCCAGCGCGTCGGCATGTTCGGCGGCGCGTTCGATCCGCCGCACACCGCGCACCGCGCGCTCGCGCAGGCGGCGCTGGAGCAGCTCGGGCTGGACGTGCTGCACGTGATGCCCACCGGGCAGGCCTGGCACAAGGCGCGCACGCTCTCGGCCGCGCGCCACCGCATCGCCATGTGCGAGGCTGCCTTCGGTGACCTGCCGCGCGTGCGCATCGACCGCCGCGAAACCGGGCGCCACGGACCCAGCTACACCGCCGACACCCTGGCCGAACTGCGCGCCGAGTACCCGCAGGCCACTTTGTACCTGGTGCTGGGCGCGGACCAGTTGCTCGCGTTCAAGTCCTGGGTGCGCTGGGAAGAGGTGCTCTCGCTGGCCACACTGGCGGTGGCCAACCGGCCCACCAACATCGGCGCGCAGGCCCTGCGCGGGGACGCGCCGCTCACCGATCTCAGCGGTGTGGACCTGCCCTTCGTACCGCTGTGCATGCCCTTGCAACACATCAGCGCAACCGCCCTGCGCGCCAAACTGGCCACCGAGCCGGCCGACGACCCGTCACTGGACCTGCTGGTCCCGGATGCGGTCGCAAGCTATATTTCACAGAACCACCTCTACCAGACCCCTACATGACCAGCGAATCCGCCGCGAAAAAAGACATCCAGAAACTGCAACGGGCCATCGTCGATGGCCTGGAGGACGTCAAGGGCCAGGACATCGTGGTCTTCAACACCGAGGAGCTGTCACCGCTGTTCGAGCGCGTGATCGTCGCCAGCGGCACCTCCAACCGCCAGACGAAGGCGCTGGCGGCCAGCGTGCGCGACGCGGTGCGCGAGGCCGGCTTCGACAAGCCGCGCATCGAAGGCGAGGAGAACGGCGAGTGGATCATCGTGGACTGCGGCCCGGCCGTGGCACACGTGATGCAGCCCGCCATCCGCCAGTACTACCGCCTCGAGGAAATCTGGGGCGCCAAGCCCGTGCGCCTGACCACGGCCACGGCCAAGAAGGCCGAGGCCGCGAAGAAGAAGGAGAAGGCCAAGTCCGCTGCCGACAAGGTGGCCGAGGCCAAGCCGGTGTCGGCCAAGGCGGTGGTGCGCAAGGCCGCCGCGAAAGCCGCCAAAGCGCCCGCGCCCGCGAAGAAGGGCGCCCCCGCCAAGAAGGCCGCGCCCGGCGGCAAACCGGCCACCAAGAAGGCGGCACCCGCCAAACCCCGCGCCGGCATGGCCAAGGTGGTGGTCGGGCAGGCCAGCGCGAAGAAGAAGGCCTCTCCCAAGGCCGCACCCGCCGCCACCCGCAAGCCGGCCAGGCCCGCCACCAAGAAGAAGGCATGAAGCTCGTGATCGTCGCGGTCGGGCAGAAGGTGCCCGACTGGGCCCAGACCGCCTACGACGATTACGCCAAACGCTTTCCCCCGGAACTGCGCGTCGAGCTCAAGGCCGTCAAGACCGAGCCGCGCGGTTCCAAGACCACCGAAACCCTCTGGGCCGCGGAGCGCCAGCGCATCGAGGCGGCCATTCCGCGCGGCGCGCGTGTGGTGGCGCTGGACGAGCGCGGCACCACGCTGACGACGCAGGCGCTCGCGCAGCAGCTTCGGCAATGGCAACTCGGCGGTGACGATGTGGCCCTGGTCATCGGCGGACCGGACGGCCTGGACCCGGCCTTTCGCGAGGGTGCGCATCAGCGCATCCGCCTGTCCGACCTGACGCTGCCGCACGCCATGGTGCGCGTGCTGCTGATCGAGCAGCTCTATCGCGCGTGGTCCATCAACGCGAATCACCCCTATCACCGCGAATGAAGCATCAGGGCCCCTTCGTCTATCTCGCGTCGCAAAGCCCGCGCCGCCGCGAACTGCTCACCCAGTGGGGCGTGCGCCTCGAGTTGCTGCTGCCGGACGCCGACGAAGACGCCGAGTCGCTGGAGGCCGCCCACCTGAACGAGGCGCCCGCGCGCTACGTGCAGCGCGTCACCGCGCTCAAGCTCGAGGCCGCCATGGCGCGCCTGAAGCGACGTGGTCTGCCGGCCGCGCCCGTGCTGTGCGCCGACACCACCGTCGCGCTGGGCCGCCGCATCCTGGGCAAGCCAGCCGACGCGGCCGATGCGCGGCGGATGTTGGCCGACCTGTCGGGGCGTGCGCACCGGGTGCTCACGGCCGTGGCGGTGGGCAAGGGCGCGCGCCGCTGGCAGGCCTTGTCGGCCTCCAGCGTGGTGTTCGACGCGCTCACGCCCACGCAGATCCGTCGCTACGTCGACGGCGGCGAGCCCATGGGCAAGGCCGGCGCCTACGCCATCCAGGGCCACGCGGGCCTGTGGATCCGCCGCATCGCCGGCAGCCACACCGGCATCGTGGGCCTGCCCGCCTTCGAGACCGCCCAGCTCCTGCGCGCGGCCGGCCTTTCCATCCTTTGACGAGCACCACCCCATGAACCAGGACATCCTGATCAACTGGTCTCCGCAGGAGACGCGCGTGGCCGTGGTGGAGCAGGGCGCCGTGCAGGAGGTCCACATCGAGCGCACGCTGGAGCGTGGCCTGGTGGGCAACATCTACCTGGGCAAGGTCTCGCGCGTGCTGCCGGGCATGCAGTCGGCCTTTCTCGACATCGGCCTGGACCGCGCGGCCTTCCTGCACGTGGCCGATCTCATGCCCAACATCCAGGCCAAGCACGCGGCGCCGCGCGCGAGCGCGCCCGTGGTGCCCGCGCCTACGCCTGCCGACGCCGACCCGGTGGCCTCCCCGAACGGCCTTCCGCCGGGAACCGCACCCGCCGCCGCGCCCGTCACGGCGCCCAAGGTGCTCGCGCCCAACCCGGTGCTGCCCATCGAGAAGCAGATCTTCGAGGGCCAGGCGCTCATGGTGCAGGTGCTCAAGGACCCGATCGGCACCAAGGGCGCGCGGCTCACGGCGCAGATCAGCATCGCGGGCCGGCTGCTGGTGTTCCTGCCGCAGGACAACCACATCGGCGTGTCGCAGAAGATCCCGCCCGCGCAGCGCGAGGCCCTGCGCCAACGCCTGCTGGCCCTCACCGCCACCAGTGACGGAAGCCCCTCGGGTGGCTTCATTCTGCGGACCAACGCCGAGGACGCCGACGACGAGGAGCTGGCCGACGACGTGGCCTACCTGCGCAAGACCTGGCTTCGCATCAAGGAGGCCGCGCTGCGCCAGCCGCCGGCCTCGCTGCTGCACGAAGACCTCAACCTCATGCAGCGCGTTCTGCGTGACCTCTCGGGCGCGGGCACGCAGTCGATCCGCATCGACTCGCGTGAGCAATTCGGCCTGCTCAAGGTCTTTGCCGACGAGTTCATGCCCGACACCGTGGCCAAGCTGCAGCCCTACAGCGGCGAGCGGCCCATCTTCGACCTGTTCAACGTGGACGAGGAGATCGTGCGCGCGCTGGGCCGGCGGGTGGAGCTCAAGTCGGGAGGCTACCTCGTCATCGACCAGACCGAGGCCCTGACCACGGTGGACGTGAACACCGGCGGCTTCGTGGGCGCGCGCAACTTCGACGACACGGTGTTCCGCACCAACCTCGAGGCGGCGCAGGCCATTGCCCGGCAACTGCGCCTGCGCAACCTGGGCGGCATCATCATCGTCGACTTCATCGACATGACGCGCGAGGACCACCGCGAATCGGTGCTGGGCGAGTTCCGCAAGCAACTCGCGCGCGACCGCGTCAAGACCATGATCGGCGGCTTCTCGCAACTCGGCCTGGTGGAGATGACGCGCAAGCGCACGCGCGAGTCACTGGCCCACATGCTGAGCGAGGCCTGCGAGGCCTGCGGGGGCAAGGGCCACGTGAAGACCGCGCGCAGCGTCTGTTATGACATCCTGCGGGAGATCCTGCGGGAAGCGCGCGCCTTCAACCCGCGCGAGTTCCGTGTGGTGGCCTCACCCAAGGTGGTGGAGCTGTTCCTCGACGAGGAGCGCGCGCACCTGGCGGGGCTGTCGGAGTTCATCGGCAAGCCGATCTCGCTGCAGAGCGAGAACTCGATGACGCAGGAACAGTACGACATCGTGCTCATGTGAGCACCCCCGCCGCGCTGCGCGCGACCCCCCCCAAGGGGGCGATGCCGACGGGCCGGCGGAGCCGGATCCGTGGCATCTCTGGGTTCAGGCGGCGCGCGCCGGCGGCCCTTCGCGCACCGGGCCCACGCGTTCCTCGATCGCGTGCTGCAACTCGGGCCGCAGGCCCATCAGGAAGCCCAACTCAGCCACCACGAACAGCGGGCCGATGATCAGGCCCACCAGGTCGTCCACGAAGGCGGGCTTGCGGCCCTCGTAGTAGTGGCCGACGAACTGGATCACCCAGCCCACCACGAACAGGCCGATACCCACCGTAAGCCACACGGCGGTGGACTGCGCCGCCACCGACTGCGCGAACCACAGCGACAGCGCCATCAGCGCCGCCATGACCACGCCCAGGCGCAGGTCCAGCTTGAGGTAGTACAGCACCGTGAGCAGCGTGACCACGGTGGCCGGTGACAGCGCCACCGCGCCCCACTGTGCGAACACCGGCCGCGCCAGCAGCACGGCCACGGCCAGCACGATCATGGGGATGCCGACGAAGTGGGTGAGGATGTTGCGGCGGTCGCGGTGGTAGGCCGCGTACTGCGTGAGCTGCTCGGTCAGGTTGCGCATGGCGTGTCTCCGCTGCGGGCTGTTGTCCCGCGGTTGTACACCCGCGCGCCGCCGCGCTCAATCCGGTGCGACCTGGGGCGCTGTCGCCTCGGCGTCCGATCCCGCCGAGCCCAGCCCCTGCGCGTGCAGCCGGGCGTAGACCCCATCGGCCGCCAGCAACTGAGCGTGCGATCCCTGTTCCACGATGCGTCCCTCGGCCAGCACGATCACGCGGTCGGCGTGTTCGATGGTGGACAGCCGGTGCGCGATGACCAGGGTGGTGCGCCCGCGCATGAGCCGCGCCAGCGCGTCCTGCACCAGCCGCTCGGACTCGTTGTCCAGCGCCGAGGTGGCCTCGTCGAGGATGAGGATGGGCGCGTCCTTGTAGATGGCGCGCGCGATGGCCAGGCGCTGGCGCTGTCCGCCCGAGAGTTCGGTGGCGTTGTGGCCCACGTTGGTGTGCATGCCCTGGGGCAGGCGCTCCAACAGGTCGCCCAGGTTGGCCGACAGCAGGGCGGCGCGCACACGCTCGTCGTCGATGTCCTTGTCGGCCGCGCCCAGGGCCACGTTGGCGGCGAGGCTGTCGTTGAGCATCACCACGTCCTGGCTCACCAGGGCGAACTGGCGGCGCAGGCTGGCCAGGTCCCACGCGGGCAAGGGCACACCGTCGAGCGACACCGCGCCGCGATCGACCTCGACGAAGCGCGGCAGCAGGTTGATCAGCGTGGTCTTGCCCGAGCCCGAGGGGCCGACGAAGGCCACGACCTCGCCGGGGCGGATGTCCAGGTCGATGCCGCGCAGGGCCAGGCCGGCGTCCTCGCCGCCGTTCGCCGGCTCCGCCTTGGGGGGGTAGCGCACCCACACGTCCTGCAGGTGGATGGCGCCTTGCACGCGCTCGGCCACGTGCGTGCCGCCGGTCTGCTCGGGCGTCTGCTCGATGAGCTCGATGCCGCGCTCCAGCGCCGCCAGGCCGCGCGTGATGGGCGAGGCGATCTCGGCCAGGTGCCGGATCGGCGCGATGAGCATCAGCATGGCGGTGACGAAGGCCACGAAATTGCCCACGGTGACGCCCGTGGTGCTGCTCTGCCACAGCGCCACGGCGATGACGGCCGACAGCGCGGCCGAGGCCAGCAACTGGGTGAAGGGCGTCATGGCCGCCATGGCGATGGTGCTTTTGAGGGCGAGGCGGCGCAGCGCCACGCTGAGGTGGTCGAAGCGCTCGGCCTGGCGCCGCTGCGCGCCGTGCAGGCGCACCACGCGGTGGGCCAGGGCGTTTTCCTCCACCACATAGGCCAGTTCGTCGGTGGCCTGCTGGCTGGCGCGCGTGAGCCGGTACAGGCGCTTGGAGAGCACGCGCATGATCCAGGCCAGGCCGGGGAACACCGCGATCACGATCAGCGTGAGCTTCCAGTTCAGGTAGAGCAGATAGCCCATGAGCGCCAGCAGCGTGAGCGAGTCGCGCGCCAGCGTGAGAAAGGACGAGACCAGCATCTGCGAGCCGGTCTGCACCTCGTACACCAGTGTGTTGGACAGCTTGCTCGCGCTCTGGCGCGAGAACAGGGAGAGCTGCGCCGCGTTGAGCTTGGCGAACATGGCGCGGCGCAGGTTGAGCATGCCCGTGTTGGCCGTGTACGAGAGCGCGTACTGCGCCACGAAGGAGGCCATGCCACGCACCCCGAACAGGCCCATGAAGGCCACGGGCACCATCCACAGCGGGATGCGCCCGTCGTTGAAGCCCTCGTCCAGCAGGGTCTTGAGCAGGGCGGGAATGAGCGGCTCGGTCAGCGCGCCGATCACCGTGGCCAAGGCGGCGAAGATGATGCCGGTCTTGGCGTCGCGGAAATAAGGCCAGACGCGCAGCAGCCGTTGGCGCAGCGGACCGGAGGGGAGGGCGGTAGACGGGTCGGTCGGGTTCAAATCGGGTGTTCGGATCGGGCGCCGGAGGAAGCGCTTGGGGAACCAAATGGACGCGGGCGCGGTCCAGCAGCCGCGAGGGCACACATCTTGTCACGGCTTGCCTGCGGACGTCCGTTATTATCGGCCGCTACTTCCAAGGGCACCGGGCCACGCGCCCCGCGCTGCCCGCCACCCCAACACCATGCACCAACCGCCCCGACTCCATCCCTCGACCGGGATGCCGCGCCGGCATGCCCTGGGTCTCCTCTCCGCCTCCACCCTGCTGGGCTGGCCCGCTTCCAACGCCCTGGCGCAGTTCCGGGTCGAGGTCACGGGCGTGGGCCTCACGCGTTTTCCCTTCTCCGCCGTCAGCTTCCGCGGCAATGAGGCCGCGAGCGAGAACATCGCCGCCATCGTGCGCGCCGACCTCGAACGCTCGGGCCAGTTCGTGGCCGTGCCGCCCCTGAGCGGCGCGCTCGACGAAACCTCGCGGCCCGACCTCGCCCCCTGGCGCGAGCGCGGCGCCGACTCCCTGCTCACCGGTAGCGTCACCCGCCTGGCCGACGGCCGCTTCGACGTGCGCTTCCGCCTGTGGGACGTGGTGCGTGCGCAAGACCTGGGCGGCCTGAGCTACCCCGTGGGCGCCACCGACCTGCGCCTGGCGGCCCACAAGATCGCCGACTACATCTACGAAAAGCTCACCGGCGAAAAAGGCGTGTTCTCCACCCGCATCGCCTACGTCACCAAGGCCGGCACGCGCCACAGCCTGTGGGTGGCCGACGCCGACGGCGAGAACGCGCGCGCCGCGCTCACCAGCCCCGAGCCCATCATCTCGCCGAGCTGGGCGCCCGGTGGAGGGCAACTGGCCTACGTGTCCTTCGAGTCGCGCAAGCCCGTCATCTACGCGCACGAAGTGGCTTCCGGCAAGCGCCGCCTGCTGGCCAACTTCCGCGGCTCCAACAGTGCGCCGGCCTGGTCGCCGGATGGCCGCTCGGTCGTGGCCACGCTGTCCCTGTCGGGCAACGCCCAGCTCTACACCATGGACGCCAACGGCGGCGAGCCGCGCCGCCTGACGCAAAGCGCCAGCATCGACACCGAGCCGGTCTTCAGTGCCGATGGCAAGCAGATCTACTTCGTGAGCGACCGCGGCGGCTCGCCGCAGATCTACCGCATGGCCCCCCAGGGCGGCAATGCGCAGCGGGTCACCTTCACCGGCAACTACAACATTTCGCCCTCGGTCAGCCCCGACGGCCGCTGGCTCGCCTTCATCTCGCGTGTCAACGGTGCCTTCCGCCTGCACGTGATGGAGCTGTCCACCGGCACCGTCACCGCGCTCACCGAAACCAGCGGCGACGAGAGCCCCAGCTTCGCACCCAACAGCCGCATGATCATCTACGCCACCCGCGACAAGGGCGGCGACGCACTCATGACCACCACGGTGGATGGGCGCATCAAGACCCGCCTGGCGGGCGCGCAGGGCGACATCCGCGAGCCCGAGTGGGGCCCCTTCCTGCGCTGACCGGCAGGGCTTTTGCCAGACGTGTTTCCCTTTTCGTTTCCGTTTCTCCTTCAACAACACCTCTCAGGAATCAACATGATCCCTACCTCCGCTCTCCGACGCACCAGCACCCTGCTTGCCGCCCTGATCGCTGCCGCCGTGCTGGCGGCCTGCGGCTCCAACGTTCGCCTCGATGAGCCCCCGGTCGAAGACCGCACCGGCACCGCCGCGGGTGCTGGCGGCGCGGGCGGACAGGGCAGTGGCGTGGACCAGCGCGGCGTGGCCGGCGTGCAGGTGCCGGGCGCCGGCAGCACCCAGCCGACGCAGATGCAGCGCATCGTGTACTTCGACTACGACAGCTTCGAGGTCAAGCCCGACGCCACCCAACTGCTTGAGGCCAACGCCCGTTACCTCAACGCCAACCGCAACGTGCGCGTGGCCCTGGAAGGCCACACCGACGAGCGCGGTGGCCGCGAATACAACCTGGCGCTGGGCCAGAAGCGCGCCGAGGCCGTGCGCCGCGCCATGTCGCTGCTGGGCGTGCCCGACAGCCAGATGGAAGCCGTGAGCTTCGGCGAAGAGAAGCCCGCGCAGACCGGCGCCGACGAGTCCGCCTGGGCCAAGAACCGCCGCGTCGAACTGACCTACCGTTGAGCCGCGGCATGAGCATTGCGCGCTGGAACACCACGCTTGCCGCCAGCGTCCTGGCGCTGGGCGGCCTGTGGGCGCCCTCCGCCCACGCACTGTTCGGCGACGACGAGGCACGCAAGGCCATTGTCGACCTGCGCCAGCAGGTCGAGGCGGGCCGCCAGGCGTCCGAGGCCGCGGCCGCGCAGCAGCGCGAAAGCGACGCCTCGATCAAGCGCAGCATGCTCGAACTGGCCAACCAGATCGAGCAACTGCGTGGAGAGATCGCCCGCCTGCGCGGCCAGAACGAGCAGCTCGCGCGCGAGGTGGCCGACCTGCAGCGCGCCCAGAAGGACGTGCAGGCCGGCATCGACGAGCGCCTGCGCCAGGTCGAGCCGGTGAAGGTCGAGCTCGACGGCCGCAGCTTCACCGCGCAGCCGGCCGAGAAGGCCGAGTTCGACGCCGCCATGGCCACGCTGCGCAAGTCCGACTTCGTGGGCGCCACCGCCGCCTACACCGGCTTCTTGCGGCGCTACCCCACCAGCGGCTATACCCCCGTGGCGCTGTACTGGCTGGGCAACGCGCAGTACGCCGCGCGCGCCTACAAGGACGCGGTGGACTCGCACCAGCGCCTGGTGCGCGAGTTCCCCGACCACCCGCGCACCCCCGAGGCCATGCTGGCCCTGGCCAACAGCCAGGTCGAACTCAAGGACACCAAGGGCGCCCGCAAAACGCTCGAGGACCTGGTGAAGCAGCACCCACAGAGCGAAGCCGCCGGCGCCGCCAAGGAGCGCATCGCACGCTTGAAGTGAAGGGACATGGGGCCGCACCTACAATCGCGGCCCTATGGATGATCTCGCCGCCCTTCAATCCCTGAACCAGACCGTGCTGTGGGCCGCCTTCGCGGTGGCCGCGGTCTTTGGTTTCATCGCCCAGCGCACCCACTTCTGCACCATGGGGGCGATCAGCGACATCGTCAACATGGGTGACTGGACCCGCATGCGCATGTGGGTCATGGCCGTGGGCGTGGCGGCCATCGGCTTCTACGGCATGGGGTGGCTGGGCTGGATCGACACCAGCCAGTCGCTCTACACCGGCAGCCGCTTCATCTGGCTCTCGGCGCTGGTCGGAGGTGCCTTGTTCGGCTTCGGAATGGTGCTGGCGTCGGGTTGCGGCAGCAAGACGTTGGTGCGCATCGGCGCGGGCAGCCTCAAATCCCTGGTGGTGTTCTTCGTCATGGGCCTGGCCGCGTTCATGACGCTGCGCGGCATTTTCGGCGTGGTGCGCGTGAACACCGTGGACCGCGTCAGCGCCGAGCTGCCCTCGGGTTCGGCATTGCCCACCTGGGTGGCCAACGCGCTCGGTATGGAGCCGGGCCTCGCGGGCCTGCTCAGCGCCCTGGTCATCGGCGTCGCGCTCATCGCCTGGTGCCTCAGCAGCGCCGACTTTCGCACCGGCAACAACCTGCTCGCGGGCATCGGCATCGGCCTCACCATCGTCGGCATGTGGTGGGTCAGCGGGCACCTGGGCTTCGTGCCCGAGCACCCAGAAACGCTGGAGCCTGTCTACGTCGGCAGCAACAGCGGGCGCATGGAGGCCCTGACCTTCACCGCGCCCATGGCCTTCGTGCTCGACTGGCTCATCTACTTCAGCGACACCACCAAGGTGCTCACCTTCGGCGTGGTCACGGTCTTCGGCGTGGTGGCGGGCTCCTTCGTCTGTGCGCTCATCGAACGCAGCTTCCGCTGGGAAGGTTTTCGCGACACGCGCGACACCGCGCTGCATCTGGTGGGTGGCGCTCTCATGGGCGTGGGGGGCGTCACGGCGCTGGGCTGCACCGTGGGGCAGGGGCTCTCGGGTCTGTCCACGCTGAGCCTGTTGAGCGCGATCGCCGTTACGGGCATCGTCGGCGGCGCGGTGCTGGGCTTCAAGTTCCAGATGTGGCTGCTGGAGCGCGCGGGGTGAACGCAACGCCGCTCGACGCCGAGCGCTTCGAGCGCCGCTTCGGTGGCTTGCGGCGGCTCTACGGCGTGCAAGGCGCGCAACGCATCTTCGGCGCGCACCTGGTGGTGGCGGGCCTGGGCGGCGTGGGCTCCTGGGCCGCCGAGGCGCTGGCCCGCAGCGGCGTGCGCCGCCTCACGCTGATCGACCTCGACCACGTCGCCGAATCCAACATCAATCGCCAGGTGCACGCGCAGGACTCGACGCTGGGTCAGGCCAAGGCCGAGGCCATGCGTGACCGCATCCTGGGCTTTCATCCCGGCATGGAACTCGATCTGGTGGACGACTTCGTGACGCCGGAGAACTGGCCCGCCTTGTTGCGCGGTCAGCGGGTGGACGGCCTCATCGACGCCTGCGACCAGGTGCGCGCGAAGACCGCCATGGCGGCCTGGGCCCGGACCGAGCGCGTGCCCTTCGTGAGCGTGGGCGCGGCCGGTGGCAAGCGCCGCGCGGAGGCCGTGCAGGTGGCCGACCTCGCCGAGGTGACGCACGATCCCTTGCTCGCGCAACTGCGCTACCGTCTGCGCAAGCACCATGCCGGCGCGCGGCAAGGCCGCATGGGGACCGCGTGTGTGTTCAGTCGTGAAGCCGTGGCGCCGCCGGACCCGTCGTGCGGACTCGATGGTGGCGATGGATCGCTCAACTGTCATGGCTTCGGATCGGTCGTCACCGTCACTGCCACCTTTGGCCTGTGCGCCGCAGGCTGGCTGCTCGACACGCTGGCGAATGCACCGCAAGAAAAAAGCGATCGGTCTTCAGAAAGCCATCAAAGCCACGCTATAATCTGAGGCTTCGCAGCAAGCGACAAGCAAGCTGCGGAGACGGTTAGAAAAGTGTGGGACGTTAGCTCAGTTGGTAGAGCAGCGGACTTTTAATCCGTTGGTCGGCAGTTCGAGCCTGCCACGTCCTACCACCAACAAGAAGGCCCTGGTCGCAAGACCAGGGCCTTTTTCTTTTGCCTTCCTTTGGCTGGCGACGCCTGTCTTTGTCGTGGTCAGGGGTCGGGAACGACCTGGCCCACAGTGGCCGATGGCTCTTGCTCGTTGGGCGCGTCGGCATCGGCCGCTTCCACGTCCGCCTGAGGCCTGCGCTGCGCGATGGCGTCCATCAGGTCTTGTGCCATGGCCTGCAGGAGCTTGAGGTCGCGCTCCGTCAAATGGCCCGGTGCGGTGTCCAGCAGACAGAGCGAACCTATCGCGCCGCCACGCTTCATGCGCATGGGGGCTCCCGCGTAAAAGCGCAGACCCAGACCCCGCAGATGCGGGTTGGCCGCGAAGCGCGGGTCTTGGGCGATGTCGGGAACCAGCAGCGCTTCGTTCTGCGCGATCACATGACCACACAGGGCGTGCTCGCGCGCGACTTGAAAAGCTTGTCCGCTGTTGATCACCGAGTCCTGTCCGTCCACGGTGGTGCGAAGCGAGCCGTGAAAACCCAGCACCCGGACTTCGTTGTCGGCAACGACGGTCACCATGGCGGCCGGGACATCGAAGATGGCCGCCGCACGCTTGGCGGCGTGATCGCACAGCTCGTTCATGGCGGGCTCGTCGAGCGCGCCCAGGGAGCGCAGCAGGCGCAGGCGTTGCGCGTCATCGCGTGGCACCGATGCCCGCTCCCATTCAGCGGTGTCTGCTCCCAGGCTTTCCCGGGCGCGCAAAACGGCTTCGACCAATGAGCCGGCGATGGCGTGGGCGCCCAGCGATTCGGCCAGTGCCGGATCGACCTGTGCCTGATCGCCGATGTTCCAGGAGCAGACCACGATGCGGGCGCCGGGCCAGCGCCGCTGGATGCGACGGCACGCCCGTCGCGCCGTGCGCCAGGGCTCGGGGGCGAACACCGAAAGGCAGACCGCGCGCGGTGCCTGCATGGCCACGCCGGCCAGTGATTCCGCGCTGTTGGCCAAGGCGGGGTCGGCATGGGCGGGCGCGCCCTCCAGCGTCAGCGCATGTGCGAGCATGCGCGCGGCCAAGGTGTCGACCTCCCATTTGGCACCAAGGCACAGTACCGTCGGCGTGGCACCGGCTGACGCTGGCGCGAGTTCCTGCAGCTCCTCAAGCAGGGCTTCCATGCCCGTGATGAGGCGCAGCCGGTGTTCCGATGTCGACACGGTCTGGTAGTCGGTGACGGCGCGGCGCAGCACGGGCAGGGCGCTGTCCTGGTAGAAGGCGGGCATGGAGCCGGCCTCTTGCGCCAGCTCCCGGCCCAGCTCCACCGCTTCATCGATGTCACCGCTCAGCAGGCGCTGGTACAACCGGGTGGGCGCGTCGAGGGCCGGGGCGCTTCCGAGCAATACGTCGAAGAATTGCAGCCCGGGCAAGTGGCGCCCGATGACCAGCAGGCAGACCGTCAGCGGTGTCGACATGATCAACCCCACCGGCCCCCAGAGCGCCGTCCAGAACGTGGCGGCCACGATGAGCGAGATCGCCGACAGGCCGGTGCTCGACCCGTAGAGCCAGGGCTCCACGACGTTGTTGCTGATGAGCTCCAGCACGACGATGAGTGCCAACGTCGACAGCACCATGGACCAGCCGGGATCGACGGCAAAGGCCAGCGTGAGCGGGAACACCGCCGAGATCATGGGACCGAGGTAGGGGACATAGCGCATCAAGGCCGCCACCGCGCCCCACAGGAAGGCGCCTGGAACGCCAATGAGCCAGAGCCCGAGCGCCATGGGAATGCCGTAGCTCAGATTGACCCACAGCTGAACGATCAGGTAGCTGGAGATGCGCTCGCCCGCTTCATCCATGGCATCCGTGGCGCGGTGCAGATTGCCACCCATCAGCCGTATCAGGCGGTCACGCAGATCCAGGCGGTCGAGCAGGATCAGGAAGGTGAAGACCAGCACGATGCCAGCGGTGAGCAGGGGGCTGGCCACGCGCTCGAGCCCGTCCATGGCGTTCTGAAGTGGCGAGCGGCTTTCGCCCTGGATCTCCACTTTCTGCACGCGCGAGGGGCTCGGCGTGGCCGTGGCCGCCGCCGCGATGTCGCTGGCCTCGCGCTGCACCAGGGTGACGGTGCGCGTGAGTCCATCGAACATGCCGGGCGCGCGGATCGCCTCGCGCAGGCTGGCCAGCTTGCGCTTGATGGTCTGTTGGTAGGTGGGCAACTCGGCGCTGAGTTCTCGCACCTCGCTGGCCATGAAGGCGATGGAGCCACCGATCATGGCCAACGCAAACGCGACCACGGCGATGACGGCCAGCACGTGTGGCAAGCCCCAGCGCCGCAATCGCGTGGCCAGCGGGCTGAGAACGAAACCCAGCAGCACCGCCAGCGCGAGCGGGACAAGGATGTCGCGGCCCAGGTAGAGGCCCGCGAGGACGAGGGCCACGAGCAGCGCGCCCGCGGCCGCGCCCACCACGCCCACGCGCCCGGGGCCGATCTCCTCAGGTGTCGCCCGGGGCAGTCCCACGGCCACCCCTTACTTCTTGAACATCCCCCAGATCACCAGGATCACGATCGCGCCGATGACCGAGGCGATGAACCCGGCCGCCTGGCCCGGTGCATAGAAGCCCAGCGCCGCACCAAGGTAGCTGGCGACGAAGGCGCCGGCGATGCCGAGCACGGCCGTCATGATCCAGCCCATGCTGTCGTTTCCGGGCTTGAGCATGCGCGCCACGAAGCCGGCGATGAGACCGATGAGGATGGTGCCGAGAATGGACATCATGGTGTGAGCCTCCTGTTGGGGTTGGACGGGCCGTCGCTGGACGGCCCGGGCCCACTGTAGCGCGCTTCGGCCGCGCGTGGCTCAGGCCTGCTGCGCCTGCTCGATGGCTTCGCTGAGCTCGAGCCAGCGCGCCTCGACGGTGCCGTTCTCGGCCTCCACCGCCTTCAGGCGCTTGCCCAGCTCGGCCAGCTTCGCCGGCTCGGGCGTGGTGAGCAGATCGGCCTCCAGTCGCTCGCGCTCCTGCGTCAGCGCGGCCATGCGCTGCTCCACCTGGGCCAGTTCCTTTTTGATCGGGCGCAGGCGCTCGGTGACGGCCTTCTGCCGCTGCGCGTCGGCGCGCCGGTCTTCGGCGGGTGCGGCCACGGGGGCGGGGGCAGGCGCCTCCGCGCGCGCGGCCACGCGCTGCGCCTCACGCGCCTGCTTGGCCATGTCGAGCAGGTAGCGCTGGTAGTCGTCGAGGTCGCCGTCGAAGGGCGCGATGCCACCGCGCGAGACAAGCCAGAACTCGTCGCACACCGCGCGCAGCAGCGAGCGGTCGTGGCTCACCAGCATCACCGTGCCCTCGAACTCGTTGAGTGCGATGGACAGCGCCTCGCGCGTGGCGAGGTCCAGGTGGTTGGTGGGTTCGTCGAGCAGCAGCAGATTGGGGCGTTGCCAGACGATCATGCACAGCACCAGGCGCGCCTTCTCGCCGCCGCTCATGCTGCCCACGGCCTGGAAGACCTGGTCGCCGGTGAAGTTGAAGGTACCGAGGAAGCTGCGCAGGTCCTGTTCGCGCGTGGGCTGGCCGCTCAGGCGGCCCTGCGCGGCACAGTCCTTGGCCAGGCGGATCATGTGCTCCAGCGGGTTGTCGCGCGGGCTGAGCACGTCGAGCTCCTGCTGCGCGAAGTAGCCGATATTCAGGCCCTTGCCCTCGGTGACGGTGCCCGCCAATGGCGCGAGCGTGCGTGCGATGGTCTTGACCACCGTGGACTTGCCCTGGCCGTTGGCACCGAGGATGCCGATGCGCTGGCCCGCGAGCACCGAGCGGTTGACGCCGCGCACGATGGTGGTAGGCGGCGCGCCGTCCTCGCCGGGGTAGCCGAAGTCCACGTCCTGCAGCACCAGCATGGGGTTGGGCAGGTTGGCGGGTTCGCTGAACTCGAACGTGAACTCGGCGTCGGCCAGCACGGGTGCGATGCGTTCCATGCGCTCCAGCGCTTTCACGCGGCTTTGCGCCTGCTTGGCCTTGCTGGCCTTGGCCTTGAAGCGGTCGATGAACTTCTGCAGGTGGGCGATCTTGTCCTGCTGGCGCGAGAAGGCCGCCTGCTGCAGGGCCATCTGCTCGGCGCGCATGTCCTCGAAGCGGCTGTAGTTTCCGCCGTAGCGCTTGAGCTGCGCGTGCTCGATGTGCACGGTGACGTTGGTCACCGCGTCGAGGAATTCGCGGTCGTGGCTGATGACGAGCAGGGTGCCGGGGTAGCGCTGCAGCCAGGCCTCCAACCAGACCAGGGCGTCCAGGTCCAGGTGGTTGGTGGGCTCGTCGAGCAGCAGCAGCTCGCTCGGGCACATGAGGGCGCGCGCGAGTTGCAGGCGCATGCGCCAGCCGCCCGAGAAGCTGTCCACGGGGCGATCGAGTTCGTCGAGCCGGAAGCCGAGGCCGAGGATGAGGGCCTGGGCGCGGGCGGTGGCGTCGTGCGCACCGGCGTCGTGAAGGGCCATGTAGGCGTGGGCCATGCGCTCGCCGTCGTCGCTGGCTTCGGCTTCGGCCACCTCGCGTTCGGCGGCGAGCAGGGTGGTGTCGCCTTCGACGACGAAGCGCGTGGCGTCCTGGTCTGTCTCGGGCATGTCCTGCGCGACCTGGGCCATGCGCCACTGCGCGGGCACGCTGAACTCGCCCTTGTCTTCGTGCAGGCTGCCGTCGAGCAGGCGGAACAGGCTGGACTTTCCGGCACCGTTGCGGCCCACCAGGCCCACCTTCTCGCCGGGGTTGATGGTGAGCGAGGCGCCATCGAGCAACACCTTGGTGCCGCGGCGCAGCACCACATCGCGAACGACGATCATGCCGAGGCCTCCTTCAGATCGTCGCGTGTGAGCAGCAACACCTGGTCGTCGCCGGCGGTGGTGCTCAGCCACACCGGGCTCAGGCGTGGGAATGCGGCGTCGAAGTGCGCGCGCTCGTGGCCGATCTCGAGCACCAGCACGCCCTGCGGGCTCAGGCGCGAGGGGGCGTCGCGCAGCAGGGCGCGGATGAAGTCCATGCCGTCCTCACCACCCGCCAGCGCGAGTTCGGGCTCGGCGCGGAACTCGGGTGGCAGCTTGGCCATGCTGTTCGTGTTCACGTAAGGCGGGTTGCAGAGGATGAGGTCCCAGGGGCCGGGGCAGGCGGCGAGGCCGTTGCTCTCAATGAGCGCGATGCGATCGGCCAGCCCGTGTTTGTCGACGTTGATGCGTGCGACCTCCAGCGCCTCGCGCGAGAGGTCGGCGCCGGTGACGCGCACCTCGGGCCAGGCCATGGCGGCCAGCACGGCCAGGCTGCCGTTGCCGGTGCACAGGTCCAGCACGCGCACGGTGGTGTCGCTCAACCAGGGGTCGATGCCGCCGTCGGCGATGAGCTCGGCGATGAAGCTGCGCGGCACGATGGCGCGGCGGTCCACGTGGAAGGGCACGCCCTGCAGCCAGGCCTCTTGCGTGAGGTAGGCGGCGGGTTCGCGCGTGGTGATGCGCTGGTCGATCAGGGCCAGGGCGGCGGTGGCCGCGTCCGCGCCGACGGCATCGGCGGCGTGCGCGTCGAGGTCGGTGTCGAGTGGCAGCCCCAGGCGCCACAGCACCAGCCAGGCGGCTTCGTCGTGGGCGTTGGTGGTGCCGTGGCCATAGGCCAGGTTCGCGGCGGCCAGGCGGGCTTCGGCCTGGGCCAGCAGTTCTTGCAGTGTCACGGTGTCAGGCGGTCTGGAGCGCGCGCTCGTGCAGGTGTTGCAGTGTGCGGCGGTAGATCGCGGTCAGGGGTTCGATGTCGGCGAGCCGCACGTGCTCGTTGACCTTGTGGATGGTGGCGTTGGGCGGGCCGAGTTCCAGCACCTGCGGGCATACGGCCGCGATGAAGCGGCCGTCGCTGGTGCCACCCGTGGTGGAGAGCTCGGTCTCGAGGCCGGTCTCGGCGCGGATGGCGTCGCGCACGGCGTCCACCAGCGTGCCCGGCGTGGTGAGGAAAGGGCGTCCGCCCAGGGTCCAGGCGATGTCGTGGTCGGCGCCCGCCTGCAGGCCGTGGCGCGCAAGGATGTCGACCACCTGCGCCTGCAGCGACTCGGGCGTGCGCTCGGTGCTGAAGCGGAAGTTGAAGTCGATCACCACCGTGCCGGGGATGACGTTGCTGGCGCCGGTGCCGCCGTGGATGTTGCTGATCTGCCAGCTCGTGGGCGGGAAGAAGTCATTGCCACGGTCCCATTCGGTGGCCGCCAGCTCGGCCAGCGCGGGCGCTGCCAGGTGGATGGGGTTCTTCGCCAGGTGCGGGTAGGCGATGTGGCCCTGGATGCCCTTGACCGTGAGCTTGCCGCTGAGCGTGCCGCGCCGGCCGTTCTTGATCATGTCGCCCGTGCGTTCGACAGAGGTGGGCTCGCCCACGATGCACCAGTCGAGCCGTTCGCCACGCGCCTTGAGGGCGTTGCACACCACCACCGTGCCGTCCAGCGCCGGGCCTTCCTCATCGCTGGTGAGCAGGAAGGCGATGTCGATGCCCGGGTCGGGCTGATCGGCCAGGAAGCGCTCGCAGGCGACCACCATGGCGGCGATCGAGGTCTTCATGTCGCTGGCGCCGCGGCCGAACAGCGCGCCGTCGCGGTGGCTGGGCACGAAGGGGTCGCTGGTCCAGGCCTCGAGCGGGCCGGTGGGCACCACGTCGGTGTGGCCGGCAAAGACCAGCGTGAGCCGATCGCCCGTCCCACGCCGCGCCCACAGGTTGCTCACGCGGAAATCGTCCGGCCCGCTGTCGATGCGCTCGCACCGAAAGCCAACGGCCTGCAGCCGGTCCGCGATCAGCTCGAGGCAACCCGCGTCGCGCGGGGTGACGGAGGGCAGGGCGATGAGCGCCTCGGCGAGGCGCAGGGTGTCGGTCATCAGAATTTGACGTCCAGCGTGAACTCGGTAAAGGAGGGGGCGTCGCTGGCTTCCTCTTCAGCCGCCTCGAAGCTGCTGGAGCGGCTGTGCTCGAAGTCGTTCTGCAGGCGCCAGAGCAGGTTGTTGGGCGAATCGGCGTGGGCCAGACCTTCTTCGCGCGACACCACGCCCTCGTGGATGAGGCGGGCCAGGTCTTGCTCGAAGGTCTGCGAGCCCTCGGCGAGGGATTTCTCCATCGCCTCGCGCACGCCGGAGAAATCGGCCTTCTGGATCAGGTCGGCGACCAGCGCGGTGTTGAGCAGCACCTCCATGGCCGGTACGCGGGCGTTGCCCTGCTGGGTGCGCAGTAGGCGCTGCGACACGATGGAGCGCAGCGCGGCGGCCAGATCGCCCAGCATGGTGGGGCGCACTTCCACGGGGTAGAAGCTCAGGATGCGGTTGAGCGCCTGGTAGCTGTTGTTGGCGTGCAGCGTGGCCAGCACCAGGTGGCCCGACTGGGCGTAGGCGATGGCGGCCGACATGGTCTCGCGGTCGCGGATCTCGCCGATGAGGATCACGTCGGGCGCCTGGCGCAGCGCGTTCTTCAACGCCACCTGCAGCGAGGCCGTGTCCGGCCCGATCTCGCGCTGGTTCACCACCGACTTGCGGTTGCAGTAGGTGTATTCGATCGGGTCTTCCACCGTGAGGATGTGGCCGCTGACGCGCTCGTTTCGGTGGTCGATCATGGCGGCCATGGTGGTGCTCTTGCCCGCGCCCGTGGCGCCCACCATCAGGATCAGCCCGCGCTTTTCCATGATCAGGTCGGCCAGGATGGGTGCGACGTTGAGCGTGTCCAGCGCGGGGATGTCGCTGGGCACGTAGCGGATGACCACCGCGATGGAGCCGCGCTGGCGCAGCGCGCTCACGCGGAAGTTGCCCAGGCCGTCGAGCGGCACGCCCATGTTGAGCTCGCCGGTCTCCAGCAGCTCTTCCATGCGCGTGGCGGGAATGATCTCGGACAGCAGGTTGCGCGGCGCCTCGGGTGGCAGCACCTGGCTGTTGATGGGGATGGTCTGGCCGTTGATCTTGATCATCGCCGGCGCGTGCGCCGTGAGGTACACGTCGGAGGCGCGTTTCTCGGCCATCAGGCGCAGGATGCGCTCCATCGTTCCGCTGCTCATGCCGTCTCCCTCGCTCAGGTGGGGTGGGTTGAACTCAATCGCGCAAGAGGTCGTTCAGGCTGGTCTTGGCGCGCGTCTGCGCGTCCACCGTCTTGACGATGACTGCCGCGTAGGTGGTGTAGGCCTTGCCGTCGGCCGTCTGCTTGGGCAGGCCGCCGCTGATGACCACGCTGCCCGCGGGCACGCGGCCGTAGAGGATCTCGCCCGTGTCGCGCTTGAAGATCGGGGTGCTCTGGCCGATGTACACGCCCATGCCCAGCACCGAGTTCTCCTCGACGATGACGCCCTCGACGACCTCGGAGCGCGCGCCGATGAAGCAGTTGTCCTCGATGATGGTGGGGTTGGCCTGCAGGGGCTCGAGCACACCGCCCAGGCCCACGCCGCCGGAGAGGTGCACGTTCTTGCCCACCTGGGCGCAACTGCCCACGGTGGCCCAGGTGTCGACCATGGTGCCTTCGTCCACATAGGCGCCGATGTTCACGTAGCTGGGCATCAGGATCGCGCCCTTGGCGATGAAACTGCCGCGGCGGGCCACGGCCGGTGGCACCACGCGCACGCCGGTGGCCTTCATCTCGTCTTCGCTCAGGTGGGCGAACTTGGTCTGCACCTTGTCGAAGAAGCCCAGGTCGCCGGCGCGCATGATCTCGTTGTCTTTCAGGCGGAAGGACAGCAGCACGGCCTTCTTGATCCACTGGTTCACCGTCCACTGGCCCACGCCTTCGCGCGTGGCCACGCGCAGGCGGCCCTTGTTGAGTTCGGCGATCACGTGCTCGACCGCATCGCTCACCTCTTTCGGCGCGGCCGACGGCGAGAGCGTGGCGCGGTTGTCCCAGGCGGTGTCGATGATGGCTTGCAGTTGTTGGCTCATTGGAATGAAACGTTGAGGTTCAGGGGAAACGGTGGTCAGGCGCCGGCGCGGCAGAAGGCGGCGATGCGCTGCGCGGCTTCGAGGCATTCGTCGACGCCGGCCACCAGGGCCAGGCGCACCCGGCCGGCGCCGGGGTTGGCGCCCTGCGCCGTGCGTGCGAGGTAGCTGCCGGGCAGAACCGTCACATTGTATTGAGCGAGCAATTCGCGGGCGAAGGCCTCGTCGGCGCTGAGCCCGGGGGTGTGCGAGGCGAAGCGCCCCGGCACCCCGGCCCACAGGTAGAAGGAGGCGTCGGGCAGGGCCACGTCCAGTACCTCGGCCAGCAGCGGCGTGACCTGGGCGAACTTCTCGCGGTACAGGCGGCGGTTCTCCACCACGTGGTCCTCGTCGTTCCAGGCGGCCACGCTGGCGGCCTGCACCACCGGGCTCATGGCGCCGCCGTGGTAGGTGCGGTAGAGCAGGAAGGGCTTGATGAGCGCGGCGTCGCCCGCCACGAAGCCGCTGCGCAGGCCGGGCACGTTGCTGCGCTTGGACAGGCTGGTGAAAGCGATGAGGCGGCGGAAATCCGTGCGGCCCAATTGCTGCGCCGCCTGCAGGCCGCCCAGGGGCGCCTCGTCGCGGAAATAGATTTCGCTGTAGCACTCGTCCGAGGCGATGACGAAGCCGTGCCGGTCACTCAGCTCGAACAGGCGGCGCCACTCGTCCAGCGGCATCACCGCGCCGGCCGGGTTGCCGGGCGAGCACACGTAGATCAACTGCGTGCGGGCCCACACGTCCTCGGGCACGCCGTCCCAGTTCACGGCGAAGTTGCGCTCGGCCACGCTGGGCACATAGTGCGGCTGGGCGCCCGCCAGCAGGGCCGCGCCTTCGTAGATTTGATAGAAGGGGTTGGGGCAGAGCACCGTGGCGCCGGGCAGGGTGGGGTCGACCACCACCTGGGCAAAGGCGAACAGCGCCTCGCGCGAGCCGTTGATGGGCAGCACCTGCGTGGCCGGGTCGAGCGCCACCCCATAGCGGCGCTGCACCCAGCCGGCGCAGGCCTCGCGCAGTGCGGACGTGCCGGCGGTGGCGGGGTAGTTCGACAGGCCGTCGTCCAAAGCGCTGGCCAGGGCGCGCTTGAGGAAATCGGGGGCGGCGTGTTTGGGTTCGCCGATGCCCAGGCTGATGGGGCGGTGGGCGGGCGAGGGCGTGACGCCCGCGAAGAGCTGGCGCAGCCGCTCGAAGGGGTAGGGCTGCAGCCGCTGGAGCAGGGGGTTCATGGGCCGGGATTATCGGGGGTGTGGGGGTATGCGCCGGGAGTGGGTAGCGGCTCTGAGCGCGAGCAGCGAATCGATGACTGCGACGCCGAAGGTCCGGATGACCGATGCGTGGAACGTTCGGCCCGCGCGTCGCCACGAAGCGCCACCCTTCACAACGCCCGCCCGGGTGCCGACCAACCCATGTCCCGCCAACACCTCGCCAGCCTCGTTCGGGCCTATTTGCAGTTGCCCGGCGCCCAGCCGGGAGGCCGCTCTTCGGACGACGCCTTCACCGTGCTCTCACCCATTGATGGTCATTGCGTGGCCGTCGACTGGTGCCCGGTCGATGACACCGCGTTGATTTGCGCGCACCCGTTCGAGGGGCGCGAGCCGCGCGATACGCGCCATGGCGCTGGCGATGAGGAACATGAGGCGGTGCACGACCTGGGCCGCGACCGCCTGGGCCAATGGTGGTTGCATGAAGACCTGATCACCGGCCGAACCACGCTGGCTCTGCGCGCGCCAGTGGCTGTATGGGCGGTGGAAGATTTCTCGCACATGTTGGATGTGTTCTGTCGCCAACTCGATTCGATGTGCAGAGGCGAGGACATTGATACCCGGGCGGGGCGCGCGCTGGAAGTCACTCCGTCGGCTGGAGGCAGCCCCGATCCTGCTGGATGTATGCGGCTTCTTGACCGGCCCTGACACGCCGTCACTTTTCACGTTTCCCGGTTTGTTTCAGTTCAGTTTCTTCATTGACCAAGGAGTTGTCATGCGTTCCCTCTCGAAGTTTTTTTCCAGGAAGGACACGGGTTCGTCCCACGCCAACAAGAAGGATGCCAGAGGTACGGGCGAAAAGCGCACCAAGGCATCGGATGAAAAGAGCAATCAGTCCATCCTGAGGCGCGCTTCGGACTCTTCAACGTCGAGCGCCAGTGAGCCACATGCCGTCAAGGGGCCGGTTTATGCACCGCGGGCTCCAGCTCGACTCAAAGAGAGGAATCCAGGGAGCAAGTTCGAGGCAGCAAGTCCATCGGGGAAAAAGATTTCTCCGCCGACCTCGACGGAGCCGCTGCCCTCGCGTATGGGCTACTTCGACCACGATGCGACGGTGTTCATTGATCCGCCATCGCGGAAGAAGACCGCGCCGTCGACCTCGACGGAGCCGCTGCCCTCGCGCATGGGCTACTTCGACCCAGATGACACGGTGTTCCTCAACTGACTCAGGCCCGCGCGGCCCGCAGCGCCCGCCCACGCAGGTGCTGGTACAGCTGGTCCAGCGACAGCAGCACCGTCAGCATCACCGTGGTGGCGATGACCAGCAGCGGCAGGCGGAAGGCCGAGATGAAGCCCGTGCCCTGCGGAATGGCGGCGCGCTCGGTGGTCGTGCAGACGAATTCGGCCGCGGCCATGCCGGTGTAGTGCATGGCGCAGACGGCGATGCCCATCACCACCGAGGCGGCCACGCGGCGACTCAGCGTCTTGCTGTTGAAGGCGAGCCACAGCGCGGCGGTGGCGGCCACCACGGCGATCACCATGGACGCGCCCACCAGGGCCATGTCCCAGGTGATGAAGCCGTAGATCTTCAGGCCGAACATGCCCAGGTAGTGCATGACGACCACGCTCATGCCCAGCAGCACGCCCGCGCTCAGCAGGCGGGTGAAGCTTTCGGGACGTTGCGCGGCGAAAGCCACCGAACCGGCCGTGGCCAGGATGGCGGCCACCAGGGAGACGAGCGTCTCCAGCATGGAATAGCTGCTGCCCACGTCCATCTGCAGGGCCAGCATGCCGATGAAGTGCATGGACCAGACCCCGACGCCGCCCAGGGCGATGCCCACGGTGAACACGCTGTTCCAGTCCAGCGCGCCACGGCGGTTGCGGATGCGGGTGGCGGCGCTGAGGGCCACGAAGGAGCCGATGACGGCGAAGGCGAAGGACAGGGCGATGAGGCCAGGATCCCAGTTGGTGTTGACGATGGTGTTCATGGGGAGGGCGCGGTGTGATGACTTGGTTTGCAGAACGGGGACGATTCTGTTGGCATGCTTCTGATGAAACAAGCTGTTACCTAGGCCAAAAGGCCGACGCCGTTAAAACGTCCCGTTAAAAACCGCACCACCCCGACCGTTCAGGGGCGCCACAGGGCCGCAGGTATCATCCCGCGATGGTCCGTCCGCGGACCCTCCGTCTCCCGCCAACGCCGCTTCACCCGGACCGCCGTGCGCCTCAACTCCATCAAGCTTTCCGGCTTCAAGTCCTTCGCCGAACCCACCAACTTCATGCTGCCCGGCCAACTGGTGGGCGTGGTGGGCCCCAACGGCTGCGGCAAGTCCAACATCATGGACGCGGTGCGCTGGGTGCTCGGGGAGTCCAAGGCCTCCGAGCTGCGCGGCGAGTCCATGCAGGACGTCATCTTCAACGGCACCACCAGCCGCAAGCAGGCCAGCCGCGCCAGCGTGGAACTGGTGTTCGACAACAGCGACCACCGCGCCGGCGGCCAGTGGGGCCAGTTCACCGAGATCGCGGTCAAGCGCGTGCTCACGCGCGACGGCACCAGCAGCTACTACATCAACAACCAGCCCGTGCGCCGCCGCGACGTGCAGGACGTGTTCCTGGGCACCGGACTGGGCCCGCGCGCCTACGCCATCATTGGCCAGGGCACCATCAGCCGCATCATCGAGAGCAAGCCCGAGGAACTGCGCCTGTTCCTGGAGGAAGCTGCAGGTGTTTCCAAATACAAGGAGCGCCGCCGCGAGACCGCGCACCGCCTGGCCGACACGCGCGAGAACCTCACCCGGGTGGACGACATCCTGCGCGAGCTCAACGCCAACCTCGACAAGCTGGAGAAACAGGCCGAGGTGGCCGCGCAGTACCACGCGCTCAACGCCAGCGCCACGCTCAAGCAGCACCAGTTGTGGTTCCTGAAACGCGCCGACGCCGAGGCCGAGCAGGCCCGCGTGCAGAAGGACGCCGCCCAGGCCGCCACCGACCTCGAATCGCGCACGGCCGACCTGCGCCGCATCGAGAGCGAGCTGGAGACCATCCGCCAGGCCCACTACGCGGCCGGTGACCAGGTGAATCAGGCGCAGGGCAAGTTGTATGAGGCCAGCGCCGAGGTGGGCAAGCTGGAGGCCGAGATCCGCTTCGTGGTGGAGGGCCGCCAGCGCGTGGAGCAGCGCCTGGCGCAATTGAAGGAGCAAATCGCTTCCTGGTCCACCCGCAGCCAGGACGCGGCCGTGGAGATCGAGGAACTGGCCGAGAAGATTGTGGGCGCCGAGGAGCAATCCGTGGTGCTGGCGGCCCAGGGCGAGGAGCAAGTGGGTGCGCTGCCCGCGTTGGAAGACGCCCTGCGCGCCGCACAGGCCCGCTCCACCGAGCAGCGCAGCGCCGTCGCGCAGGTGCAGCAGCAGATCCAGGTGCTGGCGGCCGAGCAGCGCAACGTCGAGGAGCAGTCGCGCGGCCTGGGCCAGCGCCGCGAGCGCCTGATGGCCGACCGCAACGCCCTGGCCGCGCCCGATGAGGCCCGCGTCACCGCGGCCCAGCAGGCCATGGCCACGGCCCAGGCCCTGGCCGAAGAAACCGACGCCCGCCTGCACGAACTGCAGGACAGCGTGCCGCAGCTCGACGAGGCGCGCCGCCAGGCCCAGGCCGCGGTGAACGCCGAATCCGCGAAGCAGGCCGACCTGAGCGCGCGCCTGGAGGCCCTGAAGGCCCTGCAGGAAAAGGTGCGCACCGACGGCAAGCTCAAGCCCTGGCTGGCCAAGCACGGGCTGGACAGCCTGCAGGGCCTGTGGAGCCGCATCCACGTGGAGACCGGCTGGGAGAACGCCCTGGAGGCCGCGCTGCGCGAGCGTCTGGGCGCGCTGGAGGTGTCGCGCCTGGAGATGGTGCGCGCCTTCGCCACCGACGCGCCACCCACGCGCCTGGCCTTCTATCAGCCGCCGCCGGGCGCTACCGCTGGCGCGGGCAACGGCGCGCTCAAGCCCCTGGCCAGCTGGCTGCGCCTGAACGACGCGGCCCAGCAGGCCTTGCTGGGCGACTGGCTGCGCGGCTGCTACAGCGCCGCCACGCTGGACGAAGCCCTGGCCCAGCGCGGCCAGTTGCAGGCCGGCGAGGCCATCTACGTCGCCAGCGGCCACGCCGTCAGCGCGCACAGCGTGAGCTTCTACGCGCCCGACAACGAGCAGGCCGGCCTGCTGGCGCGCGCGCAGGAAATCGAGAACCTCGACAAGCAGCTCAAGGCACAGGCGCTCATCGCCGAGCAGGCGCGCTCGGCCCTGGTGCGCGCCGACGCCGCCTTCACCGACGCCTCCCAGCGCCTGGTGGTGGCGCGCCGCGAGGCCGCCGAGGCGCAGAGCCGATCGCACGAGTTGCAGGTGGAGGCCCTGCGCCTGACGCAGCAGGCCGAGCAGACGCGCGCGCGCAGCGAGCAGATCAACGCCGACCTGGCCGAGGTGGACGCGCAGCTCGAATCGCTGCAAGAACGCCGTGTGATCGCCGAGGCGCGCTTCGAGGAACTGGACATGCAACTGGCCGACAGCCAAGAGCGCCACGCCCAGCTCGACGACGCCGTGATCGAGGCCGAGCGAAAACTCAACCACGCGCGCGAGCAGCAGCGTTCACTGGAGCGCCAGGCGCAAGAGGCCACCTTCTCGCTGCGCAGCCTGCAGGCGCGCCAGGCCGAGTTACAGCGCGCCATCGACACCGCGGGCCAGCAGGAACAATCGCTGGCCGACGAGCAGCAGCGCGCACAGGACGAGCTGACCCGCTTGACCGATGCCGCCGCCCAGGCCGGCCTGCAGGCCGCCCTGGCCGCCAAGACCGAGCGCGAGCAGGCCTTGTCGGCGCTGCGCAGCCAGTACGACGACCTGACGACCAAGCTGCGCGCCAGCGACGAGCGCCGCCTGCAACTGGAACGTGAGCTGGAGCCGCTGCGCAGCCGCATCACCGACTTCCAGCTCAAGGAACAGGCCGCGCGCCTGGGCGTGGAGCAGTACAGCCAGATGCTCGACGAGGCCGAAGCCGACCGCGCCGCCATCGCGCAGAGCATCACCGAAGGCAACGTGCGCCTGGCCGGCCTGCAGGGTGAGATCGACCGCCTGCACCGCGACATCCAGGGCCTGGGCGCAGTCAACCTGGCGGCGCTGGACGAACTGACGGCCTCGCGCGAGCGCAAGACCTTCCTCGACGCGCAGTCGGCCGACCTGAACGAGGCCATCACCACGCTCGAAGACGCGATCAAGAAGATCGACAACGAGACCCGTGAGCTGCTGGGCGCCACTTTCCAGACCGTCAACGAACACTTCGGCCGCATGTTCCCCGAGCTGTTCGGCGGCGGCAACGCCAGGCTGGTGATGACGGGAGAGGAGATCCTGGACGCCGGCGTGCAGGTGATGGCCCAGCCGCCCGGCAAGAAGAACCAGACCATCCACCTGCTCTCGGGCGGCGAGAAGGCGCTCACCGCCATCGCCCTGGTGTTCGCCATCTTCCAGCTCAACCCCGCGCCGTTCTGCCTGCTCGACGAGGTGGACGCACCACTGGACGACGCCAACACCGAGCGCTACGCCCGACTGGTGAGCGCCATGGCCAAGGAAACGCAGTTCCTCTTCATCAGCCACAACAAGATCGCGATGGAGATGGCGCAGCAGCTCATCGGCGTGACCATGCAGGAGCAGGGCGTCTCGCGCATCGTGGCCGTCGATATGGAGTCGGCGGCCGGCATGCTCGAAGCCACGTGACCATGGAATTCCCCCGCCACGCTTCGCGTGCCCCCCTTCAGGGGGCGGCACCTGCGGCCCGGCAAAGCCGGTTCCGCGGTGCCTCTGGGTTCGACCTCGGCGCACGTCGCGTCGTGTTCGAGGAGGGCAGTGCATGACCAGCCTGCAGATCGGACTGACCATCGTCGGCGGCCTCGTGCTCGCGGCGGTGGTGGCCTACAACGCATGGGTCACGCGCCAAAGCGTCCCGCGCACGGTGCGTGAGCGCGGGGCGGCGCCGGACGAAGGTGGCGAGCCGGTGCTGGCGCCGTTGGCCGAACGGCAGGATCCGGTGCTCGACGACAGCTCGCTTGAAGTGCCCGACGCGGTCGAGACCCTGGACGCGCCTGACGAACCCGAGCCGATCGAGCCCACCCTGGCGCCGCTGCCCCAGCGCCGGCCCGACCCCGCGCTGGACGCGCTGATCGACGTCATCGCGCCGCTGGCGCTGGAGCACGAGGTCTCGGGCGACGCCGTGCTCGCGGCCCTGCCAGCCACGCGGCGCGTGGGCAGCAAGCCCTTCGCGGTGGAAGGCCTCAACGCCCAGAGCGGCGAATGGGAAGGCGCCCGGCCGCATCAGCGCTACCGCGCGCTGCAGGCCGGCGTGCAACTGGCCAACCGAGCGGGGCCGCTCAACGACATCGAATTCTCCGAGTTCGTGGTCAAGACCCAGGCCTTCGCCGACGCCGTGGGCGCCAGCCCCGACTTCCCCGACATGCGCGCCGAGGTGGCGCGCGCGCGCGAGCTCGACGCCTTCGCCAGTGGCCACGACGCGCAACTGGGTTTCACCCTGCGCGCGCGCCGCGCCGCCTGGAGCCCGGGCTACGTGTCGCAACACGCCAGCCGCCTGGGCTTCGTGGCGGGCACGCTGCCGGGGCGCATGGTGCTGCCCGCCAGCCAGCCTGGTCAGCCCCCCGTGCTGGTGCTGACCTATGACCCCCAGGCCGCCATGGCCGACGACCCCGAGCAGAGCGCGCTGCGCGAGATCACGCTGTCACTGGAGGTGACGCATGTGGCGCGCGACGAACAGCCCTTCAGCCGGCTGCGCCAGGCCGCGCAGGCCCTGGCCGAGGCCATGGACGGCCTGGTTACCGACGACGCGGGCGCGCCGCTGCCGGCCGAGGCCATGGACCACATCGGCACCGACCTGGAAAGCCTGTACGACGCGCTCGACGAGCGCGACCTCGCCGCCGGTTCGCCGCAGGCGCGGCGGCTGTTCTCCTAAGCAACATGAGCCCCCACGCTCCGCCGCTTCGCGGGTCGCTGCCCCCCAAGGGGGCCGGTCTGACTTGGGGCGGCCCGGCGTCAGACCTATGACCCCTGACCTCTTCGCCGAGCCGCCGCAGCCCGCGTCGGTGGCCGAGCGCGCCGCCGAGCTGCGCGCTCAATTGCACCACCACGCCCACCTGTACTACACGCTGGACGCGCCCAAGATCCCCGACGCCGAGTACGACCGCCTGTTCCAGGAGTTGCAGGCCATCGAGGCGCAACACCCCGAGCTGATGACCCCCGACTCGCCCACGCAGCGCGTGGGCGGTGCCATCCTCAAGGCGCTGGCGCCCGTGCGCCATGCGGTGCCCATGCTCAGCATCCGCACCGAGACCGACACCGAGGCCAGCGGCGCCGCCGCCTTCGACGCGCGTGTGCGCCGCGAGCTGGGCCTGGCCGAAGCGGATCCGCCCGTGGAGTACCTGGCCGAACTCAAGTTCGACGGCCTGGCCATGAGCCTGCGCTACGAGCAGGGCGTGCTGGTGCGCGCCGCCACGCGCGGCGACGGCGAGACCGGCGAGGACGTGACGCACAACGTGCGCACGATCGGGCAGATTCCCCTGAGGCTGCCCAATGACGTGCCCGAGGTGCTGGAGGTGCGTGGCGAGGTCTACATGCGCCGCGACCAGTTCGAGGCCCTCAACGAGCGCCAGCGCGAGAAGATCGCCCAGGGCGCCAAGGGCGAAAAAACCTTCGTGAACCCGCGCAACGCCGCCGCCGGCGCCGTGCGCCAGCTCGACTCGCGCATCGCCCGCGAGCGGCCGTTGAGCTTCTTCGCCTACTCCTGGGGCGAGGTGGTGGGCGATGAGTCGCCGCCCGCCACGCAGTACGACTGGCTCATGCGCCTGAAGGCCTGGGGCTTCCCCGTGGCCGAACAGACGGCGGTGTGCCGCGGCGCCGACGAACTCGTGGCCTTCCACCGCCGCATCGGCGAGCAGCGCGACGCATTGCCTTACGACATCGACGGCGTGGTCTACAAGGTCAACAGCCTGGACACTCAGAAGCGCCTGGGCTTCGTCACGCGCGAGCCGCGCTGGGCCGTGGCCCACAAGTACCCCGCGCAGGAACAGCTCACCACCGTGCAGGCCATCGACGTGCAGGTGGGCCGCACCGGCAAGCTCACGCCCGTGGCCAAGCTGGCGCCGGTGTTCGTGGGCGGTGTCACCGTCACCAACGCCACCCTGCACAACGAACTGGAGGCCCGCCGCAAGGACGTACGCGTGGGCGACACCGTGATCGTGCGACGCGCGGGGGACGTGATTCCCGAGGTGGTGTCGGTCGTCCTCCCGTCCGTTCAGCCTGAGCCTGTCGAAGGCGCATCGCGGGAAGGGCTTCGACCCTTCGACAAGCTCAGGACAGGCCAAGCTCAGCCCGAACGGGGAGAGCCCTTCACCATGCCCGCGCACTGCCCCGTGTGCGGCAGCGACGCCGTGCGCGAGGAGGGCGAGGCCGACCACCGCTGCACTGGCGGCCTGTTCTGCGCCGCGCAGCGCAAGCAGGCCATCCTGCACTACGCGCAGCGCCGCGCGGTGGACATCGAGGGCCTGGGCGACAAGCTGGTGGAGCAACTCGTGGACAGCGGTCTGATCAAGACCTTGCCCGACCTGTACAAGCTCGGCCTCACCGCGCTCGCGGGCCTGGAGCGCATGGCCGAGAAGTCGGCGCAGAACGTGCTGGATGCGCTGCAGAAGCGCCGCGAGACCACGCTGCCGCGCCTGCTGTTCGGCCTGGGCATCCGCCACGTGGGCGAGGCCACCGCCAAGGACCTCTCGCGCCACTTCGGCAGCCTGGACCGCATCATGGACGCCAGCGTGGACGAGCTGCTGCAGGTGAACGACGTGGGCCCGGTGGTGGCGCAGAGCATCCGCACCTTCTTCGAGCAGGAGCACAACCGCGAGGTGGTGGAGCAGTTGCGCGCGGCCGGCGTGCACTGGCCCGAGAACGAGGGCGAGCACAACACCCCGCAGCCCTTGCTGGGCAAGACCTTCGTGCTCACCGGCACCTTCCCCACGCTCAAGCGCGAGGACGCCAAGGCGATGCTGGAAGCGGCCGGTGCCAAGGTGGCTGGCTCGGTGAGCAAGAAGACCGACTACGTGGTGGCCGGCGAGGAGGCCGGCAGCAAGCTGGACAAGGCGCGGGAGCTGGGCGTGGCGGTGATCGACGAGGCGGCGATGCTGGCGCTGTTGCAGCCTGACGCCTAGGCCTCAACCCTGCAGCGTCTCCAGCAGCTCCGTTTCGATCTGGATCTGCCGCTTGTTCACCTGCAGCTCAGGCCCGCTGATGAGGAAGGTGTCCTCCACCCGCTCGCCCAGGGTGGTGATCTTGGCGAGCTGCACGCTGATCTCGTGCCGCGCCAGCACGCGCGAGATGCCGTAGAGCAGGCCCGCTCGATCACTGGCCGACACCGACAGCAGCCAGCGCTGCGCCTTCTCGTCCGGTCGCAGGTCCACGCGCGGCGTGATCGGGAAGCTCTTCACGCGCCGCGACAGCCGGCCTTTGGTGGGCGGCGGCAACGGGCCGCGCTGGTCGATGACCTGGGGCAGCCGGGCCTCGACCATGGCCACGAGTTCGCGGTAGTGCTCGGCCATCTCGGGCACGATCACCTGGAAGGTGTCCAGCGCGTGACCGGTCATCGTGGTGTGCACGCGCGCATCCAGGATGCTGAACTGCGACATGTCGAAATAGCCGCAGATGCGCGCGAACAGGTCGGCCTGGTCGGCCGCGTACACCAGCACCTGCAGGCCCTCGCCCGCCGGTGAGAGGCGCGCACGCACGATGGCGCGGTCCGCGTCGCGCCCCGGCTTGGCCAGCTCGCGCGTGAGCACGCGCGTGTGCCAGGCGATCTCGTCGGCCTGGTGGCGCATGAAGTAGCTCACGTCCAGGGTGTCCCACAACGCCTTGTGCGCGTTGTGGGGCAGGGTGTGCAGCGCCAGCAACTGCAGGGCCTCGCGCTTGCGGCCCTCGATCTCGGCGCCCGGGTCGGGCGCGCGCCCGCCCAGCACGCGCAGGGTGTAGCGGTACAGGTCCTCGAGCAGCTTGCCTTTCCAGGCGTTCCACACCTTGGGGCTGGTGCCGCGGATGTCGGCCACGGTGAGCAGGTACAGCGCCGTCAGGTAGCGCTCGTTGCCCACGCGCTTCGCGAAGTCGGCGATGACGTCCGGGTCGGACAGGTCGGCCTTCTGCGCCAGCCGGCTCATGGTGAGGTGCTCGGACACCAGGAATTCGATCAGCTTCGTGTCCTCGCGCTCGATGCCGTGCTGGCGACAGAAGCTGCGCACGTCCCTGGCGCCGAGTTCGGAGTGGTCGCCGCCACGGCCCTTGGCGATGTCGTGGAAGAGGGCGGCGATGTAGAGGATCCAGGGCTTGTCCCAGCCCGCCGCGAGCTGCGAGCAGAACGGGTACTCGTGCGAGTGCTCGGGGATGAAGAAGCGGCGCATGTTGCGCAGCACCATCAGGATGTGCTGGTCCACCGTGTAGACGTGGAACAGGTCGTGCTGCATCTGCCCCACGATGTGGCGGAACACCCAGAGGTAGCGCCCCAGCACCGAGGTCTGGTTCATCAGCCGCATGGCGTGCGTGATGCCCTGCGGCTCCATGAGGATGCGGCGGAACATGGCGCGGTTGACCGGGTCGGCGCGGAACTTCGCGTTCATCACGGCGCGCGCGTTGTACAGCGCGCGCAGCGTGCGCGCCGACAGGCCCTTGATGCCGACGGTGGTCTGGTAGATGTGGAAGGTCTCCAGGATGGCGTGCGGCTGCTGGATGTAGAGGTTGTCGCTGGCCACCTCGAGCATGCCGCCCTTGTCGAAGAAACGCTCGTTGATGGGGCGCAGGCGCTGCACGCCGGGTTCGGTGTCGCCCAGGCGTTCCTCGATGTTGAGCAGCAGGATCTGGTTGAGCTGCGTGACCGCCTTGGCCGCCCAGTAGTAGCGCTTCATCAGCGCCTCGCTCGCGCGGCGCGTGCCGCGCGGGTTGGTTTCGCCGGGCGCGGGCAACTGCGCCTTGAAGCCGAAGGACTCGGCCACGGCGGTCTGCAGGTCGAACACCAGTCGGTCCTCGCGCCGGTGCGCGATGAGGTGCAGCCGCGCCCGGATGAGGCTCAGCAGGGCCTCGTTGGCCTTGATCTGGCGCGCCTCCAGCGGCGTGGCCAGACCGGTGCGGGCGAGCTCGTCCCAACTGCGGCCCAGGCCGGCGGCCTTGGCCACCCACAGGATGATCTGCAGGTCGCGCAGGCCACCCGGCGATTCCTTGCAGTTGGGCTCCAGCGCGTAGGGGGTGTTCTCGTACTTGTGGTGGCGCTGGCGCATCTCCAGTGACTTGGCGACGAAGAAGGCCTTGGGGTCCATGGCCTCGCCCAGGCGGGTGACCAGTTGCCTGAAGCCTTCCTGGTGGCCCGCGACGAGCCGGCATTCGAGCAGCGAGGTCTGGACGGTCACGTCCTTCTCGGCCTCGGCCACGCACTCGTCGATGGTGCGCACGCTGGAGCCGATCTCCAGCCCCAGGTCCCAGCAGGCGCCGATGAAGCCCTCGATGCGGGCCTTGAGCGTGTCGTCGGCGTCGGGCTCGCAGCCCTGGGGCAGCAGCACGAGCACGTCGACGTCGGAATGCGGGAACAGCTCGCCTCGGCCATAGCCGCCCACGGCCACCAGGGCGAAGCGCGGGCCGAAGCCGGCGCGCTGCCAGAGCGTGCGCAAGGTCTGGTCGGTGAGGCGGGCGAGCTGGTGCAGCGCCTGGCGCACGCCCCGGGTGGAGGCGCCGGTCTGCAGCAGGGTGGCGAACACCGCCTGCTTGTCGTCGCGGTACTGCTGCCGCAGCGCGGCGAGCTCGTCCATGCCGTTGTGGGGCGTGGCCACGCGCGGGGTGCCCTCAGGCCGCGACGCTGGCCGGGGCGGGGGTCACGAAGGCCGGCGGTGCGATGTTGCCGGCCGACCAGGTGAGCACCTCGTAGCCGGTCTCGGTGACCAGAACGGTGTGCTCCCACTGGGCCGAGAGCGAGCGGTCGCGCGTGACGATGGTCCAGCCATCGCCCAGTTCCTTGATCTCGCGCCGACCGGCGTTGATCATGGGCTCGATGGTGAAGGTCATGCCGGGCTTGAGTTCTTCCAGCGTGCCCGGGCGGCCGTAGTGCAGCACCTGGGGTTCTTCGTGGAAGCGCTGGCCGATGCCGTGGCCGCAGAACTCGCGCACCACGCTGAAGCCGTTGCCCTCGGCGTAGGTCTGGATGGCGTGGCCGATGTCGCCCAGGCGCGCGCCGGGGCGCACCAGCACGATGCCTTTCCACATGGCCTCGAAGGTCACCTGGCTCAGGCGGCGGGCCTGAATGGAACAGGCGGCCTCACCGCCGATGAGGAACATGCGGCTGTTGTCGCCGTACCAGCCCTCGGGCGTGATGACGGTGACGTCCACATTGAGGATGTCGCCCTTCTTGAGCGGCTTGTCGTTCGGGATGCCGTGGCACACCACGTGGTTGACGGAGGTGCACAGGTGGCCGGGGTAGGGCGGGTAGCCGCTGGGCTGGTAGCCGATGGTGGCCGAGCGCGTGCCCTGCTGCTTCATGTACTCGGCCGAGAGGCGGTCGATCTCGAGCGTCGTCATGCCGGGCTGGATCAGCGGCGTGAGGTAGTCCAGCACTTCGGAGGCGAGGCGGCAGGCGGTGCGCATGCCCTCGATGCCGGCGGCGTCCTTGTAGGTGATGCTCATGGGGCGCGATTATCCCACCGGACCCCGTCCGGGCAGCCCTGGCGGGCCGATCACCATGGGGGTGGCAGGTAAAATCGCGGGCTTTCCACCACCCCGCCCGCGGGTGGTTCAACGCACCTCAGGCCCCACCGTGTCCCTGCACCTGCGCACTTTTGATGGCGGTCACGCCATCAGCGACTTCCGAGTCCAGCAGCTTCTTCCCCGCCTCACCTCCATCCACGACCGCATCGTCGGCCTGAGCGCGCGCTTCGTGCACCTGGTGGCCTTCGACGCCGCCCCTGACAGCGCCACCGAGCGGCGCCTGGGCGAGCTGCTCACCTACGGCGAGCCCGCGCAAGCCGAACACCTCAAGCTCGAAGCCGACGGCGCCCCTGCGCTGCTGGTCATGCCGCGCCTGGGCACTGTCTCGCCCTGGGCCTCCAAGGCCACCGACATCGCGCGCAACTGCGGCCTGGTGGTGCACCGGGTGGAGCGCCTGGTGGAGTACCGCATCGCCCTCAAGCCCGGTTTGCTGGGCGGCAAGCCCGCGCTCACGCCCGAGCAGCGCTGGGCCGTGGCCAGCCTGCTGCACGACCGCATGACCGAGGCCGTGGTGGCCACGCGCGACGAGGCCCACGCCCTGTTCACCGAACTGCAGGCCGCGCCCATGGAGCGCGTGGACGTGCTCGGTGGTGGTCGCGCGGCCCTGGAGCGCGCCAACGCCGACTGGGGCCTGGCCCTGGCCGAGGACGAGATCGACTACCTCATCACCGCCTTCAACGGCCTGGGCCGCAACCCCACCGACGTGGAGCTGATGATGTTCGCGCAGGCGAACAGCGAGCACTGCCGCCACAAGATCTTCAACGCGCAGTTCACCATCGACGGCGTGGCGCAGGACAAGAGCCTGTTCGGCATGATCCGCCACACGCACCAGCACAGCCCGCAGCACACGGTCATCGCCTACGCCGACAACGCGTCCGTGATGGAAGGCCATGACGTGCAGCGCTTCGTGGCGCGCTACGACGGCGGCCCCGATGGCCAGGCGCCCGCCTACCGCGCCGAGCCCGCCACCCAGCACGTGCTGATGAAGGTGGAAACCCACAACCACCCCACGGCCATTTCGCCGTTCCCGGGCGCCTCCACCGGCGCGGGCGGCGAGATCCGCGACGAGGGTGCCACCGGGCGCGGCTCCAAGCCCAAGGCCGGCCTCACCGGCTTCACGGTGGGCAAGCTCTGGGGCGGCCTGTCCGATCAGCCGGGCGGCAAGCCCGAGCACATCGCCAGCCCCCTGCAGATCATGACCGAGGGCCCCCTGGGCGGCGCGGCCTTCAACAACGAATTCGGCCGGCCCAACCTGCTGGGCTACTTCCGCGAATACGAGCAGGTGGTGGACGGCGTGCAGCGCGGCTACCACAAGCCCATCATGATTGCGGGCGGCGTGGGCACCATCGATGCGAAGCTCACGAAGAAGGTGCTCTTCCCGGCCGGCACGCTGCTCATCCAGTTGGGCGGCCCGGGCATGAAGATCGGCATGGGCGGCGGCGCGGCCAGCTCCATGGCCACCGGCACCAATGCCGCCTCGCTCGACTTCGACTCCGTGCAGCGCGGCAACCCCGAGATCGAGCGCCGCGCGCAGGAGGTCATCAACCACTGCTGGGCCCAGGGCGAGAAGAACCCCATCCTCGCCATCCACGACGTGGGCGCGGGCGGCCTCTCCAACGCCTTTCCCGAGATCACCAACGACGCCGGCCGCGGCGCGCGCTTCGACCTGCGCGCCGTGCCGCTGGAAGAAAGCGGCCTGGCGCCCAAGGAGATCTGGAGCAACGAGAGCCAGGAGCGCTATGTGCTGGCGATCGCGCCGGAATCGCTGCCGCAGTTCACCGCCTTCTGCGAGCGTGAGCGCTGCCCGTTCGCGGTGGTGGGCGTGGCGACGGAAGAACGGCAACTGAAGCTGGTCGACGGAGGCCAGGACAGCCCGGTCGACATGCCGATGGATGTTCTGCTGGGCAAGCCGCCCAAGATGCACCGCGACGTGAAGACCGTGGCGCGCACATCGCCGCCCATGGATCTCACCGGCGTCGATCTGCAGAAGAGCGTGATCGACGTGCTGAGCCACCCCACGGTGGCGTCCAAGCGCTTCCTCATCACCATCGGTGACCGCACGGTGGGGGCCTTGAGCCACCGCGACCAGATGGTCGGCCCCTGGCAGGTGCCCGTGGCCGACTGTGCCGTCACCCTGGCCGACCACGCCGGCTTCGCGGGCGAGGCCATGAGCATGGGCGAGCGCACGCCGCTGGCCGCCACGCACGCCGCCGCCTCGGGCCGCATGGCCGTGGCCGAGGCCATCACCAACCTGCTGGCCGCGCCCATCGA
Organism: Hydrogenophaga intermedia; assembly: GCF_000723405.1. Classification (GTDB taxonomy): domain Bacteria; phylum Pseudomonadota; class Gammaproteobacteria; order Burkholderiales; family Burkholderiaceae_C; genus Hydrogenophaga; species Hydrogenophaga intermedia. Next base: position 23,198 of record NZ_CCAE010000005.1, on the reverse strand, counting down.
GCTGCCGCGCGTGAAGCTCAGCGCCAACTGGATGGCCGCCTGCGGCGAACCCGGCGAGGACGCCGCGCTGTATGAGACCGTGAAGGCCGTGGGCATGGAGTTGTGCCCGGCGCTGGACGTCTCCATCCCCGTGGGCAAGGACAGCCTGTCCATGCGCACCCAGTGGCAGGCCGACGGCCAGACGAAGAAGGTCACCGCGCCGGTGAGCCTGATCGTGAGCGCCTTCGCCTCGCTGGCCGACGTGCGCGGCACCTTCACGCCGCAGTTGAACCGCGAGATCGAGGACACCACGCTGGTGCTGATCGACCTCGGCAAGGGGCGCCACCGCCTGGGCGGCAGCGTGCTCGCGCAGACCCTGGGCCACCCCGGCGGCGAGGTGCCCGACCTGGACGACCCGCAGGACCTGAAGAACCTGGTGAACGCCATCAACGCCCTGCGCGCGCAGGGCCGCGTGCTGGCCTACCACGACCGCAGCGACGGGGGCCTGTTCGCCACCGTGGCCGAGATGGCCTTCGCCGGCCAGGTGGGCGTGGCGCTCAACATCGACCAACTCGTCACCGAGGGCGATGGCATCAGCGACAGCCGCGCCGAGACGGGCGACGCCAAGAACTGGGCGCAGCAGGTCAGCGCGCGCCGCGAGGAGCTCACGCTCAAGGCCCTGTTCAACGAGGAACTGGGCGTCGTGCTGCAGGTGCGCACGGATGAGCGCAACGAGGTGATGCAGTTGCTGCGCGAGCATGGCCTGTCGAAGCACAGCCACTTCATCGGCAAGACGCGTCCTGTGTCGTCGTCGATGGACGCTGGCAAAGGCGAACTGCAGGTCTGGCGCGACACCAAGGCCGTCTTCAGCGCGAAGCTGGTCGACCTGCAGCAGGTCTGGGACAGCGTGAGCTGGAAGATCAACCAGCGCCGCGACAACCCCGCCTGCGCCGACGCCGAACACGCCGCGGCCGGCGACCCGGCCGACGGTGGCCTGCACACGCACCTCACCTTCGACCCGACCGAGGACGTGGCCGCGCCCTTCCTGAACCTCTCGCGCCCCAAGGTCGCCATCCTGCGTGAGCAGGGCGTCAACTCGCACGTGGAAATGGCCTGGTGCTTCACCCAGGCCGGTTTCGAGGCGATCGACGTGCACATGACCGACCTGCAGACCGGCCGCGCCGACCTGAAGGACGTGCGCGGTGTGGTCGCCTGTGGCGGCTTCAGCTACGGCGACACCCTGGGTGCCGGCATCGGCTGGGCGCGCTCCATCACCTTCAATCCGCGCCTGGCCGAGCAGTTCCAGGCCTTCTTCGCGCGCACCGACACCTTCGGCCTGGGCGTGTGCAACGGCTGCCAGATGTTCGCGGAACTCGCCGACATCATCCCCGGCGCCGGGGCCTGGCCGCGCTTCACCACCAACCAGAGCGAGCGCTTCGAGGCGCGCCTGTCGCAGGTGGAGGTGCTCGATTCGCCCAGCCTGTTCTTCCAGGGCATGGCCGGCACGCGCTTGCCCATCGCTGTGGCGCACGGCGAGGGCTACGCCAACTTCCGTCACCGCGGCGACCCGGCCCAGGCCATCGCCGCCATGCGCTTCGTCGACAGCCGGGGCCAGGCCACCGAACGCTACCCCCACAACCCCAACGGCAGCCCGGCCGGCCTCACCGCCGTCACCACCGCCGACGGCCGCTTTACCGCGCTGATGCCGCACCCCGAGCGCGTGTTCCGCAACGTGCTGATGAGCTGGACCGACCAGGACATCAACGCTCCCAGTGGCTGGACGCGGATGTGGCGCAACGCCCGCCATTGGGTAGGCTGAACGCATGGCGCGCGAACACGCCCTCGACAGCGCCACCGTGCAGGCCTATGCGCGCGACGGCGCCGTGGTGCTGCGCGGCGTGCTCACGCCGGCAGAACTCAAACGACTGGAAGAGGGCATCGAGCACAACCTCGCGCACCTGAGCCCGCTGGCCCTGGTGGCCAGCGAGCCCGACGACCCGGGCCGCTTCGTCGAGGATTTCTGCACATGGGCGGACAACCCGGCCTACGACGACGTGCTGCGCCACTCCGCGCTGCCGCACCTGTCGGCCCAGCTCATGAGCAGCCGCTCGGTGCGGCTGTACCACGACCACCTGCTGGTGAAAGAACCCGGCACGCGCCAGCCCACGCCCTGGCACCAGGACCAGCCGTACTACAACGTCGACGGCGCGCAGAACGTGAGTTTCTGGATTCCCGTGGACCCGGTGCCACTGGAGAGCACGCTGCGCTTCGTGGCCGGCTCGCACCACGGCACCTGGTACATGCCACGCACCTTCCGCGACCAGCAGGCCCGTTGGTTCCCCGAAGGCACGCTGGCCGAACTGCCCCCGGTGGAGCAGGAACCGCAGCGCTACCCGCAACTGGCCTGGGCCTTGGAGCCGGGCGACTGCGTGGCCTTCCACATGCTGGCGCTGCACGCCTCCAGCGGCACCGGCCCGGGCGCGCGCCGCCGCGTGTTCTCGGCCCGCTACCTGGGCGACGACAGCGTGCACGCGCCGCGCCGCTGGCGCACCTCGCCCCCGTTCCCGGGGCTGGAGGCGCGGTTGCCGGCGGGCACGGCGATGGACGATCCCCTGTTTCCCGTGGTCTGGCCGCCCGCGCCGACCTGAACCCCCAACGGAGCCTTCCATGGCCGGTACCAGCCTTCTCGCCCTCATCGACGACATCGCCACGCTGCTCGACGACGTCTCGGTCATGACCAAGGTCGCGGCGAAGAAGACGGCCGGCGTGCTGGGCGACGACCTCGCGCTCAACGCGCAACAGGTCACCGGCGTGAAGGCCGACCGCGAACTGCCCGTGGTGTGGGCGGTGGCCAAAGGCTCTTTCGTCAACAAGGCCATCCTGGTGCCGGCGGCGCTGCTCATCAGCGCCTTCGTGCCCGCGCTCATCACGCCGTTGCTCATGCTGGGCGGCCTGTTCCTGTGCTTCGAGGGCGTGGAGAAGCTCGTGCATGCGCTGGGCGCGCACAAGGTCGACGATACGAAGCACCACGATGAGCTGGTGAAGGCCGTGGCCGACGACAAGGTCGATCTCGTGGCCTACGAGAAGGACAAGATCAAGGGCGCCATCCGCACCGACTTCATCCTCTCCGCCGAGATCATCGTCATCAGCCTGGGCACCGTGGCCAGCGCCAGCATGGGCCAGCGCATCGGCGTGCTGGTGGGCATCTCGCTGTTGATGACGGTGGGCGTGTATGGCCTGGTGGCGGGCATCGTGAAGCTCGACGACCTGGGCCTGCACCTGACCCGCCAGGCGCGGGCCTGGAAGCAGGCCATCGGGCGCGGCATCCTGGCCTTCGCGCCCTGGTTGATGAAGTCGCTGTCGGTGCTGGGCACGGCCGCGATGTTCCTGGTGGGCGGCGGCATCCTGCTGCACGGCCTGCCGCTGCTGGCGCATGGGGTGGAGACCTGGTCGGAGAGCCTGGGCTGGTTCGGCGCCTTCGTGCCCAGTCTGGCCGGTGCACTCGTGGGCATTGCGGCGGGCGCGGTGGTGGTCGGCGTCGTTGAACTGATCAAGCGCTTGCGCGGAACGCCCAAGGCGGCCTGAGCCGCTTCGACGCGTCCCACGCCTGGGGTATCGCGCGCGCCGGTGCCTGCCTAGAATGGTTCGGCCGCTCACCGTCAGGGCGGCGCGGGGGCTGGCATGGACGGGATCTTCATCAGCTACCGTCGCGACGACGCGGCCGGCTACGCCGGGCGACTGTCCGATCGCCTCAAGGCGCAATTTGGCGCCGATCGTGTGTTCATGGATGTGGAGGGCATCGAGCCCGGCACGGACTTCGTCGTCGCGATCGAGCAGGCCGTGGGTTCCTGCCGCGTGCTCATCGTGCTGATCGGCGACGAGTGGCTCAACATCCGCGACGCGCAGGGCCGTCGCCGGCTCGACGACCCGCACGACTTCATCCGCCTGGAGATTGCCGCCGCGCTCAAGCGCGACATCCGCGTGGTGCCGGTGGTGCTGGACCGAGCCACCATGCCCGGCGCGGACGATCTGCCGGATGAACTCAAGCCGCTGGCGCGGCGCCAGGCCATTGCCATACAGCACCAGCAGTGGGATGCCTCCACGGCCACCCTGATCCAGGCACTGCAGAAGTTGCTGGGCGAGAAGGCGGGCGAAGGCGGAGCGGGCGCGGTCCGCTGGAGCGTGGCCGCCGGGATCGGCCTGCTGGCGGTGGGGGCGGGTGCCTGGTGGACCTGGAGGAACGTGCCGCAGCCGCCGATCGAGGAAGAGGAGGTGGGCCTGCTGGCCGCGGCTTCCCCGGCGGCGTCGGCGCCAGCCCCGGTCATGGACGGCACCGGTGGCGGGCGCCGCGCGTCTTCGGGGTCGGCATCGGCCCCAGGCGCACCCCGGCCGCCCGAAACGGTGGTGGCAGCGGCGCCCGTGCCCGCGCCGCATGCGGCCTCCAGTGGACCGTCACGCCCACCACTGCCGGCATCCGTGCCACCCGTGACGCGCGCGGCGCCGCCAACCGTGCCTGCATCCGCACCCACGCCCGCACCTGCCGCCGCACCTTCACCTGCCGCCGCACCTGCACCTGCCGCCGCACCTGCGCCCGCCCCGCCCGTCGTCCGCTCGCCCGACAGCCGCCTGCCCGCTGTGGGCCAGAGCTGGACGTACCAGGTGCGGGGCAAATGGCCCACCAGCCCGAACCGCACCGTGGTCATCCGCGTGAACCAGGTGAACGGCGACATGGTGGTCGATAGCCTGCAAGACCCCGCCATGGCAGACCCTGTGCAGCGCCGCTCGCGCGCCGGACAGGGCGGCTTCGTGTCGTGGCCGGGCATCGGCGCGGAGTTCAGCCCCTACCTCGTGGCGGGCGAAATCGGGTCCTGGCGCGGGCGTGGTTTCCCCACGCCCGACGTGGACGGCCAGTGGACGCAATGGCACTCCAGCGGCGAGGCCCTGGGCCGTGAATCCGTCATGGTGCCCGCCGGGCGCTTCGAGGCGGTGAAGGTCGAGGTCTGGAGCAACCGCATGGCCACGGGCGGGCAGGCCTCGGCCCAGCTGGAACCGGTGCGCATCCACTACCTCGTCTGGTACGCGCCGGAGGTCAGGCGCTACGTGCGCCTGCAGCGCCGAGTGATGAGCGCGGCCGGGCAGGAGATCGAGCGCGACGTGTTCGAGCTGGTGTCGCGCCAGGGGGGCTGACGCGGCCATTGACGCGCGTCAATGCGCGCCCGGGCCACGGGCCTAGATTGGTGCGGGCTGCGGTGACGCGGGCGCGGTGCCCACGGGGCGCGCGGCGCAGGAGCCCCCCCATGTTCCCTTCGGTCGGCATGCATTCGTGGCGCTGCCTGCTGCTGGGCGCTGCGGCCAACGCGCTGGTGGCTTGTGGCGGGGATGGCGGCACAGCCGTGATCGCGCCGTACTGGGTGAGCGGTGGCGTGGTGGTCAGCGACCTGGATGGCGACGGCCGGGACGACGTGGCCATGGCCATCCGCCATGTCGACGGACCGCCTCCGCACCCGGGCTACGTCGACGTGCGCCGGCAGACCACGAGCGGAGCGTTCGCACCGCTGCAGCGCCACGCGGTTGCGGCCGACCCCTGGGTATTGGTCGCGGGCGACGTGGATGGCGACGGGCGGCCCGACCTGGTGAGTGCCTCGCCCATGACGCAGCCGGCCCCGGTCAACGCGCCGGCCGACAGCGGCGCGGTCGCGCTGCTGCGGCAGTCGGCCGTGAACTCCGGACAGTTCGGCGCGGCCCAGGTGCTGACCACCGGCGGCGTGGCGAACGATGTGTCGCTGAGCGACGTGCAGGGCGACGGCCGCACCGACCTGCTGGTGGCCGACGGGGTCATCGTGAACAGCCGGGCGCTGTGGTTGACGCAGTTGCCGGCCGGTGCCTTCGCGCCGCCAGTGCCCGTGTGTGCCGGCGCAGGACGGGGCTGGAGCGCCCTGGCCGTGGGCGATCTGGACGGCGATGGCCTGGCCGATCTGGTGGGCGTGGGCGGTGATCGCCTCTGGTGGTGCCGGGCGCAGGCGGGTGGCGGTATCGCGCCGCCCGCCGTGTTGGGCACGGGCGTGGCCCTGGTGGGCCTGGTGCTGGCCGATCTGGACGGCGATGGTCGCCTTGACGCCGTGGCGGCGGACGCCGGCAATGCGCCGTCGGGCGGGTCGGGTGGTGCCGCGGTGCGCTGGTGGCGCCAGACCGCGCCGGGCGTCTTCAGCGCACAGGCGCAAGGCGTGGCCGATGGCGCGCGACGCGTGCTGGTGCGTGACCTCGATGCGGACGGGCGGCCCGATCTGGCGGTGATCTCCACGGTCTACCAGACGCAAGCCAACAGCACCCGCATCACGGTGCTCCTGCAGACGCCCGCCAGCCCCGGCAGTTACGCCGTGTCCCAGGTGTGGGAAGGCCCGTATTCGGCCAGCTTCATCGCCGCTGGCGAGCTGACCGGCGATGGCCGGGTTGATCTCGTGGTGGACGGCCCTGTGGTGTATCCGCAGTCGGCGACGACGCCGGGCGTGTTCGTTCCCGCCGGTGTGGTGTTGCCCTAGAGAAGGTGGGCTTGACCTGGGTCAAGGCGTCCGGCGGCGCGCTGCCTAGACTGGGTCGCATCCGGCCCAAGCCGATGGAGACCACCATGAACGACACGATCACGTCACGCGGCGAAGCACCTCTGACCAACTTCACCCAGTGCCACGCGGGCATCGTGCGCCACTTGCATGCGCTGGACGAACTGCCCGCGCTGCTGGAGCCGGCCGCCCGCGCGCGGCGCATCGCCGAGGATGCGCTGGGCTTCTTCCGCGAGGCAATCTTCGAGCACCACCTGGACGAGGAGCGCGAGCTGTTCCCCGCCGTGCTGGCCAGCGCCGAACCCGGGCCGGAACGCGAACGAGCGCAGCGGCTGGTGGAGCACCTCACCACGCAGCACCGTCAGCTTGAAACGCTGTGGCGTTCGCTGGAACGCGAGCTCAAGCGCGTGGCGCGTGGGCAGGACAGCGAGCTGGACGTGGGTGACGTGCACCGCCTGGTGGCGGACTACTCGGCCCACGCGCGGCTGGAGGAGTCGGAGTTCCTGCCCTTGGCCGAGACCATCCTGGGGCGCAACGGCAACCACATGGCGGCCTTGGGCCTGTCCTTGCACCTGCGGCACGCGCCGCAGCCGGTGCCGTACATCTGAGCAGGCCGGCACAACTTCGGGTTATTGCCTAGAGCCGCACCTGCGCCGGAGGCCTATGCTCCGCAAATCACTCACATGTGAGTGATTTGCGGCGGACACCGTTGTCCGCTGGAAAAAACATCCAGGAGACAAGGCATGAAACTCGTTCGATGGGCCGTCGCCGCGCTGCTGTGCGCTGCGACGCTGGCGGGCCACGCGCAGGACAGCTTTCCCAACAAGACCATTCGCATCGTCATTCCTTATGCGGCCGGGGGCGGTGTCGACGCCGCCGCACGCCTGGTGGCGCAGGCGCTGGGCGATTCGATGGGGCAGAGCGTGATCGTGGAGGCCAAGCCCGGAGGCAACACGGTGATCGGCGCCTCCACGGTGGCGCGCGCCACGCCCGATGGCTACACGCTTCTGTTGACCGGTGGCTCCACCATGACGCTGCTGCCGCTCACGCAGGCCAAGCTGGCGTTCGACCCGCTCAAGGACTTCGCGCCGGTCGGCATGGTGTCGCGCCTGCCGTTCTTCCTCACCGTGTCCAGCACGCAGCCCTACAAGACGGTGAAGGAGCTGTTCGCCGATCCGAAGACCAAGGACGGCTCGCTGGCCTACGCCAGCAATGGCGTGGGCTCCATGGCCCACGTGGGCACCGAGATGCTGGTGCAAAGTGCCGGCGCCAGGATGATCCACGTGCCCTACAACGGCTTCACGCCAGCGATCTCGGACCTGGTCACGGGCCGTGCGGTCATGGTGATGGCCGATCTGGCGCCGCTCAGTGGGCAGATCAAGTCCGGCGGCCTGCGTCCCTTGGCCGTTGCCTCGCAGAAGCGTTCGCCCTTCCTCCCCGACGTGCCGACCCTGGCCGAGGCGGGCTTCCCCGGCACGGAGTACGAGGTCTGGCTGGCGTTGTACGCCCCGGCCGGCACGCCCCCGGGCGTGCTCAAGCGCCTGTCGGGCGAGCTGGAAAAGGCCTTGGCCACGCCGGCCATGCGAGAAGCCTTCGCCAAGCTCGGCCACGAAAGCGACTTCGCAGGCCCCGAGGCGATTCGCCAGCGCATTCAGGCCGAGCAGAAGGCCTTCGCGCCCGCCGTGCGCGCCGCCGGCCTGGCCGCCACGACCAACTGACCAGGAACCCATGCTCCCCGACAGCCCCCACGAGACGGCGCGCAGCGCCTCGCACCACCTGCTCCAGGCCCTGCTGGACCGTGGCATCGACTACCTGTTCTGCAACCTCGGCACCGACCACGCGCCCCTCATCGAGGAGATGGCGCGCTGGCGCGAAGCGGGCCGGCGCTTGCCAGAGTTGGTGCTGTGCCCGCACGAGAACACGGCGATCCACATGGCCGGCGGCTACGCGGTGGCCACCGGCCGTGGCCAGGCCGTGCTGGTGCACGTGGACGCGGGCACGGCCAATGCCGCCATGGGGCTGCACAACCTGTTCCGCGCGCGCGTGCCCATCCTGCTGATGGCGGGCCGCGCGCCGGCCACCACCTTCAACGGCGTGGAGGGCGGCCGCGACACCTACGTGCATTTCGTGCAGGAACCCTTCGACCAGGGCAGCGTGGTGCGCCCGTACGTGAAGTGGGAATACACGCTGCCCTGGCCGTCGATGGCCGAGGAGGTGATCGCGCGCGCGCACGCCGTGATGCAGAGCGACCCACCCGGCCCCGTGTACCTGATGCTGCCGCGCGAGGTGCTGGCCGCGCCGTGCCCGCCGGACGAGCTGCACCCGTTCACGGCCGCGCATCACCAGCCCGTGCGAGCGGGTGGCGCCCGGCCCGACGACATCCAACGAATCGCCGAGCGCCTGGTGGCGGCAGAAGACCCCTTGCTGGTCACCGCCTACGCCGGCCGCAACCCCCGCGTGCCGGCGCTGGTGGAGGCGCTGTCCACGCTGATCGGCATGCGCGTGTGCGAATTCAACAGCGTGCACCTGAACATCCGCCGAGACAGCCCCTGCTTCGGCGGCTACCTGCCCGGCCCGTTCGCCGAACGCGCCGATGTTGGCCTGATGCTGGACGTGGACGTGCCCTGGGTGCCCAAGACCACGAACGTCAACCCCAAGGCCTGGTGGGCGCAGATCGACGTGGATGCGCTCAAGCGCGACATGCCGATGTGGGGCTTCGCCACCGACCTGCGCCTGCAAGGCGACAGCGAGCTGCTGCTGACCGATCTGATCGAAGCGGTGAAGGCCCTGGCCACACCGGCCTTTGAAGCGCGCGCGGCCGCGCGTCTGGTGCGGCTGGGCGCCGAGCACGCCGAGCGTGGCCAGCGCGTGGCCGACGCCGCGCGCGCGCCGGGCGAGCCGGGCGCCATCAACGCCGCGCACTTGTGCGCTGCCATCCACCGCGCCCTCGGTGAAGACGACATCGTGCTCAACGAAGGCATCCGCCACACGCTGACCGTGTTCGAGCAGGTGCCGCGCCAACAGCCGGGCACGCTGATGGGCCTTCCGGGGGGCGGGCTGGGCTTTTCGGCCGGCACGGCGCTGGGCATGAAGCTGGCCCACCCCCAGCGGCGCGTGGTGCACTTCGTCGGCGACGGCACCTTCTACTTCAGCAACCCCACGTCCACCTACGCGGTGGCACGCGAATATGGCGTGCCCATCTTCACGGTGGTGCTGGACAACAGCGGCTGGGCCGCGGTGAAGGAGTCGACCCTGCGCATGTACCCCGGGGGCCACGCCTTTCACAGCGGCGAATACGCCTCGCTGTTGCCTCGCGACATGGACTTCGCCGCCGTGGGCGAAGCCGCCGGCGCGCATGGCGAGCGCGTGAGCGACCCGAAGGACATCGACGACGCCGTCGCGCGCTGCATCCGCGCGCTCGACGAAGGCCGCAGCGCGGTGCTGCACGCGCGCATCGCCCCGCTTTGAAGGAGCTACCGACATGACACACAACTGGCACACGGTGGAGGGCGCGCGCGCCGTCGTCGACTCGGCCGCCCAGGCCTTTGTCTCCTGGTCGCGCACCGGCCCGGGTTTGCGGCGAGAGCTGCTCGGCAAGGCCGCGGATCTGCTGCAGGCGCGTGCCGACGTGTTCGTCGAGCGCATGGTGGCCGAGACCGCCACGTCCGTGGGCTGGGCGCAGTTCAACGTGAAGGGCGGCATTGCCGCGCTGCGCGAGGCGGCCGCGCTCACCACGCAGGTGGGGGGCGAGACGATTCCGTCCGACCAGCCTGGCTGCGTGGCCATGACGCTGCGCGTGCCGGTGGGCGTGGTGCTCGGCATCGCGCCGTGGAACGCGCCGCTGCTGCTGGGATTGCGCGCGCTGGCCATGCCGCTGGCCTGTGGCAATGTGGTGGTGATGAAGGCCTCGGAGGTCTGCCCCGACAGCCACCGCCTCATCGGCGAGTTGCTCAATGACGCGGGCTTCCCCCCTGGCGTGGTCAACGTCATTGCGCACGACCCGGCCATCGCGCCGCAGGTGGTGGAAGCGCTGATCGCCCACCCGGCGGTGCGCCGGGTCAACTTCACCGGCTCCACGCGCACCGGGCGCATCGTCGGTGCGCTGGCGGGCCAATACCTCAAGCCGGCCCTGCTGGAGCTGGGCGGCAAGTCGCCGCTGGTGGTGCTGGCCGACGCCGACGTGGATGCCGCCGTGAACGCCGCCGCCTTCGGGGCCTTCATGAACCAGGGCCAGATCTGCATGTCCACGGAACGCATCGTGGTGGAAGCGTCCATCGCCGACCGCTTCGCGCAGGCCCTGGCGGACAAGGCCGAGCGGCTCGCCACCCGCGAGGTGCCCGCGCTGGCGGGCGCGCTCATCAGCGAACGCGCCGCCGAGCAGGTGGCCGCCATGGTGGACGACGCGGTGGCCCTCGGCGCCAAGCTCCGGGTGCCGCTGCGGCGCCACGGCGCGCGCATCGCGCCGCTGGTGCTGGACCACGTGAAGCCGGGCATGAAGGTCTATGGTGACGAGTCCTTCGGCCCCATCGCGGCCATCGTGCGGGTGAACGACCTGGAGGAGGCCGTGCGCGTGGCCAACGACACCGAGTACGGCCTGGCCGGCGCCGTGTTCGGACGCGACATCTCCCGCACCCTGCAGGTGGCGCAGCGCCTGGCCTGCGGCGTGTGCCACATCAACGCGCCCACGGTGCGCAGCGAACCGCAGTTGCCTTTCGGCGGCGTCAAGGACAGCGGGTACGGCCGTTTCGGCGGCAAGGCGGCCATCGCGGAGTTCACCGATCTGCGCTCGATTACGATCCAGACCGAACCCCAGGCCTACCCCTTCTGACACCTTGCCGCGATCCCGCACACCCCCAGCCACCCCCGTTCCCCCAGCCGCTCCGCGCGCGCGCCGCAACCTGCCCCTGTTGCTGCTGCAGGTGCGCGGCGGGCTCATCGCGCGCTTTCGGCCGGTGCTCAAGAAAACGGGGCTGACGGAGCAGCAGTTCCGCATCCTGCGCGCGCTCGACGTCTACGGCACGCTGGAGCCGCGCCAGATCTGCACCATCTGCCACATTTCCAGCCCCAGCCTGGCGGGTGTGCTGGCCCGCATGGAGGCGCTGGACCTGGTGAGCCGCGAACGCATGAAAGGCGATCAGCGCCGCCAGCACGTCTCGCTGACGCCGCGGGCGATGCGCATGTTCAAGGACGTCAGCGGCGACCTCGAAGACGTCTACCGCCAGCTTGAGGCCGACCTGGGCCCTGAATTCGTGGCGGAGGTCTACGCCATGCTCGACCGCCTGCTGGCCGTGCTCCAGGTGCCGGAGGACTCAGGCGCCGAGCCCGAAGACGGCTGAGTCAGTGCGGCCCGCGCGCCGTGGGCCGTGTGCGGTGGAAGGTGATGGGGCTGTGCGCCGCCGCTTTCATGACCGAAGGCTTGATGCGGCCCACCACGTGCATCTCGCAGGGCTTGCAATCGAAGCGCAGGGTGAGCTTCTCGTCGTTGTGGGTGATGGTGAGCGGCTCGGCGCGCACCGTGCCTTGCACGCCGGTGACGCCCTTGGCCTGCTTGGGGCACAGGCTCAGCGAGAAGCGCACGCAGTGCTTGGTGATCATGAGGCTGACCTCGCCGGTCTCCTCGTGCGACTCGTAGGCGCTGGCGATCACCTTCACGCCGTGCTTCTCGTAGAAGGCGCGGGCCTTGTGGTTGAACACATTGGCCAGGTAGGTGAGCGTGTCCTCGGGGTAGGGCGCGGGCGGCTCCACCGCCACGCCGCGCGGCAGGCGTTTGAATGCCCTGGCGCGCGCGGCCTCCAGCGCGGCCACGGCCTCGCGGCGCAGCGGGTTGAGCAGCGAGGCCGGCACGAACCAGGGCTCGCTGAAGGCGAGGGCGATGTCGATGGGCGTGAAGAGCGTTTCGCCGAGGCGGCCCAAGGCCTCGCGCAGCTTGTCGTGCGCCTGTGAGGCATCACGAGCCAGCTCCAGCGAGCAGGCCAGTTCGGCGTGGGCGGCATGGCCGTCCTCGTCGGTGAGGTCCAGGCGAAGGCCATCGGCCGTGCGCGAGAGCTTCATCCACACGCCGATGCGCCGCTCAGCCGACTTCTTCTCCAACGCGCGCACCCAGTCCATGTCTCGGTTGCGGTTCACCACCGTGCCGCGCTTCAAGTGGCGCAGGCCCTCGATGGCGTCCTTGGGGAAGATGCGGAAGCGCCCGGGCGCGCCCGCCGGTTCGGCGCGGTTGATCTGCAGGCCCACGAGTTCGCGGTGCAGGTCGAGGTAGCACAGGCCGTCGCCGTTGTGGATCACCGTGGCCTCGTCGTCGCACTGCAACTCCACCCAGTTGGGGCCCACCTGCGTGACGAAGCCGATGGCACGGCCCGGGTTTTTGGGCGTGTCGAAGGCGCCGATGTCGTCCTGGCGGCCGTTGACGAAGTAGTCGGTGAACTCGCGGTTGAAGTTCTGGTCGGGGTCGGGCGTGAAGCTGAAGGTGGCGCGCCCGCTGGAGGCGCGGCCCAGCTCGGGGCGCTCGTCCAGGATCTGATCGAACAGGCGCCGGTAGTGCGCCGTGATGTTCTTGACGTAGCCCAGGTCCTTGTAGCGGCCCTCGATCTTGAAGCTGCGCGCGCCGGCGTCGATGAGGGCGCGCAGGTTGTCGCTCTGGTTGTTGTCCTTCATCGACAGCACGTGCTTGTCGTGCGCCACGATGCGGCCCTGGCTGTCCTTCACCTCGTAGGGCAGGCGGCAGGCCTGGGAGCAGTCGCCCCGGTTGGCGCTGCGGCCGGTGTGGGCGTGGCTCACGTAGCACTGGCCGCTGTAGGCCACGCACAGCGCGCCGTGGATGAAGAACTCGACGATGCAGCGTTGGTCGTCCAGCGCGTCGTAGATCGCACGGATCTGCGGCAGCGTGAGTTCGCGCGCCAGCACCAGCTTGGACAGGCCGGCGTTCTGCAGGAACACGGCTTTCTCCACCGTGCGGATGTCGGTCTGCGTGCTGGCGTGCAACTGAATGGGCGGCAGGTCCAGCTCCAGCAGGCCCATGTCCTGAATGATCAGGGCGTCGGCGCCCGCGTCGTAGAGCTGGCGGATGAGCCTGCTGGCCGGCTCCAGCTCGTCGTCGCGCAGGATGGTGTTGACCGTGACGTAGATGCGGCTGCCGAAGCGGTGGGCGTGCCTGGCCAGGCGGGCGATGTCCTGCACGCTGTTGTCGGCCGAAGTGCGCGCGCCGAACGATGGGCCGCCGATGTAGACGGCGTCGGCGCCGTGGTTGACGGCCTCGATGCCGATGTCGGCCGTGCGGGCGGGGGATAGCAGCTCGATCTGGTGGGGCAGCATGGGGCGCGGGCAGAATGCGTGGGTCCGGTATTTTCCAGGAGAACCCGCATGAGCAACACCACGTCCATCGTCCTGGTCCACGGCGCCTGGCTGGGGGCCTGGGTCTGGCGCCGCGTGCTGCCGCTGCTGCGCGCGGCCGGTGCCGAATCGCACGCCGTCACCCTCACCGGCGTGGGCGAGCGGGCCCACCTGATGAGCGAGTCCATCGACCTGCAGACCCACGTGCAGGACGTCCTCGGCCTGATCGAGGCCGAGGAACTCAAGCGCGTGGTGCTGGTGGGCCACAGCTACGCGGGCATGGTGGTCACCGGCGTGGCCGACCGCCTGCAGGCCGCCGCGCCCGGCGCGCTGGCGCATCTCGTCTACCTGGACGCGGTGCTGCCGTACCCCGGCGAGGCCTGGAGCACGCCGCACGACGAGGCCACCAAGGCCAAGCGCTTCGAGGCGGCCAAGGCCAGCGGGGGCCTGCACTTCGCGCCGCCGGACGCCGAGGTCTTCGGCCTGCAGGGGGCCGACCGCGACTGGCTCAACCGCCGCCAGACCCCGCAGCCCTACCGGCTCTACGATCAGCCCCTGGACTTCGACGGCGACGCCGTGGCGCGCGCGCCGCGCACCTTCATCGACTGCACCGCGCCCGCGCTGGGCACCATCAAGGCCTCGCGCGAGCGCGTGCGGCGCGAGCCGGGCTGGAACCTCATCGAGATGGCCACGGGCCATTGCCCCATGGTGAGCGAGCCGAAGGCCTTGGCGGAGCACCTCCTGGGCATCTGGAACCACGCGCAAGCCAGCCAATGAGCACCACCCGGTACGACCGCATCGACCAGCTGCGCGCCGTGGCGCTGCTGTGGATGACGGCCTACCACTTCTGTTTCGACCTCGACCACTTCGGCTTCACTCACCAGGCCTTCCTCAGCGACCCGTTCTGGACCACGCAGCGCACCGCCATCGTCAGCCTCTTCCTGTTCACGGCCGGCTTGTCGCAGGCGGTGGCCCTGCACCAGGGCCAGGGCTGGCCGCGCTTCTGGCGCCGCTGGGCGCAGGTGGCGGGTGCGGCGCTGCTGGTCACCGTGGGCTCGTGGTTCATGTTCCCCAAGAGCTTCATCTACTTCGGCGTGCTGCACGGCATCGCCGTCATGCTGGTGATCGCGCGGCTCACGGGGGGCTGGGGGCGCTGGCTGTGGCCGCTGGGCGCACTGGCCATCGTGCTGCCCTGGCTGGCACCGGCCGCCATGGCCGCCTGGCCCGCGCTGGAAGCGTTGAACCAGCCCGGTCTCAATGTGCTGGGTTTCATCAGCCGCAAACCCTTCGCCGAAGATTACGTGCCGCTGCTGCCGTGGATGGGCGTGGTGTGGTGGGGCCTGGCCACCGGGCGCTGGGTGTGCGCCCACCGGCCCGGCTGGCTGGGCGGCTCGGGGCAGGGCGGCGCGGTCGGCCGCTTCATGGCCCTGTGGGGACGCTGGAGCCTGAGCTACTACCTGTTGCACCAGCCGGTGCTGATGGGGCTGGTGGGGCTCGCAAAGGCCGTGTTGGGCTCCCCGTAGCAGTCCTCACGCGGCCTGCAGGCGGATGTCGATTTCGCGTTCCACGTACTGCCACTCCGGGGTCTGCCGCAGTTCCCGCACCAGTTCGTCGAACCGGCCGGCATCCTGTGGCGCGTACTCGAACCAGGTGATGAAGTCGAAGGGCTCGCTGTCCGACAGGTCGCGGCAGTGGTGCAGGCGACGCGTGATCTGGGGCAGGTAGTTCATGCCCAGGCGGATGTGTCGGGATTGTTCCTCCAGCACCCGGCGGCGCTCGTCCTGGGTGAGGCCCCACCAGGCGGCGTTCTTGCGGATCGGAATCAGCGCGGCGCAGGTGTGACCGGGCTGGCCCAGGCCCACCTGCCGGGCGGCCAGCGCCTCGCGCTCGGCCCGTTCCACGTAGCGCTCGTGGCTGGTGATGCCACGCAGGGACCAGTCGCTCGGCGCCGGGGCCTCGGGGCCGGCCTGAACCCGGATGTGGCTGGCGCTGGGCAGCGACGGTCCGGACACGGTGATCTGGTCCAGCACCCGCCAGGGCCCGCGGGGCACGGCGGAAAACGTGAAGAAGCGAGACGACATGGCGCGATCCGGTGGAAGTGGCACACGATTGGGCGGTAGTCGCGGCACGCCGGCCCGTCTTACAGCACGGCCCGCTCAGCCCGCGTGCCCGCTCGCCGCGCGGCGGATCACCGAAGCCATGTGCTTCACCGTGGGGGAGCGGTTCACGCCCTTCTTCCACAGCAGCCCCGGCGTGCGGATCGGCGAGGGGTCTTCCAGCGGAATCAGCCGCAGCTCGGGCGAGGGCGTGAAGGCGGTCTCGGCGATGATGCCCGCGAGGTCGGTCTGGCGGATGAGCTCGATCATGGGGGCGATGGAATTGAGCTCGGCCACCACCAGTGGCTGCGCGCCCGCCGCTTCGAAGCATTCGTCGAGCAGGCCGCGCGTGCTGAATTGCTTGGGCAGCAACACCAGGCGACGCTGGTGCAGTTCCACCAGGCGCACGCGACGGCGCTTGGCCAGCGGATGCGTCGCCGCCACGCACAGGCGCAGCTCCTCGTTGTAGAGCGGCTCGAACCACAGCTCGGGCCGATCGGCCGGCCGGTAGGACACGCCCAGGTCCAGGTGCCCGCTGGACAGGCGCTTGGCGATGTGCTCCGCCGACAGCTCCTCCACGCCCACCTTCACGTTCGGGTGCTGGCCCAGGAAGGCCGACACACACAGCGGGATGAGGCGCGTGTTGAAGCTGTGCGTGGCCGCGATGCGCAGCTCGCCCGACAGCGCCTCGCCCGGGTGGCTCAGGGCCTGGAGGCCGCGGTCGATCTGCTGCAGGGCGGGCACCAGGTGGCTTCGCAGCAACTCGCCGGCCTCGGTCAAGGCCACCTTCTTGTGCGACCGGTCGAACAGCACCAGGCCCAGTTCGTTCTCCAGTTGGCGGATCTGGTGCGACAGCGTGGACTGGGTGACGTGCAGCCGCTCGGCCGCGCGCGTGAAGTTCAGCGTCTCGGCCAAGGTGTCGAAGTAGCGCAGGTGACGCAGTTCCATCGCTTGGTCCTTCCTTGGATGATCGATGCGATCGATCATAGCGGTCGAAATTCATCACTTCCGTCGCAGTCATCGGGTGCCTAGACTGCGCTGCGAATCAAAACAACAGGCACCCGCCCACAGGAGACAAGCCCCATGGCCCAACTGGACGCCAACGACATCACCCAGGCCGTGCTCGACCGCATGGCCGACTGCCAGGACCCGCGCTTCAAGCAGGTGATGAGCGCCCTGGTGAAACACGCCCACGCCTTCATCCGAGAGGTGGAGTTGAGCGAGGAGGAATGGATCAACACCATCTTCTTCCTCACCGAGACCGGCAAGATGTGCGACGACAAGCGCCAGGAGTTCATCCTGCTGTCGGACACGCTGGGCATTTCCATGCTGGTGGTGGCGTTGAACCAGATCAAGGCCGCGCGTGCCTTCCAGCAAAGCGGCGGTGGCGCCCAGACGCCCACCGAGGCCACGGTGCAAGGTCCGTTCTACTGGGAAGGCTCGCCCGAGATGGCGCTGGGCGCCGACATCGGCGAGAACATGCCCGGCGAGCCCGCGTACTACCACGGTCAGGTCACCGACACCGAGGGCCAGCCCATCGCCAACTGCTGCCTCGACGTGTGGTCCGGCGACGGCGAGGGCATCTACGACATGCAGATGGGCGAGGACGCCGGCATGCGCCTGCGCGCGCGGTTTCGCACCGACGCGCAGGGGAACTACCGCTTCTGGTCCATCAAGCCCAGCTTCTACCCCGTGCCCGACGACGGCCCCGTGGGCCGCATGCTGCGCCGCATGGGCCGCCACCCCAACCGGCCCGGCCACATCCACATGAAGGTGTACGCACCCGGCCACCAGACGGTGACCACGCACCTCTTCGTGGCCGACAGCCCCTACCTCGATTCGGACGCCGTCTTCGGCGTGCGCAACAGCCTCATCGTGCCCTTCCAGCAGCACCCCGCCGGCACCGCACCCGACGGCCGCCGCATGGACACGCCGTACCACAGCGCCACGTACGACTTCCGCCTCGTGCCGGCGCGCTGACCCTTCCTTTTCACCGGAGAGACTTTTGAAAATCGGCAAGGCCACCGTGCCGCAGTCGGCCATCTGCGCGCACAACCCCGACACCATCGTCGTGCGCGGCGAGGACCTGTGCCAGGACCTCATCGGCCAGCTCGGCTTCGGCGACTACTTCTACCTGTTGCTCACCGGCAAGCGCCCCGACGCGCCCGCCAGCGCCGTGCTCAACGCCACCCTGGTGGCCATTGCCGAACATGGCCTGGTGCCCAGCGTGCAGGCCGCGCGCATGACCCTGGCCGCCGCGCCCGACGCGCTGCAGGGCGCCGTGGCGGCGGGCATCCTGGGCTGTGGATCGGTGATCCTGGGGGCCTCGGAAACCGCGGGGCGCCTGTTCGATGAAATCCACCGCGCCAGCGAGCAGCATGGCGGCGACCTGAAGGCCGCCGCGCGCACCGTGGTGGGCGAATGGCGCGCGCGCGGCCAGGCCGTGCCCGGCTACGGCCACCCCGTGCACAAGGCGCGCGACCCGCGCGTGTCGGCGCTGTTTCGCGTGTCGAAGCAGGCCGGTGGCGGCCAGCGCTACGTGGAGATCGCCGAAGCGGTGGAGCAGGTGCTGCCCGAGGTGATCGGCAAGGACCTGCGCCTGAATGTGTCGGCGGCGATTCCCGCCGTGCTGCTGGGCGTGGGCTTCCCGCTCAACGCGCTCAAGGGGGTGCCCATGCTGGCGCGCTGCGCCGGGCTCATCGCGCACATGAGCGAGGAGCTGGAACAGCCCATCGGCTTTGCGCTGTCCTACCAGGCCACGCTGGAGCAGCGCTACACCGGCCACGTGCCCGCCGGCTTCGTGCCGGTGCAGAAGATCGACTGAGGAGGGCGCACGATGACCCAAGTGCTCAAGGGCCTGCGCGTGGTCGAACACGGCACCTTCATCACCGGCCCGGCCGCCGCCATGGTGCTGGCCGACCTGGGCGCCGAGGTGGTGAAGGTGGAATTGCCCGGCACGGGCGACCCCTTCCGCGCCTTCAAGGGCGGCCTGTACAGCCCGCACTACCAGACCTACAACCGCAACAAGCACAGCGTGGCGCTGGACACGCGCAAGGACGCGGACCGCGCCAGCTTCGACCGCCTGATCGAAGGCGCGGATGTGTACATCCAGAACTTCCGCCCGGGCTTTGCCGAGCAGATCCAGGCCGGCGAGGCGCGCCTGCGCGAACTCAACCCGCGCCTCATCTACTGCGCCATCAGCGGCTTCGGGCAGGACGGCCCCGCCGCCGCGCGCCCGAGCTACGACACCGTGGCCCAGGCCGCCAGCGGCTACCTGCGCCTGCTGGTGAACCCGGCCAACCCGCGGGTGGTGGGCCCGGCCATCGCCGACGCCATGACCGGCTACTACGCGGCCTTCGGCATCCTGGGGGCGCTGCACGAGCGCCACGCCACGGGCGCCGGCCGGCGCGTGGACGTGTCCATGTTCGAGGCCATGGCCCACTTCAACCTGGACGCCTTCACCCACCTCTTCTCCGAGGGCGAGGTGATGGGCCCCTACAGCCGGCCCAGCGTGTCGCAGAGCTACGTGCTGGAATGCGCCTGCGGCGGCTGGATCGCGCTGCATATGTCCTCGCCCGAGAAGTTCTGGCAAGGCCTGGCGCAGGCGATGGAGAAGCCCGACATCTTCGAGGACGAGCGCTTTCGCGACCGCTTCGCGCGCATCGAGAACCAGGACGCGCTCATCGTGATCCTGCGCGACATCTTCCAGCGCCGCACGCGCCAGGAGTGGTGCGACCGCCTGCTCGCGCAGGACGTGCCGCACGCGCCCATGTACCGCACCGACGAGGTGCCCGAGGACGCGCAGGCGAAGCACCTGCAGCTCTTCGTGGACACGAACCACCCGACGATGGGCCCCTCGCGCACGGTGCGCTCGCCCATCAGTTTCGACGGGCAGCGTTGCCTGCACGTGACCCCGCCGCCCACACTGGGCGAGCACAACGCGCTGTACGCCCAGGGCTGGCCCGGCGCGACACACACCAAGAAGGAGACCAACACATGAGCCGCCATTCCCTGACCCGCCGCGACGCCCTGCTGACCTTGGGCGCCGCGGCCGGCGCCATCGCGCTGCCCGCCGCCGCGCAGACCTACCCGGACCGCCCGATCCGCCTCGTCGTGCCCTTTGGTGCCGGCACCACCACCGACATCATTTCGCGCGTGGTGGGCGAGGGCCTGGGCCGCGAGCTGGGCCAGTCCATCGTGGTGGACAACCGCGCCGGCGCGGGCGGCACCGTGGGCTCCAACCAGGTGGCCAAGGGCGCCGCCGATGGCTACCAACTCGTGATGGGCACGGTGGGCACGCACGCCATCAACGCCACGCTGTTCCGCAACCTGAGCTACGACCCGCTCAAGGACTTCGCGCCGATCGCCCTGGTGGGCTACACGCCGACCTTCCTGGTGGTGGCGGCCGATGGGCCGCTGAAGACCCTGGCCGACCTCAAGGCCAAGGCCGCGCAGGGGCAGGGCGCCACCTTCGCCTCGGCGGGCAACGGCACCTCGGGCCACCTGGCGGGTGAACTGCTCAAGGCCCGCCTGGGCGGCCAGATGCTGCACGTGCCCTACAAGGAAGGTGGCATGGCCATGAACGACGTGATGACCGGCCGCGCCGATTTCATGTTCTACCACCCGGCCGCCGTGCTGCCGCACATGCAGGGTGGCAAGCTGCGCGCGCTGGGCGCGTCCAGCGCGCAACGCAGTGCCGCCGCGCGCGACCTGCCCACCATCGCCGAGCAGACCGGCAGCGACTTCGACCTCGTGGCCTGGTTCATGTTGTACGCGCCGGCCGCCACGCCGGCCCCGGTGCTCGCACGCCTGCGCCAGGCCACGGCCGCCACGCTGGCCAAGGCCGAGACGGCCGGCAAGCTGGCCGCGCAAGGCGTGGAGCAGCGCCCCCTGGGCCCTGACGCCATGGACGCCTTCGCGCGCAGCGAGGTGGCCAAGTGGGCCGCGCTGGTGCGCCAGTCGGGCGCGCAGGTTGATTGAGATTTCCCTCGCCGTTTTCGTTTTCGTGTTCGCGTTCAGACATTCACAACAGGAGACAAGCATGAAACGTTCGACCTTCGTCCGCCTCACGGCCATCGCCATGGCCGCCTCGGCGGCCATGGCCTTGCCGCTGGCCGCCTCGGCCCAGCAGACCATCAAGCTCACGGTGGCCTCCAGCCACCCCACCACCATTCCCTGGGTGGGCTTCATCCAGCAGGTGTTCATGCCCGAGGTGGACAAGCGCCTCGCCGCCGGGGGCAAGTACAAGATCGAGTGGAAAGAGGCCTTCGGCGGTCAGCTCTACAAGGCCAACGCCACGCTCACCAGCGTGGAGCAGGGCATCACCGACATCGGCTGGGTGTTCAGCTACCTGGAGCCCGCGAAGATGCCGCTGTCGCAGTTGGCGGCGCACACGCCCTTCACCACCAGCGACCCGCGCATCGTGCTGGGCGCGATGACGGAGATGATCGAGAAGAACCCGGCCTTCAAGGCCGAATGGGACAAGTACAACATCGTCTTCCTGGGCGCCACGGGCTCCGACACCTACGACATCTGGACGAAGTTTCCGGTGAAGTCGGTGGACGACCTCAAGGGCCGCAAGCTCTCGGCGCCGGGCATCCTGGGCCTGTGGCTGCGCGGCGTGGGGGCCACGCCGGTGGACGGCGCGCTCACCACCTACTACACCGACATCCAGACGGGTGTGAGCGAGGGCGTGGTCTCGCTGGCCACGGGCATCCTGCCGGCCAAGGTCTATGAGGTGGCGCCCTATGTGACCAAGGTGAACATGGGCGTGGTGTTCTCGGGTGGCGTGGCCATCAACAAGGACAGCTGGGCCAAGCTGCCGCCCGAGGTACAGCAGGCCATGCGCGAGGCCGGTGCCGAGTACACGCGCCGCCACGGTGAAGACCTGGTGCAGCGCCACCAGATGGCCATGAACCGCATGGTGGAGCTGGGCAAGGGCCAGAACCCGCCGGTGACGGTGACGCCGCTGCCCGACGCCGAGCGCCGCAAGTGGATCGACGGCCTGCCCAACCTGGCGCAGGAATGGGTGAAGAACAACGAAGCCCGCGGCGTGCAGGCCAAGCCGCTGCTGACGCAGTACATGGCGGCGATGAAGGCGCGCGGGGCCAAGCCGGAGAGGGACTGGGAGCGTTGATGGTTTGCTATTGAGGCGGTGCGCTGCGGTGGCCGGCGTTGGGTGCGTTTACGCATTCAACGCTGTTCAATCGCAACGCGCTTCGCCGTCCGGTAGGTCGATGATCAGTTCGCTGTCGATGGACTTGGGCATGTCCAGGAAGCGTCGGTAGCCTTGCAGTGCGGCCTTGTATTGGGCCAGCGTGCAGCACCAGATAGGCCATTCGGGGCATTCGCCGAAGACGCTGTGTTCGAAGCGCACGCGCTCGCGGGTGATGTGGTGAGAGAAGCCATTCCCACCCGTGTCGTATGCGTCGAGCTTGCCGTGTTCAATCTGTTCGATCGCGACCAGCGTTTCGTCCACATCGCCGTAACGGTTCTCGTAGAAATCCGATGTTATGGAACTGAAAAGGTAGCTATTGAAAACACTTCGCAGAGATTCGGCGCTGTTGATGAGGCCTCCGACACGCAAGAGCCGATATTCATCGAGCGGATCAAATCCCTCGAAGCAGTGAACGTAGTAGCGCGCTTTCATGGCTTCCTCTCTTCTCTCAGGGGATATGCGGTAGTTCTCGGCTGCCGGTATCCTTCAATCTGAATACCACTGTCACTGGTTCCAATCCACTTGTTCTTGCGCCCGCTCAGTTCGCTGGGGATCGCGTTGCTCTCGCGCAGCGTGAAGTCTTCGGTGACGGTCTTGCGGCTGAAGCTGTCGCCGTGGCGCACGCGGTGGTGCTCGTCCACGCTCAGGCTGCGCTCGCCGGCCTGCAGCAGCAGGGCACCGGCGGCGCGGGCGTCGATGTCGCCCTGGGCCTGGATGTTCACGGCGCGACCGAGCAGGTCGCGTTCGGCCAGCATCGTCACGTCGCCATTGGCTTCGATGTCGGTGCCGATGTCCTCGCGCCGCTCGGTCCTCTGGCGGTGGTCGGCGCTCCAGTGGATGTCGTCCGTGCCCCCGGTGCTCACCGTGGGCAGCAGCAGGTCGCGCTGGGCAAGGAGGACGGTGGGGCCGCTGCCTTCGTTCCTGATCTCGGCCGCCTGCAGTGTCATGTCCTGCCCGGCCTGGGCGATGAGCACGCCGGCCTCGCCGTTCACCACCAGGCGGGCCCGGCGATCGAGCACG
>NZ_CCAE010000004.1 GCF_000723405.1 Hydrogenophaga intermedia | reverse complement strand
GTGCCACACCGGCGCCCACGCCATCACCGGCGGCCCGTGCGCCTGCGGCATCCGCGGCACCCGCGCCCGCCCCGGCCACCACGAGCGAAGCCCAGTTGCCCCGCGTGAGCGACCTCAACCCCACGGCGCGCGCCGCCCTGCCCCCACTCAAAGTCAGCGGCACAACCTACGCCTCCAACCCCGCGCTGCGCATGCTCATCGTCGACGGCCAGGTGCTGCAGGAGGGGCAGGACATCGCCCCGGGGCTCAAGCTGGAATCGATCGGCCCGCGCGGCGCCGTCATCGTCCACCAGGGCCAGCGGCTGCGCCTGCCCTACTAGCTCCACACCCCGCCATGACCCCGCTGCTGCGCGCCGAAGGCCTGCGCTTCGCCTGGCCGGGTAGCGCCCCGCTGTTCAACGACACCTCGCTGGCGCTCGGTCCGGGCCTCACCTGGCTCACGGGCGAAGACGGCAGCGGAAAAAGTACGCTGCTGTCGTTGCTGGCCGGTGCGCTGGCGCCCCAGGCCGGGCGGTTGTGGGCGAACGGCCACTGGTTGCACGACGACCCGGCGGCCTACCGCCGCCAGGTGTTCTGGATCGATCCCCAGACCGAAGCGCACGACGCCCTGCCCGCCGCCGGCTACCTGGAGGGCCTGGCCACCCACTGGCCCCGCCTGAGTGAGGCCGCCCTGTCCGACCTGGTGGACGGCTTCGGCCTGGCGGAGCACCTGCACAAGCCGCTGTACATGCTGTCAACCGGCAGTCGGCGCAAGGTCTGGCTCACGGCGGCGCTGGCGGCGGGCGCGCCCGTCACCCTCATCGACCAGCCCTTCGCGGCACTGGACGCACCGTCGGCCCGCTTCCTGGCGGACTGCCTGGCCGACATGGCCGAGCACCCCAGCCGCGCCTGGGTGGCGGCGGACCACGAAGCCCCGCCGGATACCCCTGGCAGCCGCGTCCGGGCGCTGGGGGGCCGAACAGGGCAGGGTTTTTAGCGCCGCTAAACCGTTCTTGCTAATTTCGAAATCGACAGCGGGGGCTTGCCGCCCTAGATTCCCCTCCACGCCGAAGCCAGAGCCGATGCACCCGCTCACCTGGCCCCGGCGCCCGATGGGATCCAGGAGTTACGCATGAGCCACGCCACCGTTGCCGAACCGCCATCCACCGCGTCCATGCTGGACATGCTGATGGCGCGCTGGCAACTCGCCCCCCGCCATGACACGGCGGCCCACGAATCCCCCAGCGACGCCATGGAGCGCGCGCGCACCACCATCGTGCAGACCGTGGGGCACTATGTGGACTACCTGGAGCCCGCCGATCAGGCCCTCTACACCACCCTGATCGCCACGACCGACCCCGAGTCCCTGCGCGGTCTGTTCTTCGAGTGCTTTGACCTCATGGTCAGAACCCGTGGCCCAGCCATCGCCGTGCTGCGCCTGCACGAGCTCTACCGCCTCATGCGCTGAGGGCGCCGACACCCGATCGGATCGCTCAGGCCTGCCCCGGCGGCGGGCCCGGTCCGGCCTCCGCGTACACGAACTCCCGCAGGCGGTCGCGCAGCCAGCGGTGCGCCGGGCTGTGGTGCGTGCGGTGGTGCCAGACCATGTAGCGCGGCGCCGCGATGCGGGGCACCTCGGGGGGCAGGGGCAACAGCCGCAGGCCCTCGGCGTAGCGCGACAGCACCGCACCCTGGTGGCGCGACACCGTGGTCAGACGGTCCGTGGTGGCCACGATGGCGGCCAGGTGCGGCATGGACAGCACGATGCTGGAGCGCCGCGGCGAATGCCCCAGGGACACCAGGGCCTGGTCGATGGGCGTGAGAGAACCGCCCGAGCGCTCGATGGGGTGCGCCCTCACGTGCTGTTCGGCGGCGTATTGCGCCAGTGTCAGGCCGGCTCCGATGCGGGGATGCGCCACGCTCAGGCAGCAATGCGTGAATTCGGCGTCGGCAAAGCGCTCGGCGTGCAGGTCCTCGGCGTCGCCCGGCGGCGTGAACGTGGTCAGCACGACATCGACCGCGCCCGAGCGCAACGAGGCGAAGCTGCCGGGCACCGGATCGGGCGTGCGCACGTCCAGCAGCACGCGCGGCGCCGCGGACACGATCGCGGCGTAGCAGGCGGCCAGGTCGAGTTCGGCGAACACGGCGTCGCAGACCAGGCTCAACGATGCTTCACTGCTGACCGGGTCGAAGACCGCCGTCCCCGCACTGGTGTGCTGCCACAAGGCCGCCATGTCACGGAACGACGGCAACACGGTCTCGCCCAGGGGCGTCGGCAGGTAACGGGGTCCCTGGCGCACGACGAGTTCGTCGCCGAACACGTCCCTTAGTCGCTGCAGCGACTGGCTGGCGGCCGACGGCGTCATGTGCAAGCGCTCGGCCGCCAGGCTCAGGCTCTGCGCATCGATCAAGGCCACCAGCAAGGCGACCTGTCGCAGGTCCGCCGAACTCATTGGATGGCCCCCGCGCACACCTCGCGCAGGCGTTCGCGCAGCCACTGGTGGGGGCGGCTGCGGTGCGTGCGTTCGTGCCAGATCATGTGCAGTTCGCTGCGCACCGCCGGCATGTCGGGCGGCAGCGGCAGGCTGCGCACCTCGCTCAGGTAGCGCTCCAGCACGCGAGCGCCCTCGGCCGACACGGTGAGCAGGTAGTCCGAACGCGAGACCATGTGCAGCGCCGTCCACAACGATTGCACATAGGTGGCGCGGCGCGCGGCGTGGCCGTGGGCGAGAAGCGCCGCGTCCAGCGGGCTGCGCGACGCCGGGTCGAGGTTGCGGTAGTGCGCCACCAGGTGCTCTTCGCCCAGGTACTGGGCCAGCGTCATCGACTCGCCAATGCGGGGATGGCCGCGGCCAAGCACCACGTGCGTGAGCGCGTGCGTGCACAGCAACTCGTGGTGCACGTCGCGCATGTCGGGCGGCGGCGGCGCGCTGGCGCACAGCACGTCGAGCTTGCCCGCGCGCAGCGATTGCACGTCCACGGCGTTGTGCAGCGGCACCTGGAAATCAAGTGTCGCCCGAGGCGCCAGCCGGCGCATGTCG
Organism: Hydrogenophaga intermedia; assembly: GCF_000723405.1. Classification (GTDB taxonomy): domain Bacteria; phylum Pseudomonadota; class Gammaproteobacteria; order Burkholderiales; family Burkholderiaceae_C; genus Hydrogenophaga; species Hydrogenophaga intermedia. Next base: position 187,340 of record NZ_CCAE010000004.1, on the reverse strand, counting down.
GCGTGCAGCCGCACCAGATCGGGCGAGGCCGTGTGCGCCACGCAGGCCACGGCGAAGCGCAGCTCGCAGGTGGACGGGTCGAAATCGCCGCTGGCCTGCAGCGCCTCGTTCCAGTGGCGCACGATGGCCCGCACACCCCCCATCACCTGCTCTCCGTGGGGCGTGAGCCGGTAGGCATTGCCCTGACGGACGTAGACCTCTTCACCGAAGGTGGCGCGCAGTCGGCTCAGCGACTGGCTGGCCGCCGACGGCGTCATGCCCAGCCGCGCGGCCGCCTCACTCAGGCTCTGCGTTTCGATCAACTCGCACATCAACTCCAACTGCTTGATGTCGGCGTTCTTCATGGCCAAGCGCTCCAGCAACGACTGTGCCCGGCCACAGCCTACACCGAACGCCCCACGAACACGTGACGGAGTCGCTGACCCTCAACGCCCGCCCAGGCCCATCTGCCGCGAGATCAGCTCCTTCATGATCTCGTTCGTGCCGCCGTAGATGCGCTGCACGCGCGCGTCGGCGTAGGCGCGGGTGATGGGGTATTCCCACATGAAGCCGTAGCCGCCGTGCAGTTGCACGCACTCGTCCATCACCTTGCACTGCAGGTCGGAGCACCAGTACTTGGCCATGCTGGCGGTGGCGGAGTCGAGGCGGTTTTCGTTCACGAGCTCGCAGCACTTGTCCACGAACACGCGCGCCACCTGCACCTCGGTCTGCAACTCGGCCAGGGTGTAGCGTGTGTTCTGGAACGCCGCCACCGTGGTACCGAAGGCCTTGCGGTCCTTCACGTACTGCAAGGTCCAGTCGATGGCGGCCTGCGCCGCCGCCACGGCGCCGATGGCAATCTGCAGGCGCTCCCAGGGCAGTTGCTCCATCAGGCAGACGAAGCCGCGGCCGAGGAAGTCCGGCCCGCCGAGCAGGTTCTCCGCCGGCACCACCACGTCGTTGAAGAACAGCTCCGAGGTGTCCTGAGCCTTCAGGCCCAGCTTCTTCAGCCGCTTGCCGGTCTCGAAGCCGGGCATGCCGCGCTCCATCAGCAGCAGCGTCGTGCCCTTGGCGCCGGCCGCCGGGTCGGTCTTGGCCACCACGATCACCAGATCGGCGTGCCAGCCGTTGGTGATGAAGGTCTTGCTGCCATTGAGGCGGTAGCTCCCATCGGGCTGCACCAGCGCAGTGGTCTTGATGCCCTGCAGGTCGCTGCCGGCGGCGGGCTCGCTCATGGCGATGGCGCCGACCATCTCGCCGCTGGCCAGCAGCGGCAGGTACTTCCGCTTCTGCGCCTCGGTGCCGTAGTGCAGGATGTACGGGGCCACGATCTCGCTGTGCAGTCCGAAACCGATGCCACTGAAGCCGCCGCGCGCCAGCGCCTCCATCTGCACCACGGAATACAGCCGGTCGGCGCCCGCGCCGCCGTAGGCCTCGGGCATGGAAGGACACAGGAAACCGTTGGCCCCGGCCTTGCGCCAGACGTCGCGGTCTACGTAGCCCTGCTCCTCCCACGCTTCGTGGAAGGGCGCGATCTCCTTGTCGACGAAACGCTGGAAGGCGTCGGCGAAGGCCTGGTGGTCGCTGTTGAAGAGGGTGCGTTCGATCATGATGTCACCGACTGGACGGATGGGGGATTTTTGGCAAGCAGTTGCTTGGCGAAAGTCAATATACTGGGCCGAGGTATTGGGCACCACCGAGGAAACACCATGAGCGCCGCCCGGCCGTTCCGAAGGCGCTCGCACCGCAGCGCGCTGCGCGGAGGTCATCAGCATGAGCGAAGCGTATATCTACGACGCCATCCGCACGCCCCGTGGCAAGGGCAAGAAGGACGGCAGCCTGCACGAGGTCAAGCCGATCGACCTACTGGCCGGCACGCTGAGTGCGCTGCAGCGCCGCCACGACTTCGACACCGCCGCGGTGGACGACGTGGTCATGGGTGTGGTCTCGCCCATCGGCGAGCAGGGCTCGGTGATCGCCAAGGTGGCCGCGCTCAAGGCGGGATGGGACTGGCGCTGCTCGGGCGTGCAGCTCAACCGCTTCTGCGCCTCGGGCCTGGAGGCGGTGAACCTGGCGGCCATGAAGGTGCGCAGCGGCTGGGAGGATCTGGTCGTCGCCGGCGGCGTGGAAAGCATGAGCCGCGTGCCCATTGGCTCCGACGGCGGCGCCTGGGCGCAGGACCCGGCCACCAACAGCGCCACGATGTTCGTGCCCCAGGGCATCGGCGCCGACCTGATCGCCACCCTCGAAGGGTTCTCGCGCGAGGACGTGGACGCCTTCGCGCTCGAGTCCCAGCGCCGCGCCGCCAGCGCCCGCGGCGAAGGCCGCTTCGACCGATCCGTGGTGCCGGTGACGGACATGCTGGGCCAGACCGTGCTCGGCGAGGACGAGTTCATCAAGCCGCACACGACGATGGAAGGCCTGGGCTCGCTCAAGCCCGCGTTCGAGCAACTGGGCGGCATGGGTTTCGACGCCGTGGCCCTGCAGCGGTATCCGCAGGTCGAGCGCATCGAGCACGTGCACCACGCGGGCAACTCCTCGGGCATCGTCGACGGCGCGGCGGCCGTGCTGATCGGCAGCGAGGCGGCGGGCAAGGCCCACGGACTCACGCCACGCGCGCGCATCGTCGCGGCCGCGCTGTCGGGCGCGGACCCGACCATCATGCTCACCGGCCCCATGCCGGCCAGCCGAAAGGCGCTGGAGAAAGCCGGACTCACGGTGGACGACATCGACCTGTTCGAGGTGAATGAGGCCTTCGCCGCCGTGCCCATGAAGTTCATGCGCGAGATGGGCGTACCGCACGAGAAGGTCAACGTCAACGGTGGCGCCATCGCCATGGGCCACCCGCTGGGCGCCACGGGCGCCATGATCCTGGGCACGCTGCTGGACGAGCTGGAGCGCCGTGGCCTCAAGCGCGGTCTGGCCACCCTCTGCGTGGGCGGCGGCATGGGCATCGCCACGATTATTGAAAGGGTCTGACGACCCACCCCCGCGCCGCGCCTTCGGCGCGTCACCCCCTGAAAGGGGGCAGCACCAGCGGCCCGGCAAAGCCGGTTCCGCGGTGCTTCTGGGGAAACAGCCGAAAGGACACCCGTGAAGACCATCCGCTACGAGCTGCACGACGGCCTGGCCACCATCACCTTCGACGAGCCCGGCTCGCCGGTGAACACCATGTGCGCCGACTGGCAGCGCGACCTCACCACCGTCACCGGCCTGGTGGTGCGCGACAAGGCACTCATCAAGGGCATCATCCTGGCCTCGGCCAAGAGCACCTTCTTCGCCGGTGCCGACCTGAAGGGCACCATGCGCCTGAAGGCCAGCGACGCGCGCCAGGTCTACGCCGAGATCGAGCAGACCAAGAAGAACTTCCGCACGCTGGAGACCCTGGGCGTGCCGGTGGTGAGCTGCATCAACGGCTCCGCGCTGGGCGGTGGCTGGGAAGTGGCCCTGGTCGGCCACCACCGCGTCGCCATCGACCACCCGAAGATCCAGCTCGGCCTGCCCGAGATCACCCTGGGCCTGATCCCGGGCGCCAGCGGCATCACCAAGATGACCCGGCTGCTGGGCCTGCAGGGCGCGCAACCCTACATCCTGGAAAGCCGCCTGTTCAGCCCGCGCGAGGCGCTGGACCTGGGCCTGGTGCACGCGCTGGCGATCGACGAGCTGAGCCTGCGCGCCGCGGCCGAGGCCTTCATCGGCGCCCACCCGCAGGCCCGCCACCCCTGGGACGAGAAGGACTACAAGATGCCCGGCGGCACGCCGAGCAACCCCAAGATCGCCGGCATGCTGAGCGTGGCGCCGGCCGTGCTGCGACAGAAGACCCAGGGCCTGTACCCCGCGCCCGAGGCCGCGCTGGCCGCCATGGTCGAGGGCGCGATGGTCGACTTCGACACGGCGCTGCGCATCGAGAGCCGCTACCTCGCGCAGCTGCTCGTGAGCCCGGTCGCGAAGAACATGATCAACGCGTTCTTCTTCGACATGAACGCCGTGCGCAGCGGCGGCTCGCGCCCGAAGGACTTCCCGCGCTTCGTGCCGCGCAAGGTGGGCATCCTGGGCGCGGGGATGATGGGCGCGGGCATCGCGCACGCGCAGGCCAGCCGGGGCATCGAGACGGTACTGGAAGACGTGAGCCTGGAAAACGCCGAGCTGGGCAAGTCCTACAGCCACCGCCTCACCCAGGCGCGGGTCGAGAAAGGGCTGATGAGCATCCAGGAGCAGCTTGGCCTGCTCGACCGCATCCTGGCCACCGACCACCCCAAGGACCTCAAGGGCTGCGAGCTCATCATCGAGGCGGTGTACGAAAACCGCGAGGTGAAGGCGCAGATCACGCGCGAGGCCGAAGAGCAGCTCGCACCCGGCGGCTTCTTCGCCAGCAACACCTCCACCCTGCCCATCTCCAGCCTGGCCAAGGCCAGCCGGCGGCCCGAGAAGTTCGTCGGCATCCACTTCTTCAGCCCGGTGGACAAGATGAAGCTGGTGGAGATCATCCGCGGTCAGCGCACCGACGATCAAACCATCGCCCGTGCCTACGACTACGTGCTCGCCCTGGGCAAGCTGCCCATCGTGGTGAACGACTCGCGCGGCTTCTACACCAGCCGCACCTTCGGCACCTACGTGATGGAGGGCGCGGCCATGGTGGGCGAAGGCATTCCCGCGCCCGTGATCGAGAACGCCGCGGTGCAGGCCGGCATGCCCGTGGGTCCGCTGGCCGTGCTGGACGAGACCTCGTTGTCGCTGGCCGTGCACGTGCTCGACCAGACGCGCGCCGATTTCAAGGCCGAGGGCAAGGTCTATGAGCCCGGCCAGGGCGAGTTGCTGGTGGAGCGCATGGTGAAGACGCTCAAGCGCGCCGGGCGCGCCTCGGGCGGTGGCTTCTACGAGTACCCGGCGGGCCAGCGCAAGCGCCTGTGGGTGGAACTCAAGGGCCTGTTCGAGGACCCCCGACTGCAATGGGACCTGCAGGAGGTGAAGGACCGCCTGCTGTATCGCCAGTCGGTGGAAACCGCGCGCTGCCTGGCCGAGGGCGTGCTCACCAGCGCGCACGACGCCAACATCGGGTCCATCTTCGGCATCGGCTTTCCGGCCTGGACGGGGGGTGCGCTGCAGTTCATCTACGGCCAGGGCATCGAGGCCTTCGAGCGGCGCTGCGACGTGCTGGCGCGACGCTTCGGCCGCGGTTTCCTGCTCGACGGCGCCGCGCGCGACGCCATCCGCCGCTTCCAGCCCCAGTACTGACCCCCTGATCCCCTGAAACGATGTCCCGACTCTCGAACAAGATCTGTCTCATCACCGGCGCCGCCCAGGGCATTGGCCTGGCCACCGCCGAAACATTCGCCCGCGAGGGCGCCACCGTCATCGTGGCCGACCTCAAGCCCGAGGCCGTGGCCGCCGCCGTGCGCCGCTGCCAGGGGCTGGGCGCGCAGGCCGAGGGCCACGCCCTGGACGTGACCGAGCGCGAGCGCGTGGACGCGGTGGTGGCCCAGGTGCTGGCGCGCCACGGCCGCATCGACGTGCTGGTGAACAACGCGGGCATCACGCAGGACGCGCGCCTGCAGAAGATGACGATCGAGCAATTCGATCGCGTCATCGACGTCAACCTGCGCGGCGTGTTCCACTGCGCCCAGGCCGTGGCCGACGCCATGGTGCGCCAGGGCCATGGCGTGATCCTCAACGCGTCGTCGGTGGTGGGCCTGTACGGCAACTTCGGCCAGACCAACTACGCCGCCAGCAAGTTCGGCGTCATCGGCTTCACCAAGACCTGGGCGCGCGAACTCGGCCCCAAGGGCATCCGCGTCAACGCGGTGGCTCCCGGGTTCATCGAAACCCCCATCCTCGGCACCATCCCCGACAAGGTCCTCGAGGAGATGCGCCAGCGCGTGCCCCTGCACCGCCTGGGCCGGCCCGAGGAGATCGCCAGCGTCTATGCCTTCCTGGCCAGCGACGACGCCAGCTACGTCAATGGCGCGGTGATCGAGGTCAGCGGCGGCATGTCGGTCTGAATCTGGCGCGGGACGGTTATCCCCCATTTTGGGGAGACGAGAAATCTCGCATCGGGGCGGCCAAAACAAACCCACCCGAACCCTGGGCCAGCGTGTTACAAATCGGGGTTTTGCTCGCTGCCAGCCCTCGATGCCACCCTCCCCGCCGCCCGCCACCGAAGGCCCGCGCCTTGCGCGGCTGCGGGCATTGGGCGTGCTGGACACCCTGCCCGAGCGCGCCTACGACGACATCGCCGCCCTGGCGCAGTCGCTCTGCGGCACCCCCATCGCGCTGGTCTCGCTGGTGGACGCCGAGCGCCAGTGGTTCAAGGCCCGCATCGGCCTGCCGCTGAGCGAAACCCCGCGCGACTGGAGCTTCTGCTCCAACGCCATTCAAGCGCCCGGCGAGGTGCTGGTGATCGAGGACGTGCGCCACGACCCGCGCTTCGAGGACCACCCCCTGCGGCGCGAGCAGCCCGACCTCGGCTTCTATGCTGGCGCACCCATCGTCACCCGCGACGGCCTGGCCCTGGGCACCGTGTGCGTGATGGACGTGCAGGCGCGGTGCCTGTCCAGCGAACAGGTCGACGGCCTGCGCCGCCTGGCCGGGCTGGCGGCCACGCTGCTCGAGCAAGGCACGCAGGACATGGAAACCCTGCGGCGCAACGAGGTCCGCCTCAGCCGCACCGTCGCGCTGCTCGAACGCAAGACGGTCGAGCAGCAGCGCTTCATCTACATGCTCTCCCACGACCTGCGCGAGCCGGTCAACACCATCAACAACTTCTCCGCGCTGCTGGTGGACGACCACCAGGCCGAGCTGCCCGCGCCCGCGCAGCGCTACCTGGGCTTCGTGCGCGAGGGCGGTCGGCGCATCGGGCGCCTGCTCGACGACCTGGTCGAGTTCGCCCAACTCGACACCCACCCGCTGCGCATCGAGGCGGTGGACGCCGCCGCCCTGGCGCAGAAGGTCACGCAGGACCTGGAACCGGTGCTCCAGCGCTGTCAGGGCCGCGTCGAGATCGACACCGCCCTGCCCGTGGTGATGGCCGACCCCGGCCTGCTGCGCGTGGCGCTGCACAACCTGCTGAGCAACGCGCTCAAGTTCACCCGGCCCGGCGTGCCGCCCGTCATCACCGTTGGCGCCTCGCGCGGCGGTGCGATCGACCAGATCCACGTGAGCGACAACGGCGTGGGCATCGCGCAGGAACACCAGGGCCGCATCTTCGGCCTGTTCAACCGACTGCACACCCGCCGCCGCTACGACGGCACGGGCCTGGGCCTGCCCATCTGCCAGCGCATTGCCGAACTCCATCAAGGCCGCCTGACGCTCGAATCGTCCATCGACGTCGGCAGCCGCTTCACCCTGCACCTGCCGGCACAGGCAGACCGAGCCTGAGAAGGCGTGAGACAAGGACTCCGCATGGCCACCCCCGCGCGTTTCATCCTGATCGACGACAGCGACGCCGACAACGTCTTCCACGAAATCATGATCCGGCGTGCCGGCTTCACCGGCGAGGTGCGGATCTTCGACAACGGTGTGGACGCGTTGAAGTTCCTGCGCGACGACCCACTCGCGCAGCCCACCTGCATCTTCCTGGACATCAACATGCCGGTGCTCGACGGCTTCGAGGTCGCACAGCAGGCCACGCGTCTGCTCGAGGGCAAGCCCGCCACCGTGCTGCTGATGCTCACCTCGTCCGACGCGCCGCAGGACCGTCAACGCGCCGCCGAGCTGCCAGTGATCCAGGGCTACGTGACCAAGCCGCTCACCGCCGACGTGGTGCGCCAGATGCTCCGTGTCGGCTGAGCCCCCGGCCGACGCCCCCGCGAGCCCGCGCTCGCGCACCGAACTCTTCACCGCCTTCACCTGGCTGGCCCTGCAGGGCTTTGGCGGCGTGCTGGCCGTGGTGCAGCGCGAGCTGGTGGAGAAGCGTCGTTGGCTAACGCGCGACCAATTCGTCGAGGACTGGGCGGTCGCGCAGATCATGCCGGGGCCCAACGTGGTGAACCTGGCGCTGATGATCGGCGGGCGGCACTTCGGCCTGCCGGGCGCGCTGTCGGCGCTGGCGGGCATGCTGGTGGCGCCGCTGGTGCTCTTGCTGCTGGTCGCCGTGCTCTACAGCCAGCTCGCCAGCCTGCCGCAGGCGCAGGCCGCGCTGCGTGGCATGGGCGCCGTGGCCGCGGGGCTGATCGCCGCCACCGGCCTCAAGCTGGTGACGGCGCTGCGCAACAACGTCATGGGCTTGAGCGTGTGCACGGGCTTTGCCGCGCTCACCTTCGTGGCGATCGCCCTGCTGCGCTGGCCGCTGGCCTGGGTCCTGCTGGGGCTGGGCACGCTGTCCTGCGCCTGGGCTTGGCGCCAACTGGGCCGCACGGGGGGCTGATTACATGGCGGGCTTACCCATGGCCGTGGACTGGCTGGATCTGTTCACCCACTTCCTCACGCTCTCGCTGCTCGCCGTGGGCGGCGCGATCACCGTGGCACCCGACATGCACCGTTACCTGGTGGTGCAGCACGGCTGGCTGAGCGATCCGCAGTTCACGGCCTCGATCGCTTTGTCGCAGGCCGCACCCGGGCCCAATGTGCTGTTCATCGCACTGCTCGGTTTCAACATCGGCATCAACGCGGCCGGCGGCCCGGCGGCGGGCTGGCGGGCCTGGGCGCTGGGGCTGTTCGGGGTGGTGGTGACGATGGTCGCCATCCTGCTGCCCTCATCGGTGCTCACCTACACGGCCACGCGCTGGGCCCACCAGCACCGCGAGCGGCGCGGGGTACGGGCCTTCAAGGCGGGCATGGCGCCGATCGTGATCGCGCTGCTCATCGCCACCGGCTGGGTGCTGACCGCCGCGCACGACCAGCCGGCGCGCGACTGGCGCCTGTGGCTGCTGACGGCGGTGGCGGCCCTGACCGTGTGGCGCACCAAGGTGCACTTGCTGTGGCTGATCGGCGCGGGCGGGGTGCTGGGGGCGCTGGGCTGGGTCTGAAGCTCAGCGACCGATGGGCAGGTAGTCGAACCCCATGCGCCGCACGAACGCTGGGTCATACAGGTTGCGCCCATCCACGATCAGCGGCTGCTTCAGGCGCTCCTTGATGAGGTCGAAGTCCGGGCTGCGGAACTCCTTCCACTCCGTCACGATGACCAGTGCGTCCGCGCCGTCCAGGGTTTCGTTGGGCGTCTTGGCGTAGCTCACGCGCGGCTCATCGCCCAGCACGCGCTGCGCCTCGTGCATGGCGGCCGGGTCGTAAGCCGTCACGGTCGCGCCGGCGGCCAGCACCTCTTCGAGGAAGCTCAGGCTCGGCGCCTCGCGCATGTCGTCGGTGTTGGGTTTGAAGGCCAGGCCCCACAACGCGATGTGGCGGCCCTTCAGGTCATCGCCCAGGCGCTGCTTGAGCTTGCGCGCCAGCACCTGCTTCTGCGCGTCGTTGGCGGCCTCGACGGCGCTCAGCACTTTCAGGTCCAGCTCGGCGTCGCTCGCGGCGGTCTTGATCAGCGCTTTCACGTCCTTGGGGAAGCAGGAGCCGCCGTAACCCGCGCCGGGGTACAGGAAGTGGTAGCCGATGCGCGGGTCGGAGCCGATGCCCTGGCGCACCATCTCGATGTCGGCGCCCAGCTTCTCGGCCAGGTTGGCCAGTTCGTTCATGAAGCTGATGCGCGTGGCCAGCATGGCGTTGGCCGCGTACTTGATGAGTTCGGCGCTGCGCACGTCGGTGACCAGCAGGCGCTCGTGGTTGCGCTGGAAGGGTGCGTAGAGCGCGCGCATGAGGAAGATGGCCTGCTCGTCGCTGCCGCCCACGATGATGCGGTCGGGCTTCATGAAGTCGTCCACCGCCGCGCCCTCTTTCAGGAACTCGGGGTTGGACACCACGGCGTAGGGCGTGTTCACGCCGCGCTTGGCCAGCTCGTCGGCAATGGCGGCGTGCACCTTGTCGGCGGTGCCCACGGGCACGGTGCTCTTGTCCACCACCACCTTGTAGTCGGTCATCAGGCGGCCGATGTTGCGTGCCGCGGCCAGCACGTACTGCATGTCGGCCGAGCCGTCCTCATCGGGCGGCGTGCCCACGGCGATGAACTGGATGGTGCCGTGGTTCACGGCGCGCGCCACGTCGGTGGTGAAGTGCAGGCGGCCGGCGGCCACGTTGCGCGCCACCATCTCCTTCAGGCCCGGCTCGAAGATCGGGATGCCGCCCGACTCCAGAATGCGGATCTTCTCGGGGTTCACGTCGAGGCACAGCACGTCGTTGCCCACCTCGGCCAGGCAGGCCCCGCTGACCAAGCCCACATACCCCGTTCCCACCACCGTCACTTTCATTGCGGTTCCCTCGTTGTGCGTCCCTCATGGCGGGGACAGGGCATGATAGCGAACGAATATGGCACTTTCGTCCTACCCTCCCCCGTATGGGCGACGCCGCGTGAAGCTGTTCGCGCTGGCGCTCGGCCTGCTGTTGCTGCTGGCGCTGGCGCCCCTGGCCTGGCTGTTCGGCACCGCCCGCGGGCAGGCCGTGTGGGAGCAGGCCAACAGCCGCAGTCCCAACGAGCTGATCCGCTACACCGAGCGCCGCCTGCAAGGGCACCCGCGGCTGGAGCGCTGGCTGCTGCCACCGCTGCACGCCCTGCGCACGCGGGTAGAGCCCGAGCCACCGCCCGGCCCCTTGCCCGATTTAGGCAAAGGCCAGCGCCCCGAGGCTCCCCCTCCGCCGGCCGGGCTCTCCAGCCAACGGATCGCCGACACCCCACAGGCCATCCGCGAGGCCCTTCTGCACGCCACACCGGGCACGCAGATCGTGGTGGCGCCCGGCCTCTACCCGTTCGACGCCACGCTGCGCCTGGGCCACGACGGCCGCGCCGACGCGCCCATCGCGCTGCGCGCCGAGCGCCCGGGCACCGTGTGGTTCGCCTTCACGCAGGTGGACGGCATCCGCGTCGATCGACCGCACTGGGTGTTCGAGAACCTGGACATCCGGGGCGCCTGCGCCCGCCATGGCGACTGCGAACACGCCTTCCACGTGATCGGGCGCGGCGCCCACGTCGGCATCCGCAACAACCGCATCACCGACTTCAACGCCCACGTCAAGGTCAACGGCCAGCACGGCCGCTGGCCCGACGAAGGCGAACTTTCCTGGAACACCCTGAGCAACAGCGCGCCGCGCGACACCGCCCAGCCGGTGGTGATGCTCGATCTGGTCGGCGCCCACCGCTGGCGGGTGCACGACAACCGGGTGATGAACTTCGTGAAGCTGCACGGAAACCGCGTCGCCTACGGGTTGTTCGCCAAGGGCGCCAGTGAAGGCATCCGCATCGAACGCAACCTGCTGGTGTGCACGCCCGGGGGCCTGTCGCAGCCCGGCGAGCGCATTGGCATTTCCGTGGGCGGCGGTGGTACCGACCCCGAGGTCTGCCGTGACCGGACCTGCCGTTCGTACGAACACCGAGGCGGCTTGGCCGCCAACAACGTGGTCGCGCATTGCAACGACGCGGGCGTCGATGTGAACCGGGGCGTGGACGTGCGGGTGGTGCACAACACCCTGATCAATACGGCGGGCATCACTGTGCGGGCGGGCTCGCGCGCCCAACTGGACGGCAACCTTGTCGACGGCCGCGTCTGGCGACGCGACGGCAGCGTGGTGGACCAGCGTGGCACCACGCCGCTGGGGCAATGGCTCGATCCGGCCGCCGCCGCGGCCCTGCAATGGCAATGGCACCAGCCAACGACCAGTGGGCCCAGCGCCACCGACATTTCGACGGATTTCAATGGCCAATTGCGCGCCGGCCATTACGCACCCGGAGCACTCCTCCCGTGAGTTAACAATTCGTCACCGGATTCCAACATCCGGTGACAAGCAACTCGATCCAATTCCAGGAATTGGACCGCACGAGTTACCTGTTGAAACGCCGGCGATTAGCGTTTGTCCGTCAATAATTCATTGACGGTATTTTCTGATATCGCATCCCTCTGATTCACCCGAATCAGCCAGCCCTCCGTGACCTGCTCCACCTTCGGCATGCCGAGGAAGTAGCGGGCGAACTTGTGTCTTTTTGTACGGGAAATACCACTCATCGGTCGCAAGATGCCGTGCGTTCGTGTGCACTTCCGCACATCGCCGATTTTGAACAGCCGATCAACTGTGCCGCTTTTCACGCTTTCAGCCCCCCTAAAGTCATTCGCAGTGGCGTCGAGAAACAAGACAAAGGGGTGAAAAACGTGCGACAGATCACGGCGAAAAAAGAAACCCCATACCTTGGTATTAATGCTTTTGGGTGAAATTCACCGGGCATTGGACACTTTCAATTGAATTCACTGAGAACGCCAAACATCATGGAAATCGAATTGGTTAATCCCCGTGTGAAACGGGCTTTTCACCGCCCGGCGCTGGCGGCCTTGTTCACCTGTGTGGCCCTGACCGCCTGCGGTGGTGGCGGTGGTGGTGCCGACGCCAGCGCCTCGCCCGCCCCCGCGCCCGCGGCCGTTGACAACGCCTCCAGCGCGCCACCTCCGCCCGCCAACGGTGTCGCTCCGACCGGCGCCGAAATGGAAGCCGCGGCCGCCCGCGGCTGGTCCTGGAGCAGCGTGCTGAAATGGTGGGAGGCGATCAAAGCCCCCGCTCCGGCGCCTGCTCCCGCTCCGGCGCCTGCCCCCGCTCCGGCGCCTGCCCCGGCCGTCGGCGTCGGCGGCCTGAACTGCGCGGCCGGTGCCATCACCTGCGTGGAAGTCACGTCCGGCAGCGCCCAGACCAACCTGCCCATCACCTTCGGCCAGCCTTTCCGCAGCGGCGATCTGGCCACCAGCCAGGGCCTGCGTGCCCAGGACAGCGCCGGCAACACCGTGCCGCTGCAGATGGACGAGGTGTCCACGCACACCAACGGCTCGGTGCGCTTCGCTGTGCTCAGCGCCTCCGTGCCCAGCCTGCCGGCCAACACCGCGCGCATCATCAACATCTACCCGGCCACCAAGACCACGCCCAGCGTCTCCCTGCCCGCCTCGCCGGCCTGGAACCTGCAGGTCACGGCCCGCCTGTCCGACGGCACCACCCTGGTGGCCAACCCGCAGCAGGCGCTGCAACAGGCCATCGCGGCCGGCAGCAACCGGCGCCTGCACGGCCCGGTTGCCAGCGAGTTCAACATCGTCGCGCCCATGGTCAACCAGTCCACCGGCGCGGCCCACCCGCACCTGATGGCGCGCCTGCACACCCGCCTGTATCAGAGCGGCCAGATCCGCACGGACGTGGTGATGGAGAACAACTGGGCCCTCAAGTCCAGCCCCGCCAACGTCACCTACTCGCTCACCGTCACCGCCAACGGCCAGACCCTGCTGTCGCAACCGTCCTTCACTCACTCGAGCAAGGCGCGCTGGCACAAGGTGCTGTGGAGCGGTGGGGCTGCGCCTAACGTGCGCGTGCGCCACAACATGCGCTACTTCCTGGATAGCGGTGCCACCTGGAACTACAACCTGGGCCTGACGATTCCGGAAACCGTGCTGGCGGCCGAGGCCTCCAACCTGGCCAAAGTCAACACCGGCCCCATGGGCACGGCCATGCTGACGACCAACATGCCCGGCACCGGTGGCCGCGCCGAGATCGCCCCGCTGCCGCGCTGGACCGCTATGTACCTGATCTCCCAGGACGACCGCGCCCGTGCGTCCATGTTGGCCAACGCCGACGCCGCCGCCAGCGCCCCCGTGCACTACCGCGACGAGGCCACGGACCAGCCGATCAGCGTGATCAAGTACCCCAACATCGCGGTGCGTTATGGCAGCTCCAGCCCGTCGGTGCCCAGCGGTGGCTCCAGCTCCTGGACGCCGGATATCGCGCACCAGGGTTCCTACGCCTACATCCCGTACCTGGTTACCGGCGACGCCTTCTACCTCGACGAGATGATGTTCTGGGCCGCCTGGAACATCGCCGCCAACGACCCGGCGTACCGCCAGAGCTCGAAAGGTCTGCTGATGCCCGAGCAGGTGCGCGGTCAGGCCTGGGGCATCCGCTCCATCGCCGAAGCGGCGTTCGCGGCGCCGGACTCGCACCCGATGAGCAGCTACTTCGACACCATCCTGTCGAACAACATGAGCTGGGCGCTGGACACCTACGGTCCGGGCAAGTCGGGTGCGCTGTTCTCGCCGATGGGCGCGCTGATCTCGCAGTACAACAACAACCAGTCGCCTTCGTATGAATCGGACTTCTTCGCCACGGTGATGAGCTGGCTGGCCGAGAACAACGTGACGAACGCGAGCACGGTGCTCAACAGCGTGGGCCGCATGCAGATCGACCGCTTCCTGGCCACCACCCAGTCGGCCGGCTTCTGCACCAGCCGCGCCGCGGGCTACTGGCTGCAGACCAAGAACGGCAGTTCGTTCGTCAACAGCTGGGCCGACTTCTACAAGCTGAACTACGGCACCACGGCCTGCGGCACCACGGCGGCCTCGGGCGACCCGGCCTACCCCGACTGGGCCGGTGGTTACGCGGCAGTGGCGCGCGGCATGCTGGCCGCGGCGAAGAACGCCGGCGCAACCAATGCCTCCACGGCGCAGGCCCGCTGGGTGCAGTTCACGCCCAACCTGGACCCGGACTTCAAGAACGACCCGTCCTACGCGATCGTGCCGCGCTGAGCGCCACGGTTCTCCGACAAAGCCCCGCGGCCCCGGCCTCGGGGCTTTTTCTTTGTCAGGCCCCGTCCAGCAAGGCCGGCAAGGCGACAGCCGCCGTGGCGCGCAGGCAGCGCGTGGCCACGCCGTCGAGCGCCGTGGCGTCGGGGTTGACGATCAGCACGCGCGCACCCGCCTGGCCCGCCACCGACGCCAGGCCGGCGGCCGGGTATACCTCGCCCGAGGTACCGACCACCAGCATCAAGTCGCAGGCCTCGGCCGCCGCCTGCGCGGCTGTGAGTTCGGCCTCGGGCAGCATCTCCCCGAACCACACCACGGCGGGGCGACGCAGGTTGCCGCACACACCGCAGCGCGGCGGGCGCCCATCGGCAAGGACCGCCTCGTTGCAGCAGGCGCGCGGCGCGTCGAGCCAACGGTCCTGCGCGATGTTGCCGTGCAGGGCCAGCACGCCCGCACTGCCCGCGCGCTGGTGCAAGCCATCCACGTTCTGCGTGATCACCGTGAGTCGGCCCGGGTGACGGCGCTGGAAATCGGCGATCGCCACGTGCCCGGCGTTGACTTGCACGCGTTCCAGCGCGGCGCGGCGCTCGGCATACCAGTCCCACACCAGTTGTGGCTGGCGGCGAAAGGCCGCCTCGGTGGCGAGCTGCTGCGGATCGAAGCGCGCCCACAGCCCGGTGAGGGCGTCGCGAAAGGTGGGCACGCCGGATTCGGCGCTCATGCCCGCGCCGCTGAGCACGGCAATGGCCCGCGCCGAGCGGACCCAGGCGCGGAGTTCCTCGTCCATGGGCAATCAGCCGCGCTGGCGCAGGGCCTCGTACAGGCAGATGCCGCTGGCCACAGACACGTTCAGGCTCTCGACCGCGCCGCGCATGGGGATGTGCACCAGCTCGTCGCAGGTCTTGCGCGTGAGCTGGCGCATGCCCGGACCCTCGGCACCGAGCACCAGGGCCACCGGGCCCTTGAGGTCGACCTCGTAGACGGACTTGGGCGCGTCGTCGCTGGTGCCGATGACCCAGATGTTGCGTTCCTTCAGTTCGTTCAGCGTGCGCGCGAGGTTGGTGACCATGAAGTACGGCATGGTCTCGGCGGCGCCGCTGGCCACCTTGGCCACGGTGGCGTTCAGGCCCACGGCGTGGTCCTTGGGGGCCACCACGGCGTGCGCGCCGGCGCCGTCGGCCACGCGCAGGCACGCGCCCAGGTTATGCGGGTCGGTCACGCCATCGAGCACCAGCAGCAGCGGGGCCTGGTCTGCGCCCTCGACCTGGTCGAGCAGGTCGTCGAGCGAGCGGGCCTGTTCAACGGGCAGCACGCGCGCGGCCACGCCCTGGTGGCCGTGGCTGCCCGCGAGCTTGGCGATGCGCAGGCCATCGGCCTCGATCAGGCGCACGCCGGCATCCTTGGCGCGATCGAGGAACTGGCGCATGCGCGCGTCGCGGCGCGTGGCCTCGAAGTAGACCTCGACAACGGTCTGGGGCGCGGTCTTCAGGCGCACGCCGACCGCGTGGAAACCGAACAGGACCTTGGTGGCGGACGGGGCTTTGGGCGGGGCGGACATGGGCGCGATTATCGGGCCCCGGCCCACTCGTCCCATTCAGCCTGCTCGGCCTTCAGGCCTCCACGCTGGTGCTGATGTCGGCCACCTGCCCTGCCGCGATGGTGATGCGTCGCTCGCAGCGTTCGGCGATGCCGCGGTCGTGCGTGACCAGCACCAGCGTGGTGTGCTGCTCGCGGTTGAGCTCGAACATCAGCTCCATCACGCTGGCGCCGGTGGCGAAGTCCAGGCTGCCCGTGGGTTCGTCGGCCAGCAGCACGGCCGGGCGCACCACGAAGGCCCGCGCGAGGGCCACGCGCTGCTGCTCGCCGCCCGACAGCACCTTGGGATAGTGGTTCAGCCGCTCGCCCAGACCCACGCGCTGCAACATCTGCGTGGCGGTAGCGCGTGCGTCGCGCCGACCGGCCAGTTCCAGCGGCAGCATCACGTTCTCCAGCGCCGTGAGGTTGGCCAGCAACTGGAAGCTCTGGAACACGAAGCCCACCTTCTCCGCGCGCAAGGCGGCGCGGCGGTCCTCGTCCATGGCGAACAGATCGACACCATCGATGTGAACCGTGCCCTGGGTGGGCGTATCCAAGCCCGCAATGATCGACAGCAGCGTGCTCTTGCCCGAGCCCGAAGCGCCCACGATGGCCACGGTTTCCGCGCGGCGCAGGCTGAAATCGATATCGCGCAGAATGGTCAGCGTGCCGGTCGAGTCGGTTACCGACTTGAACACATGGTTGACCGCAATCATCACATCGGACATGAAACATTCCCTGAATTCGAACCGCCGCCACTTTAGCCTGGGCCTGCTGGCCGCGCTGGCCTTGGGGCCGGCGAGCGCCGCATACGCCCAGGGCAAGGCGGCGCCCGTGGTGCTGGTGGTGGGCGACTCGCTCAGCGCCGAATACGGGCTCAAACGCGGCAGCGGCTGGGTCGCCCTCACCGAAGAGCGGCTCAAGGGCGAAAAGGTTCCGGCGCGGGTGGTCAACGCCAGCGTCAGCGGCGACACCACCTCGGGCGGGCGCTCGCGCCTGCCGGCGCTGCTCAAGCAGCACCAGCCGGCGGTGGTGGTCATCGAACTCGGCGGCAACGACGCCCTGCGCGGCCTGCCGCTGAACATGACGCGCGACAACCTCACCGCCATGGCGCGCGCCGCCAAGGCCGCCGGTGCGCGCGTGCTGCTGCTGGGCATGGAGATGCCGCCCAACTACGGCGCGAAGTACGGGCAGGAATTCCGCGAGCTGTTCGCCACGGTGGCGCGCGAGGAAGAGGCCGCGCTGGTCCCCTTCTTCCTGAAAGGCGTGGCCGACGGAGCCGACCCGCTCGCCCTCTTCCAGAGCGACCGCATCCACCCCAACGAAAAGGCCCAGCCGATGATGCGCGACACGGTGTGGCCGGAGCTGCGCAAGCTGGTGGTGGCCGGATAATCGGGTCCATGCCCGTTGCCACCCTGAGCGCCACCGAGGCGCTGCGCCGCCTCGCCGAGTTCGACACCGTCATCGACGCCCGCACCGAGGACGAACACGCGCTCGATCACGTGCCGGGCGCGCTGAACTGGCCCACGCTGAACAACGCCGAGCGCATCGAGATCGGCACGATGTACAAGCAGGTGAGCGCCTTCGAGGCCAAGAAGCGCGGCGCCATGCTGGCCGCGCGCAACATCGCGGCCCACATCGAGCGCGAGGTGCTCGACACGCCGAAGGGCTGGCGCCCGCTGATCTATTGCTGGCGCGGCGGCAACCGCAGCGGCGCGCTGGCCACCATTCTGGGCGCCATCGGCTTTCAGGTCACGCTCATCGAAGGCGGCTACAAGGCTTGGCGCGCCGCGCTGGTGGACGACTTGCCCCGGCTGGCCGCCGGCCTGCCCTACCGCGTGATCTGCGGCCCCACTGGCAGCGGCAAGACGCGCCTGCTGCACGCCCTGGCGGCCGAAGGCGCGCAGGTGCTCGACCTGGAAGGCCTGGCCTGCCACCGCAGTTCGGTACTGGGCCACCTGCCCGGCCAGCCCCAACCCAGCCAGAAGCGCTTCGACTCCCTGCTGTGGGACGCGCTGCGCCGCTTCGACCCCGAGCGGGCCGTGTACGTGGAAAGCGAGAGCAAGAAGGTGGGCAACCTGCGCGTGCCCGACGGGCTGATGGACGCCATGCGGACCAGCCCCTGCATCGCCCTGCACCTGAGCGACGGGGAGCGCGTGGCGCTGCTGCTGGAAGACTACGACTACTTCGTGCGCGATCCTGAACTGCTGATCGGGCGCCTGCAGGCCCTGCGCGCGCTGCGCGGCGGCGAGGTGGTGAACGGGTGGACCGAACAGGTGCGTGCGGGGCGCACGGCGGAGATGGTGCGCGACCTGCTGGCCCAGCACTACGACCCCACCTACGCGAGTTCCACCGCGCGCAACTTCCGGCTGTTCGCGCAGGCGCGCGATTGCGCACCGGTGGATCGCCACCCAGAGGCGATGCGGGTGGCCGCGCGTCAGATCATCGAGAGCGAAGCGGCCCCGGTTCTGCTGAACGACTGAGCGGCGTCAATCGGCGCTGCCGGCGTCACCACCGCCGCCCTGCCCGGCATCGCCCGGGGCACCGCCCGGGTTGTCGTCGGTTTGATCGGTGCCGTCGGGGTGGTCGCTCTTGCGAGCGGCCTTGTTGCGCAGCTTCTCTTCTTTCTTCTGCTTCTTGGCCAGCTCGCGCTGTCGTTTCTCGTAGCCGTAGTTGGGAGTTGCCAAAGCGCGCTTTCGAAAGGTTGTGGATTCAGGACTGCAAGCGGGGCAAGGCCTGGGCCAGATCGGCCCGCAGGTCCTCGACGTGTTCCAAGCCGATGGCAAAGCGTACCAGACCCCCCGCGTGAGGCCAACCCAGTGACCGGATGGCAGGCACCCGGTACGGGGCGCACAGGCTGATGGGCCCGGCCCAGCTCCAGCCCAGCTTGAACAGCTTGAGCGCGTCGCAGAAGGCGTCGATGCGCTCTTGCGGAATGGTGGCGTCGAAAGCGGCGCTGAACAGGCAAGCCGCCGCCTTCGCATCTCGCTGCCAGTGGGCGTGCCCGGGGGAACCCGCCAGCGCGGGGTGGAACACCTGCGCGACGCCGGGCTGCTGCTGCATCCAGGCGGCCAGCTCTCGCGTGGCGGCGTCCTGCGCGTGGTAGCGCAGACCGATGGTGTGCAGGCCGCGCAGCACGAGTTCGGCGTCGTTCACGCCGATGTTCAGGCCCAGGCGCATGTGGCACAGCAGCACGGCGCGGTGCAGCGCCTCGTCGCGCGACACGACTGAGCCCATGAGAACGTCGGCGCCGCCGCTGGGGTACTTGGTGAGAGCCTGCACCGACAGGTCCACGCCCAGATCGAAGGGCGCGAAGGCGATGCCCGCGCCCCAGGTGTTGTCCAGGGCGGTGACGATGGGGCGTTCGCGAGCTTCGCTGGCCTGGCGCACCACGGTCACGAGCGCGGGAATGTCGGGGAATTCGAGCGTGATGGAGCCCGGCGCCTCCAGCCACACCAGGCGCGTGGCAGGCGTGATCTTCGCGGCCAGATCGGCCGGGTCCATGGCGTCGTAGAAGCGGTGCGTGATGCCCCACGCCTCCAGCTCCTCGGCAGCGAAGGTCTTGCCCGGGCCGTAGGCGTTGTCGGGGATCAGCAGCTCGTCGCCCGTGCGCAGGAAGGCCATGTCCACCAGCGCCACCGCCGCCAGGCCGCTGGGCGCCAGCACGCAGTGCGTGCCGCCCTCCAGCGTGGCGATGCGCTCCTCGAGCGTGAAGGTGGTGGGCGTGCCGTGCAGACCGTAGGTGTAGCCGCTCTTGTCTTTCCAGTCGTACGTGCGCAGCGCGTGCACGTTGGGAAAGATGACGGTGGAGGCCTTGTGCACCCCGGGCGCGACAGCCTCGAAGCCCTCGGGGGGCTTGTAAGGATGGTGGATGAGCTGGGTGGAGAGCTTCTCCTTCCCCATCACAGCTTCCATTTCTCCAGCAACTGTGCCGGACGCAGGCTGTCGTAACCCTCGAAAGGCTGATGGATCCAGGGGTTGGTGGGCAGGAATTCCACCGAATAGTCGGGCGCGAAGGACGACATGGCCTTGGTCCAGATCACGGCGCTGCGCAGCTCGGTGATGGGCGAGTAGTTGTTCTTGAGCAGGTCGATGACGACCTTCAGCGTGTGGCCGGAATCGGCCAGGTCGTCGACCAGCAGCACCTTGCCCGCGATCTCGCCCTTGGGCGTGGTGATGTAGCGGGCAATGTCCAGCTTGCCCTGCACGGTGCCGGCATCGGCGCGGTAGGAGCTGGTGGACATGATGGCCAGCGGCTTGTCGAAGATGCGCGAGAGGATGTCGCCCGGGCGCATGCCGCCGCGTGCCAGGCACAGGATGGTGTCGAACTCCCAGCCCGACTGGTACACCTTGAGCGCCAGCTTTTCGATGAGGTTGTGGTACTCGTCGTAAGAGACGTAGAGGTGTTTGCCGTCTTCGGTGAGCATGCGGGGGACTCCGGGATGGGGTGCGGAACAGTGTGTCGTGACGGGATCGGGCGCCCTACCCGGGCTTTCCCGGGTTCAGCCCTGGAACGGGTGCTGCAACAGGATGGTGTGGTCGCGGTCGGGGCTGGTGGACACCACGTGGATCGGCACGCCCGTGGTTTCCTCGATGCGCTTGAGGTAATGGCGCGCGTTCGCGGGCAGTTCCTCGAAGCGCGTGACGCCGACCGAGGAATCGGTCCAGCCCGGCATGGTTTCGTAGATGGGCTTGCAACGCGCGATCTCGTCGGCGCCCATCGGCAGGATGTCGATGCGCTCGCCATCGAGTTCGTAGCCAGTGCAGAGCTGCAACTCGGTGAGGCCGTCGAGCACGTCGAGCTTGGTGATGCACAGACCCGACAGGCCGTTCACCTGGGCCGAGCGTTTGAGCAGTGCGGCGTCGAACCAGCCGCAGCGGCGCGAGCGGCCGGTGGTGACGCCTTTCTCGGCGCCCACGGTGGCCATGTGCCAGCCTGGCGTGCCTTCCTTTTCCCAGTCGAGCTCGGTGGGGAACGGGCCGCCGCCCACGCGCGTGCAGTAGGCCTTGGTGATGCCCAGCACGTAGTGCAGCAGTTGCGGGCCCACGCCTGCGCCGGCCGCGGCGTTGCCGGCCACGCAGTTGCTGGAGGTAACGAAGGGGTAGGTGCCGTGGTCGATGTCGAGCAGCGTGCCCTGCGCGCCTTCGAACAGCAGGTTGGTGCCGGCCTGGTGCGCCTCGTTGAGCTCGCGCGAGACGTCGGCGATCATGGGCTTGAGATGTTCGGCCTGGGCCATGGCTTCGGTGTACACCGGCTCGAACTGGATCGCACCGTCCTTCATGTAGGGCGCGATCTTGTCGTCCCAGGCCATGTCGGCGGAGTGCAGGTACGTGGTGAGGACGTGGTTGTGCAGGTCGAGCAGCTCGCGCAACTTGGTGGCGAAGCGCTCGGGGTATTTCAGGTCCTGCACGCGCAGCGCGCGGCGCGCGATCTTGTCTTCGTAGGCCGGGCCGATGCCGCGTCCGGTGGTGCCGATCTTTTCGGTGCCGGCCTTGACCTTGGCGGCCTCACGCGCGATGTCCACGGCGGCGTGGAACGGAAGGATCAGAGGGCAGGCCTCGCTCACGCGCAGGCGGGAACGCACCTCGACGCCGGCCTTCTCCAGGCCCGCGATCTCTTCGAACAGCTTGCTCACGGAGAGCACCACGCCGTTGCCGATGTAGCACTTGACGCCCGCGCGCATGATGCCGCTGGGAATGAGGTGCAGCGCGGTCTTCACGCCGTTGATGACCAATGTGTGGCCGGCGTTGTGGCCGCCCTGGAAGCGGACCACACCCTGCGCGGTCTCGGTCAGCCAGTCAACCAGCTTGCCCTTGCCCTCATCACCCCATTGGGTGCCGACCACCACCACATTGCGCCCGGGGGTTGCGGCGCTGCCCTTGTTGCTCATCTCGGTTTCCTGTCGTCAAAGAGGTCGGACGGCCCAGCCGCCCGGGCGGCTGGTGTCGGGCACCAGCTCGCGATCACAGAGGAATTCATCGACTTCGTGCTCATGCCCTGGCAACACGCAGACCACCGTGTGGCCTTCGGTGCGCAAGGCAGCGATGACCTGGCGCAGACCGGCATCCATGCCCCAGGGTGCACGGATGGCCGCCACCAGCTGACGCGGTGCCACGCAGGCCACGAGCTCCTTCAGGTCGAGGCTGAAACCCACGGCCGGGCGCTTGCGCCCGAACACCGCCCCCACCTCGTCGTAGCGGCCGCCGCGCGCGATGTCGGCGGCGGGGCCGCGCGCGTCGCGTGCGAACACGGCGAAGCGCACGCCCGTGTAGTAGGCGTAGCCCCGCAGGTCGGACAGGTCGAAGGACACCGCCATGCCCTGCACGTGATCGGCCAGCCATTGCAGCTCGTCAAGGGCGGCGTGCAGCGCGGGCGATGGCGTGAGGACACGGCGCGCCTCGGCGAGCACCGAGGCGTCGCCGAACAACGTCGCAAGCGCGGCCAGGTCGCGCTGCGCGGCGTCGGGCAGCGCACGCGACAGCAGGCGCAGTTCGGCCACATCCTTGGCCGTGAGTGCCGCGTGCAGCCGAGCCACGGAGGCGGCGGGCAGGCCCAGCGGGTCGAGCACGGCGTCGATGATGCGCACGTCGGCCAGATCGACCTGCAGATCGCGCAGGCCGGCGCTGCGCAGGCAGGCCTGTGCCAACTCCAACGCCTCGAGGTCGGCTTCCAGGCCGGCGTGGCCGTAGATCTCGGCACCAAACTGCAGCGGCTCGCGACTGGCCGTGGGACGCTCGCTGCGCGTGTGCACCACCGGACCGCAGTAGCACAGGCGGGCCACGCCCCGGCGGTTGAGCAGGTGGGCGTCGATGCGCGCGACCTGCGGCGTGCTGTCGGCGCGCAGGCCAAGCGTGCGGCCGCTGAGCTGGTCGACGAGCTTGAAGGTGTGCAGGTCGAGCGATTCGCCGGTGCCAGTGAGCAGCGACTCAATGTGCTCGAGCAGCGGCGGCATCACCAACTCATAGCCATGGCTGCGAGCGGTGTCGAGCAGGCTGCGGCGGAGTTCTTCGATGTGCCGGGCCTCGGACGGCAGGACATCGGCGATGTGATCCGGAAGGACCCAGGCGGACATGGCGTTTTCAGGCGCTGTTAAAAGCGGGATTCTACCGGGGTGTATCGCGAGCCCCTGGAACCGGGGCCGCGGTCCTCAGCCGAAGAGCATTGCGATGAGCGCGCCCACCGCCACACTGATCAGGCCGAAGAAGCGGATCTGCCCATCGCGCAGCGACAGCATCTGCGTGAAGACGCGGCGCCAGCCGCTGGGCGACAACAGCGGCAGCAGGCCTTCGAACACCAGCACGAGGCCCAGCGCCAACCACCAGGCGTCGCCGTTGTTCATGGTCAACGCTGCGTCGCGGCGCTCGGGCTGCGAAGGGCGCGGAAGAAGTCGGTCGAAGGATCGACCACCATCACGTCGTTGCGGCTGGTGAAGCTGGCCTTGTAGGCCTCCAGGCTGCGGTAGAACTGGGCGAAGGCCGGGTCGCGGCCGAAGGCCTCGGAGTAGGACGCGGCGGCGGCGGCATCGCCCTCACCCTTGATGCGCTGGGCATCGCGGTAGGCCTCGGCGACGATCACCTCGCGCTGGCGGTCCGCATCGGCGCGGATCGCTTCGCCTTCTGCAAAACCGGTGGAGCGCAGTTCGTTGGCCACGCGCTTGCGTTCGGCCTCCATACGCTGGTAGACGGAGGTCACGATGGATTCGGCGTAGTCGACGCGGTTGATGCGCACGTCTACCACCTCCATGCCCCAGGGCTGGTTGGCGCCTTGCACGGCCGCCACCACGCCCCGCTGCACTTCGCGCATGAGCTCTTCGCGGCGCTCGGACAGCAACTCGCGCAGGGTGCGCTTGTTCACTTCTTGCTGGAAGGCGTTGCGCACCACACGGTTGAGCTGCAGCGCGCCGGCGCGCTCGTTCACGCCGACGTTGCGGATGTAGGCCTGCGGGTCGCTGATGCGCCAGCGAACGTACCAGTCGATCACCACGCGCTGCTTCTCGGCGGTGAGCGTCGGCTCGCTGTCCTGGCTTTCGAGCGTGAGCAGGCGCTTGTCGATGTAGGTGACGTTCTGGAAGGGCGGCGGCAGCTTGAAGTTCAGGCCAGGTTCGGTGACGACCTGCTTGATCTGGCCCAGTTGGTAGACCACGCCGAACTGACGCTGATCGACCACGAACAGCATGGAGCTGGCCACGGCCAGCAACACGATGAGAGAGGTGATGATGAAGCCAAGTTTGTTCATATGGGTTCTCCCGGCTTCAGCGGCTTTCGCGTTCACGCGAACGGGCGGGATCGGTGCGCTCCATCGGGCTCGTCGACGGCGCGGGCGTGCTCGGCAGGGTCGTGATGGGCGAGCCGGGGGCGGCGCCACCGGATCCTGCCGCCTGCATCAGGCGGTCGAGCGGCAGATACAGCAGGTTGGAGCCACCATTCTGGGTGTCCACCAGCACCTTGGTTACGCTGCCGTAGATCTGCTGCATGGTCTCGGTGTAGAGGCGGTCGCGCGTGACCTGCGGCGCCTTCTGGTACTCGGCCAGCACCGACTTGAAGCGCTGCGAGTCACCCTGCGCCTGGGCTGAAATGCGGGCCTTGTAGCCTTCGGCTTCTTCCTTCAGGCGCGAAGCGGTACCGCGTGCGCGCGGCACCACGTCGTTGGCGTAGGCTTCGGCCTCGTTCTTGGCGCGCTCGCGCTCCTGGCCGGCGCGCAGCACGTCGTCGAACGCGGCCTGCACCTGCTCGGGCGGGCGCACGCCGCCCTGCTGCAGGTTCACGGCCACCACGTCGATGCCCACGTTGTAGCGGTCGAGGATGGTCTGCATGAGCGTGCGCACGCGCGGGGCGATCTGGTCGCGCTCCTCGGCGAGCACGGCGTCCATCTTCATCTTGCCCACCACCTCGCGCACCGCGGTTTCCGCGGCCTTGAGCACGGCGAGGTCGGGGTCGCGGCTTTCGAACAGGAAGGCGCGCGCGTCGCTCAGGCGGTACTGCACCACGAACTTGATGTCGACGATGTTTTCGTCCTCGGTGAGCATGGACGACTCGCGCAGGCCGGTGGCGGGCACGATGTTGTCGCGGCCCACGTCGACCGAGCGCAGTTGCGTCACGAACACGGTCTCATGGCGCTGCACAGGGTACGGCAGGCGCCAGTTGAAACCCGCGCCCACGGTGCTGTGGTAGCGGCCGAACTGCGTGATGACGGCCTGCTGGCCTTCCTGCACGATGAAGAAGCCCGTGCCCAGCCAGATGAGCACCGCGATGCCGATGATGAGGCCCGCACCGAAGCCGGCGGCCTTGGGGTTGGGGTTGAAGCCCGGCCGACCACCACCACCACCGTTGCCACCGCCATTGGAGCCGCCCTGTCCGTTGGGCCGGCGGTTACCCAGCAGGCCACCGAGCTTGCGGTTGAAGTCGCGCCAGAGTTCGTCCAGATCGGGCGGGCCCTGGTTGGGGCCCTGGCCCCGCGGGGGGCGCTGCGGAGAACGCGGATCGTCCTCACCCCGGCCGTTCTGGTCACCGTCGTCTCGGCCCCAGCGCGGGTCGTTGAGGTTGAAGACGCCCAGCCAGCGGCGCCAGCCACGTGAGCGGGCCGGGGCGGTATCGCGCCCGGCGTGCGGGGTCCCAATGTTCACATCCATGCTCGGTGTTGTTCCTGTTATCGACTCGGAGTTCACATTGTGCCCAATCAGGGCAGCGGGTCCGCGGCTTCGGCGGTCTGCAAAGGGTCTTGGTCGGCCATCGGGGCCTGCCGGCGCGCCACCTCGGCCGCCAGCCAGGCGCGCAACTCGGGCAGGCCGTCACCCGAGAGGGCGCTCACGAACACACGCGGCACGCTCTGGCCGTCGACCTCCATGGCGTCCAGCGCCCGATGGGGGCGGTTGGCCGGGTCCATGGCATCGATCTTGTTGAAGACCAGCAATTGCGGCACCTCGGCCGCGCCGATCTCGCCGAGCACGCGCTGCACGGCGGCGATCTGCTCGGGGTGGTCGGGGTTGGCAGCGTCCACCACGTGCAACAGCAGGTCGGCGTCGGCCGCTTCCTGCAGCGTGGCGGCAAAGGCGTCCACCAGGCCGTGGGGGAGTTCGCGGATGAAGCCGACGGTGTCGGACAGCGACACCGTGCGCCCCGCTTCACCCAGGTAAAGCTGACGCGTGGTGGTGTCCAGCGTGGCGAAGAGCTGGTCGGCGGCGTAGGTGCGGGCCTTCACGAGGGCGTTGAAGAGTGAACTCTTGCCGGCGTTGGTGTAGCCCACCAGCGAGATGGTGAAGGCGTCGCGGCGCTGGCGCTGGCGGCGCTGCGTGGCGCGCTGCTTCTTGACCTTCTCGAGCCGCTCCTTGGTGCGCTTGATGGCCTCGTTGATCATGCGGCGATCCAGCTCGATCTGCGTTTCGCCCGGGCCGCCGCGCATGCCGATGCCCCCGCTCTGGCGCTCCAGGTGCGACCAGCGCCGCACCAGCCGCGTGGACAGGTACTGCAAGCGCGCCAGCTCGACCTGCAGCTTGCCTTCGTGGCTGCGCGCGCGCTGCGCGAAGATTTCCAGGATCAACAGGGTGCGGTCGTTGACCGGGCAGCCCAGGTGGCGCTCGAGGTTGCGCTGCTGAGCCGGGCTCAGCGCCTGGTCGAACAGCACCTCGGCAGCGCCGGTGGATTGCACCAGCATCTTGATCTCGTCGGCCTTGCCGGAGCCCACGAACAGGGCTGGGTCGGGCGCACGGCGCTTGCAGGTGACACGGTCAGCCACGCGGTAGCCGGCCGTCTCGGCAAGTTGGCCCAGCTCCTGCAGATCGGCGTCGAAATGGGGATAACCGAAGTCGACCCCCACCAGGATGACCGGTGGCGTGGTGTTGGGGAGAGAGGGTGTGGGTGCTGTCAAATCGGTGGGGCAACGCGCCCTGCGTTGCCCGCCCGACCGTCAGGGCGCGCCTGGCGGCTCGGGCTTCGCGTGTCGCGCAGTGGCGGACTCAGGCGGCGTTGGGATCGTCGGGGTTGTTGACCGAGAACTGCACGGGACGACCGGGAACGATGGTCGAGATGGCGTGCTTGTAGACCATTTGCGTCACGGTGTTGCGCAGCAGGACGACGTACTGGTCGAAAGACTCGATCTGGCCCTGCAGCTTGATGCCGTTGACCAGGTAGATCGAGACAGGGACGTGTTCCCGGCGCAGTTGGTTCAGGAACGGGTCTTGCAAGAGCTGGCCTTTGTTGTTGCTCACGATATGCTCCGTGTTCGACTGGTTTTGGAGGGTGGAAACATACCACACGGGCATGCCCCGTGGCCTCACGAGGCCATTTATTCGGATTTGAACGGGTTGCTGGACGTCTTGAACTCAATGCGCAGCGGCGTCCCCACGAGATCGAAGGCCTTGCGGAAACGACCTTCGAGGAAGCGCCGATAGGCGTCGGGCACGCGGTCGAGCGAGTTGCCGTGGATCACGATCACCGGTGGGTTCATGCCACCCTGGTGGGCGTAGCGCATCTTGGGCCTCGCCTGCCCGCCCCGCGAGGGGGCCTGGAAGGCCACCGCCTCCTGCAGCAGGCGGGTCAGCACCGGCGTGGACATCTTGCGCATGGCCGAGGCGTGCGCCTGGGCAATGGACGCCCACAGCGGCGCCAGGCCCTGGCGCTTGCGCGCCGAGATGCGGTGCAGCGCCGCGAACTTCAGGAAGGCTAGCCGGGTTTCGATCTGGCGCTCGATCTGCTCGCGCTGGTAGCTGTCCACCGCGTCCCACTTGTTGATGGCCACCACCACGGCGCGCCCGCTCTCCAGGATGTAGCCGGCGATGTGGGCATCCTGGTCGGTCACGCCCTGCGTGGCGTCGAGCAGCAGCAGCACGACGTGGGCGCTTTCGATGGCCTGCAGGGTCTTGATGACGGAGAACTTCTCGATCGCCTCGAACACACGACCCTTGCGGCGCAGGCCGGCGGTGTCCACCAGTTCGAAGCGCTGCCCGTTGCGTTCGAAGGGCACACGGATGGCGTCGCGCGTGGTGCCCGGCATGTCGAAGGCGACCAGGCGTTCCTCGCCAAGCCAGGCGTTGATCAGGGTGGACTTGCCCACGTTGGGGCGGCCGGCCACCGTGAGGCGGATGGTGTCGGGCGCTGCCTGCGCTTCGTCCTCGTCAGGCTCGGCCAGGCCAGGCAGGCGCTCCAGCGCGGCCTCGATCATCGAGCGCACGCCCTGCCCGTGCGCACCGGACACGGGCAGCACCTCGCCCAGGCCGAGCTCGAAGAATTCGACGAACTGCGCGCCCTGGGTCATGCCCTCGGCCTTGTTGGCC
Source organism: Hydrogenophaga intermedia (assembly GCF_000723405.1). Lineage (GTDB taxonomy): Bacteria > Pseudomonadota > Gammaproteobacteria > Burkholderiales > Burkholderiaceae_C > Hydrogenophaga > Hydrogenophaga intermedia. Next base: position 158,941 of record NZ_CCAE010000004.1, on the reverse strand, counting down.
ACCAGCACGCAGGGCTTGCCCAGGCGGCGCAGGTAGGTGGCGATGTCGTGGTCCTGCGCGCTCAGGCCGGCGCGCGCGTCGACAACGAACAGCACCACGTCGCTCTCGGCCACGGCCTGGCGGGTCTGCTGGGCCATCTCGCGGTAGATGCTGCCCTCGCCGGCGTCGGGCTCGAAGCCGCCGGTGTCGATGACGATGTATTCCTGCTTGCCCAGGCGCCCATTGCCGTAGTGGCGGTCGCGCGTGAGGCCGGCCAGGTCGGCCACAATGGCGTCGCGTGTGCCCGTGAGGCGGTTGAACAGCGTGGACTTGCCCACATTGGGACGACCCACGAGGGCGACAACGGGTTTCATGGGAGGAGCAGACGCCTTCTTATTCGGGGCGCCAGGCGTAGAGCGCACCGCGCGCGGTCATGACAACCAGGGCGTCGCCGGCCAGCAGGGGCTGCGACACGATGGCCGAACCGTCGGTGGACAGGCGAGCCATTTCGCTGCCGTCCTCGCGCGAGAGGACGTGCACCAGGCCGCTACCGTCGCCCACCGCGATCACGCGGCCCAGGGCCAGCGGCGCACTCAACTGGCGGTTCTTGAGGCGTTCGGAGGTCCAGGCCTGTTCGCCGCTGTCGCGCCGCCAGGCCAGCAGGGTGCCGTTGCTTTCACTACCGAACACCAGGCGATCGTCGCCATGCACGCCCACCACACCCTGGGCCGGCTTGGTCCAGATGACCGAGCCACGCACGCCGTCGAGGCAGCCCACCGCCGCGCCATAGGCGCGCACGCAGACGTTGGCGCCGATGCGGCCCACGGGCGCCACCACATCCACGAGGCGCTCGACCTCGTTCGTGCCGCGCGACGTGGCCACCAGGGACTCCCAGCGCACCGAGCCGTTGTCGGGGTTGAGGCCGACCAGGCGGCCGGACACGCCGGCCACCAGTGTGTCGCCCACGGCCGCCAATGCGGCCGGCTGATTGAGCGTGAGCGGATCGCCCGTGCGGGTCTGGCCCCACAGGCGCGCGCCGTTGGCGGCATCGTAGGCCACCACGGTGCGGTCGGCCGTGAGCACGAAGACCCGGCCGCCCGCCACCAGAGGTGGCGTAAAGGAGCGTGCCGGCAGGCGCACGCGCCAGCGGGACTCGCCGTCGGCGATGGCCACGAGCACGTTCTCGGCGGTGATCACGGCGGCGGTCTGGCCGTCGCTGCCCACACCGGTGGACAGGCGCGTGCGCAGATCGAGGCGCCAGACGTCGGCGCCGGTACTGGCGTTGATCGCAGCCACCACGCCCGTGGCGCCCGCTGCGTAGACGCGGCCACCGGCGTGCACCGGCACAAAGCCCGACCCGCCCTCGCCTACGCTGGCGGTCCAGATCTGGCGCACGCCCATCAACTGGGCCGCCGGGCCGAGGTCGGCCGGTTGCGGCTTCTTGGGCCCGGAGGAACAGGCTGCGAGCGTGAGTGCGATCGCGAGGCACAGGCTGGCGGCAGTCAGGCGCTTCATGGCTTGGCCCCCGCGTCCACGGCCACGCCCAGGGAGGCCAGCTTCACGGCCACCAGGCGGCGCAATTCGTTGCCTGCGTCGAGCGCTTTCCAGGCTGCCTCGTACTGGGCCTTGGCCTCGTCGGCCTTGCCCTGCGCCAGCAGCACGTCGCCGCGGCGATCGGCCAGCAGCGGCTCGAAGGCGGCCGGCGCCTTGGCCTGCAGCACCTGCAAGGCAGCGTCGGGCTTGCCGGCCTGCAACTCCACCGAGGCCAGGCGCAGGCGGGCAACGGCCTGCAGGCCTTCGTCCTTGCTGTCGTTCAGCACGGCCTGCAGCGTCTCGCGGGCCTGGTCGAGTTGACCGCCCTCGAACTGGGCCTTGCCCGCGAGCAGGCTGGCTTGGGCGGCAAAGGTGGTGCCGCCGAAATCGGCGCGCATGTCGGAGAGCACACGGCCGACACGGTCCAGATCCTTGGACTGCACGGCGCGATCGACTTCCTCGTACAAGACCGCCGCCTTGGCCGACTGGTTGCGCTGCCACCAGTTCCAGCCGTTGTACGCGGCGAAGGAGCCGAAGACCACGATCAGCGCCCAACTGATGAGGTTGCCGTACTTGGCCCAGAAGTGTTTGAGCTGGTCGAGCTGTTCCTGCTCTTCGAGGTCGAGGTGTTTGGCCATGGGTACTGGACGGACGCGAAAGTGCTGGATTGTAGGTAGGCGGCGCGCGCTCAGTCGGCGCGCAGGCGGACCGCGATGGCGGCCGGATCGGTCAGGGGCAGCGTCAACTGCGCCGCAGTGGCGTCGCGCTCGCCGCGCAGGGGCTTGAGCGCCACCTGGCCCTGGGCGAGTTCGTCGGCGCCGAAGATCAGCGCGAAGCGCGCGCCACTGGCGTCGGCCTTCTTGAACTGCGACTTCATGCTGCCCATGCCCTCGGAAGCGGCGGCGTGCATCTGCACGCGCGCGCCGGCCTGGCGCAGGGCGCGCAGCAGCGGCATCACGCGCGGCAGCGTGGCGGCGTCGGGCACCACGGCGTAGGCGTCGGGCGTGGGCGGCTCGGGCAGGCGACCCTGCTCCTTGAGCAGCTCGAGGATGCGCTCCATGCCCAACGCCCAGCCCACGGCCGGCGTGGGCTTGCCACCGATCTGCTCGAACAGGCCGTCGTATCGGCCGCCCGCGCACACCGTGCCCTGCGAACCGAGCTGGCTGGTGACGAACTCGAACACCGTGAGGTTGTAGTAGTCCATGCCGCGCACCAGGCGCGGGTTGACTCGGTAGGCGATGCCATGGGCATCCAGCAGGGCCTTCACGCGGTCGAAGTGCGCCAGCGATTCAGGCCCGAGGTGGTCGATGAGCCGTGGTGCCGCGTTCACCATGTCCTGCATGGCGGGGTTCTTGGTGTCCAGGATGCGCAGCGGATTGCTGTGCAGACGGCGCTTCGCGTCCTCGTCCAGGCGATCGGCGTGGGATTCGAGGTAGGCGATCAGCGCCTGCCGGTGCGCTTGACGCTCCGCCGGCTGGCCCAGGCTGTTGATCTCGAGCTCGATGCCGGAGAGGCCCAGCGCGGCCCACAGATCGCTCGCCAGCACGATGAGTTCGACATCCACGTCGGGCCCGGCGAAGCCCAGGGCCTCGGCACCGAACTGGTGGAACTGGCGGTAGCGGCCGCGCTGCGGGCGCTCATGCCGGAACATGGGGCCCATGTAGTACAGGCGCTTGGGGCCTTCGTAGAGCATGTTGCTCTCGAGCGCGGCGCGCACCACGCCCGCGGTGTTCTCGGGCCGCAGCGTCAGGTGCTCGCCATTGAGCTTGTCCTCGAAGGAGTACATCTCCTTCTCGACGATGTCGGTGACCTCGCCCAGGCCCCGCACGAACAGGGCGGTGGGCTCCACGATGGGCGTGCGCACATTGCGGTACCCGTAGCCCGCCATGAGTGCGCGCAGCTTGTCTTCCAGCCACTCCCAGTGCGCCGACTGCGGAGGGGCGATGTCGTTCATGCCTTTGACGGCAACCAGTTTCTCGGCCATGAAAATCCCGGGTTCGTTCAGGCGTGCACGCCGCCGAACCGCTTCTCGATGTAGTTTTCGACGATGGTCTGGAACTCGCGAGCGATGCCTTCACCGCGCAGCGTGACAGCTTTCTGGCCGTCGATGAACACCGGTGCGGCGGGCGCCTCGCCGGTGCCGGGCAAGCTGATGCCGATGTCGGCGTGCTTGCTCTCGCCCGGGCCGTTGACGATGCAGCCCATGACCGCGACCTTCATGCCCTCGACGCCGGGGTAGCGCTCGCGCCAGACGGGCATGGACGCGCGCAGGTAGTCGTCGATCTGCTTGGCCAGCTCCTGGAACGTGGTGCTGGTGGTTCGGCCACAGCCGGGGCAGGCGGTGACGCTGGGCACGAAGCTGCGCAGGCCCAGGGCCTGCAGGATCTCCAGACCCACCAGCACCTCCTGCGTGCGCGATTCGCCGGGCTGCGGCGTGAGCGAGATGCGGATGGTGTCGCCGATGCCCTGCTGCAGCAGCACCGACAGCGCGGCTGTGGAAGCGACCGCGCCCTTGGTGCCCATGCCGGCCTCGGTGAGGCCCAGGTGCAGGGGATAGTCGCAGCGCTGCGCCAGGGCCTGGTAGACGGCGATGAGGTCCTGCACCGCGCTGACCTTGCACGAGAGCACGATGTTCTCTCCGGGCAGGCCGATTTCCTCGGCCTTCTTCGCCGAGTCGATGGCCGAGGTGATCAGGGCCTCGTACATCACCTGTTTGGCGTCCCAGGGCTGGGCCCGCGCGTGGTTCTCGTCCATCAGGCGAGCCAGCAGGTCCTGATCGAGACTGCCCCAGTTCACGCCGATGCGGATGTGCTTGCCGTGGCGCGCCGCGATCTCGACCATCTGCGCGAACTGGCGATCGCCTTTCTCGCCGCGACCCACGTTGCCGGGGTTGATGCGGTACTTGGACAAGGCCTCGGCGCAAGCCGGGTGGTCGGTCAGCAGGCGGTGGCCGTTGTAGTGGAAGTCGCCGATCAGCGGAACGGGAATGCCCATGCGGTCCAACTGCTCGCGGATGTGCGGCACGGCCTTGGCGGCCTCGTCGTTGTTGACGGTGATGCGCACGAGTTCGGAGCCGGCCTGGGCCAGTTCCTTCACCTGGATGGCGGTGGCGATGGCGTCGGCCGTGTCGGTGTTGGTCATCGACTGCACGCGCACCGGCGCGTCGCCGCCGATGCTCACACCGTGGTCGCCCCAGCGCACCACGCCCTGGCGCGTGCGGCGCGGCGCGGCCTGTGGCAGGGGAATAGGGGTGTTGGACATGACGGAACTCACTTGGCCTCGAAACGGGCCACGTCGTTGCGCGCGATCGCCCTGGCGTCGAAGGCGCGGCCGCGCACGTTGACCTGCACCGCACTGGCCTTGCCCAGCACCACCGCGTACGGCGGAGCGGCGGAAAACTCGACGCGCTCGCCCGCTTGCAGCAGGCGTTGCAGCACCACGTTGCCGGTGCCGTTCGTGACCTCGGCCCAGGATTCTTCCCTGGCTTCGATCTGCAGCACCGTGGCGCTGGAAGCCGGGGCCGCTGCAGTCGCCTGGGGCGTGGCCGTCACGGCGGGTGCAGCGGGCGCCTCGGTGGCCGGGGCACCGTCTTCGGCTGGCGCGGTGGTTTCCTCGCTCGCCGGTGCGCCGGGGGTTGCGGCAGGGACGGTGTCCGCGGGTTGGAAGATGGGTAGTCCGGGCGCCGCCGCAGGCGCTGCCGGCGCGGCTTCCTGAGCCGTGTTCTGCGCTGCGTTGTCGGCTGTACCCGCGGATTCCATGTCGGGCAGGAACATCACGACCAGGGCCGCCAGCAGCAAGGCGATGGTGCCCAGCAGCGCGGGCTTCGACAGCCAGGTCAGCGGGCTGGCCGCCGGCGCCTCGCTTGCGGGCTTGAAGGGCGCGTTGATCGCGCTCTCGCTGCCACGCAGCGCAGGCGCGGGATTCTGCGGAATCTGCTCCAGCACCGGCGCCGGGTCGATCTTGAGCTGGCGGCAGGCGCTGGAGGCCAGGGCGCGCGCGAAGGTGAGGTCAGGCAGTTCGTCGTACCGACCCGCTTCGAGGGCCTCGAGCTTGCGCACCGGCACCTTCAGCGCCGCGGCCAGCGCGGCGATGTGCAGGCCCGCGGCCTCCCGCGCCTCGCGCAACAACACCGGGCGACTCACCGCCGCTGGCGATTCGAGGGTCTGCTCCTCGAACTCACTCATTGAATGCCCCTCGCTGATACGCCGCCCACTGGGTGGACTGCGGAAAACGCCGCCCCAGTTGCTGGGCAAGTTGTGCGGCGGCCACGTCGTTGTTCATCTGGCGCTCGACCTTGATGCCCAGCCACAGGGTCTCGGCGTTGGCCAGTTCGGAGTTGTTGACGCGGCGGATGATGAATTGCGCGCCCTGGTGGTCGCCCCGACGGTGCTTCAGGCTGGCCAGGTTGTAGGCGGCGATCGGGTTGCTGGCGTCGAATTCGTAGGCGCGCGACAGCGTCGCCTCGGCGTCCTGCAGCTTGCCGGCCCGGATCTGGCACACCCCCTGGACCAGCCAGGTGCGCGAACGCCCGCCGTAGGTGGGATTGGCCAGGGCCTGGTTGAACATGTCATCGGCCGGCGCATAACGGCCCTGCTCGCACAGGAACAGGCCATAGGCGTGTTGGGCCTGCGCGTCGCGCGAATTGATCTGCAACGCGCGACGGAAGCTCTCCTCCGCCAGCGCAGCGTCGTTAAGGCGCATGTACACCAGCCCGCGCAGGATGTAGGCCGGACCGTAGTTGGGGTCGGCCGCCAGCGAGAGCTTGATCTCGTCCAGCGCCACGGTGGTCTGACCCTGTTCGTAGTAGCTCGCGGCCAACTCGTAGCGGATGCGCGCGCGACGCACCGCCGGTGGCTCGTCCGACGCGGTGATGGGCTCCACGCCCGGCGTGGGCGAGGCAGACACGCGCGGGCCCTGCGACGCGCAACCGGCCAGCCACACCAGCGCCAGGACCATGGACAAGAGCCACAGCGTCCTCATGGTTCGGGCGGGAAGCGGACGGTTCGCTGCTTGGGTCATGCCTGCCTTTCCTTCTTCGGGGTCATCAAACGAATGGGGTGAACCGACTCACGACGCCGCGCCATGCGGCGCGCGGCATCGGTGCGGTCCAGCACGTCGCCGGCCAACTGGCCACAGGCAGCGTCGATGTCGTCTCCGCGCGTCTTGCGAATGGTGGTGACAACGCCGCCTTCGTTGAGCAGTTGGCCGAAGCGCTGCACCACGGCGCGCGGTGAGCAGCGCAGGCCGGAATCGGGGAAGGGGTTGAAGGGAATGAGGTTGAGCTTGGCGGGCACGCCGCGGCCACCGTGCTCGCGCAGCAGCCTGAGCAGCGCCTGCGCGTGCTCGGGCTGGTCGTTCACCCCGTCGAGCATGCAGTACTCGAAGGTGACGAAGTCGCGCGGCGCGGCCGGCAGGTAGCGCAGGCAGGCGTCGAGCAGCTCGGCGATGGGGTACTTGCGGTTCAGGGGCACGAGGTCATCGCGCAGCGGATCGAAGGGTGCGTGTAGCGACACGGCCAGGGCCACCGGGCAGTCCTGCGCCAGGCGGTCCATCATGGGCACCACGCCCGAGGTGGACACGGTCACCCGGCGGCGCGACAGACCGTAGGCGTGGTCGTCGAGCATGACCTTGAGCGCGGGCACCAGCGCGTGGTAGTTCTGCAGCGGCTCTCCCATGCCCATCATGACCACGTTGGTGATCACGCGTTCCCCGGGGCGGTTGAGGAACACGCGCAGGAAGAACTCGGCGTACCAGAGCTGGGCAAGGATTTCGCCGGTGGTGAGGTTGCGCGAGAAGCCCTGGTGCCCCGTGGAGCAGAAGCGGCAGCCCACGGCGCAGCCCGCCTGCGAGGACACGCACAGCGTGCCTCGGTCGTCCTCGGGAATGAACACGGTCTCGACGGCGTTGCCGTCACCGACGTCGAACAGCCACTTGATGGTGCCATCGGCCGAATCCTGACGCGACAGCACCTTCAGGCCTTCGATGCGCGCCACGCCGGGCAACTTCTCGCGCAGGCTGCGCGCGAGGTCAGTCATCTGGGAGAAGTCGGATGCACCGCGCTGGTGGATCCAGCGAAAGAGCTGGACGGCGCGGAAGCGCTTTTCGCCCAGCCCTTCGCAGAAGGCGGCCAGCCCCTCGAGATCGAAGTCGAGCAGGTTGACCGTCATGACATGATCAACGCGAGTAGACGTTCATGCCAGGGAAGAAGAAGCCCACTTCCACGGCGGCCGTCTCGGGCGCATCGGAACCGTGAACCGCATTGGCGTCGATGCTGTCGGCGAAGTCGGCGCGGATGGTGCCGGCGGCGGCTTTCTTCGGGTCGGTGGCGCCCATCAGGTCGCGGTTCTTGAGAATGGCGCCTTCACCTTCGAGCACCTGGATCATCACCGGGCCGCTGATCATGAAGTCGACCAGGTCCTTGAAGAAGGGACGCGCGCTGTGCACGGCGTAGAACTGCTCGGCTTCACGGCGCGAGAGGTGGGCCATCCTGGCGGCCACGACCTTCAGGCCGGCGGCCTCGAAACGGGCGTAGATCTGGCCGATCACGTTCTTGGCGACGGCGTCGGGTTTGATGATCGAGAGGGTGCGTTCGATGGCCATGGGTTTCCTGAAGTTTTTGAGTGCGATCGGAGCAGCGGACCCGTGGTCCGCAAAGCCCGCCATTCTACATGGCGGAAGTGTCAGCCCCGGGGGCGACGCCCCTGAGGACGCGGGGGTTTGGCGGGACCTTTGCCCCCCTCGCGGCGCTGGCGCTGCACGGCGTCGTGGCCGATGTAGCCCTGGCTGGTTTTCATGGGGTCGGGCTGGCCGCCCGAGGCTCGCCCGCGCGCGGGTGAGCCTTCGTCCCGACGGCGCGGGGCCGACGCCTTGGGCGGGGGCGATTTGGGTCCTGGCCCATGGCGGCGGCGCGCCGTGGCCGGGGCCGGGGCGTCCTCGCGCGGCGCGCGAGGCGCACGCACGCCGGCGGCCTGGGCCAGGCGCTGCACGTCGCGCTCGCCGAGCTCGATCCAGGCCCCGCGCGGCAGCCCACGCGGCAACACCACGGCCCCGTAGCGGATGCGGATCAGTCGGCTCACGGCGTGGCCCACGGCCTCGAACAGGCGGCGCACCTCGCGGTTGCGTCCTTCACCGATGGTCACGCGGTACCAGCAGTTGGCGCCCTCGCCGCCCCCGTCCTCGATGGTCTGGAATTGCGCCGGGCCGTCCTCCAGTTGCACACCGTCGAGCAGGCGCTGGCGCTCCTCGTTGGAAATGGCGCCCAGCACGCGCACCGCGTACTCGCGCTGCAGGCCGAAGCTGGGGTGCATGAGGCGGTTGGCCAGCTCGCCCGCGTTGGTGAACAGCAGCAGACCCTCGGTGTTGAGGTCGAGGCGGCCCACCGACTGCCACTTGCCCTGGTACAGGCGCGGCAGGCGACGAAACACCGTGGGTCGGTTCTGCGGGTCGTCGTGCGTCACCACCTCACCCGCGGGCTTGTGGTACGCCAGCACGCGCGGCGCGGGGGGCTGCAGGCGCACGCGCAGGGGCTTGCCGTCCAGGCGGATCTGGTCGCCGTGCTGAATGCGCTGGCCCACGTGCGCGGGCTCGCCGTTCACGGACAGGCGGCCCTGCACGATGAGTTGCTCCATCTCCACCCGCGAGCCCAGGCCGGCCTGGGCCAGCACCTTGTGCAGTTTGGGCGATTCGGCCTCGGGCGCGAGCACGCGCTTGGCTGGCTCAGCGGCCGATTCAGGGGACGCGTCGGGGGCTTGCGACTGGGCCTCGTCGAAGGCGCCGCTGACGACCTCGTCGAAGCTCAGGGCGTCGGCCTGGGGCGCGCGCCGGGGGCGTTGCGGGCCGGGTCGGTCGGTGCGGGGCTTGTCGCCGCGGGGCCGGTCAGGCCGGGGTTTGCGTGGGGTGGCCGGGCTCATCGGTGTCGTCCTCGGGGGCGGGTTCGCCGGCGGCGGGTGCCTCGACGTCGTCCGGTTCATCAGGGGGCGTGTCAGCGGCGGCGCGGGGGGCGTCGTCGGCGTCGGCCGGGTTGTCGGTGTCGGCCGGCACTGGCGCAGCGGCGTCCGGCGCCGCCGCATCGGCCAGCGGGCCGTCACCCTCCTCGGCCGGCACCGGCAACTGCGCCGCCGCCAGGCTCTCGAAATCGAGCGAGCCCAGCGACGATTCCTGCACCTCGCTGGCCTCCAGCGGGGGCAACTGGTCGAGCGAGCTCAGGCCGAGGTCGTCGAGAAACTGGCGCGTGGTGGCGAACAGCGCCGGGCGGCCCACCGTTTCCCGGTGGCCGATCACCTCGACCCAGCCGCGGTCCTCGAGCTGCTTGAGGATCATCGAGTTGATGGTGACGCCGCGGATGTCTTCCATGTCGCCGCGCGTCACGGGCTGGCGGTAGGCAATGATGGCCAGCGTCTCCAGCGTGGCTCGCGAGTAGCGCGGCGGCTTCTCGGGGTGCAGGCGGTCGAGGTAGTGCCGCATCTCGGGCCGGCTCTGGAAGCGCCAGCCGGTGGCCACGGACACCAGCTCCACGCCACGGCCAGTCCAGTCGAGTTGCAGGTCGGCCAGCAGGGACTTGAGGGTATCGGCCGCGAGTTCGCCGTCGAACAGCACCGAGAGTTCGCGCACCGTCATCGGTTGCGCGGCACAGATGAGGGCCGTCTCGAGGACACGCTTGGCATCCGTGGTGTTCATGATGGTCTTGGTCGCTCGGCGCCGGGGCCGCGAATGAGGGCACTGGGTGGGCGCAGACCGGCGCTGAGGCCCGGCCGCAGGTCGCGGCACCGGCCACGACGGAAGAAACGCCTGCGCGGGCGGATCAGTCGATCAGGCCCTGGCCGGCAGGGGGCGGATTGTACCGGAGGCCCCCGGCCGCCAAGGCGGCGGACAGGTCCTCGGGCGGGTCGCGCCAGTAGGCCAGCGGCGCGCCGGACACCGGGTGTGACAGGCGCAAGGAAATCGCGTGCAGGGCCTGTCGCTGCAAACCCCACAGGGGCCGCCCCCCATAGAGCGCGTCGCCCACCAGCGGGTGCCCCAGCCAGGCCATGTGCACGCGGATCTGGTGCGTGCGCCCGGTGTGCAGCTTGCACGCCACCAGCATGGCGTCATCGGATCGGTCGAGCGCGAGGAAATCGCTCTGTGCGGGCTTGCCCGCCCCTTCCCCCACCACCGCCATGCGCAGGCGGTTGCGCGGGTCGCGGCCGATAGGTTCGCGCACGCTGCGCAGGCCTTCGTGGCGCCAGGCGCCGTGCGCAATGGCCAGGTACTGGCGTCCCACCTCGCGCGCGGCAATGGCATTGACCAGCGCCTGCATGGCCTGGCGCGACTTGGCCACCATCATCAGGCCCGAGGTGTCCTTGTCGAGCCGGTGCACGATGCCCGCGCGCGGCAGCGCGGCGGCGCCCGCGTGATGCGCGAGCAGGCCATTGAGCAGGGTCCCGCCCCAGTGTCCGGCAGCCGGGTGCACCACCAGGCCGGCGGGCTTGTCGATGACCAGCAGGTGCTCGTCCTCGAACACCACGTCCAGCGCCATGGGTTCGGCCACGAAGGCGCGCGCCTGCGGCGTGGGTCGCAGCGTGACCTGCACGGCGTCGCCTGCCGACACTTTGGTCGACGCCTTGGCGCAGGGCTTGTCGCGCCAGAGCACGCCACCATCGGCCAGCAACTGCTGCAGGTAGGAGCGCGAGAACTCGGGCACCAGCGTGGCGAGTGCGCGGTCCAGGCGCCAGCCGTGCAGTTCCGCGGGCACCTCGTGGCGGCGCAGCTCGGCCTGTTCGTCCCAGGCCTCGCCCTCTGGCGACACCCACCCGGCCGATATACTGTCCGCTTCGTTCAACGAGTCCTGTTCCAGCGCCATGCCCTTGAAGTTGAGCCGTGGATTATCGGCCCCGTCCCTGGCCGCCATCGCCCTGGCGGCGCTGCTGCAGGCCTGCAGCACGACCCCGGTCGACGAAACCATCGGCTGGAGCCCGAACCGCCTGTACAGCGAGGCGATTGACGAACGCGACGCCGGCAACTTCGAGCGCGCCGTCACGCTGTTCGAAAAGCTCGAAGGCCGCGCCGCCGGCACGCCGCTGGCGCAACAGGCCCAGCTCGACAAGGCCTACACCCAATACCGGGGCGACCAGCCCGCACAGGCGCTGGCCACGCTGGACCGCTTCATGCGCCTGCACCCGGCCAGCCCGGCACTCGACTATGCGCTGTACCTCAAGGGCCTGGTCAACTTCAACGACAACCTCGGCCTCTTCGGCGCGCTCGCGCGGCAGGACCTGTCCGAACGCGACCAGAAAGCGGCCAAGGAATCCTTCGAATCCTTCCGCGAACTGAGCACGCGCTTTCCCGAGTCGCGTTACACCCCCGACGCCGTGGCGCGCATGCGCTACATCGTGAACTCGCTCGCGCAGTACGAAGTGCACGTGGCGCGCTACTACTTCACCCGTGGCGCTTACGTGGCCGCCATCAACCGCGCGCAATCCGCTCTCACCGACTACACCGACGCACCGGCGCTTGAAGAAGCGCTGTCGCTCATCATCCGTTCGTACGACGCCCTGGGCATGCCCCAGTTGCGCGACGACGCCGAGCGCGTGATGCGCGCGAGCTACCCGGACAGTGAGTACCTCAACGGCGGCGTCAAGAAGCGCTCGGGCGATCCGTGGTGGAAGATCTGGTGAGCGCCTCCAGCTCACCCAGCCAGGCCTGAACCTCTCCCTCGGTGTCCAGCCAGCGGCAGGCGGGCAGCGCCGCCAGCAAGGCTGGGCCGTAGGCGCGCCGGCGCAGACGCACGTCGCCGATCACGATCAGGCCCCGGTCGCCCGCGCGGCGGATCAGGCGCCCGGCGCCCTGCCGCAAGGCCATGGCGGCGTCGGCCAGTTGCACCGACGTGAACGGATCGGCCCCGACCGCGCGGGCGCGCTCCAGGCGCCGCTGAAGCCAGGGGTCGTCGGGCGGGGCAAAGGGCAGTTTGTCGATCACCAGCAGTTGCAGGGCCTCGCCCGGCACGTCGATGCCCTGCCACAGGGCGCCGCAGGCCACCACGATGGTCGGCGCGCCGCCACCGGCGTGGCGCAAGGCCTGCAGCGCCGCGTGCGTGGGCTTGTCGCCCACCAGCAGCACCCGCCAGCCTGGCCGCCCTCGCGCCTGCAGGGCCTGCGCCAGGCGCTGCGCCGCGCGGCGTGTGGTGGCCAGCACCAGACAGCGCCCGCCCAGCAGCTCGATCCACGGCACGATGCGCTCGGCCAGCGCCTGTGGGTGCGTGGCTTCGGCGGGCTCGGGCAGGCCTTCGGGCACGTAGAGCGCCGCGGCACCTGGGTCTTCGTCGCCCACGCGCAAGCGCAGCGTGCGCGGCGACCAGTCCGCGCCCACGGCCAAGGCATCGCGGTGCCACAACAGGGCCTCGTCCTGCCCCAGCGTGGCCGAGGCGTGCACCACGCTGCGCGCGCCCAGCGACGTGCCCGTGACCAACGCGTGCGCGGCCAAGGCGTCGTTTTCCACCGCCGGGCGCAGGCAGGCCCAGTCCTCACGCGATTGCCAATCCAGCCAGACGGCCGCCGGGTCGTCGCTGCTCAGCAGGGTGTGCAGCACCGCCGCCGCTGCGCGGGTTCGTTCCAGCAACCGCCCCAGACGCGGATCGGCGTCCGCACTGGCCCGCAGCGCGGCCTGCGCCGCAGCGACCGCCGTCGCCAGGCGCCACGGCGCCTGGCGATCGCCCAACGGCCAGGCTTGGCGACCCTCGCGCGACACTGCGGCACCCAGGGCCTGGGCCAGGCCGCGCGTCGCCACCTGGCCGTCGTGCGCCAGCAGCCGCCAAGCCTGCAGGCCGCGCAGCGGCCCATCGGCCAAGGCGGTGAGGTCGGCCCACAGGCGCTGCAGCGCCGTGTGCTCGATCACCTCGGCATCGAGCCGCGCGCGCAGGCCATGCAGGGCATGCGCCTCGTCGAACACCACCACGTCCACCTCGGGCAGCAGCCGGGGACGCCCGCGTCGCTGCCGCTGCAGCTCAGCCAGCCACACGTGGTGGTTGATCACAACCACATCGGCCGCCTGCGCGGCGCGGCGCGCGCGCTCCACGTGGCATTCGGCCCAGCGCGCGCAGGCTTGGCGCGCGCAGTTCTCGCTGGTGGACGTGACGCGACCGTGCAGGCCGGCGATGGTGTCCACGCCGGCCACCTGATCCAGATCACCATCGCCGCCGCGCTCAGCCCACAGCAGCAGCTCGCGCAGCCAGGCGTGTTCGGCCGGCGCGCCGATGCGCGGGCCCATGTCCACCGCGGCTTGCAGGCGGGCCAGGCACACGTAGCGCCCACGGCCCTTGAGTACCGCCACGCGCACCGCCTGGCCTGTGGCACTGGCCAGCCGCGGCAGGTCGCGCTCGGCCAGTTGGCGCTGCAGCACGTGGGTGCTGGTGGAGATGACCGCGCGGCGGCCCGACAGCAGCCAAGGCAGCAGGTAAGCCAGGGTCTTGCCGCTGCCGGCCGGTGCCTCCACCAGCAAGGCGCCACCCTCCTCCACGGTCTGCGCGACCGCTTGCGCCATCGCGGCCTGCGCCTCGCGCGCGCGCCACTCGGGCCAGGCGCGGGCCAGCGCGCCCTCCGGTGCGAGCGCCTGCGCCACGCGGGCCATCAAGGGAGAAGTGGATACCATTGCGTCCACCGCGCCCCCGCCGCTCCAACCGATTGAATCCATATGAGCAAAGGCTATCGCATCCTGGCATCGACCGGCATCCACAAGGGTGACCGCGACTATCAGCAGGACCAGGTCGAGCTGATGCAGCACACGCGCATCCCCAACTGCCTGCTGGCCGTGCTGGCCGACGGCATGGGCGGGCGCAGCGGGGGGCGCAAGGCGTCCGATCAGGTGATGCTCACGGCACGCCAGCTCTTCAACCGCTTCGACCCGGAGACCGACGATCCGCGCGCCCTGCTCAAGCAGATCGTCAACGAGTCGCACATGGTCATCAAGCTGACGGCGGTGTCGGCCGAGCAGGAGCCGCACAGCACGGTCGCGGCCTTCTTGCTGTTGCCCAACGGCGAGAGCCACTGGGCGCACGCGGGCGATTCACGCGTTTACCACTTCCGCCAGGGCAAGCTGCTGCACCGCACCACCGACCACTCCTACGTGCAGACGCTGGTGAACCAGGGAGAGCTCACCGAGCAGGAAGCCCTGGACCACCCGCACGCCAACATCCTCATGGGCTGCCTGGGCACCGAGAACGACCCGCCGATCGACCTGCACGCGGTGCCCAAGCTCAACGCGGGCGACGCGCTCATGGCCTGCAGCGACGGCATCTGGCACTACTTCTCACCCGAAGAACTGGCCAGCACCATCGCCATGCTCTCGCCGCGCGAGGCCTGCGAGTTTCTGATCCAGAAGGCACGTACACGGGCGCGGGGGACGGGAGACAACCTCTCCCTTGTTGTTGTCAAGCTGGATCCGTTGATCTGAATCCCCTTCGCGCTTAGGTCTCTAGCGCACGCTCGCGGTCGCGGGGTGAGGTAGCGTTTGCGAGCACATGAGACGAGTGCCAACGAGGTCGGTGGTGGACGGGGTGTGCGGCGCAGCGAAGTAAAGGCGGAGCCAAGGGCGCAGCCCTTGGCGGGGGACATGAGCGGAGCCGCACACCCCGGCCGCCACCGACCGGCGCAGCCGGAGCACGGAAGCCCCCGGAGCAGCCGGAGAAAATCAGGTGAGCGCCGTATCCACCACCCGGTGCGGCAACGCCAAGTACTCCTGCGACTGCATCTCCGTCAGCCGGGACACTGTACGAGGAAACTCATGCGACAGCGGCCCTTCGAGGTAGAGCTCCTCCGGCGGCACGGCGGCGGATAACACCAGCTTGCAGCAACGGTCGTAGAGCACGTCCACCAGCCAGGTGAAGCGCCGCGCCTCAGACGCCATGCGCACCGACATCTGCGGCACGTTGGACAGCAGCACCGTGTGGAACTCGCTCGCGATCTCCAGGTAGTCGTTCTGCGATCGCGGCCCGCCGCACAGCGTGCGGAAGTCGAACCAGATCACGCCCCCCGCGCGCCGCACCGCCTGGATCTGCCGCGACTCGATGCCCATCACCGGGTTCAGGTCGCCGGCTTCGGCGAGCTGGTTGAACGTGGCCTCCATCGCGGCCTCGGCCTCCGGCCCCAGAGGCGTGTGGTACAGCGCGATGTGCGTCAGCGTGCGCTGGCGGTAGTCGGTGCCGTTGTCAACATTCACCACCTCCAGCCGCTCCTTCAGCAGCCCGATCGCGGGCAGGATGCGGTCGCGGTGCAGGCCGTCGGGGTAGAGCTGGTCGGGGTGGAAGTTGGACGTGGTGACGAAGCCCACGCCGTTGCGGAACAGCGAGTCCAGCAAACGGTGCAGGATCATCGCGTCCGTCACGTCGGCCACGTGGAACTCGTCGAAGCAGATCAGCTTGTAGCGCTTGGCGATGCGCTCGCCGAGCACATCCAACGGGTTCTGCGTGCCCTGCAGGTCGCGCAACTCACGGTGCACCTCGCGCATGAATTCGTGGAAGTGCAGCCGCGTCTTGCGCTTGAGCGGTACAGCCTGGAAGAAGCACTCCATGAGGAAGCTCTTGCCGCGCCCCACCCCGCCGTACATGTACACGCCACGCGGGATGTCGGGCCGGTTGATGAGCTTCTTCAGCGCGTTGGAGCGCTTGCTCTTGTAGTGCGCCCACTCGTTCGCGCAGCGCTCCAGCGCGTCCACGGCCCGCAACTGGGCCGGGTCGGGCGTGTAGCCGCGCTCCTTGAGCGCGGCCTCGTAGGCGCTGCGGACGCTCAAGGCGGTGTCAGAAGTTCAGCGTGCGCTTGTCGACGGCCAGCGCGGCTTCCTTCGTCGCCTCGGACAACGAGGGGTGCGCGTGGCAGATGCGCGCGATGTCCTCGCTGCTGGCCTTGAACTCCATGGCCACCACGGCTTCCGAGATGAGCTCGCTCGCCATGGGACCCACGATGTGCACGCCCAGGATCTCGTCGGTGGCGGCGTCAGCCAGGAACTTGACCATGCCGGTGGTGTCGCCCAGCGCGCGGGCGCGGCCGTTCGCCAGGAACGGAAAGGTGCCAGCTTTGTAGGCGGCGCCACGGGCCTTGAGCTGCTGCTCGGTCTCGCCGACCCAGGCGATCTCGGGGCTGGTGTAGATGACCCAGGGGATGGTGTTGAAGTTGACGTGTCCGTGCTGGCCAGCGATGCGCTCGGCCACGGCCACGCCCTCTTCCTCGGCCTTGTGGGCGAGCATGGGGCCACGCACCACGTCACCGATGGCCCACACGCCCGGCAGGTTGGTCTTGCAATCGCCATCAACCACGACCGCACCGCGCTCGTCGAGCTGCAGGCCCACGCCCTCGGCATTGAGGCCGATGGTGTTCGGCACGCGGCCGATGGAGACGATGAGCTTGTCCACCTCCAGCGTCTGGGCCTCGCCCTTGGCGTTGGTGTAGGCGATGCTGACGCCCTTCTTCGCGCTCTTGATCTCGCCGACCTTCACGCCCAGCTCGATCTTCAGGCCCTGCTTGTCGAAGGCCTTCTTGGCTTCCTTGGCGATCTGCTCATCCACCGCGCCCAGGAAGGTGGGCAGGCCTTCGAGGATGGTCACCTCGGCGCCCAGGCGGCGCCAGACCGAACCCATTTCCAGGCCGATCACGCCCGAGCCGATCAGGCCCAGCTTCTTCGGCACGGCGCCCAGGCGCAGGGCGCCGTCGTTGGAGAGGATGTTTTCCTCGTCGAAGGCAGCACCCGGCAGCGCGCGGGCATTGGAGCCGGTGGCCACGATGACCTGCTTGCCGATGAGGGTGTCGTCCTTGGCGCCCTTGACAGCGATTTCGTAACCGCCGTCAACCGCCTTCACGAACGAGCCACGGCCATGGAAGAACGTGACCTTGTTCTTCTTGAACAGGTACAGGATGCCGTCGTTGTTCTGCTTCACGACGGCGTCCTTGCGGCCCACCATCTTGCCCAGGTCGAGCTTGACGCTGCCCACGTTGATGCCGTGGTCGGCGAAGTGCAGGTTGGCGTGCTCGAAGTGCTCGCTGGACTGCAGCAGCGCCTTGGACGGGATGCAGCCCACGTTGGTGCAGGTACCGCCCGGGGCCGGGCCGCCGGCCGCGTTCTTCCACTCGTCGATGCAGGCGACCTTGAAGCCGAGTTGCGCGGCGCGGATGGCCGCGATGTAGCCCCCGGGGCCGCCGCCGATGACGATGACGTCGAATTGCTGGCTCATCGTGCGGTCCTCAGATGTCGAACAGGAGGCGGGCCGGGTCTTCCAGCGCTTCCTTCATGGCGACCAGGCCCAGCACGGCTTCGCGTCCATCGATGATCCGGTGGTCGTAGGACATGGCGAGGTAGTTGATCGGGCGGATCACGATCTGCCCGTTTTCCACCACGGCGCGGTCCTTGGTGGCGTGCACGCCCAGGATGGCCGACTGCGGCGGGTTGATGATGGGCGTGGACAGCATGGAGCCGAACACACCGCCGTTGCTGATGGAGAAGGTGCCGCCCGACATCTCTTCGATGCCCAGCTTGCCGTCCTTGGCCTTCTGGCCGTACTCGGCGATCTTCTTCTCCACGTCGGCGAAGCTCATCTGGTCTGCGTTGCGCAGGATGGGCACCACCAGGCCACGCGGCGACCCCACCGCGATGCCGATGTCGAAGTAGCCGTGGTAGACGATGTCGTTGCCATCGACGCTGGCGTTGAGCACCGGGTACTTCTTGAGCGCGTGCACCGCCGCCTTGACGAAGAAGCTCATGAAGCCGAGCTTGACGCCGTGCTCCTTCTCGAACTTCTCCTGGAATTTCTTGCGCATCTCCATCACCGGGGCCATGTTGACCTCGTTGAAGGTGGTGAGGATGGCGTTGGTGGACTGCGATTGCAGCAGGCGCTCGGCGATGCGGGCGCGCAGGCGCGTCATGGGCACGCGCTCCTCGGGGCGGTCGCCGAGGTTGGGGCCGGCCACCTGCACCTGCGGCAGGGCCTTGGTGGGGGCGCCCGTGGGCGCCGCGACGGGCGCGGCCACCTTGGGCGCGGCCATCGCGCCGAGCACATCGCCCTTGGTCACGCGGCCATCCTTGCCGGTGCCGGCCACGGAGCCCGAGGCCAGGTTGTTGTCGGCCATCAGCTTGGCAGCGGCGGGCATGGCCACACCAGCCTTGCTGGTGGACGCGGCTGCTGCGGCAGCGGGCGCCGGAGCGGGCGTGGGCGCGGCGGCAGCGGGCGCGGCCGCCGGGGCGGCGGCACCGGCCACGGCGGCGGTGTCGATGCGCGCGATCACCTGCTCCGCGACCACGGTCGCACCGTCGGCCTGCAGGATTTCGGTGATCACACCGCCGGCGGGCGCCGGGGTCTCCAACACGACCTTGTCGGTCTCGATCTCGATCAGGATTTCGTCGGCGGACACCGCCTCACCGACCTTCTTTTTCCACTGCAGCAGCGTGGCCTCGGCCACCGATTCGGACAACTGCGGGACTTTGACTTCAACGATTGCCATGTTCTGTTCCGTGCGTTCGTTCTAGGGGAAGCGTCGGGCGCGTGGCGGCGCGAGCGCGAGGCCGCGCGCCCGACAGACTGTCTTTATTTGGTGAGGATGAAGCCCTTGAGCTTGCCGAAGGCGGCGTCGATCAGTTGCTTCTGCTGCTCCTGGTGCAGGTGGGCGTAACCCACCGCCGGCGAGGCCGAGGCCGTGCGGCCGGCGTAGCCGAGCTTCTGCCCGTCGAGCATGTTCTCGTGGATGTAGTGCTGCACGAAGAACCAGGCGCCCTGGTTCTGCGGCTCGTCCTGGCACCACACGATGTCCACCGCGTTGGCGTAGCGCTTGACTTCGGCGCTGAAGGCCTTGTGCGGGAACGGATAGAGCTGCTCGACACGGATGATGGCCACATCGTCGCTGTCTTTCTCCTCGCGTTTTTTCACCAGGTCGTAGTAGACCTTGCCCGAGCACGCGATGATGCGTTTGACCTTGGCCGCGTTTTTCACCACCTCGGCGTTCTGCTCGGGGATGACGGTCTGGAAGCCACCCTTGGTGAACTCGGACAGCGGCGAGGTCGCGTCCTTGTTGCGCAGCAGGCTCTTGGGCGTGAACAGCACCAGCGGCTTGCGCAGCGGGCGCACCATCTGGCGGCGCAGCACGTGGAAGATCTGGCTGGCCGTGGTGGGCTGCACCACCTGCATGTTGGTGTCGGCCGCCAACTGCATGAAGCGCTCCAGGCGAGCCGAGCTGTGCTCGGGGCCCTGGCCTTCGTAGCCGTGCGGCAGCATCATGGTGATGCCGTTGACGCGACCCCACTTCACTTCGCCGGACGCGATGAACTGGTCGATCACCACCTGGGCGCCATTGACGAAGTCGCCGAACTGCGCTTCCCAGATCACCAGGGTGTTCGGGTCATTCGAGGCGTAGCCGTACTCGAAGCCCAGCACCGCCTCCTCAGAGAGGATGGAGTCGATGACCACGAACGGAGCCTGGTTCTCGGCCACGTTCTGCAGGGGAATGTAGGTGCCCTCGTCGTACTTCTCGCGGTTCTGGTCGTGGATGACGGCGTGGCGGTGCGTGAACGTGCCACGGCCGCAGTCTTCACCCGACAGGCGCACGGGGAAGCCGCTGGCCACCAGCGAGGCGAAAGCCATGTGCTCGCCCATGCCCCAGTCCACCGGGATGTCGCCACGGGCCATGGCCGCGCGGTCGGCGTACACCTTCTTCACCAGTTGGTGCGGCGTCACGGTGTCGGGAATGGTGGTGATGCGCTCGGCCAGGCGGTTCCATTCGGTCAGCGGAATGGCGGTGTCGGCGCTGTCGGTCCACTTCTTGCCCAGGTAGGGGCTCCAGTCGACCGCGAACTTGCTCTTGAAGTTGGTGAGCACCGGGTCCACCGTGTGGCGGCCCTCGTCGAGCGCGGCACGGTAGGTCTTGACCATGTCGTCGCCCAGCGTTTCGCCCAGGCCCTGGGCCGCGAGGCGCTCGGCGTAGAGCTTGCGCGTGCCGGGGTGCGCCGCGATCTTCTTGTACATCAGCGGCTGGGTCAGGCTGGGGGTGTCCTGCTCGTTGTGCCCCAGCTTGCGGAAGCACACGATGTCGACCACCACATCCTTCTGGAAGGTCATGCGGAAATCGAGCGCGAGCTGGGTGGCGTACACCACGGCCTCGGGATCATCGCCATTCACGTGCAGCACGGGCGACTCGATCATCTTCACGATGTCCGAGCAGTACAGCGTGGAGCGGCTGTCGCGCGGGTCGGAGGTGGTGAAGCCGATCTGGTTGTTGATGACCAGGTGCACCGTGCCGCCGGTGGAATAGCCACGCGTTTCGGCGAGCGCCAGGGTTTCCATCACCACGCCCTGGCCGGCGAAAGCGGCGTCGCCGTGCACCAGCACGGGCAGCACCTGCTTGCCCAGCGGGTCGCCGCGGCGGTCCATGCGGGCGCGCACCGAGCCCTCGACCACCGGGTTCACGATCTCCAGGTGCGAGGGGTTGAAGGCCAGCGAAAGATGCACCGGGCCACCGGCCGTGGACACGTCGGAGCTGAAGCCCTGGTGGTACTTCACGTCACCGGCGGGAAGGTCTTCCGGCGCGGTGTGGTCGAACTCGGCGAACAGGTCCTTGGGCATCTTGCCCAGGGTGTTGACCAGCACGTTGAGGCGGCCGCGGTGGGCCATGCCGATGACGATTTCCTGTATGCCGGCCTGGCCGGCCTGCTGAACCAGTTCGTCCATCGAGGCGATGAAGCTCTCGCCGCCTTCAAGCGAGAAGCGCTTCTGGCCGACGTATTTGGTGTGCAGGAAGCGCTCCAGGCCTTCGGCGGCCGTCAGGCGATCCAGGATGTGCTTCTTCTTCTCGGCGTTGTAGCTGGGGCGCGAGCGCGTGGTCTCCAGCTTTTCCTGCCACCAGCGTTTCTGGTTCTGGTCGGTGATGTAGTTGTACTCGGCACCCACGGAGCCGCAGTACGTTTCACGCAGCGCGTTGAGCAGGTCGCGCAGCGACATGGTCTCGCGGCCGAAGAACGTATTGCTGGTGTTGAACACCGTCTCGTAGTCGGCGTCGGTGAAGCCGTAGAACGAGGGTTCGAGCTCGGGGATGTGGGGACGCTCGGCGCGCTTGAGCGGGTCCAGGTCGGCCCAGCGGGCGCCCACGTTGCGGTACGCGGCAATGAGCTGTTGCACCGCGACGCGCTTGCGGCCCAGGTCGGAATCGGCACCGGAGGCGACCACCACGGTGGTGCCGCCCTGCTTGGCGCGTTCGGCGAAGGCGTTGATGACCGGCAGGTGCGGGACGTCCTTGGCGTTGCTGCCGTCGACCGCGGGAACGTGCTGGAGGGCGTCGAAGTACTCGCGCCAGTTGTCAGGCACGCTGGTGGGGTTGGCGAGGTAGTTCTCGTACATCTCCTCCACGTACGGCGCATTGCCGCCGAAGAGGTACGAGTTGCCCTGGTAGGCAACGTAGATGTTGCCCGCGTTCGATGGGGTATCGCTCATGGATCCGCTGACCTCCGTCTTCCTCGGGAAGACATTAGCTGGTTAAGACAACCTTCCGCGACACGGCTGGACCGGTTGGCGGATGCGACAGTGCTTGGAAGGACCTGACTGCGGACGGCATTGTGCCACCGCCCCGAGCCAAGAGGGTGATGATGGGCCAAAGCCCACGTCGATACTGTGACGGGTGGTGAGGCTGGCGGGGCCCGCGGACGCGCTCAGGGCACGGCGCGCGGCGACAGCCGCTCGGACGCCGGCACCGAGGCCGGCTCGTCCATCTCGATCGCGATCTGGGTGCACACCGTACGGCACAGCATCACGGCCTTCTCGCTCTGCACGCGGTAGAACACCTGCGTACCGTCCTTGCGCTTGGCCAGCACGCCCGAGCGGTAGAGCAGGTTCAGGTGCTGCGACAGGTTGGGCTGGGTGGTGTCGATCTCACGCAAGAGCTGGGAGACCGACTTTTCCTGGTCGCACAGAGCGCTGAGGATGCGCAGCCGCATGGGGGTGGAGAGTACGCCGAAGAGCTCGGCGGCGAGTTCGAAGACCCGCCCTTTCTCGACCTGGGCATCACTGGCGATCATGTCGGCCATGGCATCCGCGCTTGGTTGGAAATATAAGCATGGATGATAGCCCCGGGCCTGACGCACCACGCCAGCCTAGGGGTAAGTCCTTGTCACGCCAGCAGATCCCGGATTTGCTGCAGCGCGCCCGGGTCATCCATGGTGGTCAGGTCGCCGGGGTCGCGCCCCTCGCACACCGCCTGGATGGCGCGGCGCAGCAGCTTGCCGCTGCGCGTCTTGGGCAGCAAAGCCACGAAGCGCACCCGCGCCGGCCGCGCCACGGCACCCAGTTGCGAATCGACCAGCTTCATGATGTCGCCTTCCAGCTTCAGCTGGGCGTTGGCATCACCGAGCGCCGAAGCATCCTTGGCCACCACGAAGGCCATGGCCACCTGGCCCTTGAGCTGATCGGCCACGCCCACCACCGCCACCTCGGCCACGTTGGGGTGGCTGGCGATGCTCTCCTCGATCTCGCGCGTCCCCAGGCGGTGGCCAGCCACGTTGATCACGTCGTCCGTGCGGCCCAGGATGTAGTAGTAGCCGTCGCGGTCGCGGATGCCCCAGTCGAAGGTGGAATACACCATCTTGCCCGGGATGCTTTTCCAGTAAGTGTTGACGAAGCGGGCGTCGTCGCGCCACACGGTCTGCATGAATCCCGGCGGCGTGGGACCTTCGATCACCACCACGCCCTTCTCGTCGGCGCCCGTCAGTTCCTCGCCGGTGGACTCGTGCAGCAGCTTCACGCGGTAGCCATACATGGGCACGCCCGGGCTGCCGAACTTGCTGGGCTGGCGCTCCACGCCATTGGCCACGGTCAGGATCGGCCAGCCCGACTCCGTCTGCCAGTAGTTGTCGATGATGGGAACACCGAGGCCGTCGGCGATCCAGCGCGCCGTGGGCTCGTCCAGCGGTTCACCGGCCAGGAACAGCGCCTTGAGGCTGGAGAGGTCGTATTGCTTCAGGAAGGCCGGGTCCTGCTTCTTGAGCACGCGCACCGCCGTGGGCGCGCTGAACATCACCGTGACCTTGTACTTCTCGACCAGCTTCCACCAGATACCGCCGTCGGGGCGGATCGGCAAGCCCTCGTACATGATGGTCGCCATGCCCGCGATGAGCGGGCCGTAGACGATGTAGCTGTGGCCCACCACCCAGCCGATGTCGCTGGTGGAGAAGTAGGTCTCGCCCGGCTCGCCCATGAAGATGTGCTTGATGCTGGCCGCCAGGGCCACGGCGTAGCCGCCCACGTCGCGCTGCACACCCTTGGGCTTGCCGGTGGTGCCGCTGGTGTAGATGGTGTAGCTGATGTCGGTCGAATCCAGCCACGCACAGGGCACCTGCGCATCGAGGTGCTGCTCGCGCAGAGTGGCGTAGTCGTGGTCACGCCCTGCAACGCGGTTCATGGGGGCCAGGCCCCGGTCCACCAGCAGCACCGCGGCGGGCTTGTGCTTCGCCAGGGCAATGGCCTCGTCCAGCAGCGGCTTGTAGGCAACCACCTTGCCGCCGCGCGAGCCCGCGTCGGCGCTGACGATGGCCACCGGTGTGGCGTCGTCGATGCGGCTGGCCAGCGAATGGCTGGCGAAGCCGCCGAACACCACCGAGTGGATGGCGCCGATGCGCGCGCAGGCCAGCATGGCGAAGGCGGCCTCGGGGATCATGGGCATGTAGATGAGCACGCGGTCGCCCTTTTTCACGCCCTGGGCGAGCAGGATGGCGGCCATGCGCTGCACCTCGGCGTGCAGTTCCTCGAAGCTGACGATCCGCTCGGTCTCGGTTTCCGTGGACACGAAGATCAGCGCGTTCTGCTTCGCCCGCTCCTTCAGGTGCCGGTCCACCGCGTTGTGGCACAGGTTGGTCTGGCCACCCTCGAACCAGTGCACGAAGGGCGGCTTGTCGTCGTTGCAGACGCGGGTGAAGGGCCGGTGCCAGTCGATCAGGCGGGCCTGCTCGGTCCAGAAACCCTCGGGGTCGTCGATCGAGCGGCGGTGGAAGTCGGCGTATCCCATGCATGTCTCCTCGCGCGGCCTGCCGGGCTGGCGGTCGCTTCTGAATTCTTAATTATGAGGAACTGGCTTGCGTGGGGCTGACGGGGCTTACCCGGGTCTGGGCTAGCATGACCGGCCTCGGCCCCCACACCCGGCCGAGCGCCGCAGATGACCGCCACCGCACCCGTTTTCACGCCATCGGACCTCGAGGCCTTTCATCGCCAGGGCCTGCTGCGGCTGAGGGGGCTCCACGCCAGGGGGGCCATGGGGGCGGTCAGGGAACGCATCCTCGAGGAACTCGCGCGCCTGAAGGTGTGGAACAAGGGGCGGTCCGCCGGTGGATCGCTGAACGCCTTGCCGCCCTTTCAGCAGATCGGCAGGCTGTCGTCGATGGTGAAGCTCGATCTGCACGGCGCGCTGAGCACACCCGACGTCCAGCGCGCGGTCCGCGGCCTCACCGGCAAGGCGCCTCAAGAAGGGCAAGGCACGCAACTCCTGATGTCGCTGCCCCGCCAGGGACAGTGGTCGCTGAACGGCCTGAACTGGCACGTGGACATCGCCGCGACGCCAGACGACGGCATTCCCGGCGTCCAGGCCTTCTACCTGATCGACGACGTCGTGCCGCAGGGCGGCGCCACGCTGGCGCTGGCGCGCTCTCACCGGATGCCCGGCGAGACAACCCGCGCGCTGCGGGCCGCCCTGAAATCGCCCGGCGACGTGCAGGCGATCCTGCGCGCCGGCGACACGGAGATCGTGGAGATGTCGGGGAAGGCCGGCGACGTCTTTCTGATGGACATGCGTGTGCTGCACACGCCGTCCATCAACGCATCGAAAAACCTGCGGATGATGGCGACCACCCGCTTCCTGCTGCGCGGGTAGCCGGGGGCGGCCGGGCTTGAATCGCCCTACTTGATGAGCCCCTGCACCGCCTTGAATTCGGGGTGCTCCGCCGTGCGCAGCCACTCGAAGGCCACCATTTCGGTCGTCAGCAGCTCGGCGCCCGCCCCCGCCAGCCGGTCGAAGGCGGCGTCGCGGTTGCGCTCGGTGCGCGAGCCGCAGGCGTCCGTCACCACCCAGACCTCGAACTCCTGTTCCAGCAACTCCAACGCCGTCTGCATCAGGCAGACGTGGGCTTCGCAACCGGCGATGACGATGCTGGGGCGCTCGGCCTCTCGCGGGGCCTGGGCACGCTCTTTCTGCAGGTGCTTGGGCAAGCTGCGCACGTTGCCGCCCTGGGGCCGCGCGGGCGGGCGCAGCCAGTCGGCCAGGCCGTCGGCCACGGCGCTGAAGTGCATCTTGGCCAGGGTGCGGCGGCACAGGGCGCGCAGCTCGGGCGGGTGGGCGCCCAGCTTGTCGGGGTTCTGTTCGGTGCCCCACACCGGCACGTCGAAGGCCTGGGCCATCTTCGCCAGACGCAGGGCGTTGGCCAGCACCTGCGGGCCTTCGTGAATGGCGGGCATGAGGCGGGGCTGGTAGTCCACCAGCACCAGTTGGGAGTCGTCGGCGTCAAGCAGCATGGCGAGCGGTAAAGAGTTTGGGTGGGCCGTGGGCCCGGGAACACCCGACCGGCGCGCGGGCCGGTCGGCGACAGAGAATCACTCGGCGAACAGGTCGCGCTGCGGCAGCGCGCGGCCGGGCGCGGCGGGGTCGAAGCGCTCGACCAGGCGGTCCACGTACTGCGCGAACAGGGCCTCGGCCGCCTGCCCGAACAGCCGGATGCGGCCGGTGTGCTTGAGCAGCAACAGCCCCATGCCGTGCGCGAACAGGGCGGCATTCTCGCGCGCCGCGGCGTCGGGCGGCAGGCCCAGGTCCTCCAGGGCCTGCTCGCAGGGGCGCAGAGCCTCCAGCAGGCGCTCGTTGAGGGTGCGATCCAGCTCGTGCGTGAGGCCGTGCGGGGCCAGGCCGTTGACGAGGTAGAAGCCCAGGTCCAGGTCGCGCGGGTTGCTGGCGTAGAAGCCGAACCAGGCCTGGGCCTTGGCGGCCAGGGCCTTGCCGGGCTGGGCCTTGAGCGCGCGCGCGGCCTGCACCTCGGCCTGAAGGCGATCCAGCGATTCGGCCAACAGCGCGCCGTAGATGGCCTCCTTGCTGTCGAAGTAGCTGTACAGCGCCCCGGCGGTGTAGCCGGCCTCGCGCGCGATCTCGCGGATGCTGGCGCCCTCGACCCCCTTGTCGGCGAAGACGCGGCGTGCGGCGTCCAGCACGTGGGCGCGGCGGGTGTCCGACATGGCGAGCTGGCGCTGCTGCCGCAGCTCGAGCTGGCGCTGGGCCTCGGCCTGGTCGGCCGCGCTGGGCAGGGGGCGAAGCTCGTCGAGGTGCACGTTCATGGCGCGCAGTGTAGCCAGGGAATCGAACTCGGTTCGATTTGATAAACCCTTGTCAAACAATTGAACACTGTTTAATCTTTCGATTGCAGCCATGAAAATTCAACATCCGGCAGCCCCAAGAACAGGAGACAAACGCATGAACACCATGGCCCCCACGCCAACACTGATGACTGGCGCCGACTACCGCGAATCGCTGCGGCGTTCCCGCCCGCGGGTGAGCGTGGACGGCCGCTGGGTAGAGAGCGTGGCCGACGACCCGGCGCTGCAACCCGGCATCAACGCGGTGGCGCTGACCTACGACTTCGCCCATCGCCCGGAGTACGCGCCGCTGATGACGGCCGTGCAGCACACCAGCGGGCGCACGGTGAACCGCATGACCCACCTGTCCGCCAGCGCGGGCGACTTGCTCAACAAACTGGAGGCCGTGCGCCTGATCTGCCAGGAAACCGGCTGCGCCCAGCGTTACCTGACGCACGACGCGCTGCACGCCATTGCCCAGCTCAGCGCCCGGCTGGACGACGCCACCGGCCGACGCGAGCATGGCGAGCGCTTCGTGGACTACCTGCACCGCGTGCAGGACCAGGACCTGACCCTGGGCGTGGCCATGACCGATGCCAAGGGCGATCGCAGCCGCCGCCCGCACCAGCAGGCCAACCCCGACAGCTACGTTCACATCGTCGAGCGCAACGCCAAAGGCATCGTCATCAGCGGCACCAAGGCCATCGTCACCGGCGCGCCCTACATGCATGAGCTGCTGGTCATGCCCTGCCGCAACATGGGCGAGGCCGACGCCGACTTCGCCGTCTGCTGCGCCGTGCCGGTGGATGCCGAGGGCCTGACCATCGTGGCCCGCCCGGCCGGGCGCCCGGGCGAGAAGCTCGAGCACGGCGACGCCCTGTTCTCGCGCCGCTTCGGCCAGAGCACCGGCGTGTGCCTGTTCGACCGCGTGTTCGTGCCCTGGGAGCGCGTCTTCCTGGCCGGTGAATGGGAGCACTCCGGCCACCTCACCTACAGCTACGCCACCCACCACCGCCAGACCTGCATCGCCGCGCGCGCGGGCTTCGGGGACCTGTTGATCGGCGCGGGCGCGCTGATGTGCGAGGCCAATGGCTTCGACCCAGGCGCCGAGAGCCAGCTGCGCGAGCAGATGGTGGAGCTGATCACCATCGTGGAGGGTTTCTACGCCTGCGGTGTGGCCGCCAGCGTCTACGGCCGGCGCGACGAACACGCCGAAGTCTTCATGCCCGACCCGGTGTTCGCCAACATCGGCAAGCTGCTGCTGGCCACCAAGATCTACGACATGCACCGCCTGGCGCACACGGTGAGCGGCGGCCTCATCGTGACGCTGCCCGGCCCCGACGAGGACCACAACCCCGAAACCGCGGGCCGCCTGTCCGACGTGCTGCGCGCCAGCCCGGACGTGCCCTACGAGCAGCGCATCCAGGCGGCGCGCTTCATCGAGGACCTCACCGCGGGCTACCAGGGCGGCTGGTACAGCGTGATCAGCCTGCACGGCGGCGGCTCGCCGGCCGCCATGAAGCAGGAAATCTGGCGCCACTACCCGGTGGGCGACAAGGTCGACCTGGTCGAGCGCCTGCTGGATCGCGGCCTGAGCGCCGACCCGGCGCGCGCCATCACACGCAACCGCCAGCCCGGCCGCTGCTGCGACACGGGCTGCACGCAGCCCGGCCAAGCCATGATGATTGAATTACCAACGAATACGAAAGCAACAAAATCAGCCTGAATCAAGCGCTTACGGCGCTTTTTTCAGTTGACGGGAGAGGTGTGGCGCACTACCCTCCGCGTCCATGCGTCGCTGGCTTCCCCTCCTCCTCATCGGCTGCTCGGCCGTGGCACACGCCGCGCCGCCCAGCGGAAGCTGGGAAGACATGGACACGCTGCTGGCCGACAAGGGCTTCATGAGCCGCCTGGGTGAGCAGGTGCAGCAGGCCGGCGCCACCGCCACCCAACAGGCGTCCAGCCTGGTGATCAACGCCCTGGCCTTCCTGGGCGTGCCCTACAAGTACGGCGGCAACACCTTCGACACCGGCTTCGACTGCAGCGGCTTCGTGCGTGCGGTGTACGAGCAGTCCATGGGCAAGTTGCTGCCGCGCCGTTCCGACGAGCAGGCCGCCGCCACCCAGCCCATCGAGCGCAGCGACCTGCAACCCGGCGACCTGGTGTTCTTCAACACCCTGCGCCGCTCCTTCAGCCACGTGGGCATCTACATCGGCGACGGCAAGTTCGTGCACTCGCCGCGCGCCGGCGCCCAGGTGCGCGTGGAAGACATGCGCGTGGCGTACTGGAACAAGCGCTTCAACGGCGCGCGCCGGGTGCCGGCGGGTTCGCCTCAGGCCCAGCCCTGAGGGCCTCGGCGATGCGGCGCGCGAAGGCCGCGCGGTCGTCGATGGCGGGCAGGTTGTCCGATGCGACCAGCCGGTCGCGGATGGCGGGGGACGCCAGCACCTGGTTGATCTCGGCGTTGAGCCGGTCCAACAGCGCGAGCGGCGTGCCACCCGGCGCGAACAGGCCGAACAGCGAACCGATGTTGGCCTGCGGCAGGCCCAGCTCGGCAAAGGTGGGCACCTCGGGCAACACATCCAGCCGCCGCGGCGCACCCACCGCCAGCGGCTTGAAGCGCCCTGCCGCCACGTGCTGCAACTGCAGCGGCGCCACGTTGGTGGACAGCAACTCGAACTGGCCACTCAGGGCGTCGTTGAGCTGCTGCCCGCCGCCCTTGTAGGGCACATGCGTCACGGCAATTCCAGCGCCGGCCTGCACCTGCTCCAGCACCAGGTGCCCCGCCGTGGCCACGCCCGAGGTCGCCCAGCGCAGGGCCCGGGGCCGCTCGCGAGCCTGCTGCAGCAGGTCAGCGAAGCGCTCGCCCGTGAACGCCGGCGTGCCCACCAGCAGCACCGGCGTGACCATGGCGCTGGCCACCGGCGCGACGTCGCGCAGCGGGTCGAAACCGACCGGGCCCAGGTGGGGGCGCAGCGTCAGGGGGCTGGTGGCGGAAAACGCCAGCGTGTGACCGTCGGGCACGGCCCGCGCCAACGCTTGCAGGCCCACGACGCCGCCGCCGCCCGCCCGGTTGTCCACGTGCACCGGCACGCCCAGGCGTGCGGCCAGTCCGTCGGCGATGGCGCGGGCCAGGCCGTCGCTGAGCCCACCCGGTGGGTAGACCACGATGAGGCGCAGCGGCCGCGCGGGCCATGGCGGTGTTGCCCGGGCCAGCCGCGACGCTGCCAGCGCCAGCAGCGCCACCGTCGCTTGCCGGCGGTTCGCGTTCACCGAGTCGGTCCTTTTCGCCCACGCGCCTGATACCGGCGGGCGGTGTCGCGAACGATCTTGAGGAAATGCGCGGCCGGCCCGCTGGCGTCGGCGCTGCGGTAGACCAGGGTCAGCGGCGCGTCCAACGGCGTGCCGTCGGCCAGCGGCCGGTACACCACCGCCTGCGGGTGCAGGCCATGCATGGACGCCGGCACCACCGCGATGCCGACGCCCGCGGCCACCAGATTCAGGCTCGTCACCATGCGCTCCACTTCGGCCGCGATGCGCGGGCGAAAACCCTGCGCCTCGCACAGCGCCAGCAGGTTGGCGTAGAGCCCGGGCGCGCCGGGCTGGCGCACGAGGATGAAGCCTTCCTGTCGCAACTCGGTCAAGGCCAGCGCCCGAGGGCCGCGCCGACCCACCGACCCGCTCGCCGGGTCCGCCAGCGGGTGGTCCACCGGTAGCGCCACCAGCACCGGCTCACGCAGCAGCACCTCGAAGCTCAGGTGATCGGGCTGCGACACGGGCACGCGAATCAGCCCGCAATGCAATCGCCCGCTGGCCACGGCCTCGGTGATGCCGGCGGCGTGGTCCTCGCGGATGGCCAGGGTGATGCCGGGCCAGGCGCGGCGGCAGGCGCGCAGGGCCTCGGGCGTGAAGGCGTGGGCCGCCGCCGAACTGGTGAAGCCGACGTTGAGCACGCCGAGTTCGCCGCGCGCCACGCGGGCCATGCGCCCTTGCATGGCGGCCATCTCGTCCACCAGGCGGCGCGCCTCCTGCTCGAACTGGTGGCCCGCGTCCGTCAGCGCCACGCCCTTCGGGTGGCGCTGGAACAGCGCCACGCCCAGCTCCGCCTCCAGCGCCTTGATCTGCAGGCTCAAGGGCGGCTGCTGGATGCCCAGGCGCTCGGCCGCGCGCGTCATGTGCCCGGCGTCGGCCACGGCGAGGAAGTAGCGCAGGTGCCGGAACTCCATATCCAAAAGGTATTGAAATCGGTCTTTCAGTATATTTGACGCGGGGTGGCGGCCCACCTATCGTGCGGCGGACCCGAATCACAACACCGGAGACAAGCCGTGCCCATCCGCTCCCTGGCGGGCCTCGCCCTGGCCGCCTTCGCCTGCCTTCCCTCGCACACCCTGGCCGCGCCCGGCCCCGGCGACCCGACGCCGCGCGCCTGCCCCACGGAGGTACCGGCCGGCGCCCGCTGCTTCACCGCCGATGACGGCCTGGGCGGCTTCTTCTGGACCGCCCTGCCCGCGGGCTGGAAGCCCGCCACCGGCGTGCTCGTGGTGCACGCCCACGGCGGGCCGGCCGACACCGGCCCGGCCCGCATCGAACGTGGTGAGCAAGACCTCAAGCGCTGGGCGATCACCGTCAAGGCCGGCTACGCCTGGGTCGCCGCCACCTACCGGCGCGGCGGCTTCGGCGTCAGCATGGCGGCCGAGGACAGCGAGCGCGCGCGCCGCCATTTCGTGCAGCACTTCGGCGTGCCGCGCCGCACCTTGCTGCACGGGCAGAGCTACGGCGCGGGCGTGGCGTCCAAGGCGGCCGAGCTATACGCCACGGTGAGCGGCCCGAGCGGCCCCACGCGCGGCCCGTACGACGGCGTGCTGCTCACCAGCGGCGTGCTGGGTGGCGGCACGCGCGCCTACGACTTCCGGCTCGACCTGCGCGTGGTCTATCAATACGTCTGCCAGAACCACCCCAAGGTCGACGAACCCCAGTACCCGCTGTGGCAAGGCCTGCCCATGAACGCACGGCTCACGCGCGCCGAACTGGCGGCGCGCGTGGACGAGTGCACCGGCGTGCGCAAGCCCGCCGCGCAGCGCACGGACCGACAGAAGGCCAACCTGGCCACCATCGTCAACGCCATCCGCATCCCCGAGCGCTCGCTCATCGCGCACCTGAACTGGGCCACCTGGCTGTTCCGCGACCTCACGCAACTGCGCCTGGACGGCCGCAACCCCTTCGACAACATGCGTGTGCGCTACCAGGGCTCGGCCGACGACGCGGCCTTGAACGCGGGCGTGCAGCGCTACGCGGCCGACCCCGCCGCCGTGGCCGAACTGGCGCGCGACAGCGACCCGCAGGGCCGCATCAACGTGCCCGTGCTGGCGCTGCACGCGGTGAACGACCCGACCGCCTTCGTCGAACTCGAGTCCGCCTACCGCGAGATCGTGGAACGCGCGGGCAACGGCGCCCTGCTGGTGCAGACCTACAGCGACGAGTCCGAGCACAGCTACCTGAGCGAGCCGCAGTACCCGGCGCTGTTCACCGCGCTGCTGAACTGGATCGACAGGAAGGACAAGCCCACGCCGCAGCGCGTGGCGGCGCTGTGCAAGTGCTACGAGGCGGCCTATGGCGAGGCCTGCAAGCTGCTGCCGGACTACAAGAGCCCGCCGCTGAGCAGCCGCGTGGCGCCGCGCTGACGAGAAACGCCTCGGGCAAGGCTTCAGCGCGCGCCGTGAAAGCTCAATTCCAGGCCGACACGTTCGCCCCGCCGCACGCGGCCGATGGCGTGCTTGAGCCTCACCCGGTAGGGGCCACGGCTGCCCTGTACGGGGCGCTCGTCCGTGGCGATGAGCGCCACGTCGCCCAATTTCAGCGGCAGGACAGCGGGGCGCGATTGCATGCGCGGGCGCTGCTCCGTCGTCACGAACTCGCCGCCCTCGAAATCGACGCCGGGCTCGGACAGCAGCGCGACGAGCTGCAGGGGGAACACCTGTTCGCCCTCGTTGCGCTGGTGCAGCAGCAGGTGGTCGTCTACGCCCAGGCGGCTCAGGTGGGACTGGCCGCGCGTCTGGCCCGCTTGCCGGTTGCGCTGGAGGAAGTCGGTGAACGTCGGCGGGTAGCGGGCCTCGACGCCGAGGGTGTGGTTCCAGCGGTTGACGATGGCGGCGAGGTGCGGATAGAGCGACGTGCGCCAGGCGTCGAGCGGCGCCGGCAAACCCGCCTCGAAGCAGAACAAGTCACCGCTCCCCAGACCGCTGGCCGCCAGTGGCACGCGCACAGCGCCCAAGGTCTCGGCCCCATACGCCAGACTGCGTGCCGCCTCGGCGCCCAGCCAGCCGGGCAACAGGGCATGGCCTTCTTCATCCAGTTGGGCCGAGATCTCTGCCCAGTCCAGGCGAGCGCCGTTCACGCCTGGGCCTCGCGGCGCAGCAACTCCCGCTTGCGCTCCACGCCCCAGCGGTAGCCGGCCAGGTCGCCGTCGCGCCGCACCACGCGGTGGCAGGGAATGGCCACGGCCAGGCGGTTCGCGCCGCAGGCCTGCGCCACGGCCCGCACCGAGCGCGGCGAGCCGATGCGCTCGGCGATCTCCGTGTAGCTCGCGGTCGCCCCCGGCGGGATCTCGCGCAGCGCGCGCCACACCCGCTCCTGAAAGGCCGTGCCCTGCACGTCCAGCGGCAGTTGCAGGCCGATCGCGGGCGCCTCGATGAGACCGACCACCTGCGCCACCCATTGCTCGAAGGCCGCGTCGCCCCCAATGAGCCGGGCCCGGGGAAACTGGTCCTGCAGCTCGCGCACCAGCGTGTCCGGGTCGTCGCCGAGCAGGATGGCGCAGATGCCGCGCTGGCTCTGGGCCACCAGGATGGCGCCCAGCGAACACTGGCCCACGGCGAAGCGGATGTCCGCACCAGCGCCGCCGGCCCGGTAGTCGCGGGCGCGCATGCCCAGCAACTGGTCCGACGCCTCGTAGAACCGGCTGTTGGCGTTGAAGCCGGCGCCGTAGATGGCGTCGGTGATGGAAGCCTCGGGCGCGCTCAGTTCCGCGCGCAGGCGTCGGGCGCGAAAGGCCGAACCGTAGGCCTTGGGCGTCAGGCCCGTCTCGGCCTTGAACAGGCGGTGGAAGTGGAAGGGGCTCATGCCGAGATCGGCCGCCAATGCGTCCAGCGGCGGCGGCGTCTCCGACGCCTCGATCAGCCGGCAGGCGCGCGCCACCAGCGCGGCGCGCTCGGCCGCTGCGCGGGTTCGGTCGCCCTGGGCGCGGCGGCTGGGGCGGTAGCCCGCAGCCTCGGCGGCCTGGGCGGAATCGAAGAACGCCACGTTCTCGCGCCGGGGCAAGCGCGCCGCCGAGCTGGGCTGGGCGTACACGCCGGTGGTGCGCACGGCGTAGACGAAGTGGCCGTCGGCGGCGGCCTCCCTCTGTTGCACCGCCGCCCAGCGGGCGTCGTCGGTGTCGTAAGCAGCGATCGTGTTCATGGTCATCCGGCCTGGCGGAATGTGAGGTTGAAGCGCTGGCTGCCCAGCAGCGCATGGGGCTCGTCCTTGAGCGGCGACACGCCGTGGTAGCGCAGGCGGTCGGCGCCGCCCCACACCACCACGTCGCCGTGGCGCAGCGCCACCTTGAGCGTGGGACCGCTGCGCGCCAGGCCACCCCACAGGAACGTGGCGCGCATGCCCAGCGACACCGACACGATGGGAGCGGTGTAGTCGCGTTCGTTCTTGTCCTGGTGCAGCGACAGCCGCGCGCCGGGTGTGTAGCGGTTGACCAGGCAGGCATCGGGCTCGAAGTGCTCGAAGCCTGCCGCCGCCGCGGCCTCGTTCGCCAGTTGTGCAAAGACGGCCGGCATGGCGGGCCAGGGCGCACCGCTCTCGGGGTCGATGGCGGTGTATTGATAGCCCAGGCGGTCGCTCGTCCAGCCCAGCGCGCCGCAATTGGTCATCGCCACCGACATGGTGAAGCCGCCCGGCGTGACCAGGTGACGGAACGGCGATGCCGACGCGACGGCTGCGATGGCGGCCACCAGTGCGGGCACCTGCGGCAGCGCGAAGCCGCGCAGCAGCACGGCGCCGGGTCCCAGGCGCTGCTCCCGCTCGGTGGGCTCGAACAGGTCAAGTGTTTCCATGCTCAGCTCGCGTCGTGGAAGATGAGGCCCACCGTGTGGCGCTGGCCGCTGAGCACGCGGCTGACACCGTGCCGCATGGCCAACCGGCGAATACCACGCCGGCCCGACGCGGGCCGTTCGTTCACGGTGAACACCACCGCGTCGCCCTGGCGCAATGGCACGACGTCCGCGCGCTGGCCCTGGGTCGAGCGCTCGGTCATCACGAACTCTCCACCGGTGAAATCGCGGCCCGGTTCCGACAACAGCATGGCCACCTGCAGCGGAAAGACGTGCTCGCCGTACAAGTCCTGGTGCAGGCAGTTGTAGTCACCTTCCCCGTAACGCAGGATCAGCGGCGTCGGCCGCGTCTGGCCGGCCTGGTGGCAGCGCCGCAGGAAGGCGTCCAGCCCGTCCGGGTAGCGCGTGGCCAGGCCCAGTTGCGCTTGCCAACGGTTGGCGATCGGGGCGAGTCGGGGGTACAGCGCGTGGCGAAGCCGCTCAAGCAGCGGCGGCAGGGGGTAGGCGAAATACTTGTACTCACCGCGCCCGAAGCCGTGGCGAGCCATGACGATGCGCGAGCGGAAGCCGTCCGCGCGGGAATAGAGCGCGGCAAGCGTTTCGCATTGCGCGGGGGTCAGCACGCCGGGCAGGACCGCGTGGCCCTGCGCGTCGAGCGCACGCTCGACGGCGTCCCAATCGCGGTCTTGGCTCACCAAGCTTGTCATGGCACCTCACTCACTGGATCGACAGGTGAGATCAGTGTAGGAGCCCGTTCCTCCCGGGACACTCCGCTCCTTGCGGTCGAATTCGTGTCGGAACGAAAAAGCCACCGGACCCTCTCGGGCCGGTGGCTTCCGTTCACGAGTAGCGGCTGGCTTACTTGCGCTGCGGCGGCACGTCCGTGCAACTGCCGTGCGCCACCTCGGCCGCCAGGCCCATGCTCTCGCCCAGCGTGGGGTGCGGGTGGATGGTCTTGCCGATGTCCACCGCGTCGGCGCCCATCTCGATGGCGAGCGCGATCTCGCCGATCATGTCGCCCGCGTGCGTGCCCACGATGCCGCCACCCAGGATGCGACCGTGGCCATGCGCTTCCGGCGAATCGTCGAACAGCAGCTTGGTGAAACCCTCGTCGCGGCCATTGGCTATGGCACGGCCGGAGGCCGTCCAGGGGAACAGGCCCTTCTTGACCTTGATGCCCTGCGCCTTGGCCTGGTCCTCGGTGAGGCCCACCCAGGCGACCTCGGGGTCGGTGTAGGCCACGCTGGGGATCACGCGCGCGTTGAACGCGGCGGCGGCCAGGTCGGCCTTGCCCTGCAGCTCGCCCGCGATGACCTCGGCCGCCACGTGCCCCTCATGCACCGCCTTGTGCGCCAGCATGGGCTGGCCCACGATGTCGCCGATGGCGAAGATGTGCGGCACGTTGGTGCGCATCTGGATGTCGACGTCGATGAAGCCGCGGTCCGTCACGGCAACGCCCGCCGCGTCGGCACCGATCTTCTTGCCGTTGGGGCTGCGGCCCACGGCCTGCAGCACCAGGTCGTAGGTCTGCGGCGCGGGCGCGTTCTCGCCCTCGAAGCTCACCTCGATGCCCGCCGGCGTGGCCTTGGCCCCCACCGTCTTGGTCTTGAGCATGATGTTGTCGAAGCGCGGCGCGTTCATCTTCTGCCAGACCTTCACCAGGTCGCGGTCGGCGCCCTGCATCAGGCCATCGAGCATCTCCACCACGTCCAGGCGCGCGCCCAGGGTGCTGTAGACCGTGCCCATTTCCAGGCCGATGATGCCGCCGCCAAGAATCAGCATGCGCTTGGGCACGTCCTTGAGCGCGAGCGCGCCGGTGCTGTCCACCACGCGCGGGTCTTCGGGCATGAAGGGCAGGCGCACAGCCTGCGAGCCGGCGGCGATGATGGCCTTCTTGAAACCCACCACCTGCTTCTTGCCGGTCTTCTCCTGGCCCGTGCCCTCGGTCAGCTCCACGCCCAGGTGGTTGGGGCCGACGAAGCTGCCGTAGCCGCGCAGCACGGTCACCTTGCGCATCTTCGCCATCGAGTTCAGGCCGCCGGTGAGCTTGCCGACGACCTTTTCCTTGTGGCCGCGAAGCTTCTCGATGTTGACGACCGGGCGGCCGTACTCGATGCCGTAGCCGGCCAGGTGCGTCACCTCGTCCATGACGGCGGCCACGTGCAGCAGCGCCTTGGACGGGATGCAGCCCACGTTGAGGCAGACGCCGCCGAGCGTGGCGTAGCGCTCCACCAGCACGACCCTGAGGCCGAGGTCGGCCGCGCGGAAGGCGGCGGAGTAGCCGCCGGGGCCGCCGCCGAGCACGACGACGTCGCAGTCCAGATCGGCCGCGCCGCCATAGGCCGGCGCGGCGGGGGCGGCCACGCGCGGAGCGGGAGCGAGTGAGGAAGCGGCGGGCGCGGGAGACGGCGCCGGAGCAGGAGCAGGCGCCGCAACGGGTGCCGGCGCGCTGGCGGCGCCCTCCCCGTCGATCACGGCGAGCAGGTCGCCGATATTGACCGTGTCACCGATCTTGACCTTGAGCTCCTTGAGAACGCCGGCGTGCGACGAGGGGATCTCCATCGAAGCCTTGTCGCTCTCCACCGTGATCAGCGATTGCTCGAGCTTGATCGTGTCGCCGGGTTTGACCAGCACCTCGATGACCGCGACGTCCTTGAAGTCGCCGATGTCGGGAACCTTGATGTCCATGAGTGCCATCGTCGGCTCCTTACAGCAGCACGCGGCGGAAGTCCGCCAGCACCTGGCCGAGGTACGCGTTGAATCGCGCGGCGGACGCGCCGTCGATGACGCGGTGGTCGTAGGAAAGCGACAGCGGCAGCGTCAGGCGCGGCTCGAACTGCTTTCCGTCCCACACCGGCTTCATCTGGCTCTTCGACAGGCCCAGGATCGCCACCTCGGGCGCGTTGATGATGGGCGTGAAGTGCGTGCCGCCGATGCCACCGAGCGAGCTGATCGACATCGAGCCGCCCGACATGTCGGCCGGTCCGAGTTTGCCGTCGCGCGCTTTCTTGGCCAGATCACCCATCTCCTGGCTGATCTGCAGGATGCCCTTCTTGTCCGCGTCCTTGAGCACAGGCACCACCAGGCCGTTGGGCGTGTCGGCCGCGAAGCCGATGTGGAAGTACTGCTTGTAAACCAGGGTGTCGCCGTCGAGGCTGGCGTTGAACTCGGGGAATTTCTTCAGCGCCGAAACCACCGCCTTGATCACGAAGGCCAGCATGGTCACCTTGACGCCGGACTTCTCGTTCTCCTTGTTGGTGGCCACGCGGAAGGCCTCCAGCTCGGTGATGTCCGCCTCGTCGTTGTTGGTGACGTGCGGGATCATCACCCAGTTGCGGTGAAGGTTGGCGCCGCTGATCTTCTTGATGCGCGAGAGGTCCTTGCGCTCGACCGGACCGAACTTGGTGAAGTCGACTTTGGGCCAGGGCAGCAGATCCAGGCCCGCCCCGCCACCGCCACCGGCCGGCGCCTTCGCGGCCTGCGCCTGGGTGCTCGCGGTGCCGGCCATCACGGCCTTGGTGAAGCTTTGCACGTCCTCTTGCGTGATGCGGCCCTTGGGGCCGGTGCCCTTGACCTCGGCCAGCGGCACGCCGAGTTCGCGCGCGAACTTGCGCACCGAGGGCGAGGCGTGCGGCAGGCCGACGGGGGCCGTGGTGGGGTTGTGTGCGGGTGCTGGCGCAGGCGCCGCGCTCGGCGCGGGCGCCGGGCTGGACGCCTGCGGCGCGGGCGCCGGTGCGGTGGCCGTGGGTGCCGAGGCTGGTGCAGGCGCAGGCGCGGCGGCGGACGCCGAGGCCGTGCCTTCCAGCACCGCGACCAGATCGCCGATGTTCACCGTGTCGCCGATCTTGACCTTGAGCTCCTTGAGCACACCGGCCGCCGACGAGGGAATCTCCATCGAGGCCTTGTCGCTCTCCACGGTGATCAGCGACTGCTCGACCTTGATCTCATCACCGGGCTTGACCAGCACCTCGATCACCGCGACGTCCTTGAAGTCGCCGATGTCGGGCACGCGCACTTCGATCGGGCCGGCGGGCGCCGAAGCGGCAGGCGCGGGCGCTGGCGCAGAGACCTGCGCGGGCGCAGGGGCTGCGGCAGCAGGAGCCGGCGCGGGGGCCGACGGCGCCGGGGCCGGCGCGGCCGCACCCTCGGCGTCCAGCACCACCACCACCGAGCCCTGCTTCACCTTGTCGCCGATCGCGACCTTGAGCGCCTGAACCACCCCCGCGTGCGAGGACGGGATCTCCATCGAGGCCTTGTCGCTCTCCACGGTGATCAGCGACTGCTCCGCCTTGACGGTGTCGCCCGGTTTCACCAGCAGCTCGATCACCGCCACTTCGTCGAAATCCCCGATGTCCGGGACTTGCACTTCAATGCTTGCCATGTCGGTCTCCGGCGCTCACGCGTACAGCGGGTTGATCTTGTCGGCCTTGATGCCGTACTTCTGGATCGCCTCGGCGACCTTGGCGGCCGGCAGCTTGCCCTCCTCGCTCAGCGCCTTCAACGCGGCCAGCACGATGTAGTGGCGGTTGACCTCGAAGTGCTCGCGCAGCTTGCTGCGGAAGTCGCTGCGGCCGAAGCCGTCGGTGCCCAGCACCTTGTAGGTGCGGTCCTTGGGCACGAAGGGGCGGATCTGCTCCGCGTAGTTCTTCATGTAGTCGGTGGACGCGATCACCGGGCCGGTGGTCTTGGCCAGTTGCTCGGTCACGAAGGCCGTGCGCGGCTTGTCGGTGGGGTGCAGCAGGTTCCAGCGCTCCACGTCCTGGCCGTCGCGCGTGAGTTCGTTGAAGCTCGGGCAGCTCCAGATGCCGGCGGCCACGCCCCAGTCCTGCTCCAGCAGTTCCTGCGCGGCGAACGCTTCGCGCAGGATGGTGCCGCTGCCCAGCAGTTGCACCGTGGGCGCGTCCTTCTTGAGCGCGGGCGCCTGCTTGCACAGGTACATGCCCTTGATGATCTGCTCCTCGGTGCCGGGCTGCAGGCCGGGCATGGGGTAGTTCTCGTTGAGCAGGGTCAGGTAGTAGAAGACGTTCTCCTGGCGCTCCACCATGCGCTTCAAGCCGTGGTGCATGATCACCGCCACCTCGTGCGCGAAGGTCGGGTCGTAGCTCACGCAGTTGGGGATGGTGCCGGCCAGGATGTGGCTGTGTCCGTCCTCGTGCTGCAGGCCTTCGCCGTTGAGCGTGGTGCGGCCCGAGGTGCCGCCGAGCAGGAAGCCACGCGCCTGCATGTCGCCCGCCGCCCAGGCCAGGTCGCCGATGCGCTGGAAGCCGAACATCGAGTAGTACACGTAGAACGGGATCATGATCCGGTTGTTCGTGCTGTAGCTCGTGGCCGCCGCGATCCAGCTCGCCATGCCGCCGGCTTCGTTGATGCCTTCCTGCAGGATCTGGCCGGCCTTGTCTTCCTTGTAGTACATCACCTGGTCGCGGTCGACCGGGGTGTAGAGCTGGCCTTTCGGGTTGTAGATGCCGATCTGGCGGAACAGGCCTTCCATGCCGAAGGTGCGGGCCTCGTCCACCAGGATGGGCACCACGCGCGGGCCCAGCGCCTGGTCGCGCAGCAACTGGGTGAGGAAGCGCACGTAAGCCTGCGTGGTGCTGATCTCGCGGCCTTCGGCCGTGGGCTCCAGCACCGCCTTGAACGTCTCCAGCGACGGAACGGTGAAGCTCTCGTCCGCCTGCGGGCGACGCTGCGGCAGGTAACCGCCCAGCGCCTGGCGGCGCTCGTGCAGGTACTTCATCTCCGGCGTGTCATCGGCCGGCTTGTAGTACGGCAGCTTGGGCAACTCGCTGTCGGGGATGGGAATGTTGAAGCGGTCCCGGATGTACTTGATGTCCTCGTCCGTGAGCTTCTTGGTCTGGTGGACCGTGTTCTTGCCTTCACCGGCCTTGCCCATGCCATAGCCCTTGACGGTCTTGACGAGCAGCACCGTGGGCTGGTTCTTGTGTTCGTTGGCGGCGTGGAAGGCGGCGTACACCTTGTCAGGCTCGTGGCCGCCGCGGCGCAGTTCGAAGATCTCCTCGTCCGTCATGTGCTCGACGAGCTTGGCGGTCTCGGGGTACTTGCCGAAGAAATTCTTGCGCACGAAGGCGCCGTCGTTGGCCTTCATGGCCTGGTAGTCGCCGTCCAGCGTCTCCATCATGAGCTGCTTGAGCTTGCCGCTCTTGTCGCGCGCCAGCAGGGCGTCCCAGCCATTGCCCCACAGCAGCTTGATGACGTTCCAGCCGCTGCCGCGGAACTCGCTTTCCAGCTCCTGGATGATCTTGCCGTTGCCACGCACCGGGCCGTCCAGGCGCTGCAGGTTGCAGTTGATGACGAACACCAGGTTGTCGAGGTTCTCGCGCGCGGCCAGGCCGATGGCGCCCAGCGATTCGGGCTCGTCCATCTCGCCGTCGCCGCAGAACACCCAGACCTTGCGGTTGGCGGTGTCGGCGATGCCGCGGGCGTGCAGGTACTTGAGGAAGCGCGCCTGGTAGATCGCCATCAGCGGGCCCAGACCCATCGACACCGTCGGGAACTGCCAGAACTCGGGCATCAGCTTGGGGTGCGGGTAGCTGGACAGGCCCTTGCCGTCCACCTCCTGGCGGAACATGTCGAGCTGCTCTTCCGTCAGGCGGCCTTCAAGGAAGGCGCGTGCGTAGATGCCCGGCGAGCTGTGGCCCTGGATGTAGAGCAGGTCGCCACCGTGCTTTTCATTCGCGGCGTGCCAGAAGTGGTTGAAGCCCGCGCCGAACATGCTGGCCACCGAGGCGAAGGAGCCGATGTGGCCGCCCAGGTCGCCACCGTCGGCCGGGTTGAGGCGGTTGGCGCGCACCACCATCGCCATGGCGTTCCAGCGCATGTAGGCGCGCAGGCGCTTTTCGATGGCGATGTTGCCGGGGCAGCGGACTTCCTGGTCCGGCTCGATGGTGTTCACGTAGCCGGTGTTGGCCGAGAACGGCAGGTCCAGGCTGTGCTGGCGGGCTTCTTCCAGGAGTTGTTCCAGCAGGAAGTGCGCGCGCTCGGGACCTTCCTTTTCGATGACGGCGGCCAACGCCTCCATCCATTCGCGGGTTTCCTGGGCGTCGCTGTCCACGGCCCCACGGCCATCGTTGGTGTCGTTCGCTGACATCGCTGTCTCCTGTGTATGGGGGCAAGCTTAAGGTCTTACCCGGTGAAGTCGCGGATTCTTCCACAGAGCTTTGGGCATTTCAAGATGCGCCTATTGATTTCTTATTATGAAATTTGTGGGCGGCGACCGCATGAACCAAGGCCCCTCACGTAGACTCCTCCCGCCATGTCCCATACCCCCCCTGCCACCACCGCTCCGTGGTGGAAACGCTGGTGGCGCCGGTTGCCGCCGTCGCGGCAGGACCGCTTCGCCACTTTGGGCCCGCTGCTGGCGGTGCTGCTTTTCCTGGCCGCCATCGTGGTGGCCATTGCCTACCTGCGTTTCGAGGAGATCGACCGCGAGCGCGAGGCCGTCACGCGCGACGTGGAATACGCCCAGCAACGACTGCGCCTGCGCCTGCTGGAGCGCCAGGAGCAATTGATGCGCCTGGCCCGGGAGATCGACAACCA
Organism: Hydrogenophaga intermedia; assembly: GCF_000723405.1. Taxonomy (GTDB): domain Bacteria; phylum Pseudomonadota; class Gammaproteobacteria; order Burkholderiales; family Burkholderiaceae_C; genus Hydrogenophaga; species Hydrogenophaga intermedia. The sequence continues at coordinate 116,458 of NZ_CCAE010000004.1, read as the reverse complement.
GGCGATCGACGCCGAGGAGTTCGCCTTCCAGGCCGAGACCCTGGTGAGCCAGTTCCCCGAGTTGCTGGCCATCACCTGGGTGGACGGGCGCCGGCGCGTGCTGGCGGGTTACACCTCGCCCAGCGCACCGGTGGCGCTCATGCGCGCCACCGGCAGCGCGCTCACGCCGTCCGAAACCGACGGCAGCTTCGACCTGGCGCGCGACCTGCGCCAGCCGATCTATTCACGCCCGCTCACCGACAACGATCCGCGCGGCGCGCGCCTGATGCTGCACGTTCCGCTGTCCGAGCAAGGCCGCTTCGCAGGCACGGTGATGGGCGAGTACTCGGTGGACGGCCTCATGCGCTTCGGCATGCCGCCCGAGATCATGGCCCGCTACGCCGTCGCCCTGCTCGACGACACGGGTACCGTGCTGGCCGGCAGCCTGCAGACCGGCGAACCGGTGCTGTCCTTCCTGCCCTGGTCCAGCCCCTCGCTGGAGCACGAGGTGCCGGTCTCACCCGTGGGCAACGGCCTGATCCTCAAGGCCCAGGGCTACCGCACCTCGCAGGACATCGTGGGCTCGGGCTTCTTCGGTGTGATCGGTGCGCTGTCGGCGCTCACGGTGTGGATGCTGCTCGGCACCTGGCGCCACACGCGCCGCCGCGTGCAGGCCCAACAGGCCCTGGTGGCCGAGACCAACTTCCGCCGGGCCATGGAGAACTCCATGCTCACCGGCATGCGCGCCCTCGACATCCAGGGACGCATCACCTACGTGAACCCGGCTTTCTGCTCGATGACGGGCTGGACCGAAGCCGAGCTGGTGGGCCGCACCGCGCCCTTCCCGTACTGGCCCGAGGAAGACCACGAGCAGTTGCATGCGCGGCTGGAGGACGAGCTCAATGGCCGGTCCACCCCGGGCGGCTTCGAGGTGCGCGTGCGCCGCCGCAACGGCACCGTGTTCGACGCACGCATGTACGTCTCGCCGCTGATCGACCCCAAGGGGCATCAGACCGGCTGGATGACGTCGATGACCGACATCACCGAGCCCAAGCGCATTCGCGAGGAACTGTCGGCCTCCTACGAGCGCTTCACCACCGTGCTGGAATCGCTGGACTCGGCGGTATCGGTGGCGCCGCTGGGCAGCGAGGAGCTGCTGTTCGCCAACAAGATGTACCGGTTGTGGTTCGGCACGCGCGGCCAGGGCCACCGCCACCTGGTGGACCTGGCGGGCAACCAGCCCCAGCCCAGCCTGGACGACGCCGACCAGGTGGACGCCTTCGCGGGCATGCCCACCGGCTCGCTCACCGACGCCGGCGTGGAAAACGCCGAGGTCTTCGTGCCCGAGCTGGACCGCTGGCTGGAGGTGCGCACGCGTTACCTCACCTGGGTGGACGGGCGCCTGGCGCAGATGGTGATCGCCAGCGACATCACGCCGCGGCGCACCGCCGAGGAACAGGCCGCGCGGCAGACCGAGCGCGCGCAGACCGCCAGCCGCCTGATCACCATGGGCGAGATGGCCTCCAGCGTGGCGCACGAACTCAACCAGCCGCTGACCGCCATCAGCAACTATTGCACCGGCATCATCTCGCGCCTGCAGGAGCAGCGCATCACGCCCGAGGAGATGCTGGTGGCGCTGGAGAAGACCGCGCGCCAGGCGCAGCGCGCGGGCCAGATCATCCAGCGCATCCGCGCCTTCGTGAAGCGCAGCGAACCCAATCCCACGCTGTCGGACGTGGCGCAGATGGTCAACAACGCCATCGAACTGGCCGACATCGAATTGCGGCGCCAGCAGGTGCGGCTCACGCCCTACGTGGCCGCGCGCCTGCCCGCGCTCATGGTCGACCCGATCCTCATCGAGCAGGTGCTGATCAACCTGCTCAAGAACGCGGGTGAGTCCATCGTGCAGGCGGGCCGGCCGCAGGGCGAGCGCCTGGTGGAGCTGCGCGTGGCGCCGCGCCAGCTCGACGGCGAGCAGGTGGTGGAGTTCGAGGTGCGCGACTCGGGCAAGGGCGTGCCCGAGGAGATGCTCGAACGCATCTATGAGGCCTTCTACAGCACCAAGAGCGAAGGCATGGGCATCGGCCTCAAGCTGTGCCGCAGCATCGTGGAGTCTCACCATGGCCGGATGCACATGGAGAACCTCTACAATGGCACGGAGGTGACGGGGTGCTGCTTCAGCTTCTGGATCCCCGTCGCGTCGCGACTTCAACCCCAGGGCCCGTCGGACACCGCCGCCAACGAGCCACTGACGGACACCGAGAGAGCGAGATGAGCCTGATCCCCAAAAAGGGCACTGTCTATGTCGTCGACGACGATGAGGCCGTGCGCGATTCCCTCCAGTGGTTGCTCGAGGGCAAGGACTTCCGGGTTCGTTGCTTCGAATCGGCCGAGGCCTTCCTCTCCCGCTACGACGCCCGCGAGGTCGCCTGCCTCATCGCCGACATCCGCATGGGCGGCATGACCGGCATGGAGTTGCAGGACCGCCTGGTCGAGCGCCAGTCACCGCTGCCCATCGTCTTCATCACCGGCCATGGCGACGTGCCCATGGCGGTCGAGTCCATGAAGAAGGGCGCGCTGGACTTCATCCAGAAGCCCTTCAAGGAAGATCAGTTGCTGGCCCTGGTCGAGCGCATGCTGGAGCACGCGCGCGAGGCCTTCGCCACGCACCAGCAGGCCGCCAGCCGCGACGCCCTGCTCTCCAAGCTCACCGGTCGCGAATCGCAGGTGCTCGAGCGCATCGTCGCCGGCCGCCTGAACAAGCAGATCGCCGACGACCTGGGCATCAGCATCAAGACGGTGGAGGCGCACCGCGCCAACATCATGGAAAAGCTCGGTGCCAACACGGTGGCCGACCTGCTCAAGATCGCACTGGGCCAGACGCCCGCCAAGGCCTGACCGCACGCCCACTCACCAACGCCCGCCACCTTGGCGGGCGTTTCGTTTTCCCCCTGGACACCGCAAGACCATGACCGCCCAGCTCATCGACGGCAACGCCCTCTCCCGCCAACTTCGCGCCGACGTGGCGACCCGCGTGCAGACATTGAAGGCCCGCGGCGTGACACCGGGCCTGGCCGTCATCCTGGTCGGCGACAACCCGGCCTCGCAGGTCTACGTGCGCAACAAGGTCAAGGCCTGCGAGGACACCGGCATGCACTCGGTGCTGGAGACCTGGCCCGCCACGATGGGCGAGGCCGAGCTGCTGGCGCGCGTGGAAGCCATGAACAACGACCCGACGATCCACGGCATCCTGGTGCAACTGCCGCTGCCCGCACACATCGACGCGCAGAAGGTGATCGAGGCGATCTCCCCCACCAAGGACGTGGATGGCTTTCACGTGGCCAGCGCCGGCGCCTTGATGACCGGCCTGCCCGGCTTCTGGCCCTGCACGCCGCACGGCTGCATGAAGATGCTGGAGCACATCGGCTACGACTTGCGCGGCAAGCACGCGGTGGTGATCGGGCGCAGCAACATCGTGGGCAAGCCCATGGCGCTGATGCTGCTGCAGGCCAACGCCACCGTCACCGTGTGCCACAGCGGCACCAGGGACCTGGGTGCCATCACGCGCCAGGCCGACGTCGTGGTGGCTGCCGTGGGCAAGCGCAACGTGCTCACGGCCGACATGGTCAAGCCCGGCGCGGTGGTGATCGACGTGGGCATGAACCGCAACGACGCCGGCAAGCTCTGCGGCGACGTGGACTTCGACGGCGTGAAAGAAGTGGCCGGCTGGATCACGCCCGTGCCCGGTGGCGTGGGGCCGATGACCATCACCATGTTGATGGTGAACACGCTCGACTCGGCCGAGCGCCAGGCCTCCGGTCAGGCTGGCTGATCGATCGCCGGGCGGGGCCGGCTCAAGCGCCACAGCAGCGCGCCACTGCTGAGCCACTGGCCCAGCACGAACGCGGTGCCCACACCGTGCCACAGCTTCAGGTTGCCGCCGCTGGCGCGTGCGGTGACGATCTTCTGCGCCACGCCGAACTCCTGCACCAGGGCCAGCATCAGTCCCAGACACACCAGGGCCAGCAGCGTGGCGTTGTCGCCGCCCGGGCCGTCGCGCTGAACGATGATCAGCAGCGCCGCACCGATCACCACGCCGGCCCAGCATTGCAGCGAGAACAGCTTCGCTGCCACCGGCCCCGCCACGGCCGGGCTGCCCAGCGAGGCGAAGAGCGTGGGCACGGCCAGGAAGCTCAACGCGGTGATACCGCCCCACCAGAGGGCGGCGAGCATCAGCGCGGGGCGTTGCAGGCGCATTGCGGGTGCGATCAGGCGTAGCGCACGGCCACGATTTCGTAGCGGCGCGTGCCGCCGGGGGCCTGCACCTCGGCGGTGTCGCCCTCTTCCTTGCCGATCAGCGCGCGGGCGATCGGGCTGCCGATGTTGATGAGCCCGTGCTTCAGGTCGGCCTCGTCCTCGCCGACGATCTGGTAGGTGACAGCCGAGCCGCTGTCCTCGTCCTCGAGTTCAACGGTGGCACCGAACACCACCTTGCCGCCCGCGTTCAGGGCGCTGGGGTCGATGATCTGCGCCGTCGAGAGCTTGCTCTCGATCTCGGCGATGCGGCCTTCGATGAAGCCCTGGCGGTCCTTGGCGGCGTCGTATTCGGCGTTCTCGCTCAAGTCGCCTTGCGCGCGCGCTTCGGCGATCGCGTTGATCACCGCCGGGCGATCCACGGTCTTGAGGCGGTGCAACTCTTCCTTGAGCTTTTCGGCGCCGCGCTTGGTGATGGGGATGGTGGCCATGTCTTTCTCTCCACAAAAGCAAACCGCCGGGCGTTGCCGCTCGGCGGTGTCGAAAAGACATTATGCCCCGGTGGGCCTGCCGGTCAACCGGATGCCAGGGCGCCGGGAGGGCTCAGTCGCGCCCTGCCTGCTCGATCTTCTCGGCCAGCAAGGCCGGGTTCGTGAAACACAGTTCGTGACTGCCGGGCGTGGACACCAGTCGATACAGACCCAGCCGCTCCGACAGCCGCGGGTGCCAGGGCAGGCTGTGCGGCATGGCAGTGTCCTCGGTGCACAGCAGGTAGCTTTTGCCCATGGGCAATTCGGCAATCTGTGTGCCCAGGCGCACCGGTTCGGTGAAGCAGCGGTAGGGCTGCGGGTTGAGCTGTTCGTAGGTGCTCCGTGCCAGTGTGGCGTCGGCGTCGTTGATGAAGGCCTCGCGCCAGATGGGGAACGGCAGCATCACGGCATTGTGGTTGGCGGCGGCGATGTCGTCGAACAGGCCCTTGTAGTGCGGCGGCACCATGTCGTTCAGGCATTCGCCATCCAGCGGCACGAACGCCACCCAATACACCAGCCGCGCAAGGCGCTGCGACAGGCGCGCCGCCACCTGGCTGATGACCATGCCGCCGTAGCTGTGGCCGACCAGGCGCACGTCCGTCAGGTCGTGCTGCTCCAGATAGGACGCGAGCGAATCGGCGGCCTCGGTGAGGCCGAAGGTGGCGCGGTCGTCGCCGGGGCGGTTGCCCGCGAGCGTGGGCGTGTGCACCACGTGCCCGCGCGCGCGCAGCGCCTGGGCCACGGGTTCGAAGAGTTCGCCGGTGTGCCAGGCACCGTGAACGAGGACGTAGGTATCGGCCATGAATGTCTCCTGAGGAAAGGCGCCCGATCCGTCGAGCGCTGCGCGCAGCGTAGGCGTGGTGCGCCTGGTGCAATGGCCTGTGCGTGCCACGCCGATGGCCTGCGCGCGCCACGCGGTGCGCGAACCTCAGTGGGAGAGCCGGTCGCGGCGCCAGCGCGCCGGGGTCAGCGCGTGCCAGCGCTGGAACTCGCGCACGAAGTGCGAGGCGTCGGCGTAGCCGCAGCGCCGGCCGATCTCCGCCACGCTCACGCCCTCCAACCTGGGCTGGGCCAGCAGCTCGGCGGCGCGCTGCAAGCGCAGGCCGCGCAGGGAGTCGGAGAACGTGGCGCCATCCGCCGCGAAGGCGCGGTGCAGGGTGCGCAGCGACACGCCCAGGGCCTGCGCCACATCGCTCGCTTGCAAGCCGGCCGTGTCCAGCCGATCGCGCATCAGCACCCGCGCGCGCGCGGCCAGATCGCGGCCCGCGCGCGTGGGCGCCACCGCGGGCTCCAGCGCAGCCGACAGCATCGCGCCGAGCTGATCGGCCAGCAGGTGCTCGGGCACCAGCGAGGCCAGCTCGGGCTCGTGCGCGAACTGCAGGCTCCAGGCCGACAGCGCCTGGCCCCAGCCCTGGTCCCGCCACGCAACGCGCGCCACGGGATGGTCAAGCTGGCGAAGCCACTGCCCCACCCAGGCACGTGGCAACTGGATGGACACGACCTCCACCGCACTGGGGTAGTGCAGCTCGTAGGTGCGCGCCGAATCGACCAGCACCGCATCGCCGGGACGCAGGCCCACGCGCTGGCCGCCCTGCACCACGTGCCACGGCATGCGGCGGTGCGTGATCAGGTAGAAGGGTTGCTGCGCGCCGCGCGCAATGGCCGCGCGCGTGCGGTAGACGTCTTGTGTGCTGGCCTCGACCTGGTTGAAAGACAAGGCGCCCGAGGCCACGCTCACCAGCCGGCCGTCGAAGTGCCGCGCCTCGCGCGAGCTGCAGTCCATCTCCAGGAAGGCTTCACAGATGGCGCCGACCCAATAGTCGAGCCTCCGCTCGGGCGGCACGGCCTCGGTGCTCCAGTGCCGGGCGCTGGCGCTGGGGGAAACGGGTGCGGCGGCTGGCATGGCCCGCACTGTAGGCCCTTGGCGCAGGCCTGGCCTTGGCGCAAACCCGCAGCGGCGTGTCCCACCGAGGTGAGCAAGAATCGTCCGGTGCGGCGACCCAGACTGGAGACCCTGTTCACTCCGGAGCCCAACATGACCCTCCAGCCTTTGTCGCCAGCGCTGCACATCGTCGGCATCGAACTGCGCACCTCCAACCTCATGGCCTTCGAGACCATCCCCGCCCACTGGCAGCGCTTCAGCCAGGAGAACGCACTGGCGCGCATCGAGGGGCGCCTGTCCGACGAGGTCTTCGCGGTCTACACGAACTTCGAGTTCGCGGGCCGCGACAACACCGGTCTGTACTCGCTGATCGTCGGTGCCGCCGTGGCGCCGCAGGCCGATCCGCCCCCCGGCATGGTGCGCGCCGTCGTGCCGGTCTCGCAGCGCGCGGTGTTCACCGTGGCGCCTGGACGCGTCGATCAGGTGGGCGCCGCCTGGCAAGGCATCTGGCAGCGCCAGGACCTGCGAAAAACCTTCATCGCCGACTACGAGCGTTACGGCGCGGGCGGCGCCATCGAGATCAGCGTGGGCGTTGCCGAACCATGAAGCGACCTAATGGCTGGTGCGATTACCACGAGCGCATGAGCCGCGTGACGGCTTACCTTCACGACCACTTGGCGGAGGACATCCGCCTGGAGACGCTGGCCGAGGTGGCGCACCTGTCGCCCTACCACTGGCACCGCGTGTACCACGCGCTCAGTGGCGAGACCATCGCGCAGACGCTGCGGCGCCTGAGGCTGCACCGGGGCACGGGTTACCTCGCCAACACCGCGCTGCCCGTACTGGAGATCGCGCGCCGCTGCGGCTACCCCAACGCGCAGTCCTTCACGCGCGCCTTCCGCCAGGCGTACGGCATGGCGCCGAGCGAGTACCGCGAGCGCGGCTCGCACGTGGACTTCCAGGCCGGCGGCGCCACGCACGAGGCGGTCGGCCACGCGGTGGAGGTGCGCACGCTGCCCCCGATGACGGTCGCGGGCTTCGACCACCGCGGCTCCTACATGCTGATCGGCAAGGCCTTCGAATCGGCCGTGGCGCACCTGTGGTCCGCCGGGCTGGTGCGCGCGGACAGCCGCTGGCTGGGTGAGTACTTCGACGACCCCTTCGCCGTGCCCGAGGCGCAGCTCGCCTCACGCGCCGGCCTGTCCGTGCCCGCGGAGGCCACGGTGCCGCCACCGCTGGTGCGTTGGGAAATGGGCGGCGTGGAATGCGCCGTGCTGCGCCACCGCGGGCCTTACGCGACCATGCGCTCGGCCTACCAGTGGCTCTACGGTCACTGGCTGGTGCAATCGGGCCGCGAAGCGGCCGACGCGCCCGTGTTCGAGGAGTACCTCAACAACCCCAGGGATACGGCACCCGCAGATCTCCTGACCGACATCTGCCTCCCGCTGGCCGCCTGAAATCAGGCCAGTTGCGCGTGCATGTCCTGCACGGAAATCACGTCCAGGCTGCTCAGGAACTTCATGCCCTCGACGGCCGCCTCGGCGCCGGCGATGGTGGTGAAGGTCGTCACACGCGCCAGCAGCGCCGATGTGCGGATCGCGCGCGAGTCGGCGATGGCATTGCGGCGTTCCTCCACCGTGTTGATCACCAGCGCGATGTCGCCGTTCTTGATCATGTCCACGATGTGTGGGCGGCCTTCGGTGACCTTGTTGACGGTCTGCACCGCCAAGCCCGCAGCCTCGATGGCGGCGGCCGTGCCGCGCGTGGCGATCAGCTCGAAGCCCAGATCGACGAGTTGGCGCGCCACCTCGACGGCGCGCGGCTTGTCGCTGTTCTTCACTGTGAGGAAGACCCGGCCCGCCGTGGGTAGCTTGGTGCCCGCGCCGATCTGGCTTTTCACGAAGGCTTCGCCGAAGGTCTTGCCCACGCCCATCACCTCGCCGGTGGACTTCATCTCGGGGCCGAGGATGGTGTCCACGCCCGGGAACTTGACGAAGGGGAACACCGCTTCCTTCACGCTGAAGTACGGCGGCACCACCTCGTCGCCAATGCCCTGCTGGTCCAGCGACTGGCCCGCCATGCAGCGTGCGGCCACCTTGGCGAGCTGAATGCCCGTGGCCTTGGAGACGAAGGGCACCGTGCGCGAGGCGCGCGGGTTCACTTCGAGCACGTAGATCACGTCCTTCTTCGCGCCGCCCTCTTCCACTTCTTGAATGGCGAACTGCACGTTCATCAGGCCCACCACGTTCAGGCCCTGGGCCATGGCCGCGGTCTGGCGCTTGAGCTCGTCCACCGTGGCCTTGCTCAGGTAGTACGGCGGCAGCGAACAGGCGGAGTCGCCACTGTGCACGCCAGCCTGCTCGATGTGCTCCATCACGCCGCCGATGAACACGCGGCCCGTGGCGTCGCGCACGGCGTCCACGTCGCACTCGATGGCGTCATTGAGGAAGCGGTCGAGCAGCACCGGCGAGTCGTTGCTGACCTTCACGGCCTCGCGCATGTAGCGCTCCAGGTCGCGCTGCTCGTGCACGATCTCCATGGCGCGGCCGCCCAGCACGTAGCTCGGGCGCACCACCAGCGGATAACCCAGCGCGGCGGCCTTCTCCAGGGCCTCGGGCTCGGTGCGGGCGGTGGCGTTGGGCGGCTGGCGCAGGCCCAGGTCGTGCAGCAGCTTCTGGAAGCGCTCGCGGTCCTCGGCGGCGTCGATCATGTCAGGCGTGGTGCCGATGATGGGCACGCCTGCGGCCTCCAGGCCAAGCGCCAGCTTCAGCGGCGTCTGTCCGCCGTACTGCACGATCACGCCGGCGGGTTTTTCCTTGTCCACGATCTCGAGCACGTCCTCCAGCGTGAGCGGCTCGAAGTAGAGGCGGTCGCTGGTGTCGTAGTCGGTGGACACCGTCTCGGGGTTGCAGTTGACCATGATGGTCTCGTAGCCGTCCTCGCGCATCGCGAGCGCGGCGTGCACGCAGCAGTAGTCGAACTCGATGCCCTGGCCAATGCGGTTGGGACCGCCACCGAGCACCATGATCTTCTTGTTCGTGGTGGGCTCGGCCTCGCACTCGGCATCGCCGTGGCCTTCGTAGGTGGAGTACAGGTAGGCGGTGGTGGTGGCGAACTCGGCCGCGCAGGTGTCCACGCGCTTGTACACCGGGCGCACGCCGAGTTCGCGGCGGCGCGCGCGCACGGCGGCGTCGCTGGTCTTGAGCAGCTTGGCCAGGCGGCGGTCGGAGAAGCCCTTCTTCTTGAGCTCGCGCAGCGTGACCACGTCGAGCGAGGCCAGCGCGCCCTCGCCTTTCTCGGCGGTCAGCGCATCCATGGCCAGTTCGAGCTTGACGATCTCCTCGATCTGCACGAGGAACCACTTGTCGATCTTGGTGAACTGGTGCACTTCGTCGAGCGTCCAGCCTGCGGCGAAGGCATCGCCCACGTACCAAATGCGCTCGGGGCCGGGCTCGCCGAGTTCCTTCTCCAGCGTCTCGCGGTCCTGCGTCTTCTCGTTCATGCCATCGACACCGACCTCCAGGCCGCGCAGGGCCTTCTGGAAGCTTTCCTGGAAGGTGCGGCCCATGGCCATGACCTCGCCCACGCTCTTCATCTGCGTGGTCAGGCGGTCGTCGGCGTCCTTGAACTTCTCGAAGGCGAAGCGCGGGATCTTGGTGACGACGTAGTCGATCGAGGGCTCGAAACTGGCGGGCGTGGCGCCACCGGTGATCTCGTTGCGCAGCTCGTCGAGCGTGTAGCCCACGGCCAGCTTGGCCGCGACCTTGGCGATCGGGAAGCCCGTGGCCTTGGAGGCCAGCGCGGACGAGCGCGACACGCGCGGGTTCATCTCGATCACGACCATCCGACCGTCCTTCGGGTTGATCGAGAACTGCACGTTGGAGCCGCCGGTGTCAACGCCGATCTCGCGCAGCACGGCGAGGCTGGCGTTGCGCAGGATCTGGTATTCCTTGTCGGTCAGCGTCTGCGCGGGCGCCACGGTGATGGAGTCGCCCGTGTGCACGCCCATCGGGTCCAGGTTCTCGATCGAGCAGACGATGATGCAGTTGTCGGCCTTGTCGCGCACGACCTCCATCTCGTACTCTTTCCAGCCGAGCAGCGACTCTTCGATCAGCAGCTCGTTGGTGGGCGAGGCTTCGATGCCGCGCTTGCAGATGATCTCGAACTCTTCCGGGTTGTAGGCGATGCCGCCACCGGTGCCACCCAACGTGAAGCTCGGGCGGATCACGACCGGGAAGCCCACCGTCTTCTGGACGGCCCAGGCTTCGTCCAGCGTGTGTGCGATGCCCGAGCGCGCCGAGCCCAGGCCGATGCGGGTCATCGCATCCTTGAACTTCAGGCGGTCCTCGGCCTTGTCGATGGCCTCGGGCGTCGCACCGATGAGCTCGACGCCGTATTTGGCCAGCACGCCGTGGCGCCAGAGGTCGAGCGCGCAGTTGAGCACGGTCTGGCCACCCATGGTGGGCAGGATGGCGAAGCCGCCGGCCGTCTGCGGGCGCTCCTTGGCGATGATCTTCTCGACCGTCTGCCAGGTGATGGGCTCGATGTAGGTGACGTCGGCCGTGGCCGGGTCCGTCATGATGGTGGCGGGGTTGCTGTTGATCAGCACCACGCGGTAACCCTCTTCACGCAGGGCCTTGCAGGCCTGCACGCCGGAGTAGTCGAACTCGCAGGCCTGGCCGATGATGATGGGACCGGCGCCGATGATCAGCACGGTCTGGATGTCTGTTCTCTTGGGCATCTTGTGTCGGCGCGGATCAGTCCGCGCGTTGATTCAATTTGTCGAGCAGGGCCTGCGCGCGCTCGGCGGGCACGGCCTTCTGCATCAGTTGCAGCAGGCCATCGCCCTGGATGAGGGGACGCAGCACCTCGGCTTCGGCGTCGTGGAAGCGCACGTCCCACGCGGCCATTTCGGCGTTGAAGGTCTCGTCGTCCCAGGTCTTGCACTTGGCCAGCAGCGTGACCAGCGGCGTGGCCTTGAGGTCGAGGAAGGCCTTGCGGTAGGGCTTCTGCGACCAACGCTGCGCGAACCACTCCTTGTGCGGCGACGGCAGCGTGAGCTGGCGCTTGGCGATGGCCTTCTCGATGGCGGCGGCGGGAAAGCTGAAGAGCTTCATTCAGGCCCTGTCAGGCGGCAACGGCCGCGCGTTCCTTCATGAGGGAGACGAAGCGGTCGAACAGGTAGCCGATGTCGTGCGGGCCGGGCGAGGCTTCAGGGTGGCCCTGGAAGCAGAAGGCCGGTTGGTCGGTGCGGGCCAGTCCCTGCAGCGTGCCGTCGAACAGGCTCACGTGCGTGGGGCGCAGGTTGGCGGGCAGGGTCTTCTCGTCCACCGCGAAGCCGTGGTTCTGGCTGGTGATGGACACGCGGCCGTCGTCCAGGTCTTTCACCGGGTGGTTGGCGCCGTGGTGGCCGAACTTCATCTTGAAGGTCTTGGCGCCACTGGCCAGGGCCATGATCTGATGCCCCAGGCAGATGCCGAAGGTGGGCAGGCCAGCATCGATGATCTCGCGCGCGGCGGCGATGGCGTAGTCGCAGGGCTCCGGGTCACCGGGGCCGTTGGAGAGGAACACACCATCAGGTTGCAGCTTGAAGACCTCGGCCGCGGGCGTCTGCGCTGGCACCACGGTGACGCGGCAACCGCGCGAGGCCAGCATGCGCAGGATGTTGTGCTTGACGCCGAAGTCGTAGGCGACGACATGGAAGACCGCTTCGCCGATTTCTCCGTAACCCTCGCCCAGCGTCCATTCGGTCTGCGACCACGCATAGGGCTTGTCCACCGACACGACCTTGGCCAGGTCCTGCCCCGCCATGTTGGGCGCGGCCTTGGCGGCGTCGATGGCGACCTTGCGGTGGGCGTCGGTGATGGCCTGGCCGGGTTCGAGCGCGAGGATGCAGCCGTTCTGCGCGCCATGGGTACGCAAGCGGCGCGTGAGCGCGCGCGTGTCCAGGTCGGCGATGGCCACGGTGTTCTCGCGGCGCAGGTAGTCGCTGAGGGTGGCTTCGCTGCGGAAGTTGGAGGCCAGCAGCGGCAGGTTCTTGATGATCAGGCCGGCGGCGTGGATGCGCGTGGCCTCCACGTCTTCGGCATTGACGCCGGTGTTGCCGATATGGGGGTAGGTCAGCGTGACGATCTGGCGGCAGTAGCTGGGATCGGTGAGGATCTCCTGGTAGCCGGTGATCGCGGTGTTGAACACCACCTCGCCCGAGGTCTGGCCGGTGGCGCCGATGGAGATGCCTTCAAAGACCGTTCCATCAGCGAGCGCGAGAAGGGCTTTCGGGTGGACGGGCAGCACGGGAATCTCCAGAAAAGGGGTGGGCTGGCCGTCGCGCGCGGGCGGCAGGTGCCGCGCAGGCTTCGCGTCCACCCGGCCGGCAAGGGCACTGGATGGACGGACTTCCTGGGGTGTGGAGCCGCGGCGCGCGAGGCAAGGCGCCGATTGCAGATAAACCGTGGAATTATAGCCTTGCGGCCGCGCTCGCATGCAGGCAGATGGCCGCCGCGGCGCCCACGTTGAGCGACTCTTCACCACCGGGTTGCGCGATGCGCACGAAGGCCTGTGCGCGCTGCATCAGAGTCTCGCTGACGCCCTGCCCTTCGTGGCCCATCACCCAGGCGCAGGGCCAGGGCAAGGCGGCGCGGTGCAGCCACTCGCCCTGGTGCGAGCTGGTGACCAGCAAGGGCACCCGTAGGGTGGCCAGGTCTTCGAACGCGAGGCCCTCGACGAGGCGCAAGCCGAAGTGCGCGCCCATGCCAGCGCGCAGTACCTTGGGCGACCACAGCGCCGCCGTGCCCTTGAGCGCGGCCACCTGCGTGAAACCGAAGGCCGCGGCGCTGCGCAGGATGGAGCCGACGTTGCCCGCGTCTTGCAGACGGTCGAGCACCACGGTGGGGGCGTCGGGCTGCAGGTCGGGCGCGTCGGGCAGATCGATCACGAAACCCATGGCGGGTGGTGATTCCAAGCCACTCACGCTGGCCATGATGGCGTCGGGCAGGCGCACCACACGCGGCGCACTGCGGAGCAGTTCGGCGTCGGCGCGCAGCCAGCCCGAGGCGCTGAACACCGCGATGGCGGGTCGCTGCCCGCGCGCGAGCAAGGCGCGGCAGAGGTGATCGCCGTCGAGCCAGACACGGCCGCGCCGGCGGTAGGCCGTGTTGTCCTGGGCCAGGGCGCGCAGCTCTTTCACGAGCGGGTTGTCGCGCGACAGGATGTCTTGGGGCTCAACCGTCATTGCGCCGCCTTCGCGCAAGGAGCTGCGGTGCGAGCTCCTTCGGGCGGCCGTGCGGGGCTCACTCGCTCCGCGAAAGCCTGCGCCACCGGTGCGAAGGAACGCCGGTGCACGGGCAGCGGACCGTGCTGGCGCAGGGCGTCGAGGTGCTGCGCGGTGCCGTAGCCCTTGTGCTGGTTGAAGCCGTACTGCGGGTGCTGCAGGTGCAGCTCGTCGAGCAGGCGGTCGCGCGTGACCTTGGCCAGAATGGATGCAGCCGAAATCGCCTGCACCTTGGCGTCGCCTTGCACGATGGCCTCAGCCAGCACGTCCAGCGGCGGCAAGCGGTTGCCGTCCACCAGCACCTTCACGGGCTTCAGGCGCAGGCCCAGCACCGCGCGGCGCATGGCGAGCATGGTGGCCTGAAGAATGTTGAGCGTATCGATCTCTTCCACCGAGGCTTCGGCCACGCTGCAGCACAGGGCCTTGGCGCGGATCTCGTCATACAGCCGTGCGCGTTGCAGGGCGGTGAGCTGCTTGGAATCGGCCAGGCCCTTGATGGGCTGCAATTCGTCGAGGATGACAGCCGCCGCCACCACCGGGCCGGCCAGCGGGCCGCGGCCGGCCTCGTCCACGCCGGCGTGCAGGCCCGGCGTGTCCCAGACCAGCGTGGCCTGTTCAGCGAGCAAGAAGCGTTTCGATCGCATCGGTGGCCAGGGCCGCGGTGTCGCGGCGCAGCTCGTGGTGCAGTTGGACAAAGCGGGCTTGCAGCGCCTGCACGCGCCCGGGGTCATCGAGCCAGTCGAGCACGGCCTGCGCCAGGCGCGGCGGCGAGGCCTCATCCTGCAGCAGTTCGGGCACGACGAAGTCACCGCACAGGATGTTGGGCAGCCCCACCCAGGGCTGCAGGCGCTGGCGCCGCATGATCTGCCAGGAGATCCAGTTCATGTTGTAGGCGATGACCATGGGCCGCTTGAACAGCGCGGCCTCCAAGGTGGCGGTGCCGCTGGCAATGAGAGTCACGTCGCAGGCGGCGAGCACGGCGTGCGACTGGCCGGGCACGATGCGCACGTACCCGGCCACGCCGGCCTCGCGCGCCACGCGCTCGATGCGCTCGCGCTGCGAAGGCACCGCGGGCAGCACGAAGCACAGATTCGGGCGGGCCTGGTGCATCAGGCTCACGGCATCGAAGAAGCGCCGCGCGAGGTAGTCGACCTCGGAGCCTCGGCTGCCTGGCAGGATGGCCACGACCGGCGCGTCCTCGGGCAGGTCGAGTTGGCGGCGTGCCGCCAGGCGATCCGGCTCCAAGGGCACCACATTGGCCACGGGATGCCCGACGTAAGTGGCGGCGACGCCATGCTCGGCCAGCAAGGCGGGCTCGAAGGGAAAGATGCACAGCACATGGTCGGCGCTCGCCTGGATCTTCTTCACCCGCTCGGGCCGCCAGGCCCAGACGGAAGGGCAGACGAAATGCGCCGTGCGCACGCCCGCGGCCTTCAGGTTCGCTTCGAGCTCGAGATTGAAATCGGGTGCGTCCACGCCGATGAAGACGTCGGGCCGCTCGCCATGCAGGAGGCGCTGGCGCAGCTGGGTGCGGATGCCCACGATCTCGCGGTAGTGGCGCAGCACCTCCACGTACCCGCGCACGGCCAGCTTGTCGCTGGGCCACCAGGCTTCTAAGCCCTGCGCCGCCATCTGCGGGCCGCCGATCCCCACGCTGGAGAGTTCGGGCCAGCGCTGGCGCAGGCCGCCCAGCAGCAGGCCTGCGAGCAGATCGCCCGAGGCCTCGCCGGCCACCAGCGCGAAACGTGGCGACGAACTCACCTGGACTCCCGTGCTCAGCGAACGATGCCGCGCTGCGGCGAGGTGCCGCGCAGGAAACCCAGCATCAGGTCCACGTCCTCGGCGGCCTCGGGCCGCTCGTTGCGCAGCACGTCAATGCGTGCGGTGGCCTGGTCGAGCGTGAGGTCGTCGCGGTACAAGGCCTTGTGCATGGCCTTCACGGCGGCGATGCGTTCGGCCGAGTAACCGCGGCGGCGCAGGCCCTCGAAGTTCATCGAGCGCGCGCCGGCCGGCTGACCCTGGGTCATCACGAAGGGCGGCACGTCGGCGAACAGCAGGGAGCACATGGCCGTCATGGCGTGGGGGCCGATGCGCACGAACTGGTGAACCACGGTGAAGCCGCCAAAGATGACCCAGTCGCCCACCTCCACGTGGCCCGCGAGCTGTGTGTTGTTGGCGAAGATGGTCTTGTTGCCCACCGTGCAATCGTGCGCGAGGTGCACGTAGGCCATGATCCAGTTGTCGTCGCCCACGCGGGTGACGCCCTTGTCCCCGGGCGAGCCGATGTTGAAGGTGCAGAACTCGCGGATGGTGTTGCGGTCGCCGATGATCAGTTCGCAGGGTTCGCCCGCGTACTTCTTGTCCTGCGGGATTGCGCCGAGCGAGTTGAACTGGAAAATACGGTTGTCGCGGCCGATGGTGGTGTGCCCCTCGATCACGCAGTGCGCGCCGACGGTGGTGCCGGCGCCGATTTTCACGTGCGGCCCGATGACGGTGTACGGGCCGACCTGGACGGTGCTGTCGAGCGAGGCCGAGGGATCGACGATCGCCGTGGGGTGAATCAGATTCATGCGCGCGCCCCCGGCGTCACGCGATGGTGCGCATGGTGCACATGAGCTCGGCCTCGCAAGCCACGTCGTTGCCCACGCGGGTGACACCCTTGAACTTGTAGATGCCGGCCTTGGCGCGCTCCAGCGTCACGTCCATCAGCAACTGGTCGCCGGGCTCCACCGGGCGCTTGAAGCGCGCGCCGTCGATGCCGGCGAAGTAGTAGACCGTCTTGTCGTCGGGTGCCACGCCCAGTGTGTCGAAGGTCAGCAGCGCAGCGGTTTGCGCCATGGCCTCGAGCATCAGCACGCCGGGCATCACGGGGCGGTGTGGAAAATGCCCGGTGAAGAAGGGCTCGTTGATGGTGACGTTCTTGAGGGCCTGGATGCGCTGGCCCTTCTCGATCGAGATCACGCGATCCACGAGCAGGATGGGGTAGCGGTGGGGCAGCAGTTTGAGGATCTGGTGGATGTCCATCAGGCGTCGTCCGTTCTGGTCTGGGCCCGCGCGATCGCTTGTTCCACGGCCTTGAGCCGCTCGCGCAGGCGGTTGAGCTGCTTGAGCGAAGCAGCGTTCTTTTCCCAGGCGGCATTGTCGTCGATGGGGAACATGCCGGTGTAGTGCCCCGGCTTCAGGATCGAGCGTGTCACCACGGAGGCGGCCGAGATGTTGACGCCGTCGGCCAGCCTGAGATGACCCAGCACCACGGCGCCACCACCGATGGTGCAATGCGCCCCGATGTCGGCGCTGCCGGCCACGCCCACGCAGCCGGCCATGGCCGTGTGCGCGCCCACGCGCACGTTGTGACCGATCTGGATGAGGTTGTCGAGCTTGACGCCGTCCTCGATGACGGTGTCGTCGAGCGCGCCGCGGTCGATGCAGGTGTTGGCGCCGATCTCCACGTCGTGGCCGATACGGACTGCGCCGAGCTGCTCGATCTTGATCCATTGCCCCTGGTGCGGCGCGAAGCCGAAGCCGTCGGCGCCGATCACCACCCCGCTGTGCAGGACGCAGCGGTCGCCGAGGGTGCAGCGCTCGCCCAGCGTGGCGCGCGGGTGCAGCACGCTGCCCTCGCCCACCACCGCGTCGCGCCCCACCACCGCGTGCGCGCCGATGCGCACGCCCTCGCCGATCCGGGCGCCTGCGTCGATCACCGCGAACGGGCCGACATCGACGTTAGGAGCCAGTTGCGCCTCGGGGTGCACGCTGGCCAGCGGATCCACGCGCGATGCGCGCGCCGGCGCATGCCGCTCGCGCCACCATTGCGTCAGGCGGGCGAAATAGAGGTAGGGGTCGTCGGTGACGATGCGCCCGACCCGATCGGCCGTGGCGGCTTCGAGCGCCGGCGGCACGATGAGCGCGCCGGCACCGGAAGCGGTGATCTGGGTGGCGTAGCGCGCGCTGGCCACGAAGGCCAACTCATCAGGGCCGGCGCTGCCCAGTGGCGCCAGCCGCTGCACGAGGAAATTGCGGTCACCGAGCAGGCTGCCACCGAGGGCATCGACGATGGCGCCCAGCGGTGCTGCCACGGCCGCGGCTTACTTGCTGCTGTCGAGCTGGGACATCACACGGTCGGTGATGTCCACGCGCGGGCTCACGTAATAGGCTTCCTGCACGATCAGGTCGTACTTCTCAGCCTCGGCGATCGTGCGGATGACGCGATTGAGCTTTTCGACCACCTGCTGGAGAGCCTCGTTGCGGCGAAGGTTGAGCTCTTCCTGGAAGTCGCGCTGGCGGCGCTGCAGGTCACGTTCCTGGTCGACCAGTTGGCGCTGGCGCGGCGTGCGCTGGCTTTCAGGCAGCGTGGGCGATTCGCGCTCGAACTTCTCGACAGCCTGACGCAGTTGATCGGCCGACGCGCGCAGGTCGCGCTCACGCTTGGAGAAATCCTGCTCGAGTTTGGCCGAGACGGCCTTGGCCGTGCTGGAGTCGCGCAGAATGCGCTCGACATTGACGGCGCCGACCTTGGCGCCGGCCTTGGCGTCCTGCGCCGCAGCCCCGCCAACCATGGCCAGCGCAAGCGACACCGCCAGGGTGAAATGCCGTGCAAACAGGCGAATTGGGGTATTCATCAAAAGGACGTTCCGATCTGAAACTGGAATCTCTGGATTCTATCGCCGTCGAACTTTCGAACGGGGTTGGCAAATGCAATGCGCAATGGACCGATCGGGGAGAGCCAGCTCACGCCAACACCCACTGAAGCGCGCAGGTCGCGGGCGTTCTCGCGAGTGTCGTTCTCGCCAAAGACGTTGCCGACGTCGAAAAAGCCGAACATGCGCAGCGTGCGGTCGTTGCCCGCGCCCGGGAACGGCATGATGAATTCGGTGTTGAGCGCGATGCTGCGATTGCCACCGATGTTGATGAGGGCGCCAGTGGGCGAGTTGATGACAGTCGAGGTCGGGCCCAGGGTGCCGCCTTCGAAACCGCGCACGGAGCCCAGGCCGCCGCCGAAGAAGTTCTTGAACACCGGGTACGGGCGGCCATTGAGGCCCTTGCCGTAACCCAACTCGGCGTTGAAGGCCAGCGTGTACTGGCGCGTCAGCGGGTAGTACTGCTGGAACTGCAGATTGGTCTTGGCGTAGCGCGCGTCGCCCCAGGCGCTGAGTTCGCCGTTGATCCGCATCAGGCGCCCCTTGGTGGGCACCAGCGAGCTGTCGCGGCTGTCGCGGGTCCAGCCCAGCGTCAGCGGGATGGTGTTGCTGGTGCGGCCGAACTCCTGGGCGTAGTCCTGATAGGCCTGCGGCAGGAAATCACCGTCTTCGATGGTGGTCTGCTCGATGCCGGCGCCAAAGAACACCGTGTCGAGTTCGGTAAACGGCACGCCGAAGCGCACGCTGGCGCCTTTGGTGACCAGGCGGTAGTCGCCGTCCTGGTTGTCGTAGGGGCGCGTGGTGCGGTAGTAGGCGTCGAAGGCTCGGGAGACGCCATCCTTGGTGAAGTACGGGTCGACAGTGCTGACCACCAGTTGGCGGTTGAACTTGCTGGTGTTGATGTCCAGGCCCAGGTAGTTGCCGGTGCCGAAGACGTTTTCCTGGCGGATGCCCGCGATGATGGAGAGCTTTTCTTCTTGCGAGTAGCCGGCGCCCAGCGTGAGGTTGCCCGTGGGCTTCTCGGTCACGGTGACGGTGAGGTCGACCTGGTCGGGTGACCCCGGCACGGGCTCGGTATTGAGTTCGACCGATGTGAAGAAACCCAGGCGGTCGACGCGGTCGCGGGACAGGCGAATGCGGTCGCTGTCGTACCAGGCGGCCTCGAACTGGCGGAATTCGCGGCGGATGATCTCGTCGCGCGTGCGGTTGTTGCCTTCGACGTGGATGCGGCGCACGTACACACGCCGCTGTGGCGCGGCGCGCAAGGTGAAGGCCACGCGCTTGTTGGCGCGATCGATGTCGGGCGTCGCCTCGACCTGGGCAAAGGCGTAGCCGAAGGCACCGAAGTATTCGGTGAAGGCCTTTGTGGTGTTGGTGACGTCCTCGACGTTGTAGGCCTCGCCGGGCTTGAGCGTCACGAGCGACTTGAACTCGTCTTCGCGGCCCAGGTAGTCGCCCTGCAGCGCTACCGAGGACACGACGTAGCGATCGCCTTCCGTGATGTTCAGGGTGACCGACATGCTCTGCTTGTCGGGCGAGATGGCGACTTGGGTGGAGTCGACTCGGAAGTCGATGAAGCCACGGCTGAGGTAGTAGGAGCGCAGGGTCTCGATATCGGCGTTGAGCTTGGCGCGCGAGTAGCGGTCGCTTTTGGTGTACCAGCTCAGCCAGTTGCCGGTGTCCAGGTCGAACAGGTTGCGCAGCGTCGATTCGGAGAACGCCTGGTTGCCGACGATGCGGATCTCGGTGATCTTGGCGATTTCGCCTTCGGTCACGCTGAAGTTCAGGTCGACGCGGTTGCGCTCGGTGGGAGTGACGGTGGTCACAACCTCGGCCGCGTAGTAGCTGCGGTTGATGTACTGGCGCTTGAGTTCCTGCTCGGCGCGGTCGGCCAGGGCCTTGTCGAAGGGTCGGCCTTCGGTCAGGCCGACGTCGCGCAGTGCGCCGCGCATCACTTCGTCGCTGAACTCGCGGATGCCCGAGAAGCTCAGGCCGGCGACGGTGGGCCGCTCCTCCACGATGACGACCAACACGTCGTTGTTGATCTGCAGTCGCACATCGCTGAACAGGCCCAGGCCGAACAGCGCACGGATGGCGGCGCTGCCCTTGTCGTCGTTGTACTGCTCGCCGATGCGAAATGGCAGCGAAGCGAAGACGGTGCCCGGCTCGACGCGCTGCAGGCCCTCGACACGGATGTCGCGCAGGGTGAAGGGATCGACCGCCCACGCCGGCAAGGCGGCTAGCAGGGCCATCGCGAGCGCAGACAGACTCAGGCCGCGAAGACCTCTTTTGTGTTGATTCATGCGAAGGAAATGTTCAGCCGGCGAGGCGGACGACATCGTTGAACAGGGCAACGGACATGAGCGCCATGAGCACCACGACACCACCACGCTGCAAGCGCTCCATCCACGCGTCCGACACGCTGCGGCCTGTGAGCGCCTCCCAAAGATAATACATGAGGTGTCCCCCATCGAGGACGGGCAGCGGCAGCAGATTGAGCACCCCCAGGCTGACACTGATGAGGGCCAGGAAGGTGAGGTACGAAGTCAGGCCGAGACTGGCCGACTTGCCCGCGTAGTCGGCGATGGTCAAGGGGCCGCTGAGGTTGCTCAGCGAGGCCTCGCCGATCAGCATGCGCCCCATCATCTTCAGGGTGAGCCAGGACACCTCCCAGGTTTTCACCACGCCACGCACCAGGCCGTCGATGGGGCCGTGCCGCACGGTCAGCATGGCCGGGGCGTCGCCCACATAGGCCTCCACCCGCGCGATCCAATCGCCTCCCTGTTGCTGGGGGCGCGGCGTCACGGCCAGGCTCAGGGTCTGGCCGCCGCGGTCGATGTCCCAGCGTTGCGCGCGAGGTTGACCTGCCGGACCTACGGCTTCGCGAATCAGGCGCCGAAGTTCCTGGCCATCCCGCACCGGCCGACCGTCGATGCGGCGCACAAGGTCGCCGTCGAGCAGGCCAGCCGCCTGGGCCGCCCCACCCTCGAACACCCGCCCCACGCGCGGCGCGGTGTGAGGCGAGGTGATGCCGATACGGCGAAACAGCGAGGCATCGGCCTCGCGCACGTCCAGACCCGCCAACGGCAGCGTCACAGCACGCGCGGGCGCCTCAGGAGCGGCGGCCACCCACAGGGTGAGGTCATGGCCATCGAGCGCCGCCTGGGTGATGCGCCAGCGCAGATCTTCGAAAGAGACCACGACCTCGCTCGCCCCGTCGCCGTCGCCATCCCCATTCGCCTCGCTGGCTCGCAGCACCCATTCACCGCCGTGAAGGCCGGCCCGCTCGGCCAGGGTACCGGCGGCCGGCGCCGACAGCACCGGCTGAGGCTCCTCGACCCCGACCCAGTTGATGGCCGCGTAGATGATCGCGGCCAGCAGCAGGTTGGCCACCGGACCGGCGGCCACGATGGCCGCGCGCGAACGCAGCGGCTGGGTGTTGAAGGCCAGGTGGCGCTCGGCGGGATCGACCGGCGCCTCTCGCTCGTCGAGCATGCGAACGTAGCCGCCCAGGGGCAGCGCGCCGACCACGAATTCGGTGGGGCTGCCGGCGCGGCGCCAGCTCAGGATGGGTTTGCCGAAGCCGACCGAGAACCGCAGCACCTTGACGCCGCAGGCCACGGCCACACGGTAGTGGCCATATTCGTGGACCGCGATCAGCAGGCCCAGGGCAAGAATGAAGGCAAGGACGGTCAGCATGGACTACTCACTGCGCCTTGCTGAGCTCGGCAGGCGCTAAGGATCAGATCGGCAGGCGGGCGACCTGCTGCCGCGCACACGCTCGGGCCTCTTCATCGAGCGCCAGCAGGTCGTCCAGCGATTGTGGCTTGGAAGGACTCACCCGCTGCAAAGTTGCATCGTTGACCGCATGGATGTGGTCGAAGCGCAGCCGTCGGTCGAGAAAGGCGGCAACGGCCTCCTCGTTGGCGGCGTTGAGCACCGCGGTGGTGCCGGCGGGCCCGCGCAGCGCCGACCAGGCCAGCGGCAGGCCAGGGAAGCGCTGGTCGTCGGCGGCTTCGAAGGTGAGCGCCCCCAGCGTGGCGAATTCCAGCGGGCTGGCGCCCGAGGCAATGCGCTCGGGCCAGGCCAGCCCGTAGGCGATGGGCACGCGCATGTCGGGCGTGCCCAGTTGCGCAACGACGGAGCCATCGCGGTACTGCACCATGGAATGGACGACGCTTTGCGGGTGGATGACCACCTCGATGCGTTCGGGCGCCAGGCCGAAGAGGTAGCGCGCCTCGATGACCTCCAAGGCCTTGTTCATCATGGTCGCGGAATCGACTGAGATCTTGCGCCCCATGACCCAGTTGGGGTGGGCGCAGGCCTGCTCGGGTGTCACCCCGGCCAGGGTGGCCGGGTCGCGGGTGCGGAACGGGCCGCCCGAGGCGGTGAGGACGATCTTGTCGACGCGCCGCTCCCAGCTGGCCGGGTCTTCGGGCAGCGACTGGAACACCGCCGAATGTTCGCTGTCGATGGGCAGCAGCGTGGCGCCGCCGGTGTGCACGGCCTGCATGAACAGATCGCCCCCCACCACGAGGGCTTCCTTGTTGGCCAACAGCAGCTTCTTGCCGGCACGCGCCGCCGCCAGGCTGGGCGCCAGGCCAGCGGCGCCCACGATGGCGGCCATCACCGCATCGACCTCGGGCGCCTCGCTCACCTCGCACAGGGCCTGTGCGCCCTCGAGCACCTCGACGGCCAGACCGGCCTCGCGCACGCGCTGGCGCAGGCGGGCCGCCGCGGTGGCATCGACCAGCACGGCAAAACGCGGTTGGAAGCGGCGGCACTGCTCGAAGAGAACCTCGTCCTGGCGTGCGGCGGTGAGCGCGAAGACGCGGTAGCGCTCGGGATGGCGGGCGATCACGTCGAGCGTGTTCTGCCCGATGGAGCCGGTGGCACCGAGGATGGCGACGGACTGCGGGGAAGCGGACATGGATCAGAAGGTCACGAGCATCATGGCCAGAGGCAGCACGGGCAACAGCGCGTCGATACGATCGAGCACGCCGCCGTGTCCGGGCAGCAGGCCGCTGGAGTCTTTCACGCCCGCGGCGCGCTTGACCAGGGATTCGACCAGATCACCCACCACGCTCATCGCGGCCAGGAACATGAGCCCGAGCACCGCCAGCAGCGGCCCCAGAGACCACAGGTAGTCGTAGAGATGGCGCGGCGCGAACCAGCCGCGCTGCGTACCCATCAGCCAGACCCAGGCCAGCAGCACCACGCCGATCAAGCCGCTGATGGCCCCTTCCCAGCTCTTGCCCGGGCTGATGCTGGGCGCGAGCTTGCGGCGCCCGAATCGCTTGCCGCCGAAGTACGCCGCGATGTCGGCCGCCCACACGAGCAGCAACACCGAAAGGAGGAAGCCCAGCCCCAGCAGGCGGGCTTGTACCAGCGCCAGCCAGGCACAGGCAATGAGGAACAGGCCGAGCCACAAACGGATCCACAGAGGGCACCGCTTGAGCGCCTCCGTACCGCCGCGCAGCAGCACCACGGCCAGCAGCACCCAGACCACACCCAGAGCCAGCCAGAGTTCGCGCCAGGAGCGCTCCACCCCGCCTATCAGCCAGAAGATCAGGCCAGCCACGGCCAGCGCCAGGCCGCAGCTCACCGCGCGCGTCTGGCCACAGCCATTGAGCCGCGCCCACTCCCAACCCGCCGCACCGATCAGCGCCAGCGTGAAGGCCGCGAAGGGCTCGATCGTGGGGTACAGCAGCGTGGGCAGGAAAACGGCGAGCAGCAGCACCGCCGTGATGATCCGCTGCTTAAGCATCTCGGGGGCCGGCGTCGGCGGTGAGTGCCGTGGCATCGGCGCGCTGCGCCGATGTCTGGCCGAAGCGCCGCTCGCGGCGCGCGTACTCGGCGAGGGCGAGATCGAGTTGCTCGGCGTCGAACTCTGGCCACAGGCAATCGCTGAACACCAGTTCGGCATAGGCTGCCTGCCACAGCAGGAAATTGCTGATGCGCAGCTCGCCGCCGGTGCGGATGATCAGGTCAGGGTCGGGCACATGACTCAGTGCCATGACGGCCGATAGGCTCTCTTCCGTGATGGGCCCGCCGCGTTCGACCAGGCGCTGCGCAGCCTGTGCGATGTCCCATCGTCCACCGTAGTTGAAACACACGTTGAGCACCAGGCGCTCGTTGCCCTGCGTGGCCTCTTCCGCCGACGTCAGGCCCTGCGCCAGGCGGGGCGACAAGCGCGAGCGGTCACCGGGAAAATGCAGCCGCACGCCAGTTTCCGACAGCCGCGGCACCTCGCGCGACAAGGCCAGGGCCAGCAGGTCCATCAGGCTGGCCACCTCGTCCACCGGGCGGCTCCAGTTCTCGGACGAGAACGCGAACACCGTGAGCACGCGAATGCCGCGCTGCACGCTGGCCTCGACGATGCGGCGCAGCGCATCGACCCCCTGCTTGTGGCCGGCGACGCGCGGCAGCCAGCGCTTCTGGGCCCAACGGCCGTTGCCATCCATCACGATCGCGACGTGATGGGGCAGGTTCGGGGCGGCGGGATTCTGCATGCGCCAACTCTGGCGATCGGAGCCCTGGGCTCAGACCGCCATGATGTCCTGTTCCTTGCTGGCCACGAGCCGGTCGACCTCGGTGATCATGCGGTCGGTCAGCTTCTGGATGTCTTCCTGCGACCGGCGCTCATCGTCCTCGGAGGCTTCCTTGTCCTTCACCAGCTTCTTTACCGCCTCGTTGGCGTCGCGGCGCAGGTTGCGAATGGCGATCTTGGCGGCCTCGCCCTCGCCTTTCACGACCTTGGTGAGCTCCCGGCGGCGTTCTTCGGTCATGGGCGGCATCGGCACACGGATCAGGTCACCCTGAGAGGCCGGGTTCAAGCCCAGGTCCGACTCGCGGATCGCCTTCTCGATCTTGGCGCCCATGCCCTTTTCCCAGGGCGCGACACCGATGGTGCGGGCGTCGAGCAAGGTAAGGTTGGCCACCTGAGACAGCGGCAGCATGGAGCCGTAGTAATCCACATGCACCGTGTCGAGCAGCGCGGGGTTCGCGCGGCCGGTGCGCACCCGGGTCAGGCTGGTCTTGAATGCCTCGATCGATTGCTGCATCTTGTGCTCGGCGTTCTTGCGGATGTCGGCAATGCTCATGTCGTGATCTCCTGTGTACGACCGGTGTTCAAACGTGCACGAGGGTGCCTTCGTCGGCCCCCATCACCACGTTGCGCAGCGCGCCCGGCTTGAAAATGGAAAACACCTTGACGGGCAGCTTCTGGTCACGGCACAGCGCGAACGCGGTGGCATCCATCACCTGCAGGTTCCTGGCCATGGCCTCGTCAAAGGAAATGGTGGTGTAGCGCGTGGCGGCCGGGTCCTTGTTCGGGTCGGCGGTGTACACGCCATCGACCTTGGTGGCCTTGAGCACCATCTCGGCACCGATCTCGGCACCGCGCAACGCGGCGGCCGTGTCGGTGGTGAAGAACGGGTTGCCGGTGCCCGCGGCGAAGACCACAACCTTGCCTTCCTCGAGGTACTGCAGGGCCTTGGGGCGCACGTAGGGCTCAACCACCTGCTCGATGCCGATGGCGGACATCACGCGGGCCACCAGGCCGGCCTTGTTCATGGTGTCGGCCAGCGCCAGCGAGTTCATCACCGTGGCGAGCATGCCCATGTAGTCGGCGGTGGCGCGGTCCATGCCCACGGAACCGCCGGCCACGCCACGGAAGATGTTGCCACCGCCGATGACGATGGCCACCTGCACGCCGAGGCGGGTGACTTCGGCGATCTCGTCGACGATGCGCACGATGGTGGCGCGGTTGATGCCGAAGGCGTCGTCGCCCATGAGGGCTTCACCGGACAGCTTCAGCAGGATCCGTTGGTAGGCGGGCATGAATGGCTTTCTGGATCGGTTGCGGCGCGGGCAGCCGCCAAGTGTAGCGGGGGGGACGGGAACTCCCTGTCTCTCCACCAGTGAAAATCGTCAACGCATATGACAACGGGCCTTGCGGCCCGTTGTCTGGTCAGTGGAGCGCCGGTCAGGCGCCCTTGGCCGCCGCGACCTGGGCCGCCACTTCGGCAGCAAAGTCGTCGACCTTCTTCTCGATGCCCTCGCCCACCACGAACAGGGTGAAGGACTTCACCGTGGTGTTAGCGGCCTTGAGCATCTGTTCCACAGTCTGCTTGTCGTTCTTGACGAAGGGCTGATTGAACAGCGAGACCTCCTTGAGGTACTTCTGCACCGAGCCTTCGATCATCTTGGCTGCGATGTCGGCGGGCTTGCCCGATTCGGCCGCCTTGGCTGTGGCCACCGAGCGCTCGCGCTCGATCAGCTCGGCCGGTACGTCGTTGCTGGTCAGTGCCACCGGCTTCATGGCGGCCACGTGCATGGCGACATCCTTGGCGGCCGTTTCGTCACCATCGAACTCCACGATCACGCCGATGCGGGTGCCGTGCAGGTAGGCGGCCAGCTTGGCGGCGCTGTAGCGCTTGAAGCGGCGGAAAGACATGTTTTCGCCGATCTTGCCGATCAGGCCCTTGCGCACGTCTTCCAGCGTGGGGCCGAAGCCGTCCTGGCTGTAGGACAGCGCACCCAGGGCCTCGATGTCGGCCGGGTTGTGCTCGGCGACCAGCTTGGCCGCGGCATTGGCCAGGGCCAGGAAGCTGTCGTTCTTGGTGACGAAGTCGGTCTCGCAATTGACCTCGATCAGCGCGCCCGCTTGGGCGCTGATGGAAGCGGCCACGACGCCTTCGGCCGTGACGCGGCTGGCGGCCTTGCCGGCCTTGGTACCCAGCTTGACGCGCAGCAGCTCCTCGGCCTTGGCCATGTCGCCATCGGCCTCGGTGAGCGCCTTCTTGCACTCCATCATGGGGGCGTCGGTCTTGGCGCGCAGCTCAGCGACCATGCTTGCGGTAATTGCCATGTGTGTTCTCCTGGAATCCGGCGCGTCATGGGCGCCGGCGGGTCAATGATGGGTTCCGGTTATGAAAAAGGGGCTACGCGAGCCCCTCGTTCGCGAGCGAAACGGAATCAGGCCGCGTCGTCCTGCACTTCGACGAACTCGTCGCTGCCTTCGGCCGCCACGGCCTTGGCCACGTCGTTCACGGCGTTGGCGCGGCCTTCCAGCACGGCGTCGGCGATGCCGCGCGCATACAGGGCCACGGCGCGAGCCGAGTCGTCGTTACCGGGGATCACATAGTCGATGCCCATGGGCGAGTGGTTGGTGTCGACCACGCCCACCAGCGGGATGCCCAGCTTCTGGGCCTCGAGCACGGCGATCTTGTGGAAGCCCACGTCGATCACGAAGATGGCGTCGGGCAGCGCGTTCATGTCCTGAATGCCGCCGATGTCCTTCTCGAGTTTTTCCATCTCGCGGCTGAACATGAGCTGCTCTTTCTTGCTCATGTTGTCCAGGCCGGCCTCTTTCTGGGCCTGCATGTCTTTCAGGCGCTTGATGGAGGTCTTGACGGTCTTGAAATTGGTCAGCATGCCGCCCAGCCAGCGCTGGTCGACGAAGGGCACGCCGGCGCGGCGCGCTTCCTGGGCCACGATGTCGCGGGACTGACGCTTGGTGCCCACCATCAGCAGAGTGCCGCGGTTGGCGGAGAGCTGACGCACGAACTTCTGCGCGTCGTGGAACATCGGCAACGTCTTCTCGAGGTTGACGATGTGGATCTTGTTGCGGTGCCCGAAGATGAAGGGCGCCATCTTGGGGTTCCAGAAGCGGGTCTGGTGACCGAAATGGACACCGGCTTCCAGCATTTCGCGCATGGAAATGGACATGAGTTGTTTCCAGAGGTTAGGTCTAAAATCCGGCCCCGATCACGGCGGTGGCGGGTGGAGCAACTCCACCTTGACCGACGCGACACCCGGATGGGCCGGTTTGCGATTGACTCCACACCGATGAGCTTCAGACGAAGCCATCAAGTGCAAAGCCTGTCGATTATAGCACCCACCATCCGGGCACACTCCCCCTTTTCCTCTCCCTTTGAATGAACATCGCCATCGTGGGCGCAGGCGTCTGCGGCGTGACCACCGCCCATGAGTTGTTGAACGACGGTCACGCCGTGACCGTGTACGAGAAGCGCGGCACGCCGGCCGAGGAAGCAAGCTTCGCCCCGGCCGGACTGGTCTCCACCGCCTGGGCCCTGGCCTGGGCCGGCCCTGAGTTGCGCCTGCACGCCCCCTGGGCGGCGCCCGGCCCGGGGGTGCGCTGGCGCGCCGGCCTGGACGCAGCCGCCTGGCACTGGTGGCGCCGCTGGCGGCGCGAACAGCACCGGCGCGGCAATGACACCCTGCTGGCGCTGCGCGAGCTGATTGACCACGGCCTTGAGCGCCAGATAGACCTGACCCGGGAACTGGACCTGGACCACGACCGCAGTGACGACATGCTGGTGCTGCTGAGCGACGCCCGCGAGGCGGCCGGCGCGCAAACCACCATCGATCGCCTGCGGGGGCTCGGGCTCGAGCTGCGCCCCGTGTCTGCCGACGAAGCCCGCACCCTGGAACCCGCGCTCGCCCCGTCGGCCCCCTTGCACTCGGCCGTGCACCTGCGCGGCCCGGCGGTGGCCAACTGCCGCGAGTGGACCATGCTGATGCGCCACCGCGTGGCCCGCCTGGGTGGCGCGCTGCGGCTGCGCACCAGCGTGAGCGCCCTGCGGCCGGACGGCGGCGGCTGGCGCCTGAGTACCTCCGATGGTAGCGATGAACGCTTCGACGCGGTGGTAATGTGCGCCGGTGTCGGTGCGGAGGATCTTTTCGCCGGCCTCGGCCTGCCCGCCCCATGGACGGTGCTGTGGTCGCATTCGCTGAGCGCCGGCATGCGTGAACCCATGGACGCACCGGTGTCGGCCGTGCTCGACCTCAAGTCGCGCGTGGCCATCACGCGGCTGGGCCAGCGCGTGCGGGCCTCGGGCGGCACCGATCTCGGCGGTTCGGCCGCCGGCACCGATCCGGCGAGCGTGCGACGGCTGGGCCAGGTGCTGTCGCACTGGTTCCCGGCCGCGGCGCGATTCTCGGGCCCACAGGCCTCGGTGCAGAGCTGGCGCGGCGCTCTCGTCGTGTCGAACGACGGTCTTCCTGCGATCGGCCCGAGCCGCCTGCCTGGCCTGTGGCTGAACCTGGCACACGGTGAGGCGGGCTGGGCCATGGCCTGCGGCGCGGCGCGTCGCCTGTCCGACGCGATCACGCGGCCGACGTCGGGTGCCGAGCTGGCGCCCTTCGCCCCTTCGCGCCTGGGCTTGTGACCGCGCGCTCGCGTGGTGAAATGCCCCACATGCGAGCCCTGCGCGCCGACCAACCCGAAGCCCTGCATGACACCGCGCGCACGCGCGAGATCGAGCAGGCCCGGGCCGCGAGCCTGCCGCCGCACACGCTGATGGCGCGTGCCGGCGAGGCGGTGGCCCGTCTCGCTCTGGCCTGGCAGCCGCACGCGCGGCGCCTGTGGGTGGCCTGCGGCCCGGGCAACAACGGGGGCGACGGCCTCGTCGCCGCGCGCCACCTGCTGCAGGCATCGCCCGCCGGCTGGCGCGAGATCGTGGTGACGCACGACGCCGATGCCCAACGGCTGCCGCCCGATGCGGCCTGGGCGCTGCGCGAGGCCGTGGCGGCAGGCGTGACCGTCCAGACCACGCCACCCGATGCCCCCGATCTGATCATCGACGCCCTGCTGGGCATCGGCGCCCGCGCGCCAGGCGACGATGCGCTGACCCAGCGCGTGCGGCAGGTGCGCGCTCATCACGCGCCGGTGCTGTGCGTTGATCTGCCCAGCGGCCTGTCGGCCGACACCGGGCAAGACCCGATGGGCGCCCTCACCGATGCCGGCCCGCGGCACACCCTGAGCCTGCTGACCCTCAAGCCCGGGCTGTTCACGGCGAGCGGGCGGGATGCGGCGGGATCGGTGTGGTTCGACGACCTGGGCGTGGCCACCGGGACGGTGGCGCCGCCCACGGCCTGGTGGGGCGGCTACCTGCCCGAGGGCGCGGACAAGGCCCGGGATCCTCACGTCGGACACAAGGGCAGCTACGGCGACGTGGGGGTGATCGGTGGGCAGTTGCCGGACAGTGGCGGCATCGGCATGGCGGGTGCCGCCGTATTGGCGGCGCGGGCCGCGTTGCACGCCGGCGCGGGGCGCGTGTACCTGGCGCTGGTCGGCGGCAGCCCGGCGCCATCGCACGACCCGCTGTGTCCCGAGCTGATGCTGCGGAAACCTGCCGCGCTGCTGGCCGCCGATCCTCTGTCCCTGCCGGTGCTGGTGGTGGGTTGCGGGGGAGGTGAGGCGATCCGCGAATGGCTGTCCCCTGCCTTGGCGTGCCCACGATTGGTTATCGACGCCGATGGCCTCAACGCCCTTGCCCACGACCCCGCGCTGCAGCGCCTGGCCCAGCGTCGCCAGGCGCAGGGCTGGGCGACGGTGCTCACACCCCACCCCCTGGAAGCCGCCCGCCTGCTGGGCATCGGCACCGCCGAGGTGATGGCCGATCGCCTGGCCAGCGCGCGCCAGCTCAGCGAGCGTTTCAGCGCGATCGTCGTCCTCAAAGGTTCGGGCACCGTGGTGGCCGAACCCGGCGGCACGCCCTGGATCAACGCCACGGGCAACGCCCGCCTGGCCACCGCCGGCACGGGCGACGTGCTGGCGGGCATGATTGGAGCCGCCCTGGCGCGCCCGCATGGCAACAGCGCCGAGGCGGTGCGCCGCGCGGTGGCCGCGCACGGAGCGCTGGCCGATCGTTGGCCCACCGGCCACGCCCTCACGGCCGGGCGGCTTGCGCTCGCCGCTCAGCCGCTCTGAGCGATCAGCCCAGCAGCATCAGCCCCACCTGCAGGGCGATGATCACCACCAGGACGGACAGGTCCACCCCGCCCACGAGCGGAACCACGCGCCGCACCGGAGCGACGATGGGCGAGCACAGCCGGTCGAGCAGGCCCATCACCGGCGAGCGCGGCTGCACCCACGACAGGATCGCGTAGACGATCAGCAGCAGCATCAGGCCCTGGAGCAGATCACGCACCAGGAAGCGCAGGCCCAGCACGGGCACCGCCGCCCACGGCACCTCACCGCCCGAGGCGATCAGCAACCACAGCCCCGCATGCACCAGGGCCAGCAGCACGGCGGCCACCAAACTGGCGCCGTCGATGCGGCCCTTGGCGATGAACGCGGGCAGCAACCGGCGCAACGGCTGCACAAGCCAGTCGGTGATGGCCATGACGAAGCGCCCCGGCTGCACCTGCATGGGCACCCGCAGGTGGTTCATCCAGGCGCGCAGCAAGGCCGCGGCCACGAGGAAGAAGAAGAACGTGTCGAGAAGGAAGAGCAGAACGCGCATGCCGGCGAGTTTAGGTCGTCAGGCGCAGGCCGGCGCGCGGCGGGCGAGGATCGAACTCTTGCCCCGCATCGAAGCGGCGCATGGCCTCGGCCCGAGAGGCCTCGAGGAAGTCGAGCATGATGGGCGAGCTGTCGATCAGCGCGTGGCGACCCTGATGAAACTCCGGGTGCCACTGCAGGCCGCGCGCATAGGCGTCACCCGTCCAGCGGATTGCCTCGACCAGGCCGTCGAGCGAGGACACCGCCTCCACCACCAGACCTTTGCCCACGTCGGCCACCGCCTGGTGGTGAATGCTGGTGACGCGCAACTGAGTGGCCTTGGGATACAAGTCGATGAGTTGCGAGCCCTGGATGAAGGTCACATCGTGCTCGAACTGGTCGTACAAATCGACGTCGATATGTTCATGCGCCGCCGGACACTGGGTGGCAATGTCCTGATACAGGGTGCCGCCGAAGGCCACATTCAGCAGTTGCGCGCCGCGGCACACGCCCAGCACCGGTTTTTTCTGCGCCAGAAAACAGCGCAGCAGCGCGAGCTCATAGCGGTCGCGCACCACGTCGCCCCGCCACTCATCGCGCAGCGGTTCCTGCCCGTAGGTTTCGGGTGCCACGTCGGCACCTCCCTGCAGCACCAGCGCGTCCAGTTCCTGCACCACGTGCTCGACCTTGAGATGGCGCGCAGCGTGCGGACTGTCGTGCGTGACAGCGGGCACCATGAAGGCCACGGCGCCGTGCGCCATGATCCAGTGCGCCAGCGAGGCTTCGATGTACTGCAGGCTCTTGTTACGAAAACCCAGTTCGGGTGGCACCTCGTGCATCAGGCGCGCCGACATTCCGATGCGCAGGGGGCGTTCCTGTTTGACGCGAGACGACGACTTGCGGGCGGCCGTCACGTGACCGCCCCGGGTGCTTATCGCCGCCACCGTCATCGCTTGCCCCGCCGTGACTTCGATTGCGTCGCGCGCGCGGCCTTGGGGGCCGCCTTCTTGCCAGCGGCGCGGCGCACCGCGGCCTTCAACTCCGGCATGGGCGCGGGCGGGCGCGACTTGCCCCCTCGCCTGTCCTGGCGCGCCGAAGCCGCACCGCCCTCCCCCCCGCTCTTGTCGCGCATGGCCTTGAGCACCACATCGTCGTCCCCGCTCACCAGACGGAAGTCGATGCGGCGGCCGTCCAGATCGACGCGGCTGACCTGCACCTGCACGCGCGAACCCAGTGCGTAGCGAATGCCCGTGCGCTCACCGCGCAACTCCTGGCGCGCTTCGTCGAAGCGGAAGTACTCGCCGCCCAGCTCGGTGATGTGCACCAGGCCTTCGACGTACATCGCGTCCAGGGTGACGAAGATGCCGAAGCTCGTGACCGCAGTGACCACGCCCGAGAACACCTCGCCCAGGTGCTCGCGCATGTATTTGCACTTGAGCCAGGCCTCCACGTCGCGGCTGGCCTCGTCCGCGCGGCGCTCGTTGGCGCTGCAGTGCAGACCCGCGGCCTGCCAGGCCAGGGTGTCGGCCGAGGGCTTGCGGGCGTTGGGTGCGGGCGGCTTGACGCGGCTGGCCAGTCGCTTGCTGAGCTTGGCGTGCGCCTCGCCCGGCGTCGGCAGCGCGGGCAACTGGTACTTCTGTTTGTGCAGAATCGCCTTGATCACGCGGTGCACCAGCAGATCGGGGTAGCGCCGGATCGGGCTGGTGAAGTGCGTGTAGGCTTCGAAGGCCAGGCCGAAGTGCCCGCTGTTGATCGGCGTGTAAATGGCCTGCTGCATGGAGCGCAGCAGCATGGTGTGGATCTGCTGCGATTCCGGCCGCTCCTGCGTCGCCTTTGCGATCTGCTGGAACTCGCCAGGCTTGGGCTCGTCGCTGAGCGACGCATTCACGCCCATGGCCTTGAGGTAGTTGCGCAGCGTCTCCAGCTTCTCGGGCGTGGGGCCTTCGTGCACCCGGAACAGGCCCGGGTGCTTGCCCTGCTCGATGAACTCGGCCGAGCATACGTTGGCCGCGAGCATGGCCTCCTCGATCAGCTTGTGCGCATCGTTGCGCGTGCGCGGCACGATGCGTTCGATGCGACCCGACTCGTCGCAGACGATTTGCGTCTCAACCGTCTCGAAGTCCACCGCGCCGCGCGCATTGCGTGCCGACAGCAGGGCGCGGTACACGTCGTGCAGGTTCAGCAGGTACGGCACCAGCGGCTTGCGGTTCATGGCCTCGGGGCCGCGCGTGTTCTGCAGGATGGCCGCCACCTCGGTGTAGGTGAAGCGCGCGTGGCTGAACATCACCGCAGGGTAGAACTGGTAGGCGTGGATCTCGCCGCGTGCGTTGATGAGCATGTCGCACACCATGCACAGGCGCTCCACCCCGGGGTTGAGCGAGCACAGGCCGTTGGACAGTTTCTCCGGCAGCATGGGGATCACCCGGCGCGGGAAGTAGACCGAGGTCGCGCGGTCGTAGGCGTCGACATCGATCGGCGAGCCGGTCTGCACGTAGTGGCTCACGTCGGCAATCGCCACCAACAGGCGCCAGCCCTTGGCCTTGCCCACCTTGGCAGGCTCGCAGTACACGGCGTCGTCGAAGTCGCGCGCGTCCTCGCCGTCGATGGTCACCAGCGGCACGTCGCGCAGGTCTACGCGGTGGCGCAGGTCGGCGGGGCGCACGTGATCAGGCAAGGCCCGCGCCTGCGCCATGGCGGTCTGCGAAAACTCGTGCGGCACGCCGTACTTGCGCACCGCGATCTCGATCTCCATGCCCGGGTCGTCGATCTCGCCGAGCACCTCCTTCACGCGCCCCACAGGCTGGCCATACAGCGCGGGCGGCTCCGTAAGTTCCACCACCACCACCTGGCCCGGCTTGGCCGAGCCCGTGGCGCCTTTGGGAATCAGCACATCCTGGCCGTAGCGCTTGTCTTCGGGCGCCACGAGCCACACGCCGCCTTCCTGCAACAGCCGCCCGATGATGGGCGCATTGGACCGCTCGATGATTTCGGTGACGCGGCCTTCGGGGCGCCCCTTGCGGTCGAGCCGCACGATGCGCGCCATCACGCGGTCCTTGTGCAGGACAGCGCGCATTTCGTTGGAAGGAAGGTAGATGTCGGGCTGTCCATCGTCCCGGACCACGAAGCCGTGTCCGTCGCGGTGTCCGGAGACGACGCCTTCGAATTCGGCGAGGAGGTTGTTTTTATCGCTCAATTTTTCTCTGCTATACTGCCGGTTTCCTGAGATGCCCAGGTGGCGGAATTGGTAGACGCACTAGTTTCAGGTACTAGCGCCGAGAGGCGTGGAGGTTCGAGTCCTCTCTTGGGCACCATCATATAAGGGCTTGCAGTCAACGGACTGCAAGCCTTTTCTCTTTGTGGGGCCCAACAAGGCCGGGGCATCCGGCCTTGTGTCACGCGGTGAATCAAACGGGCACACCCACGAGGTCGTGACCATCCGTGTCGACGATGCGGGCGCGTGTGAACTCGCCCACCTTCAGTGTCTTGCTGATCTTCTCGGGCGGCAGCAAGCGCACCACGCCATCGATCTCGGGCGCGTCCGCGTAGCTGCGGCCCACGCCACCCTTCTTGCCCAGGCCGGGCGCACTGTCCACCAGCACCTGCATGCTGGCGCCCACCAAGGCACGCAACTTCTCGGCCGATACCTGCTCGGCCACGGCCATGAAACGCGCACGGCGCTCCTCGCGCAGCGCTTCGGGCACAGGATCGGCGATGGCATTGGCGGCGGCACCGTCCACCGGTGAATACGCGAAGCAGCCGGCACGATCGATGCGCGCTTCGCGCACGAAATCAAGCAGGTGGTCGAACTCGGCCTCCGTCTCGCCCGGGAAGCCGGCGATGAAGGTGCTGCGCACCACGATCTGCGGACAGATCTCGCGCCAGCGCGCGATGCGCTCGAGGTTGCGCTCACCGCTCGCAGGCCGCTTCATGCGACGCAACACCTCGGGGTGGCTGTGCTGCAATGGCACATCCAGGTAAGGCAGCACCAGCCCCTCGGCCATCAGCGGCACGATCTCGTCCACGTGCGGATAGGGATAGACGTAGTGCAGTCGGACCCAGGCCCCGAAGGGCTTGGCCAGTTCACCCAGTTCGCGCACCAGGTCGTACATGCGCGTCTTCACGGGCCTGCCGTCCCAGAAGCCGGTGCGGTACTTCACGTCCACGCCGTAGGCCGACGTGTCCTGGCTCACCACCAGCAGCTCCCTCACCCCTGCCTCGAACAGCTTGCGCGCCTCGGTAAGCACGTCGCCAATCGGTCGGCTCACGAGGTCGCCGCGCATGGACGGGATGATGCAGAAGGTGCAGCGGTGATTGCAGCCTTCGCTGATCTTGAGGTACGCGTAGTGGCGCGGCGTGAGTTTGATGCCCTGGGGAGGCACCAGATCCACGAAGGGATCGTGCGGCTTGGGCAGGTGCTGGTGCACCGCCTCCATCACCTCGTGCGTGGCGTGCGGGCCGGTGACGGCCAGCACGCTGGGGTGCATCTGGCGCACCAGGTTGCCGCCGCCCTCGCCTTCGCGCGCGCCCAGGCAACCGGTGACGATGACCTTACCGTTCTCGGCCAGGGCGTCCCCGATGGCATCGAGGCTTTCCTTGACCGCGTCGTCGATGAAGCCGCAAGTGTTGACGATGACCAGGTCGGCGCCGGCGTAGGACTTGGACGTGGTGTAGCCCTCGGCGCTGAGCTGGGTGAGGATGAGTTCGGAATCGGTGAGCGCCTTGGGGCAGCCCAGGCTGACGAAGCCCACCTTGGGCGTCGTCGCGCCGACGGTGGTCGTGGGGGCAATGGTGTCGGACATGAGGGCCGATTGTCTCAGACCCCCGCCCATTCGCTGATGGGCCCGGCACCCGTTCAGCGCTTGAGGCCGATTCAGCGCTTGAGGCCGAGCGCGGCGAGCATCTGCTCGCTGTTCTTTTGCATCTGCTCCTGCATCTGGGTCAGGGCGTTGCGGGACTGCTCCAGGTAGGTTCCCATCATCCCTTGCATCATGGGCGACTGCAGGTTCATGAACTGCTTCCAGGCCTCGGGGTTGAGCCCGCCGCCCTGTTCGGTCATCTTCTGTTGCAGGTCCATGAAGACCTGAATGTTCTTCTCCAGGTACGACCCCATGAAGTCCTGCATGGCATGGCCATAGAAGCGGATGATGTTGGCCAGCACCTGCTCGGTGAAGATCGGCGCGCCGGCCGATTCCTCCTCGAGGATGATCTGCAGCAGAATGCTGCGCGTCAGGTCCTCGTTGGTCTTGGCGTCGCGCACCACGAAGGGCTCGTTGCCCATCACCAGCGCCTTCACCTCGGCCAGCGTGATGTACGACGAGGTGTCGGTGTCGTACAGCCGGCGGTTGGGGTACTTCTTGATCACGCGCACGCCACGCGCGCCCGCTGCTTCGGTCTTGGATTTGGTCGCCATTCCGGCATTCTAGGAAGCAGCCAGGGGGTACCGGGCATGGTTTTCCCTGTGCAGTGCACCAAATGACGAAGGGCCTGTTGCGTTGGCAACAGGCCCTTCGGGGAATACTGGTAGGCGCGAAGGGACTCGAACCCCTGACCCCCACCATGTCAAGGTGGTGCTCTAACCAGCTGAGCTACGCGCCTTCGAACGAATCGAAGCCTCGCAGTATAGCAGTTCCAACCACGCCTATTTGCGGCGCACCATGCGAACGCCGTTGACGTCACCCACCACCGACATCGCACGGGACACCTGCCGGGCGTCGGCCACCTCGATGGTGAAGGTCATCCAGGCGACGCCCCGGACGGACTGGGTCTGCACGCCGATGACGTTCATTTTCTCGCGGGCGAACACGTCGGAGATGTCGCGCAGCAGGCCCTGGCGATCCAGCGCCTCGATCGCCACATCGACCGGGTACACCGCTGGCTGGCTGCCGCGCGCGTCGTCGCGGCCCGTCCAATCCACCTCGATCACGCGGTCCGGACTCTTGCGCGCCAGGTGCGCGAAGTCGGTGCAGTCGGCGCGGTGCACGCTCACACCCTTGCCGCGCGTGACGAAACCGCGGATCTCGTCCGGCGGCGCGGGCCGGCAGCACTTGGCCAGTTGAGTCATCAGCGAACCGACGCCGACCACGAGCACATCGCCCGTGGGGCCGTCGTTGCCACGCCGGGGCTTGCGCACCCAGCTCGTCGGTTCGGGCGCGGTTTCGGGCTCGGGTGGGCGCAGATGCGTCTCGATCGAACGCAGGGAAAGCTCGTCCTTGCCGACCAGCTCGAACAATTCGTCGGCCGAGCCCAGGCCCATGTCGATGGCGAGATCCTCGAACCTGAGCGCGGTGCGGCCCTCGCGCTGCAGCAGCTTTTCCACCGCCTCGCGCCCGCGCGCAATGGTCTCGGCCAGGGCTTGGGCGTTGAACCACGCCCGAACCTTGCTCTTGGCTCGGTGGCTCACCAGATACCCGAGCTCGGGGTTGAGCCAATCGCGCGAGGGGCCACCGTCCTTGGAGACGATCTCCACCGTCTGGCCGTTCTGCAGCGGGGTGTTCAGCGGCACCATCGCCCCGTCGACCTTGGCGCCCCGGCAGTGGTGGCCCAGGTCGGTGTGCACGGTGTAGGCGAAGTCCACCGGCGTGGCGCCCTGCGGCAGTTCGACGATGGAGGCGTTGGGCGTGAGCACGTAGATGCGGTCGTCGAACAGGCCCTGCGCGGTGCCACTCAGGTCGCGCTCCCAAGCCAGCAGTTGGCGCAGCACCGCGATCTTGGCGTCGTACTCGGAATTGGCCGTGACACCGCCATAGCCCTTGGCGCCCGCTTCCTTGTAGGCCCAGTGCGCGGCCACGCCGTGCTCGGCGTGGTCGTGCATGGCCTGGGTGCGGATCTGGATCTCGAAGGCGCGGCCCTGGGCGTCGCGCACCACCGTGTGCAGCGACTGGTAGCCATTGGGCTTGGGCTTGGCGATGTAGTCGTCGAACTCGTCCGCCACGGGCGTGAAGTGTTCGTGCACGAAAGACAGGACCGCGTAGCAGTCGGCCGTTTCAAGCACGATCACGCGCAGCGCACGGATGTCGAAGACCTGCTCGAAGTCGAGGGCCTTGCCGCGCATCTTCTTGACGATGCTGTAGATGTGCTTGGGCCGGCCCTGCACCATCGCGGCGATGCCCTGCGCCAACAGGGCCCGCTGCAGGTCCTCGCGCACCTGCTCGACGTGCGCCTCGCGCTCGGTGCGTTTTTCGTCGAGCAGCCGGGCCACGTCCTTATAGGTCTGCGGCTCCAGGAAACGGAAGGCCAGGTCTTCCATCTCCCACTTGATCTGCCAGATGCCCAGGCGGTTGGCCAAGGGCGCGAACACGTGCAGCGACTCGCTGGCCAGGATCTCGCCCGGGTCGCCGCGGATGGAGGCGAAGTAGCGCAGCGTCTGCAACCGCGAGGCCAGTCGCAGCATCACCACGCGCAGGTCGCGCGAGAAGGCGAGCAGCATCTTGCGCACGTTCTCGGTCTGGCTGGCCGCGAGTTCGGACACCGGCGCCTTGGACGGGCCCGGCAGCGGCTGGCCAGCGTCCTGCGCGGCCAGTCGCTCCTCCTGCTTGCGCGCCAGCTTCTCGGCCGCCTTCAGGCGCGCTTGCCTCTGCAGTTGCACGAGCTTGGTGGTCTCCATCGCCAGCGCGGCGTGCTGTTCACCGAAAGCCTTGGCGATGACCTCTTGCGGCCGGTTCAGGTGCTGGCAGGCATAAACCAGATAGACCACGGCCTGCATGGCTTCCGAACCGCCGATGTCGGCCAGGATGCGCGCCACCGCCTCGGCGTGCGCCCAGGTGTTCTCGCCCGTGTCGAGGCATTCGCCTTCAAGCAGCGGCTCGGCGAAGGCCCGGGCGCGCGCCAGGGCGTTGGCCTGTTGCGGCAGTCCCCCGGCCGTGGCGGCCACGATCGCGGCCGTGGCCGGCGCGACGTCGTCGATCGTCGGATTCACCCGCTTCATGGCGACAGCAGGAAGTCGAGCACGGTGCGCACCTGGTCGTCGGCCACCAGGGTGGGTGCATGCCCCACGCCGGCAAAGCTCACACAGCGCGGGCGCGGACCACGCTGCTGCATGGCCTTCACCGTGTCCATGCTCAGCAGGTCGGAGTCTTCGCCGCGCAGCACCAGCGTGGGCGCGGCGATGGCGTCGTACAGGTCCCACAGCGCGGCCTCGCCGGCCCGCACGGCCGCTTGCAGCGCTTGCATTTCCACGCTTTGCGTCATGGCCTTGAAGGGCACGGCTATGGCCGGGTCGTAGTGCAGGTGGAAGCGCCCGTCGCGCTGGCGAAGCATGGGCCGCGACAGGGCGCGCCACTGCTCGGGCGTGTGCGGACCGAAGCCCTTGGAGATGCTCGCCAGGTACTCGTCGGCCGCCTCTTCGGAATCGAACACCGGGTCGAGGCCGAGGTAGGTGCCGATGCGCATCAGCGCCTCCCACTGCACCACCGGCCCCACGTCGTTGAGCACCAGGCGTGTGGGCGCCAGCGGCGGCTGCGCTGCCACGCCCATGCCGATGAGGCCACCCATGCTGGTGCCGACCCAGTCGATGCGCACGCCAGGCCGTTCGGCGCGCAGGTGCAGCAGCAGCGCGGTGAGATCGGCCACGTAGGTGGGCACCTGATAGGCCATGGGATCGGCCAGCCAGTCGCTGTGCCCGCGCCCGGCCACGTCCACCGCCACCACGCGGCAGTGCGGCTGCAGCGCGCGCGCCAGGGTGTCGAAGTCGCGTCCCTGGCGCGACAGGCCGTGCACGCAGACGACCACGTGATCGTCGCGGCCCTGGGTGCTGCGCCAGTCCCACCAGGCCATGCAGCGCGGGCCGCCTTCACGGGCCGCGGCCCCACCGACGACGATGTGCTGGAGTTGGGGTTCGGTCATGGTGCGGCTCAGGGCTGACGCCTGCCATCCATAATGCGCGGCAGACCGTCCAACCAATCGTAATGGAACTGGAGAACCCCATGCTCACCGGGAAAACCGCTCTCGTCACCGGCTCCACCAGCGGCATCGGCCTTGGCATCGCCAAGGCCCTGGCCCGCCAGGGCGCCAACGTCGTGCTCAATGGCTTCGGCGACGCCGCCGGCCCCCAGGCGGAAGTGGCCGCGCTGGGCGTGAAGGTGGGCTACCACGGCGCCGACATGAGCAAGCCCGACGAGATCGAGGCCATGATGGCCTACGCGGCCAAGACCTTCGGCCAGGTGGACATCCTGGTGAACAACGCGGGCATCCAGCACGTGGCCAAGGTGCAGGATTTCCCCGTGGAGCGCTGGGACGCGGTGATCGCGATCAACCTCTCCAGTGCTTTCCACACGTCGCGCCTGGCGCTGCCGGCCATGCTCAAGGCCAACTGGGGCCGCATCATCAACGTCGCCTCGGTGCATGGTCTGGTGGGTTCGGCCGAGAAGTCGGCCTATGTGGCGGCCAAGCACGGCATCGTGGGGCTGACCAAGGTGACGGCGCTGGAGACCGCCACCTCGGGCGTCACCTGCAACGCCATCTGCCCCGGCTGGGTGCTGACGCCGCTGGTGCAGAAGCAGGTGGACGCGAAAGCGGCCGCACTGAAGCTGTCGAACGACGAAGCGACGAAGCAGCTGCTGGGCGAGAAGGAGCCGTCGATGCAGTTCACCACGCCCGAAGAGCTGGGTGAACTGGCGGTCTTCTTCTGCTCGCCCGCGGGCAACAACGTTCGCGGCGTGGCCTGGAACATGGACGGCGGCTGGGCCGCCCAGTAAGGCCTTCAGCGCATCTGGATGGCACCCGACACCGTGACGCTCACGGTACTGGTGCCGGCCGCCACCGGAATGGCGGCGTCGCTTGCGGCGGCCTTGGCTTCCATGGCCATCATGCGGGGCATGGGCCGCTCGGGCATGTCGGCCGAACTCACCGAGACGTCTCGCAGCGTGTAGCTGGAGAAGCCGAAGCCTTTGGCGATCTCGGTGGCTCGTGCGCGGAAGCGCTCGATGGCCTGGGCCTGCACCTGGGATTCAAGCGCCAGGCGTGCCTCACGCGAGAGCGAAAAGCCCATACTGGAGACGGTGAGCGTCTGCACGCGGCCGGCCACGGCGCTCACGTTGGCGATGTCACGCCCTTCGATGATGACCTCGGCCTGACCCTGCCAGCCGCTGATGCGGCCGTTGCTGGAATAGCGCGGGTACAGGCGCAGGTTGCCAGTGCGCACCTCCAGCTGCTTGGGCTTGACCTGCGGCTGGGCGATGGCCAGCGCGGCGTCCACGGCCACCTTCAACTGGTTCTGCACCGTGGCGGCATCGCTGCCTTCGCGGGTCGTGCTCAGCACCACGGTAAGCCAGTCCTGCGGCACTTCCATGTGACCACTGGCCGAGAGGTTCACCACGTTGGCGGGCACTTCGGGCGCCTGGGCCAGCGCGGCGGGCGTCACCATCACGGCGGCCATGAGGCTGAGAGCGGAAGCGGCGCGGCGGACCGCAGCCGCCGAACGGGCGGGCAGATAAGGCATGAACATGTGTTGGTTGGTGTTGTTCGGTGCTGGCGTTCAGGGCTGGCGATGGGCTTCGAAGGGCGGCTGCCCCCTCAGTTGCTCGCGCAGGCGCTGACGCTCCTCCACGGACAGCCGGAAAGGCTTGCCGCCGTCATCCATGTCGTCGAAGGGCTGTCGCAAGGCATCGCGCAACCGCATGGGCGCGCGGGCTTCGCCAGCGTCGATCGAGATCGGCATCACGGTCGCCGTGTCGGCACCGGCAACGCCGATGACGCCCGCTTCGCGCGGGTGCTGCGGATTGGCGAGCACCAAACCCGCGGCCAGACAAGCGATGGTTGCGATCCAGACGGACTTCATGGTGAGCAGGAGTATGACCAGACCAGCGATTGTGCGAGTGAGCCTTGCGTCAAGACGATGGCATTGCGGGCAACTTCTGTAACAGCCTGTCAGAAAATCAAAAAACGAGCGTTGACAAGCACTTGCCGCTGCCAGAATCGGCTTTGTTACATTTGCCAGGAGTTGCTCGCATGCCACAAACCCACACCCGCCCCAACAAGGTTCTCGTTGTCGACGACGACGTGCGCATCCGCGATCTGCTGCGCCGCTACCTCATGCAGGAAGGGTTCGAAGTGATGCTGGCCGAAGACGGCAAAGCCCTGAACCGCGTGCTGCAGCGCGAGGCCGTGGACATCATCGTGCTCGACCTGATGATGCCCGGCGAGGACGGCCTGTCGATCTGCCGCCGCCTGCGCGCCAATGGCGACCGCACACCCATCATCATGCTCACCGCCAAGAGCGAGGACGTCGATCGCATCGTCGGCCTGGAGGTCGGTGCCGACGATTACCTCGGCAAACCCTTCAACCCACGAGAGCTGCTGGCCCGCGTGCACGCCGTGCTGCGCCGCCGCCCGCCGGCCGAGGTGCCCGGCGCACCCTCGCAAGACGCCGAGACCGTGAAGTTCGGCCCCTACGAGTTCGACCTGAGCCTGCGCACCCTGCGCAAGGACGGCAACGACCTGCCCCTGACCACCGGCGAGTTCGCCATGCTCAAGGCCCTGGTGCGCCATCCGCGCCAGCCGCTGTCGCGCGAAAAGCTGGCCCAGCTGGCGCGCGGGCGCGAGTTCGAGCCCTTCGACCGCAGCCTGGACGTGCAGGTCTCTCGCCTGCGCAAGCTCATCGAGGACGACGCCTCGTCGCCGCGCTACCTGCAGACCGTGTGGGGCGTGGGCTATGTGTTCGTGCCGGACGGCAGTTCCTGATGGACAGCGAGTCACGCGTACCGTTCGAGACCGAACCCGCCGCGCTGGAAACCGCCCCGGCTCCGCTGGAGATGCGGCCCACGCGCGGCGTGAGCCTTTTCTGGCGCACCTTCTTCTTCCTCACGCTGCTGCTCACCGGCTGCATCATCGCGTGGCTGCAGACCTTCCGCGCGCTCGAGTACGAGCCGCGCGCCCTGCAGAGCGCGCAGCAACTGGCCTCGCTGGTCAACCTGAGCCGCGCGGCGCTGATCCACTCGGACTCCATCGCGCGTGTGTCGCTCATCAAGACCCTGGCCGCCGAAGAAGGCCTGCGCATCGCCCCGCGTGAGCCCAACGACACCTTCCAGCACTACGACACCGACCTGCTCAGCCGCAACGTGGCCGGGCAGTTGCAGGCCCGCCTGGGCCCCGACACCGTGGTGGCGCGCGAGGTGAATGGCCAGGCGGGGCTGTGGATCGGTTTTTCGATCGACGGCGACCCGTACTGGCTGCTCACCGATCCCTCGCGCATCGGCCCCGTGGCGGGCACCACCTGGCTGATCTGGCTGGGCACGGCCGCCCTGCTCTCGCTGGCGGGCGCAGCGCTCATCGCGCGGCTGATCAACCGGCCGCTGAAGAAACTGTCCTTCGCGGCCAGCCGCGTGCGCGAGGGCGACTTCAACGCCAGCCAGCTCAACGAGACGGTGGCCACCAGCGAGATCCGCGAGGTCAACATCGGCTTCAACCGCATGGCGCAGCGCCTGTCCAAGATCGAGCAGGACCGCGCGCTCATGCTCGCCGGCATCTCGCACGACCTGCGCACCCCGCTGGCGCGCCTGCGGCTGGAAACCGAGATGAGCGTGGCCGATCCGATGGCGCGCGAGCACATGTCGGCCGATATCGAGCAGGTCACGGCGATCATCGACAAGTTCCTCGACTACGCGCGGCCCGACCACATGAAGCCGGAGGATGTCAGCCTCAACGACGTGGTCGAGACGGCATTGTTCGCGCTGGGCGACGACCCGAAGA
Source organism: Hydrogenophaga intermedia (assembly GCF_000723405.1). Classification (GTDB taxonomy): domain Bacteria; phylum Pseudomonadota; class Gammaproteobacteria; order Burkholderiales; family Burkholderiaceae_C; genus Hydrogenophaga; species Hydrogenophaga intermedia. Next base: position 71,970 of record NZ_CCAE010000004.1, on the reverse strand, counting down.
CCCTCATCAAGACCCGCCTCGAACCTGAGCTGCGGGTGCTGGGCGATCCGGTGGAACTGCAACGCGTGTTCAACAACCTGCTGGAAAACGCGTCGCGCTATGGCCGCGACCCTGACACCGGCGTGGTGCGGATCGACATCGCGGCGAAGGCCAAGGACGACGCGGTGCTGATCAAGCTGCGCGACCACGGCCGGGGCGTGCGGCCCGAGATGCTGGAGCAGTTGACGCAGCCCTTCTTCCGTGGCGACGCGGCGCGTTCCGACGCCACCGGCACCGGCCTGGGCCTGGCCATCGTGGAACGCGCGATCACGCGCATGGGCGGGCGCTTCGCGCTGGCCAACAGCAGCACAGGCGGCCTGGCGGCGCACATGAAACTGCGCCGCGCGCCCTGACTCAGGCCCGTCGCGTCAGCAAGGCCACGGCGCGGGCCTCGATGGCCTCGCCCTGCCCCACCGGGCCCATCTTCTCGGCCGTCTTGGCCTTCACGTTCACCTGCGCAGGCAAGAGCCCGAGCAGCGCGGCGATGCGTTCGACCATGGCCGGGATGTGCGGCGCGAGCTTGGGCGCCTGCGCCACCACGGTACTGTCGACGTTGCCGATCTCATAGCCCTCGGCGCGCACGCGGCGTGCCGCCTCGGCCAGCAACGCGCCCGAGTCCGCGCCCTTGAAGCGCTCGTCGGTATCGGGGAAATGGCGGCCTATGTCGCCCAGCGCGGCGGCACCAAGCAGCGCGTCGGTGATGGCGTGCAGCAGCGCGTCGGCGTCGGAATGGCCCAGCAGGCCGTGCGTGTGCGGCACGGTGATGCCGCCCAGCACGAGCGGGCGTCCGGTGACGAGACGGTGGACGTCCCAGCCCTCGCCGATGCGGATGGTGTTGACAGGCTGGCTCATGCGCGGCTCCTCAGAATGGCTTCCGCCAACGCGAAGTCGTGCGGGTACGTGACCTTGATGTTGCTCGCGCGCCCTTCCACCAGGCGCGGGCGCTGGCCGGTGCGCTCGATGGCGCTGGCCTCGTCGGTGATGCCCTCGAAACCCGTGGCGCGCGTGGCCTGGAGTGCGCCCAGCAGCTCGCCCAGGCGGAACATCTGCGGCGTCTGGGCCAGCCACTTGTGGCGGCGTTCGATGGTGCCGGCGACGCGGCCCCCCGCCTCGTCCTTCAGCGTGTCGGGCAGCGGCAGCGCCAGCAGGCCGCCGACAGGGTCGCCGGCGCAGGCGTCGATCAGCGCCGACACCTCCTCGGGCGTGACCAGGCAGCGCGCGGCGTCGTGCACCAGCACCCAGTCACTGTCGGGCACGCCACGCTCGCGCAGGGCCAGTAGGCCGTTGAAGACGCTCTCGGCCCGCGTGGCGCCGCCTTGGCGCACTGCCTCCACGCCGTCCACGTCACCAGGCCAGTGCGCGTCCTCGGGCGCCAGCACCACCAGGATGCGATCGAGCCGAGCGACGCCGCGCAGCGCGGCCAGCGTGTGGTGCACCAGCGGCCGGCCGGCCAGCGGCTGGTACTGCTTGGGCAGTGGGGTGCCGGCGCGCGAGCCGGTGCCTGCGCAGGGCAGCAGCGCATGACAGCGGGAGGACACGGGGGTGGGGTCGGAAGGGGGCAAGGCGTTGCTCATGGGCGGCGCCATTCTAGAATTCGCCCACACCCCCGGGCTCGACGCAACCGGGGGTATTCGTATTGGTACCGACCGAATGTCCCTCACCCTCCCCGCGCTGAGCCCCGGCAAGCGCCACACCCAGCCCCACCCGGGCGGCTCGGCCGACGCGCTGTGGCTTGCCCGCCTGGCCGAACGCGAACAAGGCGCCGGCCGCCTCACCGCCATCGTCACCGCCGACGCGAACGACGCGCAGCGCCTGATCGACGAGCTTGCCTTCTTCGCGCCCGATCTGCGCATCACGCTGTTTCCCGACTGGGAAACCCTGCCCTACGACACCTTCTCGCCGCACCAGGACCTCATCAGCGAGCGCCTGGCCACGCTGTGGCGCATCTCGCAGCGCCAGCACGACGGCGGCGCCGACGTGGTGCTGATCCCCGCCACCACCGCGCTGTACCGACTCGCGCCGCCGTCCTTCCTGGCCGGCTACACCTTCCACTTCAAGGTCAAGCAGTCGCTGGACGAGGCACGGCTCAAGGGCCAGCTCACGCTCGCGGGCTACCAGCACGTCACACAGGTGGTGAGCCCGGGTGAGTACGCCGTGCGCGGCGGCCTCATCGACCTGTTCCCCATGGGCAGCCCCGTGCCCTACCGCGTGGACCTGTTCGACGACGAGATCGACAGCATCCGCACCTTCGACCCCGACAGCCAGCGCAGCCTGTACCCCGTGAACGAGGTGCGCCTGCTGCCCGGCCGCGAGTTCCCCATGGACGACGCGGCACGCGCGCGCTTTCGCAGCCGCTGGCGCGAACTGCTCGAAGGCGACCCGACCAAGAGCCGCCTGTACAAGGACATGGGCAACGGCGTGGCCACCGCCGGCATCGAGTACTACCTGCCGCTGTTCTTCGAGGAGACGGCCACGGTGTTCGACTACCTCGGCGAGCAGGCCACGGTGGTTCTGCACGGCGAGCTGGAGCCCGCCTTCCAGCGCTTCTGGCAAGACACGCGCGAGCGCCACCGCCTGCTGCAGGGCGACCCGGACCGCCCCATCCTGCCGCCCGACGCCCTCTTCCTCAACGCCGAGCAGTTCTTCACCCAGGCCAAGGCACACGCCCAGGTGGTGATGCGCCCCGGCACCAGCGATGTGGGCGACAGCGCCTTCGCCCAGGCCCTGCCCGACCTGGCCGTGGTGCGCGGCGCCGACGAGCCGCTGGCCAAACTGCAGGCCCACCTGCGCGCCAGCCCGCAGCGCGCGCTGGTGCTCGCCGAAAGCGACGGCCGCCGCGAAAGCCTGCTCGACTTCCTGCGCGCCAGTGGCCTGAACCCGCCCGCCTTCGACAGCCTGGCCGAATTCCAGGCCAGCGAGGAGAAGACCGGCATCGCCACCGCCGCGCTGGCCACCGGCTTCGCCTGGGTCGAGGCCGGCATCGACTTCATCACCGAGACCGAACTCTTCGCCGCCGGCCCCACCACGCGCCGGCGCAAGAAGCAGGAACAGGTGAGCGACGTCGACGCGCTGATCAAGGACCTGTCCGAGCTCAACGTGGGCGACCCCGTGGTGCACGCCGCGCACGGCATCGGCCGCTACCGCGGGCTCATCAACCTCGACATGGGCGAGAAGAACCCCGACGGCACGCCCGCGCTGCAGGAGTTCCTGCACCTGGAGTACGCCGACAAGGCCGTGCTCTACGTGCCCGTGAGCCAGCTCGGCCTGATCGGGCGCTACACCGGCGTAAGCGCCGACGAAGCCCCGCTGCACAAACTGGGCAGCGGCCAGTGGGAGAAGGCCAAGCGCAAGGCCGCCGAGCAGGTGCGCGACGCCGCCGCCGAGCTGCTCAACATCTACGCGCGCCGCGCCGCGCGCCAGGGCCACGCCTTTCGCTACTCGCCGCAGGACTACGAGGCCTTCGCCAACGACTTCGGCTTCGAGGAGACCGCAGACCAACGCGCCGCCATTCATGCCGTGGTGCAGGACATGATCAGCCCGCAGCCCATGGACCGCCTGGTTTGCGGCGACGTGGGCTTCGGCAAGACCGAGGTCGCGCTGCGCGCGGCCTTCGTGGCCGTCACGGGCGGCAAGCAGGTGGCCTTCCTCGCGCCCACCACGCTGCTGGCCGAACAGCACTACCAGACCCTGGTGGACCGCTTCGGCAAATGGCCGGTGAAGATCGCCGAGATGAGCCGCTTCCGCTCGCAAAAAGAGATCACGGCGGCCATGAAGGGCATCGCCGATGGCTCGGTGGACATCGTCGTGGGCACGCACAAGCTGCTGAGCGAGAAGGCGCAGTTCAAGAACCTGGGCCTGCTCATCATCGACGAGGAGCACCGCTTCGGCGTGCGCCACAAGGAGGCCATGAAGCAACTGCGCGCCGAGGTGGACGTGCTCACGCTCACCGCCACGCCGATCCCGCGCACCCTGGGCATGGCGCTCGAAGGCCTGCGCGATCTGAGCGTGATCGCCACCGCGCCGCAGCGCCGCCTGGCCATCAAGACCTTCGTGCGCAACGAAGGCAACGGCGTCATCCGCGAGGCCGTGCTGCGCGAGTTGAAGCGCGGCGGGCAGGTGTACTTCCTGCACAACGAGGTCGAGACCATCGAGAACCGCAAACAAAAGCTCGAGGAGATCCTGCCGGAGGCGCGCATCGCGGTCGCGCACGGCCAGATGCCCGAGCGTGAACTCGAGCGCGTGATGCGCGACTTCGTGGCCCAGCGCTACAACCTGCTGCTGTGCTCGACCATCATCGAGACCGGCATCGACGTGCCCACGGCCAACACCATCGTCATGAGCCGCGCCGACAAATTCGGCCTGGCGCAGCTGCACCAGTTGCGCGGCCGCGTGGGCCGCAGCCACCACCAGGCCTACGCCTACCTGCTGGTGCCCGAGATCGAGGGCCTCACCAAGCAGGCCGCGCAGCGCCTGGACGCGATCCAGCAGATGGAGGAACTGGGCAGCGGCTTCTACCTGGCCATGCACGATCTGGAGATCCGCGGCGCCGGCGAAGTGCTGGGCGAGAACCAGAGCGGCAACATGCTGGAGGTGGGCTTCCAGCTCTACAACGAGATGCTGTCCGAGGCCGTGAAGGCGCTCAAGGCTGGCCGCGAGCCCGACCTGCTGGCGCCGCTGTCGGTCACCACCGACATCAACCTGCACGCCCCCGCCCTGTTGCCCAACGACTACTGCGGCGACGTGCACCTGCGTCTGAGCTTCTACAAGAAGCTGGCCACTGCCCGCAACACCGATCAGGTGGACGCCCTGCTCGAGGAAATCGTCGACCGCTTCGGCAAACCACCGCCGCAGGCGCAGACGCTCATCGACGTGCACCGCCTGCGCGTGCTCAGCGCGCCCTACGGCGTGGCCAAGGTCGATGCCGCGCCCGGCGTCACCAACATCACCTTCAAGCCCAACCCGCCGATCGAACCGATGCGCATCATCGAGCTCATCCAGAAACACAAGCACATCAAGCTCGCGGGCAACGAGAAGCTGCGCATCGAGCGCGCCCTGCCCGAGGTGAAAGACCGCGTGCAACTCGTGCGCGACGTGCTGCGCGCCCTGGGCCAACCCAACAAGACCACCGAAACCGCATGACCACCGCCCAGACCCTCGCCCCCGGCCTCACCGTGCGCGGCTTCACGCCGCCGCTCAAGCTGAGCGACTTCAAGCTCATCGCCTTCGACATGGACTCCACGCTCATCAGCATCGAGTGCGTGGACGAGATCGCCGACGTCGTCGGCAAGAAGACCGAAGTGGCCGCCATCACCGAAGCCGCGATGCGCGGCGAAATCACCGACTACAAGGACAGCCTGCGCCGCCGCGTGGCCCTGCTCAAGGGCGTAACCGTGGCCGACATGGAACAGGTGCTGGTCGAGCGCCTGCGCATCAACCCCGGTGCCGCCGAACTCATTCGTGCCTGCAAGGCCGCCGGGCTCAAGGTGCTGCTGGTGTCGGGTGGCTTCACCTACTTCGCTTACCGCGTGCGCGACACGCTGGACATTGATTTCGTGCGCGCCAACGTGCTGGAGATCGCCAGCGGCGCCAACTGCGGCGAGCTCACCGGCCGCATGGTCGATCAGGCCTGGGGCGACATCTGCGACGGCGCGGAGAAGCGGCGCACCCTGCTGGAAGTGGCCTCGCTGCTGGGCATCGAGCCCGCGGAATGCATCGCCATGGGCGACGGCGCCAACGACCTGCCCATGATGCGCGTGGCGGGCCTGTCGGTGGCCTACCACGCCAAGCCAGCCGTACGCGAGCAGGCCATGGTGTCGATCGAGCAAGGCGGCCTGGACCGCCTGCTGGAGGTGCTCAGCTAGCGCGGCCGCGCACGACGCCGCGTTGCACGAGGGCCTCGATGGCGGAAGCGTCGAGGCCCAGCTCCCGAAGCACCTCGGCGGAGTCCTGCCCCAGCCTGGGGGCCTGCGTCCGTACGGCGCCCGGGGTGGCCGACAGCTTGGGCACGATGCCGGGCATGCGCACCCGGGTGCCATCGCTCAAAGCCATTTCGTCCACCATACCCCGGGCCTGGTAGTGCGGGTCTTCGGCGATGTCCTTCGCCGTGTAGATGCGCCCCGCCGGCACCTTGGCGGCATCCATCGCCGCCAGGACCTCATCGGATGACCTGAGAGACGTCCAGGCCTCGATCGCCGCATCGAGCTCCGCCGCCCGCGCGACGCGCCCGTCGTTGCGGGCCAGGCCCTCGTCGGCCGCCAGGTCCGGCCGGCCGATGGCGGCCATGAGCCGCTTGAAGATGCTGTCGCCATTGCCCGCGACCAGGATGTAGGCACCGTCCTGGCAACGGTAGGCGTTGGTGGGCGCGATGCCGGGCAGCGCGCTGCCGGCGGGCTGGCGTATCGCGCCGAAGGCGCTGAACTCCGGCAGCAGGCTCTCCATGCAGTTGAAGACCGATTCGTTCAGCGCCACGTCGATGACCTGGCCGCGCCCCGTGGCGTGGCGGCTCTGCAGCGCCAGCAGGATGCCGATGACGCCGTGAAGCGCCGCCAAGGTGTCGCCGATGCTGACGCCGACGCGCACCGGCACGCGGCCCGGCTCGCCCGTGAGGTGCCGCAGCCCCCCCATGGCCTCGGCGATGACGCCGAAGCCGGGACGGTCCTTGTACGGTCCCGTCTGGCCGTAGCCGCTGACGCGCAGCACGATCAGGCGCGGGTTGAGAACCATCAACTCGTCGGGGCCGAGGCCCCAACCCTCCATCGCGCCCGGCCGGAAGTTCTCGATGAGCACGTCGCAGCGCGCCGCAAGCTCGCGCACGATCCGCTGACCTTCGGGATCCTTCAGGTCCAGCGCCAGTGAGCGCTTGTTGCGCGACTGCACCTCCCACCAGATGGACGTGTCGCCCTTCATCATGCGCCACGTACGCAGCGGGTCGCCCCCCTCAGGTGACTCGATCTTGATCACCTCGGCGCCGAAGTCGCCGAGCGTCTTCGCCGCGAAAGGGCCCGCGATCAGTTGGCCCAGCTCCAGGACACGAATTCCCGCCAGGGGACCGCCACCGCGCTTCAGTTCGTCTGTGCTTGTCGTCATGGGAAGCATGGTAGCCGTGGCACTTCTTCGCGACCTTCCCGCTCCCTTCGACGGTGGACCGAGATCGGCTGGCTAGGCAGGCAGACAGGCAGAGTTTTCGTCGAGAGAGGATGGCAAAAGAAAAAGCCCGTCATCTCGCGATGACGGGCTTTTGCATGAATGGTCGGCGTGGCGGGATTCGAACTCGCGACCCCTTGCACCCCATGCAAGTGCGCTACCAGGCTGCGCTACACGCCGACAAGCCTCGCATTATAGCCAGCAAAAAGGCCCTCTCTCAGGCCGATAGCCGCAGCAGTTCGCGAATCTCGAGCAGCTCTCTGCGCATGTCACTCAACAAGGTGGGCTCGGTGGCGGCCGGCGGCGTGACCACGGCCGACACCACCGTCGTGTCGTCGTCGTGGATCACCGCATCGAGGTCGATCACATCGATCGGCTCTTCGTCGTCCTGGCGGCGCTTTTCGCGCTCGGCCTGGGCCAGTTCCTGCAGCTTGTTGCGCGCGCCGCTGATGGTGAAGCCCTGGTCGTAGAGCAACTCACGGATGCGGCGGATCATCAGCACCTCGTGGTGCTGGTAGTAGCGCCGGTTGCCTCGGCGCTTCATGGGGCGAAGCTGCGTGAACTCCTGCTCCCAGTAGCGCAGCACATGCGGCTTGACGCCACACAGCTCGCCCACTTCACCAATGGTGAAGTAGCGCTTCGCTGGAATGGGGGGCAGCGATTTTTCCATGTAAATCAAGGCGGTAGAAACCGAAGCTTGAATTTACTCTAAGTCGGTAAACCCCGGGGACTACCCCAGGGCTTTTCGTGCGAAATGTTGTAAGCGGCCCCTACCGAGCCGCACGACGGCGCCGCTCAGCCGCCGATGACCGCCGCCTGTACCTGCTCCTTGAGCTTGGGACTGGCGTGGAAGGTCACGACGCGCCGGGCCTGAATGGCCACCGGCTCGCCAGTGCGCGGGTTGCGGCCCGGGCGGGCCGCCTTGGTGCGGATCTGGAAGTTGCCGAAGCCCGAGATCTTCACGTCGGTGCCGTTGACCAGGCTCTCCGTGATGAGATCGAAGAAGGCGTCGATCATGTCCTTGGACTCCCGCTTGTTCAGGCCGATCTGGTCGAACAGCAACTCGGCGAGCTGCGCCTTGGTCAGGGCGGGGGTTTCCAGGCTTTCGACGGCCAGTTCCATCGGGTACTCCTTCTTTTCTGTATGGGATCTCAGGCGCGCAAGCGGGCCTTCACGCGCTCGTGCAGGGACGCGAGCGTCTGTTGCACGGCGGCTTCGATCTGTTCGTCGGCCAGTGTAGCGTCGTCGCGGTTCATGACGAGCCGCACGGCCAGGCTCTTCTCGTGCTCGGACAGGCCGGGCACCACCACGCCCTTCTTGGGGCGGTAGACATCGAACAGCACGGCGTCCTGCAGCCAGGGGTTGCCCGCGGCGCGGATGGCGGCCATCACGGCGTCGTGCGACACCGACTCGTCCACCACCAGCGCCAGGTCACGCTGCACCGGCTGGTGGCGGCTGACGGCGTGAAACTCAGGCACGGGCCAAGCCAGCACGGCATCGAGTTCCAATTCGAACAGCACGGGCGCCTGCGGCAGTTCGTAGGCCTGGCGCCAGCGCGGGTGCAGTTCACCCACGTGACCGATGCAATGGCCGTCGAGCCACACGGACGCGCAACGGCCCGGGTGCATGGCGGGGTGCTCCGCCACGCGGAACTCGGCGCGGCGCGGCGCCAGCAGGGCTTCCACGTCGCCCTTGGCGTCGAAGAAGTCGGCCGTGCGGTCGCTCTCGCCCCATTGCAAGGCGTTCAAGGGCCCACCCGCGAGGCCAGCTACGCGCATGGGCTGTTCGAACCCCGCCACGCTGGTGTCGCTGTCCTTCACCGCCGCGTCCTTGCGGAACACGCGGCCGATCTCGAACAGACGCACGCGCTCGGCGCGGCGGTCGAGGTTGAATTTGCACACCGCCACCAGGCTGCCGATCAGCGAAGAGCGCATCACGTTCATTTGGCTCGCGATGGGGTTGAGCAGCTTGATCGGGTCGACGTTACCCGCGAGCTCGCGCTCCCAGCGCTCCTCCACGAAGCTGAAGTTGATCGTTTCCTGGTAGCCCAGTTGCGCGAGCTGGCGACGCACGGCGAAGGCCCCTCGGCGCGCCTCGGGCCGGATCTTGGCGGTGATGGGCGCCAGCGGCGGCGTGGTGGGCAACTGCTCGTAGCCCACCAGGCGCACCACCTCCTCGATCAGGTCTTCCTCGATCAGCAGGTCGAATCGGTACGGCGGCGGTGTCACGGTGACCGTGCCCTGCCCCTCTTCGAGCGGCAGGCCCAGGCGGCGCAGCGAATCCACGCACTGCGCCTGCGTGATCGGCATGCCAATCACCTTGGCCGCGCGCGCCACGCGCAGCGTGACCGGTTTGGCTTGGGGCAACTGGGTGATCTGGTCGTCCATGGGGCCGGCCTGGCCGCCACAGATCTCCAGCACAAGTTGCGTGATGCGCTCGATGTGCTCGACGGTGGTGGAAGGGTCCACGCCGCGCTCGAACCGGTGGCCCGCGTCGGTGCTGAAGTTGTAGCGGCGCGAGCGCCCGGCCACCGCTTTCGGCCACCAGAAGGCGGCTTCGATGTAGATGTTGTTCGTGTCGTCGGACACGGCGGTGGCGTCGCCACCCATGATGCCCGCGAGCGACTCGACGGCTTGCTCGTCGGCGATCACGCCCACGCCAGCATCGACCGTGATGGTGTTGCCATTGAGCAGTTTGAGCGATTCGCCCTCGCGGCCCCAGCGCACCTGCAGGCCGCCGTGGATCTTGTCGAGGTCGAAGATGTGCGAAGGCCGGCCCAGCTCGAACATCACGTAGTTGGAGATGTCCACCAGAGCCGTGACACTGCGCTGGCCGCAGCGCGCCAGGCGATCGACCATCCAGGCCGGCGTCTGCGCCTGGGTATTCACGCCTCGTACCACGCGACCACTGAAGCGCCCGCACAGGTCGGGCGCTTCGATGCGAACCGGGAGCTTGTCGTTCAGCGACACCGGCACGGCAGGGAACGCAGGCGACTGCAGCGGTGCACCCGTGATGGCGGCCACCTCGCGCGCGATGCCGTACACGCTCAGGCAGTGCGCCAGGTTGGGCGTGAGCTTTAGCGTGAACAGCATGTCGTCAAGCGACAGTTGCTCGCGAATGTCACGCCCCACAACTGCATCGACGGGCAGCTCGAGCAAGCCTTCATGGCTCTCGGAGAGCTGCAGTTCGCGCGCCGAGCACAGCATGCCCTGGCTTTCCACGCCGCGCAGCTTGCCAAGCTTGATGGTGAAGGGCTTGCCGTCTTCACCGGGCGGCAGCACCGCGCCCACCTGGGCGCAGGGCACCTTGATGCCCACGCGCGCGTTCGGCGCGCCACACACGATGTTCAGCAGGGCACCCTGCCCGACATCGACCTCGCACACGCGCAAGCGGTCGGCGTTGGGGTGTTGCGTGGCGGACTTGATTTCGCCCACCACCACCTTCGAGAACGGTGGCGCGACGGGCCGGAGTTCTTCGACCTCCAGCCCGGCCATGGTGAGGGTGTCGGCGAGCTGCTGGCTCGTCAGCGGCGGATTGCAGAAGCTGCGCAGCCAGGATTCGGGGAATTGCATGGTGCCGGCTTATCGGAATTGACTCAGGAAACGGATGTCACCGTCGAAGAAGAGACGTAGGTCGTTGACGCCGTAGCGCAGCATGGTCAGGCGGTCGGGCCCCATGCCGAAGGCGAAGCCGATGTAGCGCTCGGGGTCGAGGCCCATGTTGCGCACAACGTTCGGGTGCACCTGGCCGGAGCCCGCCACCTCCAGCCAGCGCCCGGCCAGCGGGCCGCTGGGGAACTGGATGTCGATCTCGGCGCTGGGCTCGGTGAACGGAAAGAAGCTGGGTCGGAAACGAAGCACCAGGTCGTCGTTCTCGAAAAAGGTGCGGCAGAAATCGGTGAAGACGACCTTGAGGTCCTTGAAGCTCACGTTCTCGCCGATCCACAGGCCTTCGCACTGGTGGAACATCGGCGAGTGCGTGGCGTCGCTGTCCACGCGGTAGGTGCGGCCGGGCGCGATCACGCGGATCTCGGGCATGCCCTGCCCAGCGTCCAATGCCGAGCGGTGGTGCTTGACGTGCTGCACTGCGTGGCGGATCTGCATGGGGCTGGTGTGCGTGCGCAGCAGGTTCGGCGCCTTGGCCGAGCCACCTTCCACGTAGAAGGTGTCATGCATGGAACGAGCCGGGTGGTCCTCGGGTGTGTTCAGAGCCGTGAAGTTGAACCAGTCAGACTCGATCTCGGGACCCTCGGCCACCTCGAAGCCCATAGAGCCGAAGATCGCTTCGATACGCTCGAGCGTGAGGCTTACGGGGTGCAGGCCACCGGCGCCTCGTTGACGGCCCGGCAGGCTCACGTCCAGCGCCTCAGCCTTGAGCTGGGCCTCCAGCTCGGCGTCGGCCAGCGACTGGCGACGCATCGTCAGCGCCCCTTCGATGGCTTGTTTGGCCAGGTTGATCGCGGCACCTCGGGATTTCTTCTCGTCAACCGACAGGGCAGCCATGCCCTTCATCAGCTCGGTGATGCGGCCGGCCTTGCCCAGGTAGCGCGCCTTCGCGTTTTCCAGATCAGCAGGCGCGGCGGCCTGCGCGAACTCGGCGCGTGCCGCCTCGACCAGGTTGTCCAACTCGTTCATTCGATGCGTGTCCGGTGCAATGAAAAAAGGGTTGAAGCCGACGGGTCACCCCTCAAGCCTCAACCCCTTCAAACGGCAGCGGGCGCGTACGCGCCCTGCCGGGAATCAAGCGGTGGCCAGCTTGGCTTTGACCTGCTCCACGATGCTGCCAAAAGCCGCCGGGTCGTTGACGGCCAGGTCGGCGAGGACCTTGCGGTCGATCTCGATCTGGGCCTTCTTCAGACCGTTGGCGAACTGGCTGTACGTCAGGCCGCAGGCGCGTGCACCGGCGTTGATACGCGCGATCCACAACTGGCGGAACACACGTTTCTTGGTGCGGCGATCGCGGTAGGCGTACTGGCCCGCCTTCATCACCGCCTGTTTGGCGATGCGGAAGACGTTGCCGCGACGGCCGCGGAAACCTTTGGCCAGGGCCAGGACTTTTTTATGGCGGGCGCGAGCCGTGACACCACGTTTGACGCGAGGCATAGTGCTTCTCCTTGTTCGTCTTGATTACAGGCCAGCGAACGGCAGCATCTGCGCCATGTGACCCATGTTGGTCTCATGAACGTTGACGGCTCCACGCAGGTGGCGCTTGTTCTTGGTGGTCTTCTTGGTCAGGATGTGACGCTTGAAGGCTTGACCGCGCTTGACGGTGCCACCGGGACGAACGCGAAAACGCTTCTTCGCGCTGCTCTTGGTCTTCATTTTGGGCATTGGAATGCTCCTTTTTGATTTGTGCTCGTGAGGCGCCGTGACAGCCGGTCACGGTCTTGATGGGCCCCGAGCCACTTTTGAGAAGGCCTTCTCAGACCTTCTTTTCGGCACCGGCCTTGCGGCCTGTGCCTCGAACCGGCAGGGGACCAACCCTGCCCGCTCAATCCCTCAAATCCGTCTGCCGCCAGCGACTCAAGCCGCCGAAGGGCTGGCCGCCGGCGTTGCCGCCTCGGCCGTGGGTTTCGCCGCCGCCACCTTCTTGCGGCTGGGCGCGATCATCATGATCATCTGGCGCCCTTCCAGCTTGGGAAACTGCTCCACCACGATCAGGTCGCCCAACTCGTCGCGGATGCGGTTCAACAAGGCCAGACCCAGTTCCTGGTGCGTGATCTCGCGGCCACGGAAGCGCAGCGTGATCTTGCACTTGTCGCCGTCGTCCAGGAACCGGCGGATGTTGCGCATCTTGATGTTGTAGTCGCCGTCGTCGGTACCGGGACGGAACTTGACTTCCTTGATCTCGATGACCGTCTGCTTGGCTTTCGCTTCGGCCGCCTTCTTCTGTTCCTGGTACTTGAACTTGCCGTAATCCATCAGGCGGCACACCGGCGGAACTGCGGTGGCGGCGATCTCCACGAGATCGACGTCGAGCTCGCCAGCCATTCGAAGGGCTTCCTGCAAGCTGACGATGCCCAGGGGCTCGTTGTTCGGGCCGTTGAGGCGAACCTCGGGGGCCATGATTTCCCGGTTCAGGCGGTGCGCGCGTTCTTCACGCTGGCGGCGGTCGCGAAAGTTGGTAGCGATGGTGCGTTTCCTTGAGATGGGTCAGTGAATCAAAAGCGGCCTTTCGGCCGCCGGGCTGCACACGCCATGGACGCGGGGAAGTGCGGCAGCTTCACCGGGCAAAGCCCGAGGGCGTTCACGCCTTGGATGAAACCGATGTCGCGACCAGATGGGAGAAGTCCTCCAGCGACATGACACCCAGGTCCTTGTTGCCCCGGGCCCGCACCGCCACCGCACCAGCGGCCTTTTCCTTGTCGCCCACAACGGCAATGAAAGGCAGCTTTTGCAACGCGTGCTCCCGTATTTTATACGTTATTTTCTCGTTGCGCAGATCCGTTTCGACCCTAAGCCCTTGATTCTTCATTGATTTCGCGATTTCCCGACAGTAATCGGCCTGGGCATCGGTGATGTTGAGCACCGCCACCTGCTGCGGGGCCAGCCAGGCGGGCAGCGCGCCAGCGTGCTGCTCGATCAGGATGCCGATGAAACGCTCCAGGCTGCCCACGATGGCGCGGTGCAGCATCACCGGCCGCTGGCGCGAGCCGTCCTCGGCCACGTACTCGGCATCCAGGCGCTCCGGCATGGAGAAATCGACCTGCATGGTGCCGCACTGCCACTGGCGCCCGATGGCGTCCTTGAGCGTGTACTCGATCTTGGGGCCGTAGAAGGCGCCATCGCCGGGGGCGATCTCGAACTCGCAGCCCGAGCGGCGCAGGCTCTCCATGAGCGCGTGCTCGGCTTTGTCCCAGCTCTCATCGGTGCCGATGCGCGCGGCCGGGCGCGTGGCCACCTTGTAGATGATGTGCTCGAAGCCGAAGTCCTTGTAGACCTTCTGCAGCAGGCTGGTGTAGGCCACGCACTCGTCGAGGATCATGTCCTCGGTGCAGAAGATGTGCCCGTCGTCCTGGGTGAAGGCGCGCACGCGCATGATCCCGTGCAGCCCGCCCGTGGGCTCGTTGCGGTGGCACTGGCCGAACTCGCCGTAGCGCAGCGGCAGGTCACGGTAGCTCTTGATGCCCTGCTTGAAGATGAGGATGTGGCCAGGGCAGTTCATCGGCTTGAGTGCGTAGTCGCGCTTTTCCGATTCCGTGGTGAACATGTTGTCGCGGTACTTGTCCCAGTGGCCCGTCTTCTCCCACAGCGCCTTGTCCAGGATCTGCGGGCCTTTGACCTCCAGGTAGCCGTTGTCGCGGTAGACGCGGCGCATGTACTGCTCTACCTCCTGCCACAGCGTCCAGCCCTTGGGGTGCCAGAACACCGTGCCGGGGCTGTGCTCGTCCAGGTGGAACAGGTCCAGCTCGCGGCCGAGCTTGCGGTGGTCGCGCTTCTCGGCCTCTTCCAGCATGGTCAGGTACTGCTGCAGTTCTTCCTTGCTGGCCCAGGCCGTGCCATAGATGCGCTGCAGCATCTCGTTGCGGTGATCGCCGCGCCAGTAGGCGCCGGCCAGCTTCATGAGCTTGAAGTGCTTGAGCTTGCCCGTGCTGGGCACGTGCGGGCCGCGGCACAGGTCCTCGAAGCCGCCTTCGCGGTAGAGGCTCACGTCCTCGTTGGACGGGATGCTGGCGATGATCTCGGCCTTGTAGTGTTCTCCCATGGCCTTGAAATGGGCCACGGCCTCGTCGCGCGGCAGCACGCGGCGCTCGACCTTCTCGTCCTTGTTGGCGAGTTCGGTCATGCGTTTTTCGATGGCGGCCAGGTCGTCCGGCGTGAAGGGGCGCTTGTACGAGAAGTCGTAGTAGAAGCCGTTCTCGATCACCGGGCCGATGGTCACTTGCGCGTCGGGGTAGAGCTCCTTGACCGCATAGGCCAGCAAATGGGCCGTGGAGTGGCGGATCATCTCCAGGCCGTCGGCGTCCTTGGCCGTCACGATGGCCAGCGAGGCGTCGTGGTCGATGGTGAAGCTGGTGTCGACCAGCTTGCCGTCCACCTTGCCGCCCAGCGCGGCCTTGGCCAGGCCGGCGCCGATGGAGGCGGCGACGTCGGCCACCGTCACCGGCGCGGGAAAGCTGCGTTGCGAACCGTCGGGGAGCGTGATCTGGGGCATGTTGCGTATCCGGAAAACAAAAAAGCGCGGCAGGGGCCGCGCTTTCGTGGGGAGAGGAAAAGGATTCGGGCAGGCGCGAACTGCTGGCCTCAAGGGGCCACGGAGAAAAACTCCTGAGTTCGCGGTGTCATAACCGACTTGCCTTTCTCGCTCTTGCTCGTGGACTGACAGAAGAGCGCGGATTGTCCCACAAAGTGCGCTTCTGCGTCCCTCACGGCCGCAGCAAGGCCGCGCCCCTGCACCGCTCAGGGCAGCTCATTCAGGATGCGGATGAGCTCGCCCAGGTCCACCGGCTTCACCAGGTGGTGGTCGAATCGAGCCGCCGCGGTCCGTTCCCGGTCGGTCTTCTGGGCCCAGCCGGTCAGGGCCACCAGCGTCACCGGCGACCAGGCGGGGTTGCCGCGAATGCGCTCGGCGAGCGCGAAGCCGTCCATGCCGGGCATGCCAATGTCCAGCAGCGCCAGCGTAGGCGGGCGTTCCTCAATCGCCTGCAGCGCCCCGGCACCGCTGTAGGCCACCGTCGCGGCGACGCCCAGGGTCTGCAACAAGGCCGCCAGTGTGTCGGCGGCATCGGCGTTGTCGTCCACCACCAGCACGCGCTGGCGACCACCCGCGCACCTCAGCGCTTCCCCCGCCACCGGTGATGTCGCTTCCGACGCCAACGTCCCCGCCCAGGGCAGGCGCACGACCATCCGCGTGCCACCGGTCCCGCCCGCACTGTCGGCCTTCACCGTGCCGCCGTGCAACTCCACCAGACTGCGGACCAGCGTCAGGCCGATGCCCAGGCCGCCCTGCGCCGCACGGGAGGCGTCGTTTACCTGCACGAAGAGGTCGAACACGGCCTCCCGCATGTCCGGGGGAATGCCAGGCCCGTTGTCCGACACCGTCACGCGGGCCTGCGCGTCGGCGTGCTGCAGGGACAGCGCCAACTCCCCCCCGCGCGGCGTGTACTTGGCGGCGTTGTTGAGCAGGTTGGAAAACACCTGCGTCAACCGGACCGAGTCGCCATGCACCACCACGCGCTCGTCCGGAATGTCCATCGTGAGGTGGTGGGCATGCGCGTCGATCAAGGGCAGGCTCAGTTCGACCGCGTGCCGCAGCACGTCCTGCATCGCCACCGGCGCAAACTGCAACTCGATCTTGCCGCGCGTGATGCGCGACACCTCCATGAGGTCGTCGATCAGCCGCACCATGTGGCTGACCTGGCGGCTCATCAGGGCATGGATCCAGTCCTCCTCGGTGTCCCGGTTGCGCTTGGCCAGCAGTTCAAGACCGGTGCGCAAGGGCGCCAGGGGGTTGCGCAACTCGTGGGCCAGGGTGGCCAGAAATTCCGTCTTGCGTTTGTCCGCCTCCTGCAGCCCCAGGAGCGTGCCGCGCAGTTGGTATTGGCGCCGCCGAGCGGCCAGCGCGCTGCGCGTCGCGCTCACCAGCGAGGACACGCGCATCGGCCGCTCGAGCACCGTCAGATTGGCCAGTTCCTGCAGGGCGTCGGTGATCGGGAGGGAATCGACCCCGGCGCGCGCGAGCACCAGCACCGGCAGGTCCGACCAGGGCTCCTGCGCCAGCAACTGCTGTTTCACACCCGCGAAGCCTTCGTCGCTGAGCACCTCCTCCGCGATCAGCAGGGCGCCGGCCCCCTCACGCAAGAGCGTGGCGATCTGCGCCGCGTCGCGGCAGGCCTCGGCGCAGACGCCGGACTGCGCCAGCACCCGCACGGCCATCGCGCCATCGCGCGCCGTGACCATGCGCAGCAGGACGCGCCGTTCGATGGGCGATGCATCGGACGCGGTCACCGGGCGAGCAGACCTGGCGGCGACGCCAGGTCCGGCGAAGGGGTGGGCACACCGGTGAGGATGCCGCGAAACCGCTTGAGCGGCTCGCCGACCACCAGGCCCTGCGAGGTCATCTCGAAACCCCGGATGCTGCGCTCGTGGCGGCCACCACGCTTTTTCATCACCGAGATCGCCTGGCGCACCTCGCCGTCCGTTTCGTAGTAGCGCAGCAGGACCACAGCGTCCGCCAGGTAGCTGGCGTCCACGGGCGTCTGCATCTGCGTGCCGATCAGGCCATGCTCGGCCCCCACCAGCAAGGTGACCACGCCGGCCTGGCCCAGGTAGGTCAACAACTCGTGCAACTGGGCGATGAGGAACTTCTCGTCCGGCATCGCGTTGAGGTAGCCATTGAGGCTGTCGATAACGATCACCCGGGCCCCGAACTCGACCACCGCCTCCCGGATGCAGGCCACGAACTCGCCCGGGGACAGCTCGGCGGTGTCCACCTGGCGAAGCCGCACCTTGCCGTCAGCAAGGTGCGGCTCCAGGTCCATGCCCATGCCGGCACAGCGCGTGCGCAGGGTCGACAGGCTCTCGTCGAAAGCGAACAGGGCCGAGGTTTCCCCCCGACGCGCCGCCGCCAGGGCGAACTGCACCGCCACCGTGGACTTGCCAGTGCCAGGCGCCCCCAGCAGCAGCGTGCTGGTGCCGCGCTCCATGCCCCCGCCCAGCAACGCATCCAGGGCATCTACCCCGCTGGACAGCCGGGGCAGCGTCTGGTGGCGCGCGTGCTCCGCGGCGACCAGACGCGGGAAGACCACCAGCCCGCCTCGCCGGATCTTGTAATCGTGAAAGCCTCCGCGATACGCCTGGCCGCGGTACTTCAGCACGATCAGGCGGCGGCGCGCCGTGCCGTAGTGCGGATTGAGCTGCTCCAGCCGCAGCACCGCATGCGCAATGCTCTGCACCTGCAGGTCGTGCTCCATCGCGGTCATGTCGTCGAGCAGGAGGACCGTGCAATGGCGGCCGGCGAAGAACTGCTTCAAGGCCAGGATCTGGCGCCGGTACCGTAGCGAACTGCCCGCCAGCAAACGCAGCTCCGACAGGGAGTCGAAGACGACGCGCCGCGGATTGACCTGCTCGACCTCTTTCAACAGGCGAACGGTGGTCTCGCCCAACTCCACCTCCGAGGGATGGAACACCGTGTACTGCTCCTCCGGCTGAAGCGCCTGTTGCGAGGGCAGCATCTCCCGCAGGGCCACGCCCGACAGGTCCCAACCGTGGGAGGCCGCCACCCCCGCCACCTCCTCCAGCGTCTCCGACAAGGTCACGTACATCACCGGCTCACCCAGACGGGCACCCGCCATCAGGAACTGCAGGGCAATGGTGGTCTTGCCCGCGCCGGGCGTGCCCTCCACCAGATACAGCCGGTCCGGCAGAAGGCCGCCGCCGAGAATCTCGTCCAGGCCGCCAACGCCTGTCTTGAGCAGCTTTGGATCGTCAGGGGGTGTGCCAGAGGGTGGTGCTGTCATGCAGGGAAGTCCCTTTCGTCAGGGCAAAAACAGCAAGGGCAAACGGCGTTCCCGGCGCCGGCTGCCCCGCCCTTGGTCAGCGGCTCGCACGACATCCCACAGAGGCACAAAAAAGCCGCCCCGAAGGGCGGCCCTGTCTCCTCAGGTATCCGTCGGATTCAACTCAGTGGAACTGCTCTTCCTCGGTCGAGCCCGTCAGCGCCTTCACGCTCGACGACCCGCCCTGGATCACCGTGGTCACGTCATCGAAGTAGCCCGCGCCCACCTCCTGCTGGTGCGACACGAAGGTGTAGCCCTGCTCGCGCGCCTTGAATTCGGGCTCCTGCACCATCTCCGTGTAGTGCTTCATGCCTTCGCCGCGCGCGTAGGCGTGCGCGAACTGGAAGGTGTTGAACCAGTTGATGTGGATGCCGGCCAGGGTGATGAACTGGTACTTGTAGCCCAGCGCGGAGAGCTCGTCCTGGAAGCGGGCGATGGTCTTGTCGTCCAGGTTCTTCTTCCAGTTGAAGGACGGCGAGCAGTTGTAGCTGAGCAGCTTGCCCGGGCTCTTGGCGTGCACGGCCTGCGCGAATTCGCGGGCGAAGCCCAGGTCGGGCGTGCCGGTCTCGCACCACACCAGGTCGGCGTAGGGCGCGTAGGCCACGCCGCGGCTGATGGCCTGCTCCAAGCCGTTCTTGACGCGGTAGAAGCCTTCCTGCGTGCGCTCGCCGGTGAGGAAGGGCTTGTCGTTGGCGTCGTGGTCGCTGGTGATGAGGTTGGCGGCCTCGGCGTCGGTGCGGGCCAGCACGATGGTGGACACACCCATCACGTCGGCGGCGAAGCGCGCGGCGATCAGCTTCTCGATGGCTTCCTGCGTGGGCACGAGCACCTTGCCGCCCATGTGGCCGCACTTCTTCACGGCGGCCAACTGGTCTTCGAAGTGCACGCCCGCGGCGCCGGCGGCGATCATGTTCTTCATCAACTCGAAGGCGTTGAGCACGCCGCCGAAGCCGGCTTCCGCGTCGGCCACGATGGGCAGGAAGTAGTCGATGAATTCCTTGCTGCCGGGCTCGATGCCACGGCCCCACTGGATTTCGTCGGCGCGCTTGAAAGTGTTGTTGATGCGGCGGACCATGGTGGGCACCGAGTCGTAGGCGTAGAGCGACTGGTCGGGGTACATGGTTTCGCTGGTGTTGCCGTCGGCGGCCACCTGCCAGCCTGAGAGGTACACGGCTTCCAGCCCGGCCTTGGCCTGCTGCATGGCCTGGCCGGCGCTGATGGCGCCGAAGGCGTTGACGTAGCCCTTCTTGGCGCCACCGTTGATCTTCTCCCAGAGCTTTTCCGCGCCGCGCCGGGCCAGGGTGTGCTCGATGTGCATGCTGCCGCGCAGGCGCACCACGTCGGCGGCGGTGTAGCCGCGCTTGACGCCTTTCCAGCGCGGGTTCGTGGCCCAGTCTTTCTCCAGGGCTTCGATCTGTTGCGCGCGGCTGAGCTGTTCGGTGAGGGACTGAGGCATGGGGACACTCCTTGGGGTTGATGGGGGTACCGGGCGGCGGGTCGCGGCAAAGGCGGTGCCGTTGAACAAGACTCTAAGTCTTATAGAAGACTCAAAACGCCTCTTATGTCTTATACAAGAGAAAAATTTTCTTGTTTTAAATCAACGGTGTTTTTCTGACATTTTTCAATGAGAAATCCCATCTCCCATATCAAGAAAATTTGCCGCAACGCAGCATCTCCGGATTTCTTGATGCGAAAAGCAAATTCCTCATCCCGAAAACCCCCGGGTGCACCTGCGGCATGATGCGGCCCGTGACTTCACTCCAACGCGCCACGGCCTACGGCAGCCTGGGCCTGAGCATGGCGCTCGTGGGCAGCTACGTGGCGCTGTCCAAACCCCTGGTGCTGGTGTTCCCGGTGTTCCTGCTGGCCTGGCTGCGCTTCGCCATCGGCGCGCTGGCCATGTGGCGCTGGCTGCGCAAGCCGTCCGACGAACCGCCACTGAGCCTGCGCACGCGCGCCCTGCTCTTTCTCGAGTCCTTTCTGGGCAACTTCCTGTTTTCCATCTGCATGCTCTTCGGCGTGAGCATGACCACCGCCGTGGCGGCGGGCGTGGTGATGTCGTCGATCCCCGCCGTGGTGGCGGTGCTGAGCTGGGTCTTCCTGCGCGAGCGCATTGGCGCGCGCAGCGCGGCGGGCATCGCCTGCGCGGCCCTGGGCATCGGCCTGTTCTCGCTCGACAAGGGCGCGGGCGCTTCGGCCGGCGGCTCGCAGGCGCTGCTGGGCAACCTGCTGGTGTTTGCGGCAGTGGTGTGCGAGGCGTCCTACGTGGTGATCGGCAAGCGCCTCACCGAAGGCCTGGGCCCCAAGCGCATCTCAGCCATCATCAACCTCTGGGGGCTGGCGCTGGTCACGCCCTTCGGCATCTGGGCGGCGCTGCAGTTCAACTTCGGCGCCGTGGCGCTGTCCATCTGGGGGCTGCTGGTGTTCTACGCGCTGGCCGCCAGCGTGTGGACGGTGTGGCTGTGGATGAGTGGCCTCAAGCGCGTGCCGGCCTCGCAGGCCGGTGTGTTCACCGTGATGCTGCCGATCAGCGCGGCGCTCATCGGCGTGGTGTTCATGGGCGAGCGCCTCAGCGGCCTGCAGTTGCTGGCCTTCGGCATTGCGCTGCTGGGCCTGGTGCTGGCCACCTTGCCCGAACGCGCCAGGCGCTGACGCTCAGAGGCACCACAGCCCGGTGGGCCGGGTGATCCCCATCCATAGCGCCCAGCCCGACGCCAGCAGCAAGGCCAGGCCCGCCAGGCGGATGCCCCAGGCGCCCGAGCGCGCCTCGCGCAGGCGCAGCAGCAGCCAGGGTCCGGCGAACAGCGACACCGACGAGCCCATGGCGAACAGCGCCATCACCGCCGCGCCCTCAATCGCACTGGCCGTGAGCGAGGCCACCAGCAGCGCGGAATACAACAGGCCGCAAGGCATGAGCGCCCAGCCGTAGCCCAGCACCCAGGGCGCGCGCGGACCCAACCAGGTCATCGCGGGCTTGGCGCGGCGCCACACGCCCTGCCCCACCCCGTCGATCCACGCAGGCTGCCGCGCCCGCCACAGCAGCCAGGCGCCCAGCAGCAGCGCGGCCACATGAAACATGGTCCATACCGGTCGGATCACCTGCGTGTGCGCGCCCAGCCAGGCCAGGCCCTGCACCGAGCCCGCCGCCAGCGCCCCCACACTGGCGTAGCCGGCCACGCGGCTGAGCTGGAACGCCACGACGGCGCGGGTGCCCCGTTCCCCGGCGGCACGCCCAATGCCCGCGCAGGCCGCACCGCACATGGCCACGCAGTGGGGGCCGCCCACCAGGCCCATCAGCAAGGCGGTGATCAGCAGGGAGCCGGACATGCCGTCGACCTCACAGGATCTTCGAGAAACGCGCGCGGTCCTGATCGGCGCGCAGGTGGCGGTCGAACAGCATGGCGATCGCGCGGATCAGGTACCAGCCGGTTTCGGTGACGTGCACGCCCTGGTCGTCCAGGGTGACCAGGCCTTCTTTCACGAAGGGCTCCAGCGCCTGCAACTCGTTCGCGAAGTAACGGCGGCTGTCGATCAACTGGCCTTGGTCGACGCTTTCGAACAGCAGTTCGCCCTGGCACATCAGCGACATGATCACCGCGCGGCGCACCAGGTCGTCGCGCGTGAGCGCCAGGCCGCGCACGATGGGCAAGCGCCCCTGGTCGAGCAGGTCCACGTACTCGTCCAGGGTCTTGGCGTTCTGGCTGTAGGTGGCGCCGACGCGGCCGATGGCCGAGACACCGAGCGCGATGAGGTCGCAGTCCGGCTGGGTGCTGTAGCCCTGGAAGTTGCGGTGCAGCCGGCCCTGGCGCTTGGCCACGGCCAATGCGTCATCGGGCAGCGCGAAGTGGTCCATGCCCACATGCACGTAGCCCGCGTCGCGCAGGATGTCGAGCGAGGCCGACAGCATGGCGAGCTTGTCGGCGGCGCCGGGCAACTCGGCCGCCACGATGCGCCGCTGCGGCTTGAAGCGCGCCGGCAGGTGCGCGTAGGCGTAGAGCGCCACGCGGTCGGGCCGCAGGGCCTGCAATTGCGCCAGCGTGCGCCGGAAGGACTCTGGCGTCTGCAGCGGCAGGCCGTAGATCAGGTCCACGTTGACCGACTCGAAGCCGATGCGCCGCGCCGCGTCCATCAGGGCGAAGACTTGCTCGGCGGGCTGGACGCGGTGCACGGCCTTTTGTACAGCGGGGTCGAAATCCTGCACGCCGAAGCTCAGGCGGTTGAAGCCCAGGCGGTGCAGCGTGCGCAGCCGCTGCGCGTCCACGGTGCGCGGGTCCACCTCGATCGAGTACTCCCCACCCGGCACCAGCGCGAAGTGGCGCCGCAGCATGGCCATCAGGTCTTCGAGTTCGGTGTCGCTCAGGAACGTGGGCGTGCCCCCGCCCAGGTGCAGTTGCGACACCGACTGCCCGGCGCCCAGGTGCTCGATCTGAAGGTCCAGCTCACGCGAGAGGTGGCGCAGGTATTCGGCGCCGCGCGAGTGGTGCTTTGTAATGACTTTGTTGCACGCACAGTAGTAGCAGACCGATTCGCAGAACGGGATGTGCACGTACAGCGACAGTGGCAGGGCCATGGAGCCCGCGCGGCGCTGGCCCAGTGCAAGGCGGTAGTCCTGCTCGGTGAAGGCTTCCACGAAGCGGTCGGCCGTGGGGTAGGAGGTGTAGCGGGGCCCCGGGACGTCGAAACGCCTGAGCAGGTCGTCGGGGATCGCGTGGCTCACGGCAAGTCCTTGTGGCATGCGGCAACTGTGCCCGACGCGCTGCCGGGAAGCCTTGATCCTGGTCAAGCGGCGCTCGCATCCCGCGCAGGGGGGAGTATCCTCCGCAGCGTCGAATCAGAGGGAATGACAAACATGGACGCCCAACGCATCAAAGTGGCTTGCTCGAGCTGCAACCTGCGCGAGCTCTGCCTGCCCATGGGCCTGAACGCGCAGGAAATGGGCCAACTTGATACGTTGATCTCGACGCGCAAACGCGTCAAGCGCGGCGATGCCCTCTTCTCGGTGGGTGATCAGTTCACCTCGCTCTACGCCATCCGTTCCGGCTTCTTCAAGACCTGCGTGACCACCGCCGATGGTCGCGACCAGGTCACCGGTTTCCAGATGGCGGGCGAGATCATCGGCCTGGACGGCATCGTGAGCGACCGCCACGCCTGCGACGCCGTGGCACTGGAAGACGCCGAGGTCTGCGTCATGCCCTTCGACCAGGTCGAGGATCTGTCGCGCCAGTTCACCACCCTGCAGCACCACGTGCACCGCATCATGAGCCGCGAGATCGTGCGCGACCACAGCGTGATGCTGCTGCTGGGCAGCATGCGCGCCGAGGAGCGCCTGGCGGCCTTCCTGCTCAACCTGGTGCAGCGCCTGCAGGCGCGCGGCTTCTCGCCGTCCGAGTTCAACCTGCGCATGACTCGCGAGGAGATCGGCAGCTACCTGGGCATGAAGCTGGAGACGGTGAGTCGCACGTTCTCGAAGTTCGTGGACGACGGCATCGTCGACGTGAAGCAGCGCTACGTGCACGTCAAGGACGCCGAGGCGCTGCGGCGCATCGTCAATCCCCAGACTTGCGCTTGAGGTCCTGCGCCAGCCACACGCTCAGCGCACTGGACACGGCGATCACGGCCCAGAACAAGAAGAAGCTCAGCGTGTAGACGGCCGGGCGCGACCAGTCCAGGACACCGCCTCGCCAGTGCAGTTCGCTCGGGTCCACCACCGCGAACACCAGCATCTCCAGCACGCCGGCCATCAGGAACGATGGCCAGCCCACCCACATCCAGTTGCGGGCCTCCACTTCAGTGTCCGCCTTCACGCACCACCGGCGAGGCCGCGTGGTTGCGGGCCTGGTGGGCGGGTTGCAAACCGATCAGGGCCTGCTCGCGCTGCGGGCCCTGCAGGCGGCGCGCCTGCTCCAGCGTGGCCTGGTAGGCGGCCTTGTCGAGCACCGGGTCGGCTCCGTTGATGGCAATGACCGCGGTGGCGATGGCGGCGGCCACCACCACCAGCGGCCCACCCACCACCAGCCACATGGGGCCCACGCGCCACCAGGGCTCGGTGGATTCGGGTTCGATCGACTTCAGGTGCATGGCGGTCTCCTGCAGGGTGTCATCGGGGAATGAGGAAGGTGCTCTTCTCGCGCACCTGCACGCGCTCGTCATGTTCGGCGCGCACCTCGAACTGGATGGGGTGCGGGCCGCTGGTGGCCGCGCCAGGCGGCACCTGCACGCGCGCGGCCACGGCGCGCACCTCGGCCGGAGCCACCTGCACGCGCGCGTCGGATTCGAGGGCAATGCCCGGCAGCCCTTGCACGCTCAGTTCGTAGGTCTGCGCGGTTTCGGTCGCGTTCATGATCTGCAGGCGGTAGACGTTCTCGATGCGGCCCTGCCCCACCTCGCGCGCGAGCGCGCCACGGTCGCGGATCACGTCCACTTTGAGCGGCGTGCGCAGCCACAGGCTGCCCAGCACGGCCAGCGAGACGGCCAGCAGGATGCCGCTGTAGACCAGCACGCGCGGGCGCAGCGCCCGGCGGATCATCTGCGCGCGGCTCCAGCCCTTTGCGATGCCGTTCTGCGTGGCGAAGCGGATCAGCCCGCGCGGGTAGCCCACCTTGTCCATCACGTCGTCGCACACGTCAATGCAGGCCGCGCAGCCGATGCACTCGTACTGCAGGCCTTTGCGGATGTCGATGCCGGTGGGGCAGACCTGCACACACAGCGTGCAGTCCACGCAGGAACCCAGGCCCAGCGCCTTCGGATCGGCCTTCTTGCTGCGCGCGCCGCGCGGCTCGCCCCGCGCCTCGTCGTAGGTCACGATCATCGTGTCCTTGTCGAACATCGCGCTCTGGAAGCGCGCGTAGGGGCACATGTACTTGCACACCTGCTCGCGCAGGAAGCCGGCGTTGCCATACGTCGCGAGGCTGTAGAACAGGATCCAGAAGGTCTGCCAGGGCCCCAGCGAGAGGCTGGCCACCAGGCCCGCGAGTTCGCGGATCGGCGTGAAGTAGCCGACGAAGGTGAAGCCCGTCCACAGCGACAGCCCGCCCCACAGCCCGTGCTTGAGCGCGCGCTTGCCGAATTTGGCCAGCCCCATGGGCGCCGCGTCGAGCCGCAGACGGGCCGAACGATCACCCTCCACGCGGTGCTCGATCCACATGAACAGCTCGGTGTAGACCGTCTGCGGGCAGGCGAAGCCGCACCACAACCGCCCCGCCACGGCAGTGAACAGGAACAGCGACAGCGCCGAGATGACCAGCAGGCCCGTGAGGTAGACGAAGTCCTGCGGGTACAGGACCAGATCGAACAGGTAGAAGCGGCGCGCTTCCAGATCAAACAGCACGGCCTGGCGGCCATTCCAGGGCAGCCAGGCCAGTCCGTAAAACACCAACTGCGTGGCCCACACGAAGAACCAGCGCCAGCGCGCGAACACGCCCTTCACCGCACGCGCCTGGATCTTCTCCCGCGCGGCGTAGAGGGAGATCGTGATCTCCTCGTCCTCGCTGACGGGTTGGATGGGAATGGTCTTCATTGGGCCGGGCGATTCGACAGCCCCCACACGTAAGCCGTCAACACGCGAATTTGCTCGGCGTTGAGCAACTGGTTCTGCGCCGGCATGCGGTTGTCGATGCCGTTGGTGACGGCACGCACGATGGCCTCCTCGCCCCATCCATGCAGCCAGACGTTGTCGGTGAGGTTGGGTGCGCCGAGCGCCGTGTTGCCCTTGCCGTCCATGCCATGGCAGGCCGCGCAGACCGCGAACTTGATGCGGCCTTGCGAGGCACGCACGCGGTCGTGTGGGCTGTTGGACAGGCTGAGCACATAGTTGGCGACGTTGCGCACGTCGTCCGCACTGCCCACGGCCGCGGCCAGGGGCGGCATCATGCCGTGCCGGCCCTGGGTGATGGTGGCCTCGATCACCGTCGGTTCGCCGCCGTGCAGCCAGTCGCCATCCGTGAGGTTGGGAAAGCCCTTCGAGCCGCGCGCGTCCGAGCCGTGGCACATGGCGCACTGGTTCATGAACAGGCGCTCGCCGATCGCCATGGCCTGGGCGTCACCGGCCAGGCGCTCGGGCGGCTGGTCGCGGAACTGGGCATACAGCGGGGCGATGGCCTCCTGATGCGCCTGCACCTCGGTCGTGTGCTGGCCGGTGGATGTCCAGCCCAGCACGCCAGCGTAGCGGCCGTACATGGGGTACAGCAGGCCATAGGCCAGGCTGAAGACGATGGTGATGACGAACAGCCACACCCACCAGCGCGGCAGGGGGTTGTTGAGCTCGCGCAGGTCACCGTCCCACACGTGGCCGGTGGTGTTGTCCTGCCCCGGCTTGACCTTGGTGGTGCCCGCCGCCCACAGCAGGACAGCGCAGGCCACGATGCTCACCACGGTGAGGATGGCCACGTAGAAGGACCAGAAGTTGCTCGTGAAATCGCTCATGTTGTTTCCCGGTTCCCCTTTGTGGGGTGGTATCTGGGCTGGCTCACTCGTCCTGGAAAGGCAGGCGCGCGGCCTCGTCGAAGCGCTCGCGGTTGCGGCGCGACCAGGCCCAGGCCACGATGCCCACGAACGCCAGCAGGCTGATGACGGTGACGACGGAGCGCAGGGTGTTGATGTCCATGTTCATCGCGGGCCTCACTTCACGGCGGTGCCCAGCACCTGCAGGTAGCCGATGAGCGCGTCCATCTCGGTCTTGCCCTTGACGGCATCGGCGGCACCGGCGATCTCCTCGTCGCTGTAGGGCGCCCCCAGGGTGCGCAGCGTCTTCAGGCGCACGGGCATGCCGGCGGCGTCCACGGGCTTCTTCTCCAGCCAGGCGTAGGCCGGCATGTTGGATTCGGGCACCAGGTCGCGCGGGTTGATGAGGTGCAGGCGGTGCCACTCGTCGCTGTAGCGTCCGCCCACACGCGCCAGGTCGGGCCCGGTGCGCTTGCTGCCCCACTGGAAGGGCCGGTCGTAGACGAACTCACCCGCCACCGAGTAGTGGCCGTAGCGCAGGGTCTCGGCCTGGAAGGGGCGGATCATCTGCGAGTGGCAGTTGTAGCAACCCTCGCGCACGTACACGTCTCGCCCGGCGAGCTGCAGCGCGGTGTACGGCTTGAGACCTTCCACGGGCTGCGTGGTGGATTTCTGGAAGAACAGCGGCACGATCTCGACCAGGCCTCCGATCGCGATCACCAGCACGATGAGCACGATCATCAGG
Organism: Hydrogenophaga intermedia; assembly: GCF_000723405.1. GTDB lineage: Bacteria > Pseudomonadota > Gammaproteobacteria > Burkholderiales > Burkholderiaceae_C > Hydrogenophaga > Hydrogenophaga intermedia. Next base: position 44,107 of record NZ_CCAE010000004.1, on the reverse strand, counting down.
AAGTTGTTGGTCTCGATGCGCTCGTGCGTGAAGCCGGCGGGTTTGTGTTGTTGTGACATGGGATGTCCCTCAGGCGTGGGCGGCTTGGGCGGTGGGAATCTGCACCGGATCGACGCGGCCGCTGCGCGCGGTCATCACGGTGTTCCACAGCATCACGCACATGCCACCCAGGTAGAGCACGCCGCCGGCCAGTCGAATCACGTAGAACGGGAAGGTGGCCTTGACCGACTCGACGAAGGTGTAGGTCAGGCTGCCGTCGGGGTTGACGGCGCGCCACATCAGGCCCTGCATCACACCGGCGATCCACATGGCGGCGATGTAGAGCACGATGCCGATGGTGGAGATCCAGAAGTGCAGCTCGATGGCGGGCACCGAGTACATCTTCTTCTGGCCGTACAGGCGCGGGATCAGGTAGTACATCGATCCCATCGTCACCAGGCCCACCCAGCCCAGCGCGCCCGAGTGCACGTGGCCCACGGTCCAGTCGGTGTAGTGAGACAGCGCGTTCACCGTCTTGATGGACATCATCGGCCCCTCGAAAGTCGACATGCCGTAGAACGAGAGCGAGACGATGAGGAAGCGCAGGATCGGGTCGTCGCGCAGTTTGTGCCAGGCGCCCGAGAGGGTCATGATCCCGTTGATCATGCCGCCCCAGCTCGGCGCGAGCAGGATCAGCGAGAACACCATGCCCACCGACTGCGCCCAGTCGGGCAGCGCGGTGTAGTGCAGGTGGTGCGGGCCCGCCCACATGTAGGTGAAGATCAGCGCCCAGAAGTGCACGATCGACAGGCGATACGAGTACACCGGCCGCTCGGCCTGCTTGGGGATGAAGTAATACATCATCCCGAGGAAGCCCGCCGTGAGGAAGAAGCCCACCGCGTTGTGGCCGTACCACCACTGCACCATCGCGTCCTGCACGCCCGCGTAGGCCGAGTAGCTCTTGCCGAGGCTCACCGGCAGCGCCGCGCTGTTGACGATGTGCAGCAGCGCCACGGCCAGGATGAAGGCGCCGAAGAACCAGTTGGCCACGTAGATGTGGCGCACCTTGCGCAGGCCGATGGTGCCGAAGAAGACGATGGCGTAGGCCACCCACACCAGCGCGATCAGGATGTCGATCGGCCACTCCAGCTCGGCGTACTCCTTGCCCTGCGTCATGCCCATGGGCAGCGTGATGGCGGCCAGCACGATGACGAGTTGCCAGCCCCAGAAAGTGAACGCCGCGAGGCCGTCCGAGAACAGCCTCACCTGGCTGGTGCGCTGCACCACGTAGTAGCTGGCCGCGAACAGGCCGCAGCCGCCGAACGCGAAGATGACCGCGTTGGTGTGCAGCGGCCGCAGGCGGCCGTAGCTGAGCCATTCGATGCCCAGGTTGAGCGCGGGCCAGGTCAGTTGCGCGGCGATGATCACGCCGACCAGCATGCCCACCACGCCCCAGAACACGGTGGCCAGGGCGAATTGCCGCACCACCTTGTCGTTGTAGACCGCGGCGCCGGTGGATGCCTTGTCGTGGAAGGCCATTCGGATACTCCTCTCGATGTTGCAGAGGGAGTGTCCGGGCGCGAGGGCCGGCGCGGCTTGACCTAGGTCAAGCCGGTCTCATTCGTCATGAAGGATGCGCTCGCCTTCGCGATCGACGTGGTCGAACTGGCCCGATTGCAGCGCCCACCAGAACACGCCGATGACGCCGAAGACGATCAGCACGGACAGCGGGATGAGGAGATAGAGGACGTCCATGGTTCAGCCCTTCGGTGCGGCCTCGGGCCGGCTCAGCCGCCAGGCGTTGCCGATCACCAGCAGCGAGCTGGCCGCCATGCCCAGGCCGGCCAGCCAGGGCGGCATCCAGCCGATGAGCGCCAGCGGCACGCAGACGGCGTTGTAGACCGCCGCCCACAGAAGGTTCTGGCGCACCACGCGCCGCGTGCGGCGAGCCTGCAGCAGCGTATCCACCACGTCCATGACGCGCCCGCCCTGCACCACCGCGTCGCTGCGCGCCTGCGCCAGCGGCGCGGCGCGGCCGATGGTGAAGGAGGCGTCGGCCCAGGCCAGCACAGGGCCATCGTTCAGGCCGTCGCCCACCATGGCCACACGCCAGCCCTGCCGCTGCAGGGCTTGCACTTCCGCCAGCTTGCGCTCGGGCGTGGCATCGGCCAGCACGTGGTCCACACCGGCGGCCGTGCCGATGCGGTGCGCCTGCGAGGCGCGGTCACCCGAAAGCAGCCAGGTCTGCATGCCCAGGGCGCGCAGGCGCTGCACGGCCACGCGCGCGTCCTCGCGCAGGCCTTCGCTGAGGGTGATGGTGGCCAGCCAGCCGTGCTCGTCCACCAGGTAGGTGCGCGGGCCTTCGGCGTCGTGCTCGGGCATGGCGCCGGTGAACAGGGGCGAGCCCAGCTTGAGCAGGCGGCCGTTGGACAGGCGCGCCGACATGCCCTGCCCCGGCTCTTCGTGCCAGTCGAGCAGCGGCTCATCCGAAGGCGTGGCGGCAGCCGCCACGGCGCGCGCCACCGGGTGCAGCGAGCCACGCGCCAGGGCCGCGGCCAGCGCCAGCACCTGGGCGCGGTCGGCGCCCTGGCGCAGCAGTACCTCGTTGAGCATCAGGTGCTCGCGCGTGAGCGTGCCCGTCTTGTCGAACACCACCGCGTTCACACTGGCCATCGACTCCAACGCCTGCAGGCGGCGCACCAGCACGCCGCGGCGCGCCAGGGCGCCGGCCGAGGCCAGCATGGCCGCCGGCGTGGCCAGCGACAGCGCGCACGGGCAGGTAACGATCAGCACCGCCACTGCGATGGCCAGCGCGCGCGAGGGATCGACCTGCCACCAGGCGAAAGCGGCGGCCAGCGCCGCGAGCATCACCAGCACCAGGAAGGGCCCGGCGATGCGATCGGCCAGAACAGCCAGGCGCGGCTTGTCGGTGGCGGCGCGCTCCATGAGCCGCACGATCTGGGCGTAGCGGGTGTCGATGCCCACGCGGTCCAGCCGCAAGCGCACGGGGCCGGCGAGGTTGAGGCTGCCGGCCACCAGCGGGTCGCCCGCGCGCCGCGTCTGCGGGCGGGCCTCGCCGGTGAGCAGGGCCTCGTCGACCGAGGCGCGCGGATCGAGCAGCACACCGTCGCCGGGGAATGCCTCGCCCGCGCGCACGCAGACCACGTCGCCCGCCGCCAGCCGGCGAACGGACACGGTCTCGCGCGTGCCGTCGGCGCGTTCGCGCTCGCAGGTGGCGGGCAGGCGGTTGATCAGCGCATCCAGCGCGCCGGCCGTGCGCTGGCGCAGCCGTGCCTCGAGGTAGCGGCCGCCCAGCAGGAAGAACACGAACATCGTGAGCGAGTCGTACCAGACCTCGTGTCCCCAGGGGCCGGTGGGGTCGAAGGTGGCGGCCGAGCTGGCGAGGAAGGTGATCAGGATGCCCACCGACACCGGCGTGTCCATGCCGATGCGGCGCACCTTCAGATCGGCCCAGGCCTGCCGGAAAAAGGGGCCGCTGGCAAAGAACACCACCGGCAGGCTGATGACCCAACTGGCCCAGCGCAGGAGCTGGTCGATGTCGGGCGGGATGTCGCCCGGCGCGGCCACGTAGGCGGGCCACGCGTACATCATCACCTGCATCATGCAAAAGCCCGCGACGAACAGGCGCCACAGCGCCTGGCGCGTCTCGCGCAGGCGCTCGTCGATGGACAGGGCCTGTTGCAGCGGCAGCAGGCGGTAGCCGCGGTCGCCCACACGCGCGGCCAGTTCGGACAGGCGCGTGCGCGATGGGTCCCAGCGCAGTTGCAGGCGGCGCGTGCCGGCGTTCACACGGGCCAGTTCCACGCCGGGTGCGCCATCCAGCGCGGATTCGATGGTGTCGGCACAGGCCGCGCAATACATGCCCTGCACCACCAGCACCGATTCACGGCTCGCGTCCGCCCCGTCCACGGCTTGCGTGAACGCGGCTTGCTCGACGGGGTCGTCGAGCACGGCGAAGTCATCGGTGACCGTCAGCGGACCCCGATGCTCGCGCGACCAGGCGGCGGAACTCATGGGGCGCAAGGGTACTCGCAAAGGAAGCGCCACCCCCTTGACGCAGGTCAAGCCCGGGAGCACCCTGCGGCGCTAGCCTGCGGCTTCGTTCCCATCATTCAACGAGGAGAAGAAGATGTACAAGCGAATCCTTGTCGCCACCGACGGCTCCGATCTGTCGCAAAAGGCGGTCGACCATGCGCTTTCCCTGGCCGACCTGACCGGCGCGGAGGTGGTGGCCCTGAAGGTGGTGCCGCGCTATCCGCAGACCTATTTCGAAGGCGGTGTGACGCTGGCAGCGGCCGAGGTGGCCCGCATCGAGAAGCAGTGGCAGGCGGAGGCGATGGAGGCGGTGAACGCGGTGAAGGCGGCGGGCCAACTGATGGAAGTGCGGGTGAAGCCGGTGACGGGCAAGGGCGACCTGATCTCGGAGGTGATCATCGCCACGGCCAAGAAGCACAAGTGCGATCTGATCGTGATGGCCTCGCACGGGCGGCGGGGCATCAAGCGCTTGCTGTTGGGCAGTGAGACGCAGCAGGTGCTGACGCACTCGCATACACCTGTTCTGGTGCTTCGTTGAGTTGTTGGTGCTTCGCTGATTTCTCGCCTGCACCTTGGCGAAGCTCGCGGCCACTGGGTGCACAGCTCCGCGAATGTCCCCCGGACGGCTGCGCCGTCCTCCTCCTTTATTTCGCTACGCAGTGCACCCAGCGTCCGCGAGCAACAGGCACGGTCGAGTACCAATCGACGAGTGCCAACGAGGTCGGCGGTGATCGGGTGTCCGGCGTAGCGACATAAAGGAGGAGGAGCGGAGCGCGCCAGCGATCCGCTCCGGGGGACAGTCGCGGAGCCGGACACCCGAGCGCCGCCGACCGGAGCAGCCGAAGAAAACCTAGGCGAACAGGCCCTTGTACTGCTCCCGCAAAAGGTTCTTCTGCACCTTCCCCATCGTATTGCGCGGCAACTCCGACACCACGAAGCAGCGCTTGGGAATCTTGAAGTTCGCCAGCCGAGCCTTCAACGCGCCGATCAAAACCTCCGGATCCGGTGGACCTTCAGGACGGGGAATCACCACTGCCACCCCCACCTCGCCAAAGTCCGGGTGCGGCACACCCACCACCGCGCTCTCCGCCACCCCCGGCATCTCGTTCAGCGCACCCTCGATCTCCGCCGGGTACACGTTGTAGCCCCCCGAAATGATCAAGTCCTTGCTGCGCCCCACGATCACCACATAGCCGCGCTCGTCAATCCGGCCCACATCGCCCGTCTTGAAATAGCCGTCCGTGGTGAACTCCTCCGCCGTCTTCTCCGGCATGCGCCAGTAGCCCGCAAAAATGTTCGGCCCCCGCACCTGAATGCCACCGATCTCCCCCGCCTCCACCGGCCGGCCCGCCTCGTCCACCACCCGCAGGCTCACGCCCGGCAGCGGGAAGCCCACCGTGCCACCGCGACGCTCGCTCTCGCCGTTGTGGCGCTCGTCCGCCGCGTACGGGTTGGACGTCAACATCACCGTCTCGCTCATGCCATAGCGCTCCAGGATGGTGTGGCCCGTGCGCTCCTGCCACTCGGTGAAGGTCTCGATCAGCAGCGGCGCCGAACCCGAGACGAACAGCCGCATGTTCTTCACCTGATTCCGCGTGAGCGAGGGCTCGGCCAGCATGCGCGTATACAGCGTGGGCACGCCCATGAACACCGTGGCGCGCGGGAACAGCTCGATCACTGCCTTCGGATCGAACTTGTTGAGCCACAACATGGCGCTGCCGTTGATGAGCGCGCCATGGATGGCCACGAACAGGCCGTGCACGTGGAAGATGGGCAGCGCGTGGATCAACACGTCGCCCTTCTTCCAGCCCCAGTAAGACTGCAGCACGCGCGCGTTGCTGAGCATGTTGCCGTGCGTGAGCATGGCGCCCTTGCTGCGCCCGGTGGTGCCGCTGGTGTAGATGATGACCGCAAGGTCGTCGGCCTGGCAGCGCGCCGGCGTGTGTGTGTCGGCGTGGTGCGAGGCGCGCTCCAGCAAGGTGCCGCTGCGGTCCTCGCCCAGCGTGAACACGTGGCGCGTGCCGGCCTTGAAGGCGATCTTGCTGACCCAGCCGAAGTTGGCCGGGCTGCACACCACCACGGCGGGCTCGGCGTTGCCCACGAAGTACTCGATCTCGCCGGACTGGTAGGCCGTGTTCAGCGGCAGGTACACGTGGCCGCTGCGCAGCACGGCCAGGTACAGGATGAGGTTCTCGACCGACTTCTCCACCTGCACGGCGATGCGTGAGCGCGGCGGCAGCTTCAGGCTGTCGAGCAGGTTGGCCAGCATGGCGCTGGCGCGGTCCAGGTCGCGCCAGCTGTAACGCAGGCCGTGGCTGGCGCCGCCCACCACTTCCACGGCGGTGGTGTCGAGGTCGGCGGGGAAGGCCGCGCGCAGCGCGGTGAAGAGGTTGGGGTTGTCGTTCTCGTTCATGGAAATGGCTCAGAAAGCGGGCGTGCGCTTGTCCAGGAAGGCGGCGATGCCCTCGCGGTGCTCGGCGTGGCCGGCGTACTCGTAGGCGCGGTCGACCAGCGCATCGGCGGAGATGCCGGCGGCCAGGGCGCGCAGGGTCTGCTTGTTCAGGCGCGCGGCCTCGGGCGAGAGTTCGGCCATGCGCCGCGCGCGGGTGAGGACCTCGTCGGCCAGCGCCGCCTCGGGCACCACGGCGTGCAGGAAGCCGCGCGCGAGCATCGTGGGCGCGTCCAGCACCGCGGCCTGCAGCAGCATCTCGCGCGCGGTGGCCAGGCCGGCCTCGCGGGCCACCAGCTCGGCCTCGCGCGGCGCCATGGGAAAGCCCAGGCGCGCGATGGGCGCGCCAAAACGCGCGGACGCGCTGGCCACGCGGATGTCGCAGCAGCTCGCGATCTCAACGCCCGCGCCCATGCAGTGGCCGTCGATCTGCGCGATGACGGGCTTGTCGCAGGCCAGCAGGGCCGACAGGCCGCCCCAGACCTCGCGCTCGTGGAAGTCGCGCAGGCTGGCCTCGTCGAAGCGGAAACCGGGGTACTCGGCGATGTCGCCGCCCGCGCAGAAGTGGGCGCCCTCGCCCGCCACCACCAGCACGCGCACCTCGGCGCGCGTGGCCAGGTCGGCCACGGCCTCGGCGAGTTCGCGCCACATCGCGCGCGACATGGCGTTGAACTTCGCCGGGCGGCGGATCGTCAGGCGCGCAGTGGCGCCGTCGATGGCGAGGTGCAGTCCGTCCGCGGGCAATCGATCACTCCAGCTTGGCGCCCGAGGCCTTGACCACCTGCGCCCACTTGCTCACCTCGGCGCTGACAAACTTGCCGAAGGCCGGGCCGGTGACATCGGGGAATTCCGCGCCCTGAGCGGCCCAGACGGACTTGGCCTCGTCGGTGGTGCAGGCCTTGCGAAGCTCTTCGATCGCGCGCGCCTGCGCGTCGGCCGGCGTGCCCTTGGGCGCCCACACGCCGTACCAGGTGGTCACGTTGTACTGGGGCAGGCCCACCTCGGCCGCGCAGGGCACGTCGGGGAAGGCGGGGTTGCGCTTGGCGCCCGAGACCATCAGCGGCTTGATGCGCCCGCCCTTGATGTGGCCGGCCGAGGAGCCCAGACCATCGAACATCATGTCCACGTTGCCCGCGATCAGATCGGCCAGCGCGGGGCCCGCGCCACGGTAGGGAATGTGGGTGATGAAGGTGTTGGTCTGCTGCTTGAACAGCTCGCCCGCCAGGTGGTGCGAGGTGCCGCTGCCCGCCGAGGCGTAGTTGAGCTTGCCCGGGTTGGCCTTGACCTGCGCCAGGAAGGCCTTGAAGTCGGGTGCGGTGATGTTCTTGGGGTTCACCACCACCACCTGCGGCACGCTGGCCACCAGGATCAGCGGCACCAGGTCGGTCTCGATGTTGTAGTCGAGCTTGGGGTACATGCTGGGGGCGATGGAGTGGTGCACCGCGCCCATGAACAGCGTGTAGCCGTCGGGGTTGGCCTTGGCCGCGATGCTGGCGCCCAGGGTGCCCCCTGCGCCGCCCCGGTTGTCGATGACCAGCGCCTTGCCGGACAGGCGCGTGAACGAAGCCCCCATGGGGCGCGCGAAGGCGTCGGTGCCGCCGCCGGCCGGGAACGGCACGACCAGGGTGACCGGGCGCGAGGGCCAGGCCGATTGCGCGCGAACGCCGGTGGCGCCGATGGGGCCGAGCACGGCACTGGCGGCGGCGGCGCGCAGCAGCGTGCGCCGTTGGATGGGCTGGTTCATGTTGTCTGTCTCCTTGGTGGTTATGAAGCCGACGGGGCCTGGCGCCCAGGTCACCGTCAACGGTACAAGGCCTCGACGGCCCCGCCTATCGGGATTTTTCCCGCTGCCAGCATGGCCCGGTGTTTGTCCAGGCGCCGCAGATCGTAGAGGTAGTTCACCATGAGGCCAAAGGACTGCTTGTTGCCCTTGGTGGATGGATCGCCGCCCCAATGGATGCGCTCGACGCGCGCCCCGTTGCCCAGGTGGAAGCGCGCCACCGGGTCCAGGGGTTTGCCGTCGAGCAGTTCGTGGCCCAGGTAGCGCGCAGCCCAGGAGAGCAAGGCCTGGCGCTCGGGGGCCTTTTCGTCGAGTTCGCTCCAGCGCTCCCAGGCCGTGAGCAATTCTTGCGGCGCCTGCTTCGACAGCCATGCCCGCAGGCCCGGGATGGGCGAGAGCGTGGCGAAGGTTCGCAGGCGCGGGAATTCTTCCTTCAGCGTGTCCACCACGTGCTTGATCAGCGAGTCGCCGAAGCTCACGCCGCGCAGGCCCACCTGCGTGCTGCTGATGGAATAGAAGATGGCGGTGGTGGCGCGCGAAAGATCGGCGGGCGCGGCCGATTCGTCCAGCAGCGGCGTGATGCTGCCGGCGATGTCGTTCATCAGCGCCACTTCCACGAAGATCAGCGGCTCGCCCGGCAGGCGCGGGTGGAAGAAGCCATAGCAGCGGCGGTCGCTGTCCAGGCGGTTCTTCATGTCGTTCCAGCCGCGCACGTCGTGCACCGCCTCGTAGCGGATGAGCTTTTCGATCAGCGAGGCCGGCGAGTCCCAACTGATGCGGCGCAGCTCGAGGAAGCCGACGTCGAACCACGTGGAGAACATGTACTCCATCTCCACGTCCAGCGCCTGCAGGCGCGGATCGCTTCGCAGCGCGGGCTGCAGTTCGGCGCGCAGCGACACGAGGAAGGGAATGCCCTGCGGGTTGGCGCTGAAGCGCTGCAGGATGCGCCGACGCGGCGACACGGTGGCGCGGCGGTAGCGCACCTCGGCGGCGGCCTCGTCGGGCGTGCCGACCGCCGCCTGGTACTCGGTCTGGGCCTTCTTCACCTTCTGCGGGTCGGCCGTGAAGTGCTCGCTCATCAGCAACCACAGGTCGCGCCGCTGTGGGGCGTCGGCCCGGGCGTACCAATCGATCAGCGCCTGGGCGCGCCGGCCGCCCTCCACTTCGCTCACCATCGGATCGACCACGCCCTTGAGCTGGTCCAGCAGTTGCCGCAGCGCGCGTGGCGCCAGGGCCTCGCCGTCGTGGCGCAGGCGCGCGCGAAGGCGCTCGTTCGTGGAGCGTGGCGCGGGGACTTTCTCCTTGGCTGGCAAACGAAGCCGCGACACGCGCTCGGCAATCCACTGACCGGTGTTCATTCGGAATCCTTCGCGCCACGCGCTGCGGAGCGGGCGCTCATGCACTCAACCTCGACTTCTGCTGCCGCGCCAGGTCGCGCAGCGCCGCACGCTGGCGCGTGAGGTGGGTGCGCATGGCCGCTTCGGCGCCTTCGGCGTCGCGCGCCTTGAGCGCGGCGAACACCGCCATGTGCTCCGACAGGCTCTGCTCCAGCCGGCCCGGCGCGTGCAGTTGCTGCAGCCGCGCCAGCTTGAGGATCTTGCGCAGGTCGCCAATGACCTGGGCCAGCCAGCGGTTGTCGGCCAGAGCGATGATGGCCTCGTGAATGGCGAAATTGACGGCGTAGTAGTCGTTGATGCGCTTGGCGCGCGCGGCGCGGTTGAGCTTGTCGTGCAACTGCTCCAGGGCCACCAGTTCGGCGTCGCTGGCGTTGCTGGCGGCCTCGAACGCGCAGCGGCCTTCCAGCAGCGCAATGACGGGAAAGATCTCGTCGAGGTCGCGCTCGGTGATCTCGGCCACGAAGCAGCCACGGCGCGGCTCGTGGCGCAGCAGGCCTTCGGCCGTCAGCACCTTGAGCGCTTCGCGCAACGGCGTGCGCGAAATGCCCAGCGCCGCGCACAGCGCCGGCTCGTCCAGGTAGCTGCCGGGCGCGAGTTCACCCGAAAAGATGCGCTCGCGAAGCTGCGAAGCCACTTCATCGTGCAGGGAGTTGAGCACCACGCGCATGAGTAATCACCTGTAATTACAGATAATTCTTAAACAGAAGCCGGTGCGTCGTCACGGGGAAAACCCGCGCCGCCGACGAGCGGTGTGCGGTGACGGTTCCGAGAGGAACGCCCGTGGTGTTCAGAACACGAAGCCTGTCGCATCCGCTGTCACACAACTTCACACCCTCATGCGATCCAACTCACTCGACGGTACGCGGCCGCGCAGCACGTCTGCAGGCCACCCTCCGCCCCAGGCTCAGCAGCCCGCCGTCACCCTCGCTCCCACCGCCTCGCGCGAACCCGCTTCCCGCCCGCCGGTGAAACCCACCGCTCCGCGGACCGCCTGGAGCCGGCACCTTCGAACCGGTATCGACACCGTCACCGGGACGCCCCGCATCGAATTCATCAGCACGGCCGCCCACGCGCTGAACGAAAGGGTGAAGGCGGCGCTGCTCAAACGCCTTCATCAGCCCGACACGCCTTTGGCCGGGTGGCCGGCGGCGAACGCGTTGATCGACCTGTGCAGCCAGCACAGCCTGCCACCGGCCCTGTGCCTGACCCTGATCGCTGACAAGACGCTGTGGGAGACGCTGTGCCGCGCAAAGCCGAACGGGTCACGCGCCCGCGCGGCGGTGGTGGCTGCCCTGCTGCGCCTGGGCGACGCCGGGCTGGCCGCGCAGGTGCTCGGCGCTTGTCCCGCGGGGCGCGACCGCAGACTCGTGGTGAGCCGCCTGTTGAAGGACCCCAGCCAGCCGCTGAACGGGGCCCAGTCGCCCGAATGGCGAAGCCTGATCGACGCGAGCTTCGACGATCTGCTGGGGAAAGAGAACGGCCAGTACGAGAACCTCCGGCCCACCATTCTCGAGTTGCGCAGGCAATGGAGTCGCCAGCACCAGGAAGGTCGCCCCCTCCACGCCATACAGGCCGAGCTGCGCGAGCTGGGCTTTTGCATCGATGTCGGCCTGGCGGGCATGGCGACAGTGACCCTCGAGGAAGGTGCCGAAGCCTCACCTGCGCTCCTCAACCTGCTGCTGTCGTATGTCTCGGCGGGGCTGATGAACGAGGCCACGGCGGATCTGACCGTGGACGTCCTGTTCAAAGGACTGCAGGCCTTCGGGCTGTGCTGTGGAGACGGTCAATCCGTGTACCTTGCCGAGGCCACGCAGTTCATGCCCTTCAAGCAGCAATGCCTGATCATGCGCAGCGAGCGGCTCGTCGCGCTCACCGCCTTTGTGCGCCAGGCCTGTGTGCTGTTGCTGGGCACCGACCTGGCCGCGGCCATCGAATCGCTGCTGCGCGCCAGCCTGTGGCTGCAGGATCCCATGATCCGCACCGACCCGGGCTACCAGAAGGCCCTTTTGCAAGCCGTGGCGGTTCATGGCTGCGCCGGCCTGTGGCTCAAGACACAGCACTACCAGCCAAAAGACGTGAGCACCACGCTCCTGCCGACACTGCTCGACTGCCTCAAGGCCATCGAGTCTCCCCGCGCGGCGTTGCGTTTCGTTCGGGACGTCCTGGCGTTTCTGAAACACGTCGGGCAGTCGATCGGCATGGAGGCGGACGGCCCGCAGCGCATCGGATGGATCGAGGTGCGCGACGATTGGCTCGACCGCGTGCTGCACGGTCTCGCCCGTCTGGTCAAACGTTCGGCGAAGTGGCCCACGCCCGAGGGCGAAGCACTCGCCCAGTGGGCCTGGTTGACCGCCGCCGTGCTCGAACTGACACGGCAAGGCGACGACGACCGCCATCCGGGTGTGCCCCCACCAGCCGAACGCCTGTACTTCAGCCCCTGCCTGGCCCACTTCCAGCTCAAGGGCGAGCCCTTCTCACTCTCGCTGGAGCTGCTGGGCAGCGAAGCCTCGCTGTTGCACACCTTCCATCCCTCTCTGGACAAAATGCGCGACCTGTTCGCGCTCTGCCCGATCGAGATCCGCTCCTGCGTGCTGCATTGGCCCGTGCCAAGCCTCTGGACGCCGCAATGGATGTCGCGTCCGATTTCCGCCGATGAGGTCCTGATCGATGAGAGGCTGGGTCCGGACGTGCAACTCACCGTGTTGCGCGATCTGCTGGAGCGTGGGTTGCTTCGACCCGAGAAACTGGCGCCCGCGCTGAGCCGCCTGGCCGCCGCGAAGGGGTTTCATGCGCTGGTTGCCTTGTGTCGCACCCATCCCGAACTGGACGGCGTGGCCTTTGGCACCTTGATTGACATGGGCCACCCGGGCAACGCAGCCGCGAACTGGCGGCCGGGTATGCCTGTCGTGCTGGCCTGGCTCCAGGACTCCGCCGACCAGACCTCGGAAGTCGACGCGCGCGCCTTGTCCATTGCGCTGGCGCTGGTCATCCGCCGGCTGCGCCACACGCCACAGGCCAACGACCAGGACCTGCGGGACATGGGCGCCGGGCTGTGCCTGAGTCCGCAGTCGTCCGTGCTCAAGGTTCAACTGGACACGCTCGTCAACCAGTTCAACGACCCCGCGATCGTCGTCCCACTGCTGCAGGGATGGATCCGGCAGCGCGTCACGCGTCTCGTCAGCGGCGCTCTGGCCCAATCGCCGTCCGAGCGCGCCCTGCTCAAGACCGTCCTCGACCGCTGCCGGAAGTTGCTGAATCTGCTGCACGACCTTGAGCAGCGAGTACCGCTGCTCGACGAGTTGGCGTACTTCGACGGCCACCGAAAGATGATGAAGAAGTAGCGTCAGCGCCGCGCGGCGTCAGGCGATGATCAATCCCTGCGTCATGGCGCGCGCCGTCTCGAGCCCCGACGCAGCGCCCATCCCGGGGTCGGCGGACGGGCTTTGCGCGAACACCGTCGACCACAAGGCCACGTCGTCGATGAAGGCCTCCAGCATGGAGGCAAAAGACTGTGCGTCCAGGGTGGCAAAAGGCACCACCAGGTACAGCGTGACGAGTCCCGTGTCGGGGTTCAGGTGCAGGGTGGCCCCCTCGGTGTCATCGGCACCCGGATCGATTGAAACGGGGTGGTACCCGCCGTCGCCCCAGTCATCGCCGCCACCGTCGTCCGCTTCGTCGTCCGCTTCGTCGTCCTCCCACTCGCCGCTTGAAGCGCTGGCCTGCAATGGGCCAGGCCGCGAGGCGTCGACCGGGTGACCGTACACGTGCAGCGTGTGCGTAACGGCCTGCCATTCGATGGCGATCAATGTAGCACCGCTGACGTCCAGGACAACACCCTGGGCCTCGTCCAGAGCCCGCGCCGAATGGCCCGTCATCCGGCAGAAGTCATGCGTCCAACGGGTCAACAGATCAAGCGCCACGGGCATCCTCGCGCCCGCTCCACCACCACAAGGCGATGCCACCAACGATCATCGGCACGCACAGCCACTGCCCCATGCTCATGCCCAGCGCCAGCAGGCCCAGGTGCGCGTCGGGTTCGCGGAAGAACTCGGCGATGAAGCGGAACACGCCATAGCCCAGCAGGAACACGCCCGACACCTGGCCGGTCTTGCGCGGCTGGCGCGCGTAGAGCCACAGCAGCACGAAGAGCAGCACGCCTTCGAGCAGGAACTGGTAGACCTGCGAGGGGTGGCGCGGCAGATCACCCGCGCCGCGGAACACCATGCCCCAGGGCAAGGAAGGGTCGGCCACGCGGCCCCACAGCTCGCCGTTGATGAAGTTGCCCACGCGCCCGGCCGCCAGGCCGGTGGGCACGCAAGGCGCGATGAAGTCCATCACCTGGAAGAACGGCCGGCCGCGGCTGCGCGCGTACCACACCATGGCCAGCATCACGCCGATGAGGCCGCCGTGAAAGCTCATGCCGCCCTGCCACACGTAGAACACCTCCAGCGGGTGCTGCAGGTAATAGGCCGGCTGGTAGAACAGGCAGTAGCCGATGCGCCCGCCCGCCACCACGCCCAGCACGCCCAGGAACAGGATGTCCTCGACGTCGCGTTTCTCCCAGCGGCGCGGCTGGGTGATGCTGGCATAGGGTTCGTGCCGCAGGCGCAAACGGCCCAGCCAGAAGAACAGCGCGAAGGCCGCGAGGTAGGTCAGGCCGTACCAGTGGATGGCAAGCGGCCCGATCTGCAGGGCCACGGGATCGATCTGGGGGTGTTGCAGCATGGCGGCTATTGTGAACGCCCGGCGTCGACGAAGCGCTGCAGTGCCGGGCTGAGCGCGGCGTCGCGCCAGACGAGGCTGGTTTCGCAGCGCGGCACCGCCTCACCCCGGGGCAGGCCCACGGGCCGGTAGACCACGCCGGGCCGCTGGAATTGCCGCACGCTCTGCGGCACCCAGGCCAGGCCCAAGCCGGCCGACACCAGGTTCACGATGGTCTGCATCTGGATCGCCTCCTGCGCCACGCGCGGCTCGTGCCCCGCGGCGCGGTACAGGCGCACCAGCTCGTCGAACACCTCGGGCAGGATGCGGCGCGGGAACATCACCAGCGGCTCGTGCGCCACGGCGGCCAGCGACAGGCGCGCGCGCGCCGCCAGCGGGTGCGCCTCGGGCAGGGCCAGCACCATCGGCTCGGTCACCAGCGCCAGGTGCTGCAGGCCGGGTGCGCTGTCGCCCGGGGCGTGGAGCACGAAGCCGGCGTCCACATCGCCCCGCGCGATGAGCTCGCGCTGCACGTCGCCCGTGGCCTCGATCAGTTCCAGCTCCACGCGCGGCCAGCGCTCGCGAAACGCGCGCACCCAGGGCGGCAGCAGGCTGAAGCCCACGGTGGAGACGAAGGCGATGCGCAGCCGGCCGCTCTCACCCTGCGCGGCGGAGCGCGCCAGCGCGGGCAAGGCTTCGGCGCGGCGCAGCAGCTCGCGCACCTCGGGCAGCAGGGCCTCGCCGGCGGCGCTCAACGCCACCTGGCGGCGGCTGCGCTCGAACAGGCGCACATCCAGCGCGGCTTCCAGCGAGGCGATGGCCTGCGTCAGTGCCGGCTGCGTGAGGTGCAGCCGCGCGGCGGCGCGGCCGAAGTGCAGTTCCTCGGCCAGCACGGCGAACTGGCGCCACTGGCGCCATTCGCCACGCTGCGGATTCAGGCCTTTGTTCATAAGCCCAGCATATCAATGAAGCGAGCCGATCCGATTGGAAGCCCGCGCGGCGCTGTCGCATACTGCGAAGCTTTCCCCCTCCCCCACGACACCCGAGAGAGACGACATGGCCGACAAGACCCCCAAGCAGGCGCTGCGCAGCGACAACATCACCCAGGGCAAATCGCGCGCGCCCAACCGCTCCATGTACTACGGCATGGGCTACAAGGAAACCGACTTCGGCAAGCCCATGGTGGGCGTGGCCAACGGCCACAGCACCATCACCCCGTGCAACAGCGGCCTGCAGAAACTGGCCGACGCGGCGGTCAAGGGCATCGAGGAAGCCGGCGGCAACCCGCAGATCTTCGGCACACCCACCATCAGCGACGGCATGGCCATGGGCACCGAGGGCATGAAGTACTCGCTGGTCAGCCGCGAGGTCATCTCCGACTGCATCGAGACCTGCGTGCAGGGGCAATGGATGGACGGCGTGGTCGTCGTCGGCGGCTGCGACAAGAACATGCCCGGCGGCCTGATCGGCATGCTGCGCGCCAACGTGCCGGCCATCTACGTCTACGGCGGCACCATCCTGCCGGGCAAGTGGAAGGGGCAAGACCTCAACATCGTCAGCGTGTTCGAGGCCGTGGGCCAGAACGCCGCCGGCAAGATCAGCGACCAGGAGCTCAAGGACATCGAGCAGCACGCCATCCCCGGCACCGGCTCCTGCGGCGGCATGTACACCGCCAACACCATGAGCTCGGCCTTCGAGGCCCTGGGCATCTCCCTGCCCTATTCGTCCACCATGGCCAACCCGCACGACGAGAAGCAGAACTCGGCCAAGGAATCGGCCAAGGTGCTGGTCGAGGCGATCAAGAAGGACATCAAGCCACGCGACATCGTCACGAAGAAGGCGATCGAGAACGCGGTGGCGGTCATCATGGCCACGGGCGGCTCCACCAATGCGGTGCTGCACTTCCTGGCCATCGCGCACGCGGCCGAGGTGGAGTGGAGCATCGACGACTTCGAGCGCATCCGCCAGCGCACGCCGGTGCTGTGCGACCTGAAGCCCAGCGGCAAGTACCTGGCCGTTGACCTGCACCAGGCGGGCGGCATCCCGCAGGTCATGAAGGTCCTGCTCAAGGCCGGCCTGCTGCACGGCGATTGCCTCACCATCACCGGCCAGACCATCGCCGAGGTGCTGAAGGACGTGCCCGACGAACCCCGCAAGGACCAGGACGTGATCCGCCCGATCAGCGACCCGATGTACGCGCAAGGCCACCTGGCCATCCTCAAGGGCAACCTCTCGCCCGAGGGCGCGGTGGCCAAGATCACCGGCCTGAAGAACCCGGTGATCACCGGCCCGGCGCGCGTGTTCGACGACGAGCAATCGGCCCTCCAGGCCATCCTGGACGGCAAGATCAAGGCCGGCGACGTGATGGTGCTGCGCTACCTGGGCCCCAAGGGCGGGCCGGGCATGCCCGAGATGCTGGCGCCCACCGGCGCGCTCATCGGCGCCGGCCTGGGCGAGAGCGTGGGCCTGATCACCGACGGCCGCTTCAGCGGTGGCACCTGGGGCATGGTGGTGGGCCACGTGGCGCCCGAGGCGGCGGCGGGCGGCAACATCGCGCTGGTGCACGAGGGCGACTCGATCACCATCGACGCCCACCAACTGGTACTGGAGCTCAACGTGGGCGAGGCTGAGCTGGCCAAGCGCCGCGCCGCCTGGAAGGCCCCGGCTCCGCGCTACACGCGCGGCGTGCAGGCCAAGTTCGCGTTCAACGCGGCCAGCGCGAGCAAGGGCGCGGTGCTGGACAACTTCTGATCGTCGCTGCGCTCGGCAACAGGCGTCGCCTCAGCGGCGCCTGTTCGTCTTCAGGCCCAGCTTCTCGCGCTGCTTGTCCACGCGGTCGCGCTTCTTCTGGTCCATCTTCTCCATGGCCTTGCGCTTGGTGTAGCCCGAGAAATCGGCCCAGGCCCACCAGGCCGCGGCCAGGCCGAACGGGGCCAGCACGATCCACCAGGACCAGCCGGCGACGGGGCCGTACTCGACGTACTTCATCAGCAACAGCACGATGCCCAGGCCCAGCAGATACATCACAGCCTCCGGTAAACGACCGGTAAATTCCGGCAAAGAAAGTCCGATAACAGGGCCATGACAAAACCACTCGATAGAATTTGCCCCGTTCGCCCCCGACATTCCAAAGGACATCCCATGAAACGTGCGCTTCTGATTATGGCCGCCATGACCACCCTGGCGGCACCCGCCATGGCCGACGAGGCACTGGCCAAGGCCAAGAACTGCATGGCCTGCCACGCGATCGACAAGAAGCTGGTCGGCCCCTCCTACAAGGACGTGGCCAAGAAGTACGGCAGCGACGCCAAGGCAGCGGACATGCTGGCCGCCAAGATCATGAAGGGCGGCTCGGGCGTGTGGGGCGCGATCCCGATGCCGGCCAACCCGCAGGTGAGTGAGGCCGAGGCCAAAAAGCTGGCCGCCTGGGTACTGAGCCAGAAGTAAGGCCCCAGCCTCTCCCCAACAAAAAGCCGGCGTCAGCCGGCTTTTTGTTTTTTCACAGCGCGTTCACCGGAATCTTCAGGTACGACACGCCGTTCGCCTCGGGCGGCGGCAACTCGCCCGCGCGGATGTTCACCTGCACCGACGGCAGGATCAGCACCGGCATGTCCAGCGTGGCGTCGCGCTTCGTGCGCATTTCGACGAACTGCGCCTCGCTGATGCCGTCGTGCACGTGGATGTTCTTCTCGCGCTGCTCGGCCACCGTGGTCTCGAAGCGCACCTCGCGGCCATTGGGCGGGTAGTCGTGGCACATGAATAGGCGCGTCTCGCCCGGCAGCGCGAGGATCTTCTTCACGGAGGCGTAGAGCGTCTTCGCATCGCCGCCGGGAAAGTCGCAGCGCGCGGTGCCCACGTCGGGCATGAACATCGTGTCGCCCACGAAGACCGCGTCGCCCACGTGGTAGGCCGCGCAGGCCGGTGTGTGGCCGGGCACGTACAGCACCTCGGCCTCGAGTTCACCGATGCGAAAGCGCTCGCCCTCCTGGAACAGGTGGTCGAACTGCGAACCATCGAGGCGGAACTCGGGTTCCAGGTGGAACACCGCCTTGAACACCTTCTGCACTTGCGTGATGCGCCCGCCGATGCCGATGCGCCCGCCCAGGTGCTTCTTCAGATAGGGCGCGGCCGAGAGGTGGTCGGCGTGCGCGTGAGTCTCCAGGATCCACTCGACCTTGAGGTCGTTGGCGCGCACGTAGTCAATGACCTTGTCGGCCGAGGCCGTGCGCGTTCGGCCCGACTTCGGGTCGTAGTCGAGCACCGAGTCGATGATGGCCGCGGGCGAGCCTGGGCCGTTGTGCACGACGTAGGTGACGGTCCAGGTGGCCGGATCGAACAGGCCCTCGACCCGGGGGCGGACGGTGGTGGCGACGGACATGGCGGACTCCTTTTAATAAGTGAACAACAATATATTGACAAACAATCTATCAGTCAATATATTGATGACTGTGCCGCCGATGAACGGCATCCCGAACGGAGTGTCCCATGCCCGCCCTCAAACTGAATCTCGACGACATGCAGACGGCCGCCGCCGACGCCTGCCGCCTGATGAAGGCGCTGTCCAACCGCGACCGCCTGATGCTGCTGTGCCAGCTCTCGCAAGGCGAGCACAACGTGGGCGAGCTGGAGGCCGCGCTGGGCATCACCCAGCCCACGCTGTCGCAGCAGCTCACGGTGCTGCGCGACGAGGGCCTGGTGAGCACGCGCCGCGAGGGCAAGCACGTCCATTACCGCCTCGACAGCCCGCCCGCGCAGGCCGTCATCCGCACCCTGTACCAACAGTTCTGTTCCCGCTGAAGGAGACACACCATGACGATCGACTGGACCCATTTCACCCCCTGGGCTTCGCTGGCCGGGGGCGTACTGCTGGGCGTGGCCTCCGCCCTGTTCATCCTGTTCAATGGCCGCGTGCTGGGCATCAGCGGCATCCTCGGCGGGCTGATCAAGCCGAGCACCGGCGACGTCGGTTGGCGCGTGGCCCTGGTGGCCGGCCTACTGGTGTCGCCGCTGGTGTATGGCTGGCTCGCGCCCGAGGGCTTCATCACCGCGCCGCGCATCGATGCGAGCCTGGGCCTGGTGGTGCTCGCCGGCCTGCTGGTGGGCATCGGCACGCGCTACGGCTCGGGCTGCACCAGCGGCCACGGCGTGTGCGGGCTCTCCCGCCTGTCGCCGCGCTCGCTGGTGGCCACGTTGGCCTTCATGGCCGCGGGCTTTGCCACCGTGTTCGTCATCCGTCACCTGATCTGAGGGCACCGCCATGCAGAAACTGTCCGCCTTTTTCATCGGCCTGCTGTTCGGCCTGGGCCTGCTCCTGTCAGGCATGACCGACCCGGGCAAGGTGCAGGGCTTCCTCGACCTGGCCGGCGCCTGGGACCCCTCGCTGGCCTTCGTGATGGGCGGCGCCATCGCCGTGGGCTTCTTCGCCTTCGCCCTGGCCAAGCAGCGCACGCGAAGCTTCCTGGGTGGCGGCATGTACCTGCCCAAGGCCACGGAAATCGACCGCCGCCTGGTGCTGGGCAGCCTCACCTTCGGCGTGGGCTGGGGCCTGGCGGGCTTCTGCCCCGGGCCCGGCCTGGTGTCCATGGCCTCGGGCGAGTCCAAGGGTCTTGTCTTCGTGCTGGCCATGCTCATGGGCATGGCCGTGTTCGAATCGCTGGAGCGCCTTGGCGCCAAGACCCGAACGACCTGAAGGAGCACCATGGATCTCAGACGACTCACCCCCACCCTGTCCGTTGCGCCGCAGATCGCGCCCGAGGAACTGGCCGCCGCCGCCGCGGCCGGCTTCACCACGCTGATCTGCAACCGGCCCGATGGCGAGCAGCCTGGCCAGCCGGACCACGAGGCCATGGCCCGCGCCGCCGAAGCCGCGGGCATGCGCTTCGTGTTCCTGCCCGCCGTCTCGGGCCAAGTGAACGAGGCCCAGGGCCGCGCCTTCGGCGAGGCGCTCGCGCAGGCCGATGGCCCGGTGCTGGCCTACTGCCGCAGCGGCACGCGCAGCACCCAGTTGTGGGCCTTGTCGCAGGCCGGCAAACGCCCCTGGACCGAGGTGCTGCAAGCCGCCGCCGCCGCGGGCTACGACCTCAGCCGCATGCCGCCGCCGGCTTCGGCGCAGGGCTGATACCGCGCGCCATGAACCCGCCCAAGCGCCACTGGTGGCCCGACCTGCCCGTGCTGCATTGGGCGCGCGACTACGACCGCGACACCCTGCTGCGCGACGCCGTCGCAGCGGTCATCGTCACGCTCATGCTCATTCCGCAGAGCCTGGCCTATGCGCAGCTCGCGGGCCTGCCGCCCGAGGTGGGCCTGTACGCCAGCGTGGCGCCCCTGCTGGTCTATGCCTTGCTGGGCACCAGCCGCGTGCTGGCGGTGGGGCCGGTGGCCGTGGTCTCGCTCATGACGGCCGCCGCCGTGGGCGAACACGCCGCGGCGGGTGGCGCGCAGTACCTGGCGGTGGCGATCACGCTGGCCTTCCTCTCGGGCCTGATCCTGCTCGCCATGGGCCTGCTGCGCCTGGGCTTTCTCGCGCACTTCCTGAGCCACCCGGTCATCGCGGGCTTCATCACGGCCTCGGGCATCCTGATCGCGGCGAGCCAGCTCAAGACCCTGCTGGGCGTGTCGGCGGGCGGGCACAACTTGCTGGAGATGCTGGCCGCCCTGTGGGCGCAACGCGGCCAGGTGCACGGCCTGACGCTGGGCATCGGCGCGGCCAGCCTGGCCTTCCTGTTCTGGGTGCGGCGCGGCCTGCAGCCGCTGCTGCGCCGCCTGGGGGTGCCGCCGCGCGCGGCCGAACTCGGCGCCAAGGCCGGACCGGTGGCGGCCATCGTGGGCGCCACGCTGTTCACCTGGGCAGTGGACGGCGGCGTGCGGGGCGTCAAGCTGGTGGGCGCGGTGCCACAGGGCTTGCCGCCGATCACGCAACCGCTGTGGGACCTGTCCCTCTGGCAGTCCCTGCTGGTGCCGGCGCTGCTCATCAGCGTGGTGGGCTTCGTGGAATCGGTCTCGGTGGGCCAGACGCTCGCGGCCAAGCGGCGCCAGCGCATCGAGCCGGACCAGGAGCTCGTGGCCCTGGGCGGCAGCAACCTCTCGGCCGCGTTCACGGGCGGCTTTCCGGTCACGGGCGGCTTCGCGCGCTCGGTGGTGAATTTCGACGCCGGCGCGCAGACGCCTGCGGCCGGCGTGTACACGGCGGTGGGCATCCTGCTGGCCTCGCTGCTGCTCACGCCCGCCCTCTTCCACCTGCCGCAGGCCACGCTGGCCGCCACCATCGTGGTGGCCGTGCTCTCGCTGGTGGACCTCGGCATCCTGCGGCGCACCTGGGCCTATTCGCGGGCGGACTTCACCGCCGTGCTCGCCACGCTGCTGGTCACGCTGGCGGTGGGCGTGGAAAGCGGCCTGGTGGCGGGCGTGGGCCTGTCACTGGCGCTGCACCTGTGGCGCACCAGCCAGCCCCACATCGCCGAAGTGGGCCAGGTGCCCGGCACCGAGCACTACCGCAACGTGCTGCGCCACCAGGTCATCACACACCCGCAGGTGCTGGCGCTGCGCATGGACGAAAGCCTGTACTTCGCCAACGCGCGCGCGCTGGAAGACCGCATCAACGCCGCCGTGGCCCTCCACCCCGAACTGCGCCACGTGGTGCTGCAGTGCTCGGCCATCAACGACATCGACGCGAGCGCGCTCGACAGCCTGGAGGCCATCGACCAGCGACTGCGCGACGCGGGCGTGCAACTGCACCTCTCGGAGGTGAAGGGCCCGGTGATGGACAAGCTGCAGCGCAGCGACTTTCTTCAGCGCCTGAGCGGACAGGTGTTCCTGACGCACCACCAGGCCGCCACCTCACTGGCCGCCAACACCGGCCTGGAACACGGGCAGGAACACCGGCAGGCCGCGCGGCCCGCCTGAATCGTCCACGTCCGCCCCGTACAGCGCGCGCAGGTTCGCGGCATTCACCACCTGGGCCACGGGCCCGGCCGCCAGCACGCACCCCTCTCGCAACAGGAGCGCGGTGTCCGCGCAGCGCCGCGCCTGGTTGGGGTCGTGCGTGGTGAAGAGCACGCCCAGGCCCTCGCCGGCCAGCGCACGGATTGCGCGCATCACCAGCCCCTGGTTGCCGAAGTCCAGGCTGGCCGTGGGCTCGTCGAGCAGCACCGCGCGCGGCTCCTGCGCCAGGGCACGCGCGATGAGCACGAGCTGGCGCTCGCCGCCGCTCATGCGGTGCACCGACCGATCGGCCAGGTGGTCGATACCCAGGCGACGCAAGGCCTGGTCGGCCACCACCTGATCGCGCGCACCGGGCCGCGCGATCAGGCCCAGGTGCGCGGTGCGGCCCATCAGCACCATCTGGCGCGCGCTGTAGCCGAAGGTGCTGGCCTGGCCCTGCGGCACATAGCCCACGCGGCGCGCGCGCTCGGGCAGCGCCCAGGCCGTGAGCGAGCGGCCATCGAGCCGCACCTCCCCGCCCTGCGCGGGCAACAGACCCAACAGGGTCTTCAGCAGCGTGGTCTTGCCGCCGCCGTTGGGCCCCAGCAGCGCCACCACCTCGCCCGCGCGCAGCGCGAGGGACAGGCCCTGGCCCACGGTGTGGCCGGGGTAGCCGAAGCGCAGGTCCACCGCCTCGATCATTGCCACCCCTTCTGCGCCCGCCCCAGCAGCGCGATGAAGAAGGGCGAGCCGATCAGCGCGGTGAGGATGCCCAGCGGAATCTCCACCGCCGCCACGCTGCGCGCCAGCGTGTCGATGAACAGCAGCAGCCCGCCGCCCAGGAGCGCGGCCGTGGGCAGCAGGCGCACGAAGGACGGCCCGACGAGGAAGCGCGCCAGGTGCGGCACCACCAGTCCCACCCAACCCACGATGCCCGCCGCCGCCACGCTGGCGGCCGTGACCAGCGTGGCCGCCGCCACGATGCCCACTCGCAGCAGCGTGGTGCGCGCGCCCAGCGCGCGGGCCTCCTCCTCGGGCAGGGACATCACGTCCAGCCGCCAGCGCAGCAGCAGCAACACGCCCAGGCCCAGCGCCACGGGCACCAGCAAGGCGGGCAGGTCGTCGGCGTGCGCGCCGGCCAGGCTGCCCAGCAGCCAGAAGGTCATGGCGGGCAACTGGTTGTAGGGGTCGGCCAGCGTCTTCACCAGGCCAATGCCCGCGCCCAGCAGCGAGCCGATGACGATGCCCGCGAGCAGCAGCACGAGGATGGGGTCACCCTGGCGCACGGCCGAACCCGTGGCGTACACCAGCGCCACCGCCACCAGCCCGCCCGCGAAAGCGGCGAACTGGATGCCCGCCAGCCCCAGCGAGAAGAAGATGCCCAGCAGCGCGCCCAGCGCCGCGCCGGCCGAGGCGCCCAGGATGTCCGGCGAGACCAGCGGGTTGCGGAACAGCCCCTGAAAGGCCGCGCCCGCCACCGACAGCGCCGCGCCCACCGCCACGGCCGCCACGATGCGCGGCGCGCGGATCTGCCAGACCACGGTGCGCAGCGATTCGCTGAGCTCGCCGCCACTGAGCGCGGCCCACAGCTGGGGCAAGGACACCGGCGTGCGCCCCACGGTGAAGGCCACCAGCACGCCGGCGAGCAGCACCAGCAAGGCCCACCAGGCACCGCTGCGCATCTCAGTCGCGGCCAGCGAGAACCCGCTGGACTTGCGTGGCCGACAACTCCACCTGATAGAAGCGCCGATAGAAATCGCGCGCGACCTCGCCGAGGTCTTCGCGGAAGCGCTCGGGAAACACCTTCGCGCCGATCCACCACAGCCCCGGCAGCCGGTTCACGCTCGGCGGAAAGTCCACCCAGCCGAAAGGCAGCTTGGGGCTCAGGTGCACGCGGCCGTTTTTCACGGCGCTGACGTTGCGCCACAGCGGGCTTTGCGCGGCGCTCTGCGCGAAGGTCTGGTCGATGGTGATGATGACCTCGGGGTCCCAGTTCAGCACCTGCTCGACGGACACGCGCGCCAGGCCGCCGGGCATGCGCGTGGACACCAGTTGAATGCCCATGGCCTCGAACATCTCGACGTTGATGGAGCCATCGAGCCCGGTCTCCAGCCCGTGCGGGCCGCGCGCGTAGTACACACGCGGGTGGCGCTCGCGCGGCACGCCGGCCACGCGCTCGCGCACCTGGCGCAGCGTGTCCTCGGCGTAGCGAGCCAGCGCCTCGGCGCGCTCGGGCCGCCCCATCAGTTCGCCCAGCAGGCGGTAGCCAGCCGGCACGGCCTCCAGCGCACCATCGATCAACGCGTAGGGAATGCCAGTCTGCTGCTGCACGCGCTCGGCCAGTTCTACAAAGGTCTGGCGAACCGAACCGGTGTCCACGATCAGGTCGGGCTTGAGCGCCAGCACCGTCTCCAGGTTGGCGGTGTTGCCGCGCCCGGTGAGGCGCCCCACCTCGGGCCGATTGCCGACGCCGGGCAGCAGGAACTCGATCTCTTCGGGCCGGTTGGCGCGCGGCCAGCCCAGCAGGGCCTCGGGCGCGAGCGTGTAGAGCCAGATGGCCGCCGGCGGCCCGGCGGGGAACACGCGCTGCACGCGCGGTGGCACGGGCACGGCGCGGCCGGCGCTGTCGGTCACACGGCGGGATGGCGCCTGGGCGAAGACCGGTGCCGCCCCGCACGCCGCCAGCGCAAGCAGCACGGCGCGGCGGGACCAAGGCTCAAGGCAGTTCGAATCCATGGTCGGCGAGTGTGGCGCGTGCGGTGCCACCCAGCAACCAGCGCGCCGCCGCCTCGGCCACCGGCCCGGCACCGCGCCGCCAGGCCACGCCGTAGTCGGCGCGCACGCCCAGGGTGTCGGGCAGCTCCACCGTGCGCAGCTCGGGCCAGTCGCGCCGCGCGCGCTGGCCGTTGGTGCGGTAGGTGATGAACAGATCGAGACTGTGCTCGGCCATCACCCAGGCGTAGGTGTTGCGCCCCTCGGGTGGGCGCGGCGACTGCGGCCCGCCGGTGAGCGCAAGCGCCTTGGCCGCCAGCGCGTCGCGCGCGCCCGGGCGCAAGGCCTCGGCGCGCTCGAACATGGCCAGCGCGTAGTCGCCGCAGGGGTCGGCGCGCGGCGTGGAGGTGCCCAGGCGAACGCGGGGATCGAGCATGGCGTCGAGCAGCTCGTCGCTGCCGCCACGCCAGTGCGGCGCGGCGATGGCACACAGGGTGTTGTGCGCGAAGACCAGCGGCCCGTCCCAGCCACCTTCGGCCGCCAGCGCGCGCGGGTGCGCGAGATTGGCCGAGGCGAACAGATCGGCCGGCGCACCGGCCTCGATGCGCTCGCGCAGCAGGCCCGCGGCGGCAAAGGCTGCGTGCCAGTCGGGGCCACCGGCCTCGCGGTGCTGCGGCGCGAGCGCCTCGAAGGCCTCGCGCAGGCTGCCGGGCGCGAACACGCGCAGGGGCGTGGCGGCCGCGTCGCTCACTTCGTGGCGTTCGGGAAGAAGAGCTGCTCGCCGCCGATCTTGTAGGCGGCGATGGCCGCCTGGCCGGCCGGGCCGGTGACCCAGTCCACGAACTTCTGGCCTTCGGCCGTCTTCACCTGCGGGTGCTTGGCCGCGCTCACCAGCATCACGCCGTACTGGTTGAACAGGCGCTGGTCACCTTCCACCAGCACCTTCAAATCGCCGCGGTTCTTGAAGTTGAGCCAGGTGCCGCGGTCGGTGAGCGCGTAGGCGTTGCTGCCGGAGGCGATGTTGAGCGCCGGGCCCATGCCGCATCCGCATTCCTTGTAGCCGCCGCCCTTGTTGGCATCGGCCTCGGCCATCTTCCAGAAGCGCAGTTCGGCCGCGTGCGTGCCGCTCTTGTCGCCGCGCGAGATGAAGGGCGCGTTGGCGGCGGCCACCTTCTTCAGCGCGCCCACGATGTCCTTGCCCGCCGTCTTCGCCGGGTCGGCCTTGGGGCCCACGAGCACGAAGTCGTTGTACATGACCTCCTGGCGCTTGGCCGAGAAGCCCTCGGCCACGAACTTCTCCTCGGCCACCTTGTCGTGCACGAAGAGCACGTCGGCGTCGCCGCGGCGCGCCATGTCGATGGCCTGGCCCGTGCCCAGGGCCACCACCTTCACGTCGATGCCGGTGGCCTGCTTGAACTGCGGCAGGATGGCGCCGAACAGGCCGGACTGCTCGGTGGACGTGGTCGAGGCCACGACGATGCTCTGCGCGAGCGCGGCGGTGCCGATCAGCAGGCCAGCGGCCAGGGTGATGACGGAACGGATGGGTTTCACCAGCTTTCTCCTTGAACGAACAAATGGGCGTGCGGGCACACGGCCCGCAACAGGTCGGCGTTGAAAAAATCGTGCACGGGCAGGTCGGCGAGCACGCGGCCCTGCTCCAGGTAGACGACGCGGCTGGCCAGGCGCTTGACCTGGCCGAGGTTGTGGCTGGCGAACACCAGCGTGGTGGGCTGGCCGCTCGCGGGCGCGGCCGTGAACTCGGCGATGAGCTGTTCCACCTCGCGCTTGGCGTGTGGGTCCAGGCTGGCCGTGGGCTCGTCGAGCAGCCAGATGTCGGGTTGCAGCGCCCAGGCGCGCGCCAGCGCCAGGCGCTGTTGCTGTCCGCCCGAGAGCGCGCGGCCATTGCGCTGGGCCAGGTCGGCCAGGCCCACGCGCTGCAGCGCCGTGAGCGCGAGCGCCTTGGCCTCGCCCCACCGCCGGCCCTGCAGCCACAGGCCCAGGGCCACGTTGTGCAGCGCGCGAATGCGCAGCATGTGCGGGCGCTGGAACAGCATGGCCACGCGGTGGCGGCCCGGCGCCTGTCGCGTGCCCGCCGTCAGCGGCAGCAGGCCGTGCAGCGTGCGCAGCAGCGTGCTCTTGCCGCTGCCATTGGCGCCGATGAAGGCCACGCGCTCGCCGGGCAGGACGCGCAGGTTCACCTCGTCCAGCGCGGGCGCGCGCGGCGCCGGGCCCAGGCGAACCTGGGCGCCACGCAGTTCAAAGCACGGCGCGTGCACGGCCTGGGGCGGCACGCCGCTCATATGCCAACCCCCAGGGGGACCAGGCCATCGGCGCGCTCGCGCCAGCGCCGCACCAGCGACACCAGCGCGTTGAGCACCAGCACCACGGCCAGCAGCACCACGCCCAGGCCCAGGGCCAGCGGCAGGTCGCCCTTGCTGGTTTCCAGCGCGATGGCGGTGGTCATGACGCGCGTGAAGCCGTCGATGTTGCCGCCCACGATCATCACGGTGCCGACCTCGGCGATGGCCCGGCCGAAGGCCGTGATGAAGACGGTGAGCAGCGCGTAGCGTTCGTCCCAGGCCAGCAGAAGGCTGCGCATCAGCGTGCCTGCGCCCATGGACCGCAACTGCTCGCCGTGGCTGCGTTCGGCGTCCTCCACCGTCTGGCGCACCAGCGCGGTGACCAGGGGCAGCACCAGCACGGCCTGCGCCACCACCATGGCCTCGAAGTTGAACAGCCAGCCCAGAAAGCCCAGCGGCCCCGAGCGCGAGAGCAGCAGGTAGACCACCAGGCCCACCACCACCGCCGGCACGGCCAGCGCGGTGTTGAGCAGCGTGAGCGCCACCCCGCGCCCCGCGAAACGCGCCGAAGCGAGCCAGGCACCCAGCCACAGGCCCAGCGCGTAGGCGATGACGGTGGCGGTGACGCTGACCGCCAGCGAGCGCAGCACAATGGCCCACAGCCCCGCGTCCCCGGCCAGCACCAGGCCGATCGCGGTGTTCACGCTATCGGAAAAGGTGTTCATATGTTGGCGAGCTTACCGACGACGGGCGTTGCCGACGCTACGTACTGACGCGGTATGAACCTTGGTGCATAGGTGCGCTTGATGCACACTCGACGCCCATGCGACGAATCGAGCTGGCGTACCAACTGAGCACGCGCGAGCGCGCCGCCGGCAATGGCTCGGCGCTGCTGCGCAATCCCATGATGGACGTGCTGCACGCGGTCAAGGCCTCGGGCTCCATCTCCGGCGCGGCGCGCGAGCTGGGCCTGTCCTACCGCCACGTGTGGGGTCAGCTCAAGGAATGGGAGGCCGATCTCGGCCAAGGCCTGATCTTCTGGGAGCGCGGCCAGGCCGCGCGCCTCACGCCCTTCGGCGAAAAGCTGCTGGCGGCCGAGCGCCTGGCCCAGGCCCGCCTGGGCCCGCAGATGGAGAACCTGCGCGCCGAGCTGGAACGCGCCTTCGCGCTGATGCTCGACGGCGAGGACACCGAGCACCCCCAACTCACGCTCTACGCCAGCCACGACCACGCGCTGGCCGAACTGGTGGACTTCGCCGCGCACGACAGCGGCGGCAGCGGCAAGGACGCGGCCACGCGCCTGCACCTGGACGTGCAGTTCTGCGGCAGCGTGGACGCCATCCGCGCACTCAATGAGGGCCGCTGCAAGATCGCAGGCTTCCACACCCAGCCCTTCGCTGACGCGAGCACGCTGACCGCACGCACCTACCGCCCGCTGCTCAAGCCGGGCCTGCACAAGATCATCGGCTTCGCGCGGCGCACGCAAGGACTGGTGGTGGCGCCCGGCAACCCGCTGCGCCTGCGCGACATCGGCGACGTGGCGCGCCTGCAGGCGCGCTTCGTCAACCGCGCCAAGGGCACGGGCACGCGCCTGCTGCTGGACGAACTGCTCGCCCAGGCGGGGCTGCCGGCGGACGACATCGACGGCTACGAGCGCGTGGAGCGCTCGCACGGCGCAGTGGCCCACGCCGTGGCC
This sequence comes from Hydrogenophaga intermedia, assembly GCF_000723405.1. GTDB lineage: Bacteria > Pseudomonadota > Gammaproteobacteria > Burkholderiales > Burkholderiaceae_C > Hydrogenophaga > Hydrogenophaga intermedia. The sequence goes on along the minus strand of NZ_CCAE010000004.1, from coordinate 15,117 downwards.
AGCGGCAGCGCCGACGTGGGCCTGGGCACCGAGTACGCGGCGCGCGCCGCCAGCCTGGGCTTCGTGCCCGTCACCGACGAGCGCTACCTGCTGGTGTGCCTGAAGGACACGCTGAACGAGCCGCCCATGAAGCGCCTGCTGGAACGCCTGCGCAGCCGCGCCTGGCAGGATCGCCTGGCCGCCCTGCCCGGCTACCTGCCGGACCACTGCGGCGAGGTGGCGGCGATGAAGCGGCTGCTGCCCTGGTGGGGCTGAGCCGCCGCACGGGCGATCAGAGCAGGTTGGCGCTGCGCGCAGCCGCCTCGATGCCCTTGTAGTTCTCGGCCTTGGTCGGCACGAAGCGCGTGGCGCGCTGCAGGTCCAGCACGGCCTTGCCTTCGGGCGTGGCCCGGTCCAGCTTGAGCAGCGCGGCCGCGAGCTTCTCGCGCTGCGCGGCGGGCATGTCGGCGTGCACCGACCAGTTGTAGTCGTAGTACGGCGGGGTCGTGAAGATCACGCGCACCTTGTCGGTGTCGACCTTCTTGTCGGCCACGAACTTCTCCCACACCGAGATGTTGAGCGCCCCGCCCTGCACCTTGCCCGAGGCCACGGCCGCGATGGTGGCGTCGTGCGCACCGCTGTAGGCCACGCGGCCGAAGTCCTTCTCGGGGTTGATGTTGGCCTGCAGCAGGAAACTGCGCGGCATGAGGTGGCCCGAGGTGCTGCTCTGCGAGCCGAAGCTCACGTCCTTGCCCTTGAGGTCGGCCAGTGTCTTCACCGCCGGGTCGCTGGAGATGAACACCGAGCGGAACTTCTCGTCTTCCTCGCGCTGCACCAGGGGAATGATCTTGCCGCCCGAACGCACGTTGGCCTGCACGAAGGTGAAGCCACCGAACCAGGCCATGTCCACCTTCTTGTTCACCAGCGCCTCCACGGCGGCGGCGTAGTCGGTCACGGGCGTGTACTCCACCTTCATGCCCAGCGTGCCTTCCAGGTACTTCACCAGCGGCGCGGCCTTGCGGGCGAGTTCGGTAGGCGACTCGTCGGGGATGGCGGTGAGGCGGAACACCTGCTGCGCCTGCGAGGCGAAGGCGATCAGGCCGATGCCCAGCACGAGGGCGTTGCGGAAACGATGGAGCGGGTTGAAGCGGGTCATGGTGGCTTCCTGATGAAGGGAGGAAAGGACTCGAAGAAAACGGGCGCAGCCTTGCGTTCAGGGAAGGCGGCATGCCCGCGGCGCACGCGCCACTGGCCCAGGGGGCTGGCGGCGGATGTTAAAGGTCTTGCGTGTCGGCCGGCCCGGGCCACTCGCCGAGCAGCTCGTCCGGGGTGGGTTTGTCGAACTTGGGCCGGCCCACGCCCTGCGGCGTACCCAGCACCACCCAGCCCACCAGCGTCTCGCCGGGCCGGCAGAAGGCGGACATGACGGCGTGGTCGCGCACCTTGCTGCCCGAGAGCATCTTGCCGCCGTAGCCCAGGGCATGGGCGGCGGTCAGGAAGTTGGCGAGCGCACCGCCGAGCGCGATCCATTGTTCGTGCACGGTGGCCAGGGGGTGGCCAGCGTCGATGCGCGCGATCACCGCCACCAGCAGCGGCGGCGCCGTGGCGCGTTCGCGGTCGCGCAGTGCCTGCTCGGCGGACTTGCCGTGGGCCCGCGCGGCGGCCTCGAACAGGTCGGCCAGGCGCTGCTTCGCCGCGCCGCGCACCACGGCAAAGCGGTAGGGCACCAGGCCCGCGTGGTCGGGCGCGCGCAGCGCGGCGGTGGCCATGCGCAACAGGTCGTCCGGCGAGGGGGCGGGCTCGCGCAGGTATTTCGTGCCGACGGACACGCGCGAGAGCAAAGGCGCGAGCGGATCGGCGGGCGGAAGGTCGGGGGCGTTCATGGCGGTCGCGCGAGCGGTGGGTCAGTACACCAGTGTGCGCCAACGCAGGTCGCTCGCGCGGGCCATGAACTGCACGGCACCGCCGAGGCCTGTGCATTCGGGGATCAGGTGGTCCGGATCGATGCCCTGGGCGTGCAGCGCGTCGGTGCAGGCGAACAGGCGCGCACCGTGTTCCACCGCCTCTCGCAGGGCCTGGCCCACGGTCTTGTCGTGGTGCGGGCTGGCGCGCAGGCCGTCGGCCACGCCGGGCACGAGCAGGTGCACGCTGCGCGCGGTGAAGTAGATCTCCACCGGTGTGTCCATGGCGGCGGCGGCGGCGGCGTGAAAGAACGGCGTCACCAACCGGTGCGGCGCCTCGGGCTCGGCGGCCCAGAGCAGGATGGCGATGCCCGCGGCCTCGTTCGGTTCAAGCATGGTCCATCTCGATTCGGTAGAGCCGCGCGTGCCCGGCCATCGCGGCCAGCACGGCCGGGCCGCTCACCAGGGCCGCCCGCTCCGCCTCCAGCGCCGCAGGCCGCAGGCGCGCGATCCAGCCGTCGCCGTACGGGTCCCGGTGCACCAGCTCCGGCCGCTGCGCGAGCGCGGCGTTGGCCTCGACCACCGTGCCCGACAGCGGCGCCTTCACCGAAACGATGGACTTGGCCAGCTCCACCACGCCGATGGAGCGCCCCTGCTCCACCGCCGTGCCCACTGGCTTGGCGCGGCACATGTAGACCTCGCCCGACAACCGGATGCCCAGCGCGGTGATGCCCACAGTGACCAGGTCCGGCGCGTCCACGCGCGCCCAGACCTGATGCTCCACGTGATAGAGCAAGTCAGAAGGAAAGTCAGGGGCAAAGCGCTCCATGATCAGCGACTGCGCCCCACCCGCCCGGGACGAACCCAGAGACACCGCGGAACTGGCTTCGCCAGGCCGCAGGTGTCGCCCCCCTTGGGGGGTCGCGCGAAGCGCGGCGGGGGGTACTTCAAGTGCTCGGCGGAAAGGAATGGGAGTCGAACCCACCCGGCGACGCATGGCGCCACCCACCGGGTTTGAAGCCCGGCCGACCCACCAGGGTCGTTTCCCTTCCTTGAACCGGGCCTCGCGGCCCGCTTCGAAAAACGCAGCGCCATCATAGGGGCGCCTCCCTGAAAAGTTGACTGTCCTGGCGCAGCCAGTGCACGTCGCCCACCCGGCGCAACAGGCCGATGCGGTCGAAGTGCTCGAGGATCTGTATGGCGCGCTTGCGGCCCAGGCCGGTGGTGTCGCGAAAGCCCGCCGCCAGCACCTGCCCGCCGTGCACAGCGGCCACCTCGCGCGCCAGCGCGGCCAGCCGCACCATGGTGGCGGTCGGGTAGTACAGGTCCTTCACCACCTGGCTCAGTTCGCCGCGCTGCGACAGGCGCGCCAGCGTCACGCGCACCAGCGCCTCGGACTCCTTCGCGTCGCGCGCCAGGTCGCGCACCCAGGCACCCTCGAAGCCGGCCTGCAGCAAGGGCTGTGCGACCTTCTGCGCCAGCCGCTCCTCCACCGCCGACAGGTGCACGCCGTGCTCCGGAAGATGCACGTAAGCGCCGCGCTGTTGCAGCGCGCCCTGCGCGATCTCGCGCGCCAGCAGCGCACGCCACAGCGGCTCGGGCAGGCGCGGCAGGGCCAGGCGGCGCAGGCGCGCGCTGTCGGGGCCCAGCTCGTCGGGCTGCTTCTGGTGGTACTGGGCCAGCGCCTCGCGCACGCGCTGCGCGGCCTGGTCCGCGTGCTCGGTGTGCAGCAGGTGCTCGCCCTGTCCATCGTGCTGGCGCAGCGCCGCATCGGCGAGGGTCTGCGCGGCCAGGCCGGGCGCGCACCCTTGCGCCGCGGCGAAGCGGCGCAACTCCAGCCCCTGTGGCGACACGCGCAGCAAGGCCGCGAGCCGTTCGCCCGCCGTGGGCGCCTGCAGCGCCTGCAACTCACTCAGGCGCTGCGGCGTGCGCCGGTAGCGCACCGGCGCCAGCGGGTCGAGCACGCTGCCGCCGGCGAGCGTGCGGCTGGCCGAGGCGTCGCGCAGCACCACGCGGTCGCCGTGCCAGGCCCCGGCCGGCTCGCGCAGCACCAGTTGCACCAGCGCCGAACCGCCCGGCTCGACCACGGCCGGCTCCAGCACGGCGACGCTGCCCATCACCGACTGCGAGCCGATGTGCACGTGCACCGGTGTGCCCGAGCGCAGCGCGCGCGCTTCGCCGTGCCACAGCGTCAGGTGCGCGTCGAGTCGATCGGTGGCCATTGCGGCCTCGGGTGCGACCAGCCACTGCCCGCGCTGGATCTGATCTCGCTCGATGCCGGCCAGCGCCAACGCACAGCGCTGGCCCGCCGACGCCTCTTGCACCGCGCGGTTCTGCGCGTGCACGCTGCGCACGCGCAGGCTGCGTTGGCCGGGCACCAGGCGCAACTCCTCGCCCACGCGCACGGTGCCCGCGTGCACGGTGCCGGTGACCACGGTGCCGGTGCCGTCGAGCACGAAGACGCGGTCCACCGCGAGGCGGAAGGCGTCGTGCAGGCGTGGGTGTTCGCTGGCGCGCGCGGCGGCCTCGAACAAGTGCTGCTTCAAGGCCGTCAGGCCCTCGCCCGTGTGAGCCGAGACCGGCTGCACCGGCGCGCCCGCCAGCGGCGTGGGTTCGACGAGCGCGCGCACCTCGCGCACCACCGAGGCCACGCGATCGGCGTCGACGCGGTCGCACTTGGTGACAGCCACTGCGCCGCGCGACAGGCCCAGCAGGCTCAGCACCGCCAGGTGCTCGTGCGTCTGCGGCATCACACCGTCGTCGGCCGCCACCAGCAGCAGGGCGTGGTCGATGCCCGTGGCGCCGGCCAGCATGGTGTGCACCAGTCGCTCGTGGCCTGGCACGTCGACAAAGCCGATGCGCTCACCATCGGGCGCGTCGAGAAAGGCGTAGCCGAGTTCGATGGAAACGCCGCGGCGCTTCTCCTCGGGCAGGCGGTCGGTGTCCACGCCGGTGAGCGCGCGCACCAGCGTGGTCTTGCCGTGGTCGATGTGGCCTGCCGTGCCGACGATCATCCGAACATGTCCTCGAACTTGAGGCCGGCCCAGCGGAAGTTCTCTTTCACGAGGTCGCCGCTGCGCTGGTTGACGTCGATCTGCGTCTGCTCGATCACGCCCTTGTCATTGACCTTGTAGTCGAACTGCACGCTGATGGCCTCGCGCGGTTCGCCGTTGACCATCATGTAGCAGAGGTTGTCGGGCAGCGTGAGCTTCGGGTCGCGGCCGGCAACGCGCTCGGCGATGTACCCCGCCACGATGTGGCCGTGCTTGTTCGCCACGTGCGCACTCTTGGGATAGAAGGCAAATTGCGGCGAGACGACGCCGACGGCGTCGCCGATGACGTAGACGCTCGGGTCGCCCTTGAGGTGCAGCATCAGCGGGTCGACGTCGGCCCAGCCGTTGGGTTTGCCTTCGCTGGTGCGGCCGATGGTGTCGGCCTTCCAGGCCAAGTCGCCCGCCTGGTGCGGCGCCATCAGCACCGCGTGGTCGAACTTCATGTCGCCCGCGTCGGTCTTGATCTCCTTCTTGAACGGGTCGATGGACTGCACGTGCGCGTTGGGCACGTAGGTGATGTAGTCCTTGTAGAGCTCGTTGAAGGCGGCACGGAAACCCGGCCCGATGGGGCGCACGCCGTCCTTGTGGTCGAGGATGGTGACCTTGCCCTTGATGTTGTTCTTCTTGAAGTACCAGGCCACCATGCAGGCGCGTTCGTACGGCGACGGCGGGCAGCGCTGCGGCGGGGGCGGCAAGGTCATCACCCAGTCGCCGCCCTTGAAGTTGTGCAACGCCTGCTTGAGCGCGAAGTGCTCGGCATTGCTGACGTAGGCCGCGGGGAAGCGCGCGCGCGTGGCGTCGGCCATGCGGCGGTCGTTTCCGAACCAGGCCTCGTAGTTGTAGCGGATGCCCGGGGCGAGCACGAGGTAGTCGTAGTCCAGCGCGCCGAGCGAGGTGACCACGCGTTTGGCGCCACGGTCCACCTCCAGCACCTCGGCCTGGATGAAGCGGTAGCCGTGCCGCTCCGACACGCGCAGGTAGTCGTGCGTGATGAAGCTGGTGTCCACCATGTCCACCAGCCACTTGTTGCTGATGGGGCAGGAGAAGAACACCGGGTTGCGTTCGAGCAGCACCACCTCGGCGCCGGGCGCGAGCTGACGAAGGTACTTGGCGGTGGTGAGGCCACCCCAGCCGCCGCCGCACACCACCACGCGCGGCGCCTTGCCCTTGGGCAGCAGGGTCTGGGCGGGGCTGCCGATGAAGAAAGGCAAGCCCGGCCTGTTTGCGGCGTTGGGGGTGGCGCAACCAGCGGCCAGCGTGGCCACGCCGGCACCGGCGGCGGTGAGGAAGTGGCGGCGGTCGAGCGTCATGCGGGTGGACTCCTTTTCTTGTGTGACAACGAAAGCGGATCAGGCCAGCGCCTCGCGCAGCGCGGGCAACTGGTTGAGGAAGGGCGCGCTGTCTTCCAGGCAGCGCAGATCGAGCAGCAGGCGGTCGTCGGCTACGCGGCCGATCACCGGGCGCGGCAGTGCGCGCAGGGCGGTGGCCAGTTCGTCCAGCGCGCGGCCACTGCCCTTCTTCTCGACGGGCGCGATGGCCAGGCCCGCCGAGGGCAGCCGCTCCACCGGCAGCGAACCCGAGCCGATCTGGCCCTGCAGATCGAGCACCGACACCGTGAAGCGCGGCGCCACGGCGGCCTGCACCGGCGCGAGCAGCGCCTCGGCCTGTTCACGGATGCCCTCGGCCGGGCGCGTGAGCAGGCGCAAGGTGGGCAGGTCCTGCGTCAGGCGCTCGGGGCGCAGGTAGAGCATCAGCGTGGCCTCCAGCGCGGCCAGCGGCAGCTTGCTCATGCGCAGCGCGCGCTTCATGGGGAACTTGCGGATGCGGCCGATGGCCTCTCGCGTGCCGACGATGAGGCCGGCCTGCGGACCGCCGAGCAGCTTGTCGCCGCTGAAGCTGACCACGTCGCAGCCGGCGGCGATCTTCTCCCGCGGCGTGGGCTCGTGCGGCAGGCCCCAGGCCGACATGTCCACCAGCGCGCCGCTGCCCAGGTCGGTGGCCATGGGCAGGCCACGCGCGTGCGCGATGCGCGCGATCTCGTGCTCGTCCACCGAAGACGTGAAGCCCTGCACCGCGTAGTTGCTGGTGTGCACCTTCATCAGCAGGCCGGTGCGCTCGGTGATGGCCTGCTCGTAGTCGCGCGGGTGGGTGCGGTTGGTGGTGCCCACCTCCACCAGCGTGGCGCCGGCGCTGGCCATCACGTCGGGCATGCGAAAGGCACCGCCGATCTCGACCAGTTCGCCGCGCGAGACGATGACCTCGCGGCCCCGAGCCAGCGCGGCGATGGTGAGCAGCACCGCCGCCGCGTTGTTGTTTACCACGGTGGCGGCCTCGGCGCCGGTGAGCGTGCACAGCTGTTCCTCGACGACGCTGTCGCGGTCGCCCCGGCCGCCGCTGGCCAGGTCGTACTCCAGGTTGTTGGGCCCGGCCATCACCGCCAGCAGGTGCTGCAGGGCGGCGTCGGCCAGCAGGGCGCGGCCCAGGTTGGTGTGGATGACGGTGCCGGTGAGGTTGATGACGGCGCGAAGGCGCGGCGCCAGGCGTTCGGCCACGCGGGCCTGGATGGCCTGCGCCACGGACTCGGGTTGCAAAGCCTCGGCCTCCAGCCGGCCCCGCCGCGCGGACTCGCGCAGGCCATCGATGGCGGCGCGCGCCTCATCGGCCACCAGGGTGTGGCCATGCTCGTCCACGAGCGCGGCCACGCCGGGCCAGCGCAGCACGCGATCGATCGAGGGAAGATCCTGGAGGCTCGCCGGGTTCTTCGCCTGGGAACCGTCAACGACGGATTCGGTCAGGCGGCCCATCATCGACTCCCTGGCGGTGGCGAGCCGTCTTCGAGCAAGGGCTCGGGCTCGCCGAACAGCAGCATGAAGTTCACGCCGTGGCGCTGCTTGCCGGTGTCGGACACCAGCAGGTCCAGCGTGAGGCTGGCCAGGTCATCGGCCACCGGGTCCACGAAGGGGTCGCGGTCGGTGTGCACGATCTTGAGGTAGTGGCCGCAGTCGTCGCAGGTTTCGGCTTGCACCGTGGCGGACGTGGCGCGGGAGGCGCTCGCCTCGCCGCCCTCGCCTCCCTCACCATCGGCCAGGTCGAGCGACTGGTAGCTCAAGCCGTTCGACGCCAGGCAGTGCGGGCACTTGCCGCGCACCATGTGCCATTCGAGGTTGCACAGCGAGCAGTGCAGGTAGCGCTGGCCGAGCGATTCACCCGCCGTGCGCGTGATGCTCGCGGCAGGCCGGCTGCCGCAGAAAGGGCAGGCGCTGGTGTCGTCGATGCGGCCGACCGGCGCGCCCTGCCCCTGGTGCAGGCCCTGCACCGAGAGCAGCAGGTGCGTCCAATAGACCTGCAAGGCCGCGCCCACCACGGGCGCGGCACCCAGGTCCAGGCCGGTGGACAGGCCGTTGAGCAGCAGGTCGGCCTGGCGCTCGAGGAACACCTCGTCGGCTTCCGCCAGTTCGCGCAGCGCGGGCCGCGCGGCCTCGGGGGCGCGCTCGGCCAGGGCAGCGGCCATGCGGTGCACCACGGCGCGCCAGGACGGATCGCGCGGCCAGTCGGCGGCCGGCAGCGGCGGCAGGCCCTCGCGCGCGGCGCGGTCCACGGCCGCCGCGTCGGGCAGGGGCACGACGGGCATGGCTTGCAGCGCAAGCTGCTGTTCGTGCACCAGCTCGGCCATGAAGCGCAGGTAGTCGCCCAGGCTGTGGCCGTTGGCGAGCTGGCGCAGGCGCATCTCGCGTTCGGCGAACAGCGTGGCGCGCTCGGGCCAGCGCAGGAAAGGGGTGTCCCCGCCGCCGCGCGCGGCGATCTCTTCCGGGGACATGACGCGCACGGTCGCGCTGTTGCTCATCGGTGTCGGCTCACTTCCTCGTGCCACAGGGGGTGGTTCAGGCGCGCCCAGTTCTCGGTCACGGTGCCGCGCGTCATGGCGCGCATGGTGCCCTTGACCCAGATGGCCGCGTACACATGCACGATGACGCTGAGCACCAGCACCACCGCCGCGATGGCGTGCAGCAGCACGGCCACACGCATGACGCCGATGCTGAAGAACGGGGCGAACCACGGGCGCCAGAACATGAAGCCCGTGACCACGAGCACCAGCAGGCTCAGCACCATGAGCCAGAAGACGATCTTCTGCCCGTAGTTGTACTTGCCCGCCGGCGGCATGCCAGCCTTGTCGCCGTGCAGCATGCGCCCGGCGTGCTTCGCCCACTCGCGGTCTCGCGCGTTGATGAGGTTCTGCCGCCAGAGCTTGAAGAACAGGCCCAGGAAGCCGACCACCATCAGCACCCCCAGGAAGGGGTGCAGGATGCGCGTCCACTGTCCGCCGCCGAACAGGTTGCTGAGGAAGAACAGGCTGGGGTGGAAGAAAGCCAGCCCCGAGAGGGCCGCCAGGAAGAACATGATCGCGATGAACCAGTGGTTCATGCGGTCGCTGTCCTTGTAGCGTTGAATGAGGCGCTGCTTCATTTGACGTCCTCCTTCTCGGCCGCGTCCTTCTCCTCGATCGGGCCCACCTTCATGTAGTGGAAGAAACCGGCCACGGCGGCGCCGAGCACGGCGGCCACCGCGAGCGGCTTGGCCATGCCCTTCCACAGCGAGACCAGCGGGCTGATCGTCGGGTCCTTCGGCAGGCCTTCCAGTTCGGGCCGGTCGGCGTGCTTGAGCACGTACATGACGTGCGTGCCACCGACGCCTTGCGGGTTGTAGAGCCCGGCGTTCTGGAAGCCACGCTCCTTCAACTCACCGGAGCGCTTCTCGCCGTAGGCGACCATGTCGTCCTTGGTGCCGAAGGTGATGGCGCCGGTGGGACAGGTCTTCACGCAAGCCGGCTCCAGGCCCACGCCCACCCGGTCGGAACACAAGGTGCACTTGTAGGCCTTGTTGTCCTTCTGGCTGATGCGCGGCACGTCGAAGGGGCAGCCCTTGACGCAGTAGCCGCAGCCGATGCAGTTCTCGCTGATGAAGTCGACGATGCCGTTGGAGTACTTCACGATCGCGCCGGGCGACGGGCAGGCCTTGAGGCAGCCCGGGTCTTCGCAATGCATGCAGCCGTCCTTGCGGATCAGCCATTCGAGGTTGCCCTGCTCGGGCTCGACCTCGAAGAACTTCATCACCGTCCAGCTGGTGGGCGTCAGGTCCACCGGGTTGTCGTAGACGCCAATGTTGGTGCCGACCTCGTCGCGCAGGTCGTTCCAGTTCATGCAGGCCACCTGGCAGGCCTTGCAGCCGATGCACTTGGACTCGTCGATGAGCTTGGCGAGCGCAGGTGCGTTGGTGCGAACCTGCGGCGTGGGCGTGGTGGTGGCCGAGCGGGCGACCACGTCGAGTGATTGCAGGCTCATGTGGTCACCTTTTCGATGTTGACGAGGAAGGCCTTGAACTCCGGCGTCTGCGAGTTCGCGTCTCCGACGAAGGGGGTCAGCGCATTGGCCAGGTAGCCGTTCTGTGTGACGCCCTTGAAGCCCCAGTGGATGGGGATGCCGACCATGTGCACCAGCTTGCCGTCGATGGTCCACGGCTTGATGCGCTTGGTGACCACGCAGGCCGCCACCACCTCGCCCCGGTTGCTGCGCACCCTCACCTGGTCGCCCTGGCGAATGCCCTTCTCCTTCGCCAGCTCCTCGCTGATCTCCACGAAGGGCGCCGGCTGCACGATGGCGTTGCTGCGCGCGTGCTTGGTCCAGAAGTGCTGGTGCTCGGTGAGTCGGTAAGTGGTGGCCGCGTACGGGAACTCCTCCTTCTTGCCAAAGGCTTCCATGTCCCCCTTGAACACCCGCGCCGCCGGGTTGCTGATGGCCAGCGGGTTGTCGGGATGCAGCGGGTTGCTGCCCAGCGGGGTCTCGAAGGGTTCGTAGTGCTCGGGGAACGGGCCTTCGGCCATGCCGATGGCGTGCAGGCGGGCCACACCCTCGGGGTTCATGATGAAGGAGCCGACCGCTTCCTCGGGCGTGGCGTTGGGCCGCATGTCGGGCACGTCCGCCCCGCCCCACGCGGTGCCGTTCCAGCGCAGGTAGGAGCGATTCGGGTCCCAGGGCTTGCCGTTCTTGTCCGCGCTGGCGCGGTTGTAGAGGATGCGGCGGTTGGCCGGCCACGCCCAGCCCCAGCCCGGGTAGACGCCCAGTCCGGTCGGGTCGCTCAGGTCGCGCCGCGCCGTCATGTTGCCCGACTGCTGCCAGCAACCGGCGTAGATCCAGTTGCCGCAGGCGGTGGAGCCGTCGGCCTGGAGCAGCGCGAAGTTGGGCATCTGCTCGCCCGCCTTCACCAGCACCGCGCGCGGCGCCGTGGGGTTCTTCGCGTCCACGGGCGCCAGCACGTCGCTGATGGCGCGGCCGTTGATTTCGCGCAGCAGTTCGGCCGAGCTGGGCACCTGCGCGTTGAGGTACGGCCAGGTCAGCGCGGCCACCGGCTCGGGCAGGGTACCGCCGTCCTTGGCGTACATGGCGCGCAGCTTCATGAACAGGCGCGCCACGATCTCCGAGTCCACCTTGGCCTCACCCGGGGGATCGACCGCCTTCTCCTTCCAGGCGATGACGCGGCTGGAGTTGGTGAAGCTGCCAGTCTCTTCGGCGAAGCAACTGGTGGGAAAGCGGAACACCTCGGTCTGGATGGCCTTGGGGTCGACGTCGTTGAGCGGCCCGAAGTTCTTCCAGAACTCGCCCGTCTCGGTCTCCAGCGGGTCCATCACCACCAGGTACTTGAGCTTGCTCAGCGCCGCCGAGAGCTTCTTCTTGTTGGGCACCGCCGCCAGTGGGTTGAAGCCCTGCACCAGGAAGCCGTTCATCTTGCCCTGGTGCATCAGCTCGAACATGTGCAGGATGTCGTAACCCGCGTCGCGCTTGGGCACCCAGTCGTAGGCGAAGCCGTTCTCGGCGGTGGCCGCCGGCCCGTAGTAGGCCTTCATCAGGCTGTTGAACCACTTGGGAAAGTTCTGCGTGAACGCCATCTGGTTCGGGCGCAGCGGCTTGGGCGTGCGCCGGGCCAGGTACTCCTCCACCGTGGTGTCGGCATCGCCGGGCGCGCTCAGGTAGCCCGAGAGCACTTCCGAGTAAGCGTTCATGTCGGTCACGCCCTGCACGTTGGCGTGCCCCCGCAGCGCATTGACCCCTCCGCCCGGGCGGCCCATGTTGCCCAGCAGGAGCTGGATCATGGCCATGGTGCGGATGTTCTGCGAGCCCACCGTGTGCTGCGTCCAGCCAAGCGCGTACATGATCGTGCTGGTCTTGTCCGGCGCGGACATCTCGCCCAGCATCTGGCAGATCTGCAGGAACTTGTCCTGCGGTGTGCCGCAGATGCGGGTCACCATCTCGGGCGTGTAGCGGCTGTAGTGCTTCTTGAGCTGCTGGTAGACCGTCAACGGATCCTGCAGGGACTCATCCACCTTCACGAAGCCGTCCTCGCCGACCTGGTAGCCCCAGCTCGCCTTGTTGTAGCTGCGCTTGGCCTCGTCGTAGCCGCTGAAGATGCCGTTGTTGAACTGGTACTCCGGCTTGGTCAGGAACGAGAGGTCGGTGTTGAATTTCGCGTAGTCGAGGTGGATCTTGTCGTTCGACAACAGGTAGTTGATGACACCGCCCAGGAAGGCGATGTCGGTGCCGTTGCGAATGGGCGCATAGACGTCGGCCACCGCCGCGGAGCGCGTGAAGCGCGGATCCACGACGATCAGCCGGGCCTTGCGGTGCTGCATCGCTTCGGTCACCCACTTGAAACCACAGGGGTGGGCTTCGGCGGCATTGCCGCCCATGATGAGGACGAGATCCGTGTTGCGGATGTCGGTCCACGAGTTGGTCATCGCTCCGCGACCGAAAGTCGGGCCCAGACTGGACACCGTCGGCGCGTGTCAGATACGTGCTTGCGTATCGAGTGCCACCATCCCCAGGCCGCGCGCGACCTTGACGGACAGGTAACTGGACTCGTTGGACGAGGCCGAGGAGATCAGGAAGCCGGTGCTGTTCCAGCGGTTGACCGTGACGCCCTTGTCGTTGGTCTTGATCAGGTTGGCGTCGCGGTCCTGCTTCATGTGCGTGGCCACGCGGGTCAGCGCCTCGTCCCAGGAGATGCGCTTCCATTCGCTGGCGCCCGCCTCCCGCACCTGCGGGTACAGCACGCGGTTGGGCGACTGGATCATGTCCATCACGCCCGCGCCCTTGGGGCACAGCGTGCCGCGGTTCACCGGGTTGTCCGGGTCACCCTCGATGTGGACGATGGTCGATTTGACGTTCTTGGCCTTGTCACCCAGCGTGTACATCACCAGGCCGCAACTGACGGAGCAGTAGGGACAGATGCTGCGTGTCTCGGTGGTGCGCGCGAGCTTGAAGCTGCGCGTCTCGGCCAGCGCGGCGGTGGGCGAGAAGCCCAATGCCACCAGGCTGGATCCCACCAGCCCGGCACCGCTGACCCGGAAGAAATGTCTCCGGTTCATGTCCATATCGTTGAACTCCAGCGGGTCGTGGGGCCCGCGTGTTTCTGGCACGCCTGCGTCACGGCAGAGCACGACAAGTTTGCATGCAAGACCATGACAAACCGATGGGCACTAGCCCTTATGAAATGCAGTGCGCATGTTGGAACGCGGCCAAACAGGGCGAAATGCGACAAGCTGTCGCGCCTCACGCCAACTTGTCGCTTTCTTTGGGTCGATCCTGGAGCCGAGCGCTCTATATAGTGGCCCTCCACCCACCTTCGCGTAACACCTTTGTCAGCATGCCGGCCTCCGTCAAATCAGCGCAACGCGTCGTCGAAGTCTTCGAGTTTTTCGCGCAACGGCGGGCCCCCGCCACGCTGTCGCAGGTGGCGTCCGCGCTCGACTACCCCTCGTCGAGCACCTTCGCGCTGTTGAACACGCTGCGCGACCTGGGCTATCTCGACTACGAGCGCGAGCAGCGCACCTACGTGCCCACCGTGCGCGCCGCGCTGCTGGGGCTGTGGGTGAACGACGCTCTGCTGGCGGACGGCACCGTGGTGCGGCTCATGTACCAGTTGCGCGACGAGACCGAGTGCACCGTCACGCTGGGCATCCAGAGCGGCTTCCAGGTGCAGTACATCCACGTGGTCAAGGGTGGCCCGGCGGCGGGGGTGACCCAGGTGGTGGCCGGCGTCACGCGCCCGCTGCTGCGCTCGGCCGTGGGGCAGGTGATCCTGGCGCTCAAGCCCCGGGCCGAGCTGCGCGCGCTGGTGACGCGCATCAACGCCGAAGACAAATCGGCGCCGCCGGTGCGCTTCAACGAATTGCTCGCCAAACTCGACGAGTGCCGCGAGCGCGGATATGCCTACAGCGAAGGGGTGGCGACGCCGGGCTCCGGCACCATCGCCATGCTGCTGGCCGCACCGCGCCACCAGCCGCCCATGGTGCTGGGGCTGGCGACCCGCATACCCACGTTGCGCACCAATCGCGCCCGCTACCGGGACGCGCTGCTCCAGGTGGTGAAGGCGCACCGGGAGCACATGGAATTGCTGCCGCAGACCTTCTCGGCACCGCGGCGCTGAGCGCGAATCAAGGGCGCCGGGCGCCCATCGCGCGCCGCCTCAGGCGGTGGCGCGCACCGTGTTGCGCAGCACGCCCACGCCTTCGATGCGGCATTCGATGACGTCGCCATCGGCCAGGAAGCGGCGCGGGTCCATGGCGTAGCCCACGCCCGAAGGCGTGCCGGTGGCGATGACGTCGCCCGGTTCGAGCGTGAGACCGGCCGACAGCGATTCGATGGTCTCGGGGAGACGGAAGATCATGTCGCCGGTGCTGGCGTCCTGGCGGGCCTCGCCGTTCACCGAGAGCTGGATGCGCAGCGCGTGCGGATCGGGGATCTCGTCGGCCGTGACGATCCAGGGTCCCATGGGGCAACTGGTGTCCAGCCCCTTGCCTTTGAACCACTGATCGTGGCGGCGCTGCAGATCGCGCGCGGTGATGTCGTTGACGATGGTGTAGCCGAACACATGGCCCAGGGCGTCGGCAGCCGCGATGTCGCGCCCACCCCGGCCGATGACGGCCGCCAGTTCCACCTCGTAGTCCAGCCGCCGGGTCACGCGCTCGTCGTAGCGGATGTCCGCGCCGTCGCCCACGATGGCGGTGTGGGGTTTGGTGAAGAACTGCGGGTATTTCGGCAGCTCGGTCTTCTGGTCGCGCGACACGTTGTCCTCCTGGATGTGTTCCGCGTAATTGCGGCCCAGGCAGAAAACGTTCTTGGGCGGGCGGGGGA
>NZ_CCAE010000003.1 GCF_000723405.1 Hydrogenophaga intermedia | reverse complement strand
CCCCCGCTCCGCCCGCACGGCCACGTCGCGTGGCTGGCCGCGCGCGCCCGTCGTCCCGAACACCGAAAGAACACACATGAACCGTCCGTCATGCGCTGCGCTGTGCGCGGCCGTGCTGTCCCCCTGCGCATGGGCCCAACCCGCCCCATCCCCACAGGCCGCGGGCCAGTTGCCCACCATCACCATCAAGGCCGACAAAGCGGCCGATCCCACGCGCGAAGCGCTGCAGGCCGAACAGGCCCTCACCCCCGGCGGCGTCTCGCTCATCGATGGCGACAGCCTGCGCCAGCGCGGCGTCAGCAACCTCGCCGACATGCTGCGCTACACGCCCGGCCTGTGGGCTGCGGGCGGCTCCACCGGCGACTCCGTCTTCCTCTCCAGCCGCGGCTCCAACCTGGACGCCACCAACTACGACGGCAACGGCATGCGCATGCTGCAGGACGGCCTGCCCGTGAGCGCGGCCGACGGCAACAACCACAACCGCGACGTCGATCCGATGTCGGCGCGCTACGCCATCGTGGCGCGCGGCGCCAACGCGCTCACCTACGGCGCCAGCACCCTGGGCGGCGCGATCGACTTCATCACGCCCACCGCGCGCGACGGCGCGCCCAATGAAGTGCTGGTCGGCGCCGGCAGCTTCGGCGAGCGCCAGGGACGGGTCACCCTCGGCACCGTCAGCGGCGCATTCGACGGCCTGGTCACCGCCGAGACGCGACGCTACGACGGCTTTCGCGGACACCAGCAACAGGAACGCACCAGCCTGTACGCCAACGGCGGCTGGCAGCTCGGCGACCGCGTGAGCACACGCGTCTACCTCAGCGCCATCGACAACGACCAGGAACTGCCCGGTGGCCTGACGCGCCAGCAGTGGCTGGACAACCCGCGCCAGGGCTCGGCCGAGGCCATCGCCGGCGACTACCAGTACAACGTCAAGACCTGGCGCCTGGCCAACAAGACGGTGTGGGACATCGACGCCGACAGCCAACTCACGGTCGGTCTGTCGGTCGAGAACCAGCAGCTCTTCCACCCCATCGTCTACGCGCCGCCATTCTTCTCGCTGCTCATCGACACCGAGCAGCGCACCGTGGGCAGCACGGTGCGCTACCAGCGCCGCATGGGCGCGCACGACCTGCTGGTCGGCCTGAACTGGGCCCAGACCACCGTGGACGGCGGCAACGACAGCTACACGCCCGGCGGCGCGCGGACGCGCTTCGCCGTGGTCGACAACAAGGCCGACAACCTGGAGCTGTTCGTGATGGACCGCTGGCAGTTCGCGCCGAACTGGACGCTGGTCTATGGCGCCCAGGCGGTGACGACCCGCCGCGAGGTCGCCACCTCCAACCTCGAGGGCGACTACGACAGCCTCAACCCGCGCGTGGGCCTGATCCGTCAGCTCACGCCCGACGCACAGCTGTTCGCCAACATCAGCCGCGTGTATGAAGCGCCCACTCTGTACGAGCTGGAAGACGAAACCCCCGGTGGCCCGCCCAACACCCTGCTCGACGCCATGAGTGGCACGGTGTTCGAGGTGGGTGCGCGTGGCCAGAAGGCCCTGGGCGGCGGCAACCGCTGGAACTGGGACCTGGCCGTGTACTACACGAAGCTGCGCAATGAGATCCTCTCGCGTGACGACCCCACCGCGCCCGGCACCAGCCTGTCGATCAACGCCGACGACACGGTGCACGCCGGCGTGGAAGCCCAGGTGGGCGGCAGCTTCGCCATGGGCCACAGCGGCCGGCACCGACTCGAACCCCTGGTCAACCTCACGCTCAACCACTTCCGCTTCCGCAACGATCCGCTCTACGGCAACAACACGCTGCCGGCGGCACCGAAGCTCGCGCTGCGAGCGGAAATGATCTATCGCCACGCCAGCGGCTTCTTCGCCGGCCCCACCCTGGATGTGGTGAGCAGCCGCTGGGCCGACTTCGCCAACACCTACCGGGTCGACTCCTACACCCTGTGGGGCCTGCGCGCGGGCTTCACCGCCAAGGACTGGGAGGTGTTCGCCGAAGCGCGCAACCTGGGCGACAAGCAGTACGTGTCCATGTTCAGCGTGCGCGACCGGGCGGGGGCGAACGACGCCATCCTCACGCCGGGCGCACCGCGTTCGCTCTACGTGGGCGCACGGCTGAAGTTCTAGGGCCGTGGCGCGCGCGCCGGCTTTGGCCGCGGGCCGGCCGCCGGCTCGCGCGCCAGCGCAATGAAGCCCTTGAGGTAGTCGATCTCCAGGTCCGCCTCGCGCACGCCGAGGTGGATCTGCTTGGCGATGCCCTGCTTGCCCAGGCGCACCGGCACCACCTTCATCTTGCCCGCGTACTCCTCGGCCAGCCAGCGCGGCAGCGCCGCCACGCCGCGGCCGCTGGCCACCATCTGCAACATGATGTCGGTGGTCTCGATGGTCTTGTGCTGGCGCGGCGTGATGCCCGCCGGCTGCAGGAACTGCGTGTAGACGTCGAGCCGGTCGGTGGCCACGGGGTAGGTGATCAGCACCTCGTTCGTGAGCTGCGCGGGCTTCACGTAGGCCGCCTGCGCCAGCGGGTGCTTCGCGCCCACCACCAGCACCTGCTCGTAGTCGAACACCGGTTCGTAGTGCAGGCCGGGCTTGTGCAGCGGGTCGGGTGTCACCAGCAGGTCGATCTCGTAGCCGAACAGCGCGCCGATGCCGCCGAACTGGAATTTCTGCTTCACGTCCACGTCCACGTCGGGCCAGCGCGCCAGATAGGGCGACACCACCTTCAACAGCCACTGGTAACACGGGTGGCATTCCATGCCGATGCGCAGCGCGCCGCGCTCGCCCTGCGCGAACTGGCGCACGCGCTCCTCGGCCTGGGTGAACTGCGGCAGCACACGCGTGGCCACGGCCAGCAGGTACTGGCCCGCCTGCGTCAGGCGCAGGCTGCGACCCTCGCGGTGCCACACGTCCGTGCCGAGCTGCTGTTCCAGCTTGCGCATGGTGTGGCTCAGCGCGGACTGGGTGGTGTGCAACACATCCGCCGCGGCGGTGAGCGTGCCCTCGCGCTCCACCGCCTGGATGATGGTCAGGTGCGAACGTTCGAGCATTTTCTATCCATGAACAATTTCGATCGATTGTTGATAAATGACCATTTTACTTTCATGGATCGAGCGGACACCATGCCGGCCTTGACATCCCATCGCACAAGGCATTGCTCATGGTCACCGCACACAACCTCGGCTTCCCCCGCATCGGCGCGAAACGTGAATTGAAGTTCGCCCAGGAGGCGTACTGGAAGGGCCAGTCGTCGCGCGAGCAACTGCAGGCCGAAGGCGCGCACCTGCGCCAGCAGCACTGGGCCGAGCAGACCGGCCTCGACCTCGTTCCCGTGGGCGACTTCTCCTTCTACGACCAGGTGCTCGACATGAGCTTCACCCTAGGCAACCTGCCGGCGCGCGTGCGCGGCTTCCATGGCGACGCACTGGACAACTACTTCCGCGTGGCGCGCGGCCGAAGCGCGCAGAGCACCGACGACCACACCGCCTGCTGCGGCGGCGTGGCCGCCGGCGAGATGACCAAGTGGTTCGACACCAATTACCACTACATCGTCCCCGAGTTCGACGCCGGCACCAGCTTCACGCTCGACGCCTCCCGCCTGCTCGACCAACTGGCCGAAGCGCGCGCGCAAGGCGTGAAAGCCAAGCCCGTGATCGTGGGCCCCGTCACCTACCTCTCCCTCGGCAAGTCCAAAGACGGCACCGACAAGCTCACGCTGCTGCCGGCGCTGCTGGCCGTCTACACGCAACTGCTGGACACCCTGGCCGCGCAAGGCGTGGAGTGGGTGCAGATCGACGAACCGCTGCTGGTCACCGAGCTCGACGAACACTGGCGCCACGCGTACAACACCGCCTACCACCAGCTCAAGACCAGCAAGGTCAAGCTGCTGCTGGCCACCTACTTCGGCCCGCTGCTGGAGAACGGCTACCTCGCGGCCAACCTGCCCGTGGCCGGCCTGCACATCGACGCCGTGCGCGGCCGCGAGGACGTGCTGCCCGTGCTCAACCTGCTGCCCGCGCACAAGGTGCTGTCGCTGGGCGTGATCGACGGCCGCAACATCTGGAAGACCGACCTCAACGCGGTCCTGAACTGGCTGGAACCCATCGCCGAGCGCCTGGGGGATCGGCTGTGGATCGCGCCCTCGTGCTCGCTGCTGCACGTGCCGGTGGACCTGCGCAGCGAGCAGAAGCTCGACGCCGAACTCCAGTCCTGGCTCGCGTTCGCGGTGCAGAAGCTCGACGAGTTGCGCGTGCTCGCCACCGCGCTGCGCGAGGGCCGCGCCGCCGCGCGGGACGCGCTGGACGCCAACCGCGCCGCGCTGGCCGCCCGCCGCGCCTCACCGCGCGTGCACAAGCCCGCCGTGCAGGCCGCGGTCGCGAAGATCGGTGCCCGCCTGGGCCAGCGCGACAGCGCTTACGTGAAACGCGCCCCCAAACAGGCCGCCTTCCTCAAGCTGCCGCTCTACCCCACCACCACCATCGGCTCCTTCCCACAGACGGCCGAGATCCGCCACGCGCGCAGCGAGCACAAGGCCGGCCGGCTCGATGACGCAGCGTATCAAGCGGCGATGAAGGCCGAAATTCAACGCAGCGTGCGCGAGCAGGAGGCCCTGGGCCTGGACGTGCTGGTGCACGGCGAGGCCGAGCGCAACGACATGGTCGAGTACTTCGGCGAGCAACTCCAGGGCTACGCCTTCAGCCAGTTCGGCTGGGTGCAGTCCTATGGTTCGCGCTGCGTGAAGCCGCCCATCCTGTTCGGCGACATCAGCCGCCCGAAGGCGATGACGGTGGAGTGGATCACCTACGCACAGTCGCTGACGCAACGGCCCATGAAGGGCATGCTCACCGGCCCGGTCACCATCCTCAACTGGTCCTTCGTGCGCGACGACCAGCCGCGCTCGGTCTCGTGCAAACAACTGGCACTGGCCATGCGCGACGAGGTGCTGGATCTGGAGAAGGCCGGCGTGCGCGTGATCCAGATCGACGAGGCCGCGTTGCGCGAGGGCCTGCCACTGCGCAAGGCGCAATGGCAGGAGTACCTGGCTTGGGCCGTGGAGTCCTTCCGCATCACCGCCAACGGCGTGCGCGACGAGACCCAGATCCACACCCACATGTGCTACTCGGAGTTCAACGACATCATCGAGGCCATCGCCGGCATGGACGCCGACGTGATCACCATCGAGACCTCGCGCTCGGACATGGAGCTGCTCGAGGCCTTCGAGGACTTCGAGTACCCGAACGAGATCGGCCCGGGCGTGTACGACATCCACTCGCCCAACATCCCGACGCAGGAACACATCGAACAACTGATGAAGAAGGCGGCCGAGCGCATCCCGGCGCAGCGCCTGTGGGTGAACCCGGACTGCGGCCTGAAAACGCGCCAATGGCACGAGGTGATTCCCGCGCTGACGCACATGGTGGCGGCGGCCAGGGCACTGCGCGCCGAGGCGGCCTGAAGCGGGCAGGGACGCCGTTCGTCGGCGCCCGGGGCGGGCTCAGGGCCAGCCTGTCGATCCCGGTGGATCCTGGCCGTCGTGTGGATGCAATGCCGCTATTGCGACGTATCCATCAACACACAGGAGAACCCCATGCGTTTCATCGTGATGATCAAGGCCACCGCCGACAGCGAAGCGGGCGTGATGCCCACCGAGGAAGAATTCGCCGAGATGGGCCGCTTCAATGAAGAACTCGTGAACGCTGGCGTCATGGTCTCGGGCGAGGGCCTGCACCCCAGCTCCAAGGGCGCGCGCGTGCACTTCTCGGGCAAGAACCGCCGCGTGGTCGACGGCCCCTTCGCCGAGACCAAGGAGCTGGTCGCCGGCTTCTGGATCTGGCAATGCGCCTCGCTGCAAGAGGCCATCGACTGGGCCAAGCGCTGCCCCAACCCCATGCGCGGCGACTCGGAGATCGAGATCCGCCGCATCTACGAGGCCGAGGACTTCGGCGAGGCCTTCACGCCCGCGCTGCGCGAGATGGAAGACCGACTGCGTGAGCAGCTGGCGGCGCAGCAGAGCCAGCCGGCGCGCTAAGGCCCGCTGCCGCCGCCCGGCGGATGTACCAGGCGTCACGCCCGGCCATCCGTCAGGGAATCGTGAGTCGTGATACTGTACGTGCATACAGTATCACGATGCCATGTCCTCCCCTTCGGCCGAGCCCTCGGCCCCCACCCCGCCCGCGGCGCCCTGGCCGCGCCGCGTGGCCGACGCCCTCTGGCGCGGCCATGAGCTTGGTGCACCCATTTCGCGAGTGCTCACTTCAGGTTGGGCTGCACTGGACCGCGAGCTGCCCGGCGGCGGCTGGCCCTGCCGCGCGCTCACCGAGGTGCTGCAGGCCCGGCCCGGCGCGCACGAATGGCGCCTGCTGGCGCCCTGCCTGCCGCAACTGGCCGGCCGTTGCCTGGCCTTGGTCGGCCCGCCCTGGACACCGCACAGCCCCGGTCTGCAGCGCCTGGGATTGCCGGCGCGCCAACTGATCTGGGTACAGGCCGACAGCGAGGCCGAGCGCCTGTGGGCGAGCGAGCAGCTCATCCGCGCCAACGCCTGCGGCGCGCTGCTGGCCTGGCTGCCGCAGGCCCACCCCGAAGCCCTGCGCCGCCTGCAGGTGAGCGCGCAGGGCAACGATGGCCTGGTGCTGCTGTTTCGCCCGCAGGCCACGCAAGGCCAGGCCTCGCCCGCGCCGCTGCGCCTGCTGGTGCGGCACGACGCCGACTGGGCCCTGCGCGTTCGCGTGTTCAAGCGCAAGGGCCCGCCGCACGAAGGCGAGTTGCGCCTGCCTTCGGTGCCGGGCGGGCTGGACGCCGTGCTCACGCCGCGCATGCGCACGCCGGGCCGCTGGGTCCCTGAATCCGAGGAGGCCGCCGATGTGGTGGGCCGCACTGCTCCTGCCCGAAGCGAACGGCGACAGCACCAGCGCGCCTGAGGCGGCGGACGCGATGGGCGCCCGGTTGGCCGCGCTGGGCACCTGGGCGCTGCAGTTCACGCCCCGGGTGGCCAGCGTCGAGGGCGCCGTGCTGATGGAGCTGGAGGCCAGCCTGCGCCTGTTCGGTGGCCGCCCCGCGCTGCGCGAGCGCGTGCGCGAGGCGGCGATGGCCGAGTTCGGCATCCATCGCATCGGCTGGGCCCCCACCGGCCTGGCCGCGCTGGCCTTTGCGCGCGCGGGTGTCGATGGCGCCGAGACCCCGCTCTCCCCGGCCCTGGACCGACTGCCCCTGGACACGCTCGGCGCCGTGGCGCCGCACCGCGGCACGCTGGCGCGCCTGGGCTGCCGCACCCTGGGCGACGTGCGCCGCCTGCCGCGTGGCGGCCTGGGCCGGCGCTTCGACGCCGCACTGCTGGAGGCGCTGGACCAGGCCCACGGCCAGCGCCCCGAACCGCAGCGCTGGCTCGCGCCGCCCGAGACCTTCCTCGCGCGGCTGGAGCTGATGTCGCGCGTGGAGGACGCACCCGCGCTCATGCACGGCGCGCACCGCCTGCTGCTGCGCCTGTGCGGCTGGCTGGCCGCGCGGCACCGGGGCGTCACGGCCTTCGCGCTGCGCTGGGCGCACGACGCGATGCGTTCACGCGCCGCCGGAGAAGGCGGTGAACTGGTGCTGCGCACGCGCACGCCCACACGGCGCATCGAGCACCTGGCGCGCCTGCTCGCCGAGCACCTGGCGCGCACCGAACTGCTGGCGCCCGTGGGCGACCTGGAACTGGAGGCCCTGGACACGCAGCCGCTGGCGCCACCCAGCGCCTCGCTGCTGCCCGACGACGGCACGGCCGACACCGCGCTGGACGAGACGCTGGAGCGCATCGCCGCGCGCCTGGGCGCACCGCGCGTGCTGCGGCCCGTGCCATTGGACGACCACCGGCTCGAACACATGCAGCGCTGGCAACCCGTGGGCGAGCCCCTGCCGCGCGCACGGCCCGCGCCCCACCCCCACGACCACCTGCCCGACCGCACGCCACAGCCGAGCTGGGTGCTGCCCCAGCCGCTGCGACTGCCGGTGCGCGGGCATCGGCCCATGTACCGCAGCGTGTTGCTCCTGATCGCCGGGCCGCACCGCGTGGAAGGCGGCTGGTGGGACCGCGCAACCGACGGCGCGCAGCACCGCCACGCGCAACGCGACTACTTCGTCGCGCTCGACGAGCAGGCCGGCGTGCTGTGGGTGTTCCAGGAGCGCCTGGCCGATGAAGACGGTGCCTGGTACCTGCATGGGGTCTTCGCATGAACACGCCATCTGCCCTGCCCGCCTACGCCGAGCTGCACTGCCTCAGCAACTTCAGCTTCCTGCGCGGCGCCAGCCACCCGCAGGAGTTGGTGCGCCGCGCCGCGCAACTGGGCTACGCCGCGCTGGCCATTGCCGACGAATGCTCCATGGCCGGCGTGGTGCGCGCGCACGTCGAGGCCAAGGCACAAGGCCTGCCGCTGATCATCGGCGCGCAGTTCCGCGTGCACGACGCGCCCTTCACGCTGGTGGCGCTGGCGCAGAACCGCGCGGGCTACGGCAACCTGTGCGAACTCATCACGCGGCTGCGCCGCGCCAGCCCGAAGAAAGGCGAGTACCGCCTGCACCTCGCCGACATCGAACCGGGCGCGCTGGGCGATTGCCTGCTGCTCGCCGCGCCCGATCGCGGCACGCCCCTGCCGCGTCTGCTCGATGTCGCGCGCTGGTTGCTCACCGGCTTCAGCGGGCGCTGCTGGTTCGCGGTAACGCTGCTTCGCCAGCTCGACGACGAGGCCTGGCTGGCTCGTCTGCGCGAGACGAGCGAGCTCAGCGCCATCCCGCTCGTGGCCACGGGTGATGCCTTGATGCACGTTCGCTCGCGCCAGGCGCTGCAGGACGTGCTCAGCGCCACGCGCCTGGGCCAACCACTCACCGCCTGCGGCCGGCAGTTGCAGCCCAACGCCGAGCGCCACCTGCGATCGCGCCTGCGCCTGTCCACCACCTACCCGGCCGATCTGCTCGCCGAAACCCTGCGCGTGGCCGGGCTCTGCGGTTTCTCGCTCGATGAGCTGCGCTACCAGTACCCGGCCGAGGTGGTGCCCGAAGGCCGCACACCCGCGCAGCACCTGCGCGCGCTCACCGAACAGGGCGCGGCGCGGCGCTGGCCCGGCGGCACGCCCGACAAGGTGCGCGCGCAGATCGAACACGAGCTCGCCCTCATCGCCGAGCTGCGCTACGAGCACTACTTCCTCACCGTGGCTGACATCGTTCGCTTCGCGCGCGGCGAGAAGATCCTGTGCCAGGGCCGCGGCAGCGCGGCCAACTCGGCGGTCTGCTACTGCCTGGGCGTGACCGAGGTGGACCCCGCGCGCCAGACCGTGCTGTTCGAGCGCTTCCTCAGCAAGGAGCGCAACGAACCACCCGACATCGACATCGACTTCGAGCACGAGCGGCGCGAGGAGGTGATCCAGTACCTCTACAACAAGTACGGCCGCGAGCGCGCCGCGCTGGCCGCCACCGTCATCACCTACCACCGGCGCAGCGCCATCCGCGACGTCGGCAAGGCGCTCGGCTTCGACGCCGGGGCGATCGACCGCCTCGCCAAGGAACAGCAGTGGTTCGACGGCCGCACGCCCTCGGCCGAGCGTCTGCTGGCCGTGGGCCTGCAACCCGACGACCTGGCCGTGCGCCAGCTCATCGACCTCGTCGGCGTGCTCACGGGCGAGGCCATCGGCGAGCTGTCGGGGTTCCCGCGCCACCTCTCGCAGCACGTGGGTGGCTTCGTGCTCACGCAGGACCGGCTCACGCGCATCGTGCCAGTGGAGAACGCGGCCATGGAAGACCGCACCGTGATCGAGTGGGACAAGGACGACCTCGAGGCCCTGAACCTGCTCAAGGTCGACGTGCTCGCCCTGGGCATGCTCACCGCGCTGCGCAAGGCGCTGGTCTTCATCGGCCAGTGCCTGGGCCGGCCTTTTGAATTGCAGGACATTCCCGACGGCGACGACCCCACCTACGACATGATCTGCGCGGCCGACACCGTCGGTGTGTTCCAGATCGAGAGTCGCGCGCAGCAGAGCATGCTGCCGCGCCTGCGGCCCCGGGTGTTCTACGACCTGGTGATCGAGGTGGCGATCGTGCGGCCCGGGCCCATCCAGGGCGGCATGGTGCACCCTTACCTGAACCGGCGGCAGGGCAAGGAGCCGGTTCACTACGAGAAGGACGAACTCAAGCCTGCCCTCGAACGCACCCTGGGCGTGCCCGTGTTCCAGGAACAGGTGATGCAACTGGCCATGATCGCCGCCGGCTTCACCGCCGGCGAGGCCGACGAGCTGCGCCGGGCCATGGCCGCGTGGAAGCGCAAGGGCGGCCTGCACAAGTACCACGAGAAGATCGTCAAGGGCATGACCGGCAACGGCTACTCGGCCGAATTCGCCGAACGCATTTACCAGCAGATCCACGGTTTCTCCGACTACGGCTTCCCCGAAAGCCACGCCGCCAGCTTCGCGCTGCTGGTCTACGACTCCTGCTGGATCAAGCGCCACCACCCGGCTGCCTTCCTGGCCGCCATGCTCAACAGCCAGCCGCTGGGCTTCTACACGCCCAGCCAACTGGTGCAGGACGCGCAGCGCCACGGCGTGGTGGTGCGCGCAGTGGACGTGTGCCACAGCGACCCGGACTGCACGCTGGAAGGCCCGCCGCACGAACCCGTGGTGCGCCTGGGCCTCAACCGCGTGAGCGGTCTGTCGCGCGAGGCGGCCGATCGCATCGCCGTCGCGCGCCGCGACGCACCCTTCAGCGACGCCGAAGACCTCGCGCAGCGCGCGGGCCTGGACCAGCGCGAACTGCAGGCCCTGGCCGCGGCCGACGCGCTGATCGGCCTCTCCGGTCACCGGCGCCAGCAGATGTGGGACGCGGCGGGCCTGCGCACGCCGCCCGCGCTGCTGCGCCACGCACCGGTGAACGAATTGCCCATCGAACTGCCGCCCGCGCCCGAGGGCGAAGCCATCGTCTGGGACTACGCCGCCACGCGCCTGACGCTGCGCCGCCACCCGCTGGCCCTGCTGCGGCCGCAGTTGAAAGCGCGGCGCCTGATGACGGCCGAGGAACTCAAGACCCTGCCCGACAAGCGCTTCGCGCGCGCCTGCGGCATCGTCACCGTGCGCCAGCAGCCGGGCACGGCCAACGGCACCATCTTCGTGTCACTGGAAGACGAGACCGGCACGGTGCAGGTGATCGTCTGGCGCCACGTGCGCGAACGCCAGCGCGCCGCGCTGCTGCACGCGCGGCTGCTGGCGGTGCACGGCGTGTGGCAGCGCGAAGGACCGCTGTGCAACCTGATCGCCGGACGGCTGGAGGACCTGACGCCGCTGCTGGGGCGGCTGGCGACGGAGAGCCGGGATTTCCACTGAGGTCAATCAATTTCTGGACGTTGTATGATTTTGTACTTCGTCCAATTTTCATCTCATGACCACCACCCCATCCCCGCGCCCCGGTGGCAAGCGCCAGCGCACCCTGGCCCTGATCGCGGCCACGGCCTGGCAACTGTTCGAACGCGACGGCTATGAGGCCGTGACCATGGAGCAGATCGCCGAGGCCGCCGGTGTGGCCAAGGCCACGCTCTACAACCACTGCGCCACCAAGGACGCGGTTCTGGTCTGCGCCATCCACCACCAGTTGGCCGACGACCTGGGCGGCCTGACAGCCCCCTGGCCTTCGGGCACAGGGATGCCCGAAGGCATCGGTGTCCTGCTTGACAGCATGGCCCACTGGGCCGAATCGCACCGCGTCTACCTGCCGCCCTACCTGCGGCAACGCTTCCTCGACGTGCGCACCCCCACGCCCGACCTGGGCACCGACGGCACGAACGACGTGGTCGACGTCTACGCCCAACTGATCCGCCAGAGCCAGGCCGACGGGGTGCTGCGCGAAGACATCGACGCCGGCCACCTGGCCGCGCTCTTCCACCACCTGTGCCTGGGTGCGCTGCTGCGCTGGCTGAACACGCCGGGGCTGGACCTGCGCCAGGAACTCGGTGTCGCGCTCGACCTGTTCGTGCGCGGTGCCGCCACCACGCCGCCCCACTGGCCCCGCCGCAAGGCCGCGCGATGAAGTTGCTCGCTCTCACCTACGGCACCGAAGGCGACACGCGCCCCATCGCCACGCTGTGCCGCGCGCTCATGGACGCGGACCACGACGTCCGCCTGCTGGCCGATGGCGGCACGCTGGACAGCGCCCGCGCCCTGGGCGTGCCCCACGACGCGCTGGCCGGCGACATCCGGGGCGGCATCGCCTCGGCGGTGGCCGGCAAGTCCGACCTGAACGCCACCGCGCGCGCCCTGGCCGCCCTGGCCAACCGCCACACGGCGGACTGGATGCGCCAGACCCTGGACGCCGCGCGCGACTGCGACGCACTGCTGGTCTCGGGCCTCATCTCCTTCGTGGGCCTGTCGGTGGCCGAGCGGCTGCGCCTGCCGCTCGTGGGCCTGAGCCTGATCCCCATCACGCCGACGGCGGCCTTTCCTTCGCCCTTTCTGCCGCCGCGCGTGCCGCGGTGGCTCAACCGCGCCAGCCACCACCTCGTCAACGCGGTGCTGTGGCGCGCCTTCCGCGGCGCCACCAACGCCGCGCGCGAAAGCGTGGGCGGCATGCCCGCGCGGCGGCGGGGCTGGAGCGGGCACCCGATGCTGTACGGCGTCTCGCCGCACCTGCTACCCACGCCCGCCGACTGGCCCGCCAACGCGCGCCTGTGCGGGCAATGGACGCGGCCGGCCACGCAATGGACACCGCCGGCCGACCTGAAGGCCTTCCTCGACGCCGGCGAAGCGCCGGTCTACCTGGGTTTCGGCAGCATGACGGGCTTCGATCCGCAGGCCCTGTTACGCATGCTGCTCGCGGCCATCGGGTCGCGCCGCGCGCTGTTCTACCCCGGCTGGAGCGGCACCGACACGAACGGGCTGCCGCCCAACGTCCACCTGATCGGCGACACGCCTCACGACTGGCTGTTCCCCCGCACCGCCGCGGTGGTGCACCACGGCGGCAGCGGCACGAGCCACTCGGCCGCGCGCGCGGGCGTGCCCTCGGTGGTGCTCCCCTTCGCGGGCGACCAGTTCTTCTGGGCCGAGCGCCTGCGCCGCGCGGGCGTGGCACCGCGCTCACCCAAAGGCCACGCACTGCAGGCCGATGCGCTGGCCCGCGCGCTCGACGACGCGCAATCGCTCGGCATGCGGGCGCGGGCCGCCGATCTGGGCGCGGCCCTGCGCGCCGAAGACGGCCTGGGCAGCGCGGTGCGCGAGATCGAGACCCTGCTGCGCGCACGGTGAGCGCGGCGCGCCGTGCCGTGCCGTGCCGTGCCTCAGGCCACTGTCGCCACCGGCCGGCGCATCAGCAACAGCGCCGTCATCAGGCAGGCCGCCGCGATCACCGCCGCGCCGGCCAGCGTGACCAGGTGCAGCGACTCGACGAACGCCCCGCGCGCCAGCGCGGCGAACAGCGGGCCATCGGCGCCGCCCAGCGAACCCGCCGCGTGCAGCGCGCCCGCCAGCGTGTCACGCGCCGCATCAGCGGCCGGCGCGGGCAGCGCCGCCGGCATGCCCGCGCCCACGCGCGCCTGGTACCAGGCCACGCCCAGGCTGCCCAGCAAGGCCACGCCCAAGGCACCACTCAGTTCGGACGCCGTCTCCGACAGTGCCGAGGCCGCGCCCGCGCGCTCGGGCGGGGCCGAGGTGATGATGATCTCGTTGCCCAGCGTGAACACCGGCGCCATGCCCAGGCTCATCACCACCGTACCCGCCACCAACCAGGGCAGGCCCGTGCCGGTGTCCACCATCAGCAGCATCAGGAAGCCGATCACCGCCGCCACCTGGCCGCCGATGAGGATGCGCACCGGCGCGAACCAACTCGCCAGGCGCGGCGCGCCCAGCGAGCCGAACACGAAGGCCAGCGCCCAGGGCAGCGTCACCAGGCCCGCGCTCAGCGGATCGAGCGAGCGCACCACCTGCAGGTACTGCGTGATGAAGATGTACACACCGAACATGGCCAGGCAGGCCAGCGCGTACGCCGCCAGCGCCGCCGCGAAGCGCGGCTGCCGAAACAGCGCGATGTCCAGCAGCGGGTGCGCCAGGCGCGACTGGCGGCGCACGAACGCCCAGCCCAGGGCCACGCCCACCACCAGCGGCAGCAGGCCCGCGAGCACGAAGCCGTCGGTGGCAATGGTCTTGATGCCGTAGACCGCCGCGAGCACCGCGCACAAGGACAGCAGCGCGCTCGCCAGATCGATCGGGCCCGCGTCCGGGTCCTTGAACTCGGGCAGCACGAGCGGGCCCAGCACCAGCAGCAACACCATCACCGGCACCGCCACCAGGAACACCGAACCCCAGTGGAACCACTGCAGCAACGCACCGCCCACCAGCGGGCCGATGGCCGCGCCCATGGAAAAGCTCGCGATCCACACGCCGATGGCGAAGCGGCGCTGCTCCTCGTCGTGGAACATGTTGCGGATGAGGGACATGGTGGATGGCGCGAGCGTGGCGCCGGCCACGCCCAGCAGCGCGCGCATGGCGATCAGCATCTCGGCGCTGGTGGAGAAGGCCGCGATGAGCGAGGCCCCGCCGAAGGCCGCACCACCGATCAGCAGCAGCTTGCGCCGGCCGATGCGGTCGCCGAGATTGCCCATGGTGATGAGAAAGCCCGCCACCAGGAAGCTGTAGATGTCGACCATCCACAGCAGTTGCGCGGCGCTGGGCCGCAGCTCGGCGCTGAGCACGGGCAGCGCGAGGTTGAGCACGGTCATGTCCATCGCATAGACCATGCAGGGCAGCGCGATCACCGCCAGGCCCAGCCAGTCGCGGCTGGTGGCCCGGGCGGGCGCGGGAGTGGTGTGTTCAGACATCGAGGATCACATTGAAGCCGCCGTAGATCATGCGTTTGGCATCAAACGGCATGGGGGCGCGGTCCGGTTGCATGCGGGGGTCGGCCATGATCTTTTCCCAGCCGGCGTCGCGCACGGCCTTGGACGGCCAGACGACCCAGGAGAAAACGACGACCTCGTCCTTTTCGAGCTTCACCGCCATGGGCATGGAGGTGACCTTGCCCTCGGGCACGTCGTCGGCCCAGGTTTCGACGACGCGCGTGGCGCCGTAGTCCTTGAAGACGGCCGCGGCGTCCTTGCAGTGCTTCAGGTACTCATCGCGGTTGGCGGCGGGCACGGGGGCCATGAATCCATCGACGTAGCTCATTTCACTGTCTCCTTGACGGGGGTGGGAAGGAATTGCAGTTCGAGGTGGCGGCGCAGCACGCGCAGGCACTCCACCGCGGGCTCGATCGACTGCCGGGCCTTGACCAGCAGCAGGGAGCCTTGAATGACGGCCTGCACGTACAGGCCCAGGGCCTCGGCGCTCCAGCGCGCGCGCGGCACGTGCTGGCGCTTGGCGGCCACGACCATCTCGGTCACCAGGTCCGCGTTGGCGGTGATGTGGCGGTCGCAGACCTCGCGGATGGTGGGGTGGGTGATGTGCACCTCCTGCACCAACGTGCCGAGCACGCAAGTGATCTCGGCGATCTCGCCCTGCAGCAGCTCGATACGGAAATCGACATAACCCAGCAGGCGCTGCAGAGGATCGGCTTTGTCCATGTACCCCGCGCGGCGAAACAGCGCGTCGGCGTCTTCGCCGAAGCGCTGCGCGGCGGCGACGAAGATGTCTTCCTTGGTCTTGAAGTGATAGAAGAACGCGCCCTTGGTGAGGCCGGTGGCGGCGCAGAGGTCGTCCACCGTGGTGGCGGTGTAGCCCTTGGTGCGCACCAGCGTCATGGCCGCCTGAAGCAGCCGGTCGCGGGAGCTGAGGGTGGGGGCGTCCATGAACGTTCTCCGGGGCGATTTCGGCAAGGCATCGGAGATTACCGACCAGTTGGTATGTTCGTCAAGCGGAGGTTGGTGACAATCGGCAAACGGACGGGTGTCGCCGCGTCGGCTCAGGCCAGGGCCGCGAAGCGCTCGACCAGGAACTCGCGCAGCAGGCGCACCACGGGACGCAATTGGCTGCGGTCAGCGCAGGCCAGATACAGCGGAGCGCTCTCGCCGCGCCAGGCTTCACACAGCGGCACCAGGCCGCCGCGCCGCAGATCCTCGGCCACGTCCAGGCGCGACTTATAGGCAATCCCCGCGCCCGCCAACGCCAGCCGGCGCACGGCATCGCCGTCGTCGCACATCACGCCACCGGCCACATCCACCGCGAACGATTCCTTGCTGCGCGAGAAGCGCCAGCGGTCGTGCGTGCGCTCGCTCAACTGGAAGCACAGACAGTTGCGCTGCGCCAGCTCGCGCGGGTGCGCGGGCGCACCGTGCGCCTTCACATAGGCCGGCGAGGCGCACAGCACGCGCCGGTTGTCGGGCGCCACGGGCAGGGCGATCAACCCCGAGTCAGCTGGCTCGCCATAGCGCAGCGCGATGTCCACCGGCTCGCGGTAGACCTCGGCCAGGCGATCGGAGAACTGCAGGCGAAACCGCACCTCGGGGTAACGGCGACCGAATTCGTGCAGCCACTTCAGTACCACGTTGCGGCCCAGGTCGGAGGGCAGAGAAAGCTGCAGGGTGCCGCGGATCACGTCGCGGCCCGCGAGCAGGCTTTCGCGCGCGTTCTCGATGATCTCCAGGCCCTGCTCGCAACGCTGCAGGAAGGCCTGGCCTTCGGCCGTGGGCCGCAGGCTGCGCGTCGAGCGCACGAACAGGCGCAGGCCCAGTTCGGCCTCCAGCCGCTTCACCAGGGCGCTGGCCGCGGCGGGCGAGATGTCCATGGCGCGCGCCGCGTCGGACAGGCTGGCGGCACGGCCCGCGCGCACCAGGAATTGCAATTCGTTGAGGGAGGCCATTTTCAATTCCTGCTTGAAACAGAACCCATTTTTACCTGCTTCATTTGCAAGCCTCGGCACGGCACAGTGCGGTCATCCCTACAGGAGCCCTTCCATGAAAGCCATCGCCTACCGCCAGCCCCAGGCCATCACCGCGCCTGACGCCCTCGTCGACATCACCCTGCCCGACCCCATCGCCATCGGCCACGACCTGCTGGTCGAAGTGAAGGCCGTGTCGGTCAACCCCGTGGACACCAAGGTGCGCCGCAGCGCGGCGCCCGCACCAGGCCAGGAATGGAAGGTGCTGGGTTGGGACGCCAGCGGCGTCGTGAAGGCCGTGGGCCCCGAGGTCACGCTATTCAAACCCGGCGACCGTGTCTGGTACGCCGGCTCCATCGCACGGCCTGGCACCAATAGCGAGCTCCACCTGGTGGACGAGCGAATCGTGGGCCACATGCCGGCCTCGCTGGATTTCGCCGAGGCCGCCGCGCTGCCGCTCACGGCCATCACCGCCTGGGAAATGCTGTTCGATCGCCTCGGCGTGGTGCCCGGCAAAGCCCCGACGGACCAGGCGCTGCTGATCATCGGCGCCTCGGGTGGCGTGGGTTCCATCCTCACGCAGCTCGCCACCCGCCTGACCAGCCTCACCGTGATCGGCACCGCCTCGCGGCCCGAGACGCAGGCGTGGGTGCGCTCGCTCGGCGCGCACCACGTGATCGATCACTCGAAGCCGATCACCGAGGAACTCAAGCGCATCGGCCACCCCACGGTGGACCTCATCGTGAGCCTCACGCAGACCGAACAGCACCTGCCGCAAATCGCCGAGGCCATCGCGCCGCAGGGCAAGTTCGGGCTCATCGATGACCCGGCTTCGCTCGACGCCACGCTGTTCAAGCGCAAGGCCGTCTCCATCCACTGGGAGCTGATGTTCACGCGCTCGCTGTTCCAGACGCCCGACATGATTGGCCAGCACCGCCTGCTCAATGAGGTGGCCGCGCTGGTGGACGCAGGCCTGATCCGCACCACGCTGGCCGAGCGCTTCGGCGCCATCAACGCCGAGAACCTCAAGCGCGCGCACGCGCTGATCGAATCGGGCAAGGCCCGTGGCAAGGTGGTGCTCGAGGGCTTCTGAGGCGGCTCAGCCCGCCTGCACCGCGTGCGCGGCCCACAGGGCGCGCACCGCGCGCCGCCACTCGCGCGGTGGCACCGGCGCCTCGGGCGCGTTCACGCGCAGCGCCAGCGCATTGAGCGCGCCATTCATCATCGCCACCGCCAACTCCAGGCGGCAGTCGAAACGCAGCGCCCCGGCCGCGATCGCGGCCTTCATGCCCGCCGCCAGCGAGGCCTGGCTCAGGCGGTCGTCCAGCGCCTGCCAACGCGCCCAGCCCAGCACCGTGGGCGCGTCGATCATGAGGATGCGCCGCGCCTCGGGTTCCGAGGTTTTCTCGATCCAGCGGATGGAGCCGTGCACCAGCGCGTCCAGCGGCTCGCGCCGCGCGGCAGCGGCCTCGTCCACCGCCGGCACGATGTCCTCGCACACCGCCAGGCACACGGCCTCGAACAGCGCGGCCTTGTCGGCGAAGTGGTGATACAGCGCCCCACGCGCCACGCCGGCCTCCTGCAGAACGGCCTCGGTGGCGGTGCCGGCATAACCCTGGGCGCCAAACATCTGGCGCGCCACGGTGATCAGGCGCGCACGGGTGGCGCTGGCGCGTTCGGCGTTCTTCATGGAGGCTCTCCTTGACCAGGAACATCATTGACAGACAGTCTGTCGGTATTTTACATTGAACAAACAGACCGACTGTCTGTTTTATTCAAAACCCAAGGAGTTTCCCCCATGGACACCAAGCCCCGCTACCAGGACCACTACCCCATCGTCGTGACGCCCGACATTCGCGCCTGCCAGGCCTTCTGGGAGCAGCGCCTGGGCTGGTCGTGCGGTTTCGCCAGCAGCTGGTTCGTCTGGCTGTGCAGCGAAGACGGCAGCGCCTCACTGGCCTTCATGTCGCCCGATCACCCGTCGGCCCCGCCCGGGCCCGAGACCTTCAGCGGCCTGGGCCTGTGCTTCGAACTGCAGGTGGTCGATGCGAAGGCCGCGCACGCGGACTTCGTGGCGCGCGGCGGCAGCGTGGGCCTGCCGCTTACCGACGAGGCTTTCGGCCAGCGCCGCTTCGGTTTCCGCGACCCCTCGGGCCTGTGGGTGGACGTGGTCGAGCAGATCGAGCCCCAGGCCGGCTACTGGGACCGCTACATGGTCTGAATGCGCTCAGTCGCCGGTGGGCGAGAGGCGGAACTGCTCCACCACCTTGAGCGCACCCAGCGAGCGCGCCAGCACCGCCAGGTTCTTCGGCCGCATGGTGCGCAGCATCATGCGGTACTCGAAGGCGTTGCCCTCTTCCAGCCGATAGCTCAGGTTGGCGATGGTGAAGCCATGCTCCTTGAGCAGTTGGCGCAGATCGGCCTCGGGCATGGTCTTCTGGCGGTCGAAACGCACATTGAGTTGCGCGTAGGTGTGCGTGGGCACGAAACGCTCCACCCGGTGCAGCAGCACCAGCGAAACCAGCGTGAGCACGGTGGCCAGAATGGCTGGGAAGTAGAAGCCGATACCCATGAGCACGCCGATGGAGGCCGTGATCCAGATCGATGCCGCCGTGGTGAGGCCGCGCACCGTGAGGCCTTCCTTGAAGATCACGCCCGCGCCGAGAAAACCGATGCCGGTCATGATGCCCTGGGCCATGCGCGTGGGGTCCATGGTCACGGTGCCCTTGCTGTCCTGCTCGAACCAGACGCCCTGGTACAGCGTCACCAGCATCAGCAGGCTGGACGCGAGACACACCAATGTGTGCGTGCGAAAGCCGGCAGGCCGGCCGTGGTAGCTGCGCTCCAGGCCGATCAGGCCGCCGGCCACCATGGCGAACAACAGGTGCCGCGCGATCTCCTTGTAGAGCGCGAGGGTCTCGGTATCGGGCATGTCCAACAGGTCCATCACGGTTCCTCCTGTCCCATGCTACCTGCGGCCCGAGGTCCCGCGCCGCGTGAAATCCCTGAGCGCCGTGGGCTCACCCTTTGCCCAGAGGCGGCCGCCCGAACAGGCTGGAGGCGTTGCTGATGGGCCCCAGCTCGGCCGCCGTGGCCAGCAGCGCGGGCGCGAGTTCCTGCATGCGCGCCACGCTCAGCCGCGCGCGCGGCCCGGCGATGCTGATGACGCCGATGGCCTCGTGGCGGCGCAGCACCGGCGCAGCCATGGCGCTCATGCCGGGCGCGAAGACCTCATCGATCATGGCGTAGCCGCGCACGCGCGCCGCATGCAGAAAGCCCAGCAAGGCCTTCACCGTGGTCGGCGCCTTGGGGCCGTAGTCCTTGGGCGTGCCGAAGCCCTGGCGCATGACGATCTCCAGCGCGCGCTCGTCGCTGAGCGTGTGCAGCCAGGCGTGGCCCGAGGCCGAACACGACAGCCACACGTCCGCGCCCATGTCGGGGTCGTAGCGCACGCCCTGCTGGCGCGCGCCCTGCGCCTTGGCCACGAAGGTCAGGCGGTCGTCGTCCACCAGGGACAGGCGCACCAGCTCACCCGACTGTTGCGCGAGCCGCTCCAACAGCGGGCCGGCGATGTCCACGATGCCGCCATGACTGAGGTAGCCCAGGCCGATGGCGACCACCTTGGTGGTGAGCTGGTAGTCGCCCTGCTTGCGCTTCTGGCGCACGTAGCCGCGGTGCTGCAGGTCACCGAGCAGGCGATGGCAGGCACTCAGGGGGATGTCCAGCTCCTCGGCCATCAAGGCCAGCGGCAGGCCGTCAGGGTGGCGGGCCAGGTGTTCGAGCAGCGAGAGGCCGCGGTCCAAAGCGAGGTTCATGTCTCTGTGCTTTTTTGTGATACGGAAAGGGTTTCCAGTGCGGAAAGTGTTTCCTGTGGCAGCACAAGAATCGCCGCCACACCGTCAATCACTGTAGGCCAGGCCCCTTCAAAGGCCAAGCCCCCACGCCCGATCATGCGACCCATCGTCCACATCCTCAACGGTCCCAACCTCAACCTGCTGGGCGTGCGCGAACCACACCTGTATGGCCACACCACGCTGGCCCAGGTAGAGGAACGCTGCCTGGCACTGGCCGGTGAGCTCGGCCTGAACTGCGTGTTCCGCCAGTCCAACCACGAGGGCGTGCTGGTGGACTGGGTGCAGGAGGCGCGCGCGGCCGGTGCGGCGGTGATCGTCAACCCCGCCGGCCTGTCCTTCCGCTCCATCCCGCTGCTCGATGCACTGAAGACGCTGGACCTGCCGGTGATCGAGGTCCACATCACCAACATCCACCGCCGCGAGGCGCCCTACAAGGACTCGCTCACCTCGCTGGCCAGCACCGGCGTGATCTGCGGGCTCGGCCCCATCGGCTACGAGCTCGCGCTGCACGCCATCGCGCAGCGGCTGCGCGAGGCAGCCACCGCCTGAACCGTTTTCCTCACCACAAGCCAACACAAGGAGACAAGCACCATGAACACCGCCATCGATCGACGTTCCGTCCTGTGCGCCGGTGCCGGCCTCGCGGCCGCGGCGCTGCTGCCCCGGCGCGCCCGCGCCCAGACCAAGCTGCGCTTCGCCGCGGTGTTCTCGGACACCGACATCCGCGCCGAGATGATCAAGCGCCTGAGCGCGGACATCGCGCCCGACCACACCATCGAAGCCCACCTGAACTCCACCCTGTTCCGCCAGGGCACCGAGCTGGTGGCCCTGCAGCGCGACAACCTGGAGATGGGCAACATCGCGCCGCAGGACATCTCCAAGCAAGTGCCGGCCTGGTCGGTGCTCACCTCGGCCTACCTGTTCCGCGACGCCAACCACCTCAACGCCTTCTTCGCCAGCGACCTGGGCGCGCAGATGAAGAAGCAGGTGGAGGACCAGCTCAAGGTGAAGATCCTGGGCCCCACCTTCTTCGGTACGCGCCACGTGGGCCTGCGCGGCAAGAAGAAGGTCAACGTGCCGGCCGACCTGGCCGGCGTGAAGCTGCGCATGCCCGCCGGCGACGCCTGGCAACTGCTGGGCCGCTCGCTGGGCGCCAACCCCACGCCACTGGCCTACGCCGAGACCTACACCGGTCTGCAGACCGGCACCGTGGACGGGCAGGACAACCCCCTGCCCAATGTGCAGAACATGAAGTTCTACGAGGTGATGGGTCAGGTCGTGCTGACCTCGCACTTGGTGGCCTTCGACCTGCTCACCATGAACCTCAAGGCGTGGCAGGCCATGTCGGCCGACAAACAGAAGGCCTTCCAGGCGGCTGTGGACAAGGCCATCACCTGGAGCGCCAACGAGCACGTCAAGCGCGAGGCCGAGCTGGCCGAGGGCTTCAAGCGCCAGGGCCTGGACGTGTACGTGCCCAACATCAATGCGTTCCGCGAGCACGCGCAGAAGATTTACTTGGCATCGGACGAAGCGAAGGCCTGGGCCCCCGGAATCATCGACAAGATCGCTGCCGTCAAGTGATGCGCCTGCTCGCCCGCGCCGCCGAGGCGGTGGCCGCGTTCCTGCTCGCGGTCATCTTCCTCGCCTTCATCCTGCAGATCGCGCTGCGTTACCTGTTCGATCTGCCCGTGGGCTGGACGGCGGAGATCTCCCTCGTCGCCTGGCTCTGGCTGATCCTCTGGGGCTCGGCCTTCGTGCTGCGCGACGAGGAGGAGATCCGCATCGATCTGCTGCTGGCCATGTTCGGCCCGCGCAGGCGGCGTGTGCTGGTCTCGCTCGGCTCCATCGCCGTGGTGCTGCTGTTCGCGCTGGCCATGCCCGCCACCTGGGACTACGTCACGTTCATGAAAGTGGAGAGCAGCTCGTACCTGAAGATCCGCTTCGACTGGCTGTACTCGATCTACCTCGTGTTCGCCGCCGCCGTCATCGTGCGCCACCTCTGGCTGATCGTGAACGCGGTGCGCGGGCGTGAAGCCGCCGAGTCCACGCACATCGGCTCTCTTTGAAATGGGCATGCCTTGAATCCGACGAGTCCTTTCTCGCTGGCCGTGGCGGCCATCGTGCTGCTGAGCCTGCTGGGCGTGCCCATCGGCCAGGCCATGATCGGCGCGTCCATCCTGTACCTGTGGCTCAAGGGCATGGACATGGGCAGCGCGGCCGAGCAGTTGCTCAACAGCACCTACTCCAGCTACCTGCTGCTGGCCATTCCGCTGTTCATCCTGGCCGCCAGTTTCATGAGCTCGGGCAGCGTGCTCGACCGCCTGCTGCGCTGGTGCAACGCGCTGGTGGGGCGCTTCCCCGGTGGCCTGGCGCAAGTCAATGTGCTGCAGAGCGTGGTGTTCGCCAGCATGTCGGGCTCGGCCCTGGCCGACGCGGCCGGCTCGGGCAAGCTCATGCAGGCCATGATGACGCGCGACGGTCGCTACCCGCCGTCCTTCGCCGCCGCGCTCACGGCCGTGTCGGCGGTCATCGGGCCCATCCTGCCGCCGTCGATTCCGCTGGTGTTGTACGCGCTGGTGTCGGGCACCTCCATCGGCTACCTGTTCCTGGCCGGTGTGTTGCCCGGCCTGCTGCTGGGCGCGGTGCAGATGGCCCTCATCCACTACCTGGCCAAGCGGCACCGCTTCCCGGTGGAAGACCCGGTGCCCCTGCGCGAGCTGCCGCGCATCACGCGCGAGGCCTTGCCCGCGCTGATGATGCCGGTGCTGCTGCTGGGCTGCCTCTACAGCGGCATCACCACACCCACCGAGGCGGCCGGCGTGGCCGCCGCCTATGCGCTGGTGATCGCCGCCTTCTACTACCGCAGCCTCGGCCTGCGCGACGTCTACCAGTCGCTGCAACAGAGCGCGCGCACCAGTGTGTCCATCGGCATCCTGATCGCCGGCGCCACGGTGTTCAACTTCGTCATCACGTCTGAGAACATCCCGGCCTCGCTGAGCACGATGATGCGCGGGCTCGAGCTCTCGCCCTTCACCTTCCTGTTGCTGGCCAACCTGCTCCTGCTGGTGCTGGGCGCGTTCCTCGAGGGCTCGACCATCATCCTGGTGATCCTGCCCGTGTTGCTGCCCACCGCCGTGGCCCTGGGCGTGGACCCGGTGCACTTCGGCGTGGTGGCGGTGCTCAACATCATGATCGGCCTGGTCACGCCGCCCTATGGCCTGCTGCTGTTCATGATGACCAAGATCGCCAACGTCTCCCTGGGGGCACTGGTGCGCGCCACCCTGCCCTTCCTGGGTGTGATGATGATCGCGCTGGCCATCACCACCTTCTGGCCCGACTTCGTGCTGTTCCTGCCGCGTCTGGCGGGCTACACGGGCTGATGCACCGGGGCGCCGCGACATGAACACGCCCCGCATCGACGGCCACACCCGGGTGATCGTCCACCTGGGCCACCCCACGCACAGTTTCAAGGCGCCGCTGATCTACAACCCCTGGTTCGCGGCCAGCGGCACGAACGCGGTGGTGGTGCCACTCGACTGCCCCGCCGGCGCGCTCGAGGCGCTGCTGCCGCCGCTGATGGCCGCACCCAATGTGCTGGGTGCGCTCATCACCATGCCGCACAAGGTGGGCGTGGTGGCGCTGCTCGACGAGGTCTCGCGCACCGCGCAGGTGGCCGGCGCCTGCAACGCGGTCAAGCGCGCGCCCAACGGCCGCCTGATCGGCGACATGTTCGACGGTGAGGGCTTCGTGCGCGGCGTGCAACGCAAGGGCCTGGTGCTGAAGGGGGCCAGCACCCTCGTGGTGGGCAGCGGCGGCGTGGGCTCGGCCATCGCCGCCTCGCTGGCGGCGGCGGGCGTGGCGCATCTGGCGCTGTTCGACACGAATGGTGCGGCGAGCGAAGCCCTGAGCGCTCGCCTGCGCGCGGTCTATCCCCGGCTGCAGATCAGCACCGGCGAACGCGACCCGGCGGGCTTCGACCTCGTGGTCAACGCCACGCCGCTGGGCATGGAACCCGGCGACCCACTGCCGCTGGACGTCGACCGACTCGACGCGCGCACCTTCGTGGGCGAGGTGGTGATGCGCGAGCGTTTCACCGCGTTCCTGTCGGCCGCGCAGGCGCGCGGCTGTCGCGTGCAGGTGGGCACCGACATGCTGTTCGAGCAGATTCCCGCGTACCTCGAGTTCTTCGGCCTGCCGGTGGCCACGCCCGAGCGGCTGCGCGAACTCGCTCAACTCGACGGCACGCCGCCGTCGCCACAGGAGGCGAAGCCATGAACCCATCCATGAGCGACGCGGCCGCGCGCGAGCCGCTGCAGGCGTCCACCAGCGACGAACACAACCCGCTGGGCCTCGACGGCGTCGAGTTCGTCGAGTACGCCACGCTGCAGCCACAGGCCCTGGGTCAGGTGCTGGAGATGATGGGCTTTCGCCCCGTGGCGCGGCACCGCTCCCGCGAGGTGCTGCTGTACCGCCAGGGCGCGCTGAACATCGTCGTCAACGCGCACCCCATCGACGCGCTCGGTGCCGCGCACGGCGATGCGCGGCCCACGATCGGCGCAGTGGGCCTGCGCGTGCGCGACGCCCGCGCCGCGCGCGAGTACGTGCTCTCGCGCGGCGGCTGGGAGGTGCCCACGCACCCCGAGGCCATGGAGCTCAACATTCCCGCCATCCACGGCGTGGGCGGCAGCCGCCTCTACCTGATCGACCGCTACCGCGACTTCTCGATATACGACGTGGACTTCGTCCCCATTCCCGGGGTGGACCCGCGCCCGCCCGCGCTGTTCGACCTGCGCCTGTTCGGCCTCGTGCAATACATCGGCCTGGGGCGCAGCCAGGACTGGACCGCCTTCTACGACACCCTGCTCGGCGCCACACCCATCCCCGACGAAGAACGCTTCGGCATCATGCCCTCGGGCCACCTGCTGCGCGTGCCGGGGCGGCGGCCCGACAGCGGCTTCCTGCTGCAACTGGTGGAGCCACCGGTGGACGCGCTGGACGAGCGCGAGGCCTGGCAGCGCATCGGCATCGGCGTGAGCGATGTGCTGACCGCCGTTCGCGCGCTGCGCGAACGCGGCGTGGAGTTCGTCGAATCGGAAGCCGTGCACGCCGAACGGCGTGGCGCCATCACCAAGGCCTACCTCGGCGGCGTGGTGTTCGAGCTGGTGCAGGACCCGCTGGCGGCGCAAGCACGGAGCTGACGCCATGACCGATCCCCGAAGCGCCCGGGAAGCCATGCGCGACGTCGGCATGGACACGATTACCCTGGCCGGCCCGCTGGACGCCAAGCTGCGCGCCATGCGCGAAGCCGGCTTCGGCCAGGTGATGCTCAAGGCCAACGACCTGGTGGGTCACCCGCAGGGCTGGCAGGCCGCCGTGGCCGAGGTGAAGGCCAGCGGCCTGCGCGTCACCGGCTTTCAGGTGCTGCGCGACTTCGAGGGCCTCTCGGGCCACCTGCACGACTACAAGCTGGACATCGCCAAGACCATGCTACAGATGTGCGCCGCGCTGGACAGCCCGGTGCTGCTGGCCTGCTCGTCCACCTCGGCCCACGCCTCGCAAGACCCCGATCACCTCGCGCGCGACCTGCGCAAGCTCGCGATGCTGGCACTGCCGCTGGGCATCCGCATCGCCTACGAGGGCCTGTCCTGGGGCCGCACCATCAACGAATACACCACCGCCTGGGACGTGGTGAGTCGCGCCGACTGCCCCAACCTGGGCGTGTGCCTGGACAGCTTCCACATCCTCGCCGCGAAGACGCCGCTGGACGCGCTGGCCGACATCGAGCCCGACAAGGTCTTCCTGGTGCAGCTCTCCGACTTCCTGTGGCAGGAGACCCGCACCTTCGAGGAACGCATGGCCACCGCGCGCACCTGGCGCGTCTTCCCCGGCGAAGGCGTTCACACGCCCCAGCTCATCGAGATGGTGCAGACGCTCGACCGCATGGGCTATGCCGGCGACTACAGCTTCGAGGTCTTCAACGACGACTACCAGCAGATGCCCCTGCCCATGGTGGCCGAGCGTGCGCGCCGCAGCGCACTCTGGCTGGCCGAGGACGTGCTGCGGCGCTCACTGCCCCTGCCGGGGCAGCTGCGCCTGCAGGGGCGCTGAGAACGTGCGCGCAGGCGCGAGCCCGAAACACGCCCGCAACCAGCCCACGCGGCGGATCAGCCCGTCGTTGATCGACCAGCAGCCCAGCACCGTGAGCGCGAGCACCAGCAGCGGCTCGGCCACCGGCCCCAGGCCCAACGGCATCAGCCACGCCAGCGCCACGATGATCAGCGTCTGGTGCAGCACGTACCAGGGGTAGACCGACTCGCGCGCCCAGCCCAGCCAGGGCCAGGGGCGGTTCAGGTGGCGGTGCGCGAAACCCAGCGCGGCCACGATGGCCCACCAGGACACGGCGTCGGCCGCCAGCCGCACCCAGGGCCAGGGCGTCGTCAGCCCCAGGCGAACGCCCAGGTGCGCGCCGAAGGCGAACACCGCCCCGCCCAGCGCCCACCAGCGCAGGCGCGTGAGCTCGCGCCACAGCGCGGCGTCGGTGCCGATCCACCAGCCGTAGAGGAAGACGGTGAAGTACACGGCGTGCATCCACCAGTCGTTGATCAGGTCGTGCGTGGGCGGGAAATGGCGGCGCAGCAGCAGCGACCACAGCATCAGCGGCACCAGGGGCAGCAGCATGAGCCCCGCGCCGCGCAGCGCCTGGAAGCGCGGAGCCAGCGGCGCCAGCACACGCCGCGCCAGCAGCAGCACCGAGGTGTAGGCCCACAGGTAGGGCAGGAACCACAGGTGGTTCCAGGTGATGCCGAACTGCCAGCCATCGAAAGCACCCGCCGGCCAGGGCCCGCCCTGCGCGTAGCGCCACAGGAAGGCGCCGAAGCCCGGCCCGATGAAGCCGCCGGCCAGCGCCTGCGCGTAGGCCTGGTAAGGCACCACCAC
Organism: Hydrogenophaga intermedia; assembly: GCF_000723405.1. Taxonomy (GTDB): domain Bacteria; phylum Pseudomonadota; class Gammaproteobacteria; order Burkholderiales; family Burkholderiaceae_C; genus Hydrogenophaga; species Hydrogenophaga intermedia. Next base: position 191,460 of record NZ_CCAE010000003.1, on the reverse strand, counting down.
CGCCATGCCGAACGCCAGCGGCAGCAGCAGCCGCGCGCTGCGCTGTCGCCACAGCGCCCGGGCCGGCGCCTCGCGGCGCATCAGCAAGCCCAGCGCCAGGCCCGAGACCAGGAACACCAGGTCCAGCCGCCAGAGGTTGAGCGCGCGCATGGGCCACTGCAGCCACTCGGCGGTGTGCGCGCTCTTCAGGTGCCAGGGCCAGTCGGCCACGTAGGCCATGCCCAGGTGGTAGACCATCACCAGCCCGAAGGCCAGGAAGCGCAGGGTGTCGATGTCGTGTCGGCGTTGCATGGGGCCATCTTGGGGCGGTGGGGCCGGCCACGGCGCGCCGTGGGACGGGCCGTTGGCCCTTTGGGACGAAACGTGGCCCGCCGGGACGGCCCTAGACTCGCGGCCATGCCCACGAACCCCATCGCCTGGCTCCGCCAGCACCCGCGCTGGCACCGAACCGCGGAGGTGGTGTTCTGGGTCCTGGTCATCGGCGTGCACGCGCTGTTGAACACGGCCGTGGCGCGCGCCGACATGCGCGAGGCCGGCCTGCCCTGGGGCTGGTGGGAGGCGGCGGTGTGGGAAGGCACCAGCCACGCCATGCTGCTGGCGCTGATCCCCGGCATCGCCTGGTGGAACCGGCGCTTCCCGCTGCACTGGGACACGCTGGCCCGCCACCTGCCCTGGCACCTGCTGGGCAGCGTGCTGTTCAGCCTGGCGCACGTGGCGGGCATGGTGGCGCTGCGCCACGCGCTGCACGCGGCGGCGGGGCAGGCCTACGGCTTCGGGCCCTGGTGGTCGGAATGGGGCTACGAATATTTGAAGGACGTGCGCGCCTACGCGGCCATCGTGGGCGCGCTCACCGTGTACCGCCTGCTGCTGCTGCGCCTGCAGGGCGAGGCGCGGGTGCTGGACGCGCCCGAGCCGCCCCTGACGGCCGCCACGCCGGTGCCCGCCGACGTGGTACCGGTGTCCGCGCCAGCCGAGCCGCCGCCACCGCCCCGCCCCGAGCGTTTCCTGGTGCGCCAGCTGCGCAAGGAATTCCTCATCGCCGCCAACGACATCGACTGGGTGCAGGCCCAGGCCAACTACGTGGGCCTGCGCGTGAACGGGCACGACTACCTGCTGCGCTCCACCCTGGCCGAGTTCGCGCGCCAGTTGGACCCGGCGCGCTTCGTGCAGGTGCACCGCAGCTACCTGGTCAACCTCGAGCGCATCGCCGAGATCGAGCCGCTGGACAGCGGCGACGCGCGCCTGCTGCTGCGCGGCGGCGGTACGGTGCCCTGCAGCCGGCGGCACCGCGCGGCGCTGGAGGCGGCGATCACGGGTTCATCCGCCTCCGCCACCTCGATCGCCTAAAGGTCCAGCGTCAGCTCGGCCGACGTCGCGCCCGAGCAGCAGATCATCATCGTGCGGCCCGCCGCGCGCTCCTGTTCCGAGAGCACGAGGTCGCGGTGGTCCGGCACACCGGCCAGCACGGCCGTTTCGCAGATGCCGCACACGCCCTGCTGGCACGACGAGGGCACGGCCACGCCGCTGGCCTGCAGGGCGTCGAGGATGGTGCAACCGGCCGCGATGGGAATGGTGCGCCCGCTGCGCGCCAGGTGCACGACGAAGCCGCCCTCGGTGGCGGGCGCTTCCTTGGCCGCGAAATACTCCAGGTGCACGCGCGCCGGGTCCAGGCCGGCGCAGGCGGCTTCGAAGGCTTCCAGCATGGGCACCGGCCCGCAGCAGTAGAAGTGCGCGCCCTCGGGCGCCGCTGCCACGATGGCCGCGAGGTCCAGGGATGGCGCGCCCTCGTCGCCGAAGCTCAGGTGCACGCGATCACCATGGCCGGCCAGCTCGTCCACCAGCGCCGCGCCGCGGCGGCTGCGCGCGCGGTAGTGCAGGGTCCAGGGCGTGCCCAGGTGTTCCAGGCGCTGCACCATGCTCCACAGCGGCGTGATGCCGATGCCGCCCGCGATGAACACCACGTGCGGGGCCGATTCGTCGAGCGCGAAGTGGTTGCTCGGGCCGTCCACCTCGATGAGCGCACCGACGCGCGCGTCGCCGTGCAGCCAGGCCGAGCCTCCGCGGCTCTCGGGCTCGCGCTTGACGCCGATCACGTAGCGGTGGCGCTCGGCCGGGTCGTTGAGCAGCGAGTAGCTGCGGGTGATGCCGCGCGGCAGGCGCAGGTCGATGTGGGCGCCGGCGTCGAACGGCGCCAGCCCGCCGCGCGCGGGCGCGCGCAGGTCGAACAGCAGCACGTCGTCGGCGCCGTAGGCAATGGCGTGGATGCGAAGGGACACGGGGGCCATGGTCGCTGCAGCGCTCACACTTTCTCCAGCCCGATCGCACGGTCCAGGATGGCGCCGTCGCGGCGCAGGTCCTCGACCGGCCCGTGGAACACCGGCACGCCGCGCTCCAGCACGATCACCTCGTCGGCAAAGTCCAGCACCACGTCCACGTGCTGCTCCACCAGCAGGCAGCCCACACCGGTGCTCGTCACCAGGGCCGAGATGGCGTCCATCAGCTCGTCGCGCACCTTGGGCGCCAGGCCCTCCAGCGGCTCGTCGAGCAGCAGCAGGCTCGGCCCGGCCATGAGCGCGCGCGCCACCGACAGCATCTGCTGCTCGCCGCCTGACAGCTGCGTGCCGCCGTTGCGGCGGCGTTCGCGCAGGCGCGGGAACAGGCCATAGACGCGGTCCAGCGCCGGGCCGCGCGGGCGGCCTTGCAGGGCGGCGATGAGGTTCTCCTCCACGCTGAGCGAGGGGAAGATCTCGCGCCCCTGCGGCACGTAGCCCAGACCGGCGCGGGCACGCGCGTGGGTGGGCCAGGCGCCCACGTCCTGCCCGTCCATCAGCACACGCCCGCCCTGCAGTTGCGCGTGGCCCACGGCGCTGGCCAGGGTGGTGGTCTTGCCCGCGCCGTTGCGGCCGATGAGGCCCAGCTTGCGCCCCTGGCGCAGGGTGAAGTCGACCCCGTGCAGCACGCGCGCGCCGGCGTAGCCCGCGCTCACCTGATCGAAGCGCAGTTCAGTGGCCGCCTGCATGGCCGCTCCTTCCAAAGTAGATCTCGCGCACGGCCTCGTTGGCCGCGATCTCGGCCGGCGTGCCGCGCGCGAACACGGCGCCCTGCACCATCACCACGATGTCGCGCGCGAAGCGGAACACCAGGTCCATGTCGTGCTCGATCAGCAGCACGGCCAGGTCGCCCGGCAGGCGTTCCACCGCTTCCAGGATGCGCCCGCTCTCGCTCTCGGGCACGCCGGCGGCGGGCTCGTCGAGCAGCAGCACGCGGGGCTTCATGGCCAGGGCCAGCGCGATCTCCACCAGGCGCTGCTCGCCCAGGGCCATCTGCCCGGTGATGCGCCGCGCCTGGCCCTGGATGCGCAGGCTGCCCAGGGCCTCGTCGACCTCGGCGTCCACCTGCGCACGCTGACTGCGCGACAGCCACACGCGCCGCGCCAGGCCATGGCGGTGCAGCACCGCGCAGCGCACGTTGTCGTGCACGCTGAGTTCCTTGAACACGCGGTTGATCTGGAAAGTGCGCACGATGCCCGAGCGCGCCCGCTGCGCGGGGTTCCACTCGCTCACGTCCTCGCCGTCCAGGCGCACGTTGCCGGCCGATGCGCGCAGCACGCCACCGAGCAGGTTCACCAGCGTGGTCTTGCCCGCGCCGTTGGGGCCGATGAGCGCGGTGCGCGCGCCCGCCGGCAGCGCGAGCGACACGTCGCGCGTGACCTGCAGGCCACCGAAGGCCTTGCACAGGCCCGTGGCCTCCAGCCGATGGGGCGTCGACCCATTGGTCGACTCAATGCTCGCCATGGCGGGCCTCCTTGTCGCGGCGCGCCAGCGCCCCCAGCCGGTCCCAGGCGTCGAGCAGGCCGCCCGGCAGCACCAGCATCACGGCCACCAGCACCACGCCGATGACCAGCAGCCAGTGGTGCGGGTTCAGACCCGAGGCGATGTGGTGGATCAGCATGTAGGCCACCGTGCCCAGCAAGGCCCCGGTCAGGCGGCGCGTGCCACCCAGCACCACCATGATCAGCACGGCCGCCGAGAGGTGGAAGTCCAGCGTGCTCAGGCTGGCGACCTTGGTGGTCTGGGCCGAGAGCGCGCCCGCCGCGCCGGCCACCGCGCCACCCACCACGTACACCGTGAGCCGCTGCGCGTACACGCGCCCGCCCAGCGACTCGACCCGGCCGGCGTCCAGGCGCACGGCGCGAGTGGTCAGGCCGAAGGGCGAGTCCACCAGGGCGCGCAGCGCCGCGTGCACCAGCAGCAGCGCCGCCAGCGCGTAGAAGAAGCCGGTGTGGCCCATGAAGTCGAACTCGAACACGCCGAACAAGGGGTCGATGGAGAAGCCGGAGAGGCCGTCGTCGCCACCGGTGAGGTCGCGCCGCCAGTTGACGAGTTCGAGCAGCAGTTGCGCGGTGGCGATGGTGAGCATCACCAGCGTGAGCCCGTGCGCGCGCAGCAGCACCGCGCCGCTGAGCCCGGCCACCAGCGCACCGGCCAGCACGCCGCTGCCCAGACCCAGCAGCGGCGACGGCGAGGCGTGCAGCGCAACCAGGCCCGCCGCGTAGGCGCCCGCGCCATACAGCGCGGCCTGCCCCATGGAAGCGATGCCGGCCTGGCCGAGCACCAGGTTGAGCGAGAGCGCGAGCATCGACATGATCACCATGTTGGTGAGCAGGCCCACGTCGTCGGTGAAGAGCCAGTAGGCGCACAGGCCGATGAGGCCGATGAAGGCCTCGGGCAGCAGCGGCACGCGCCAGCGGCGCGCGGCGGGCGCGGCGGGTGCATCAGGCGCCAGGGAAGAAGCGAGTGTGTTCATGCGCGGCGTCCGAACAGGCCCTGCGGTCGCAGCAGGAGCACGAGGAACATGGTGAGGAAGAAGGCCACGGACGAGAGCTGCGGCACCAGGTACTTCATGGTGGTCTCCACGCCGCCCAGCAGCAGCGCCGCGACGAAGGAACCCGCCAGCGTGCCCTGCCCGCCCACGGCCACCACGGCCAGGAAGGTGACGAGGTACTTGCCCGCGTACGAGGCCTCCATGGGCAGCAGCTCCGCGCCGACGATGCCGCCCAGCGCGGCCAGCGCCGCGCCGGCCGCGAAGGCGATGGCGTACAGGCGCGCGGTGTCGATGCCCACGGCCTGCGCGGTGGGCGCGTTGTCCACCGCCGCGCGCACGCGGATGCCGAAGTCCGAGCGCTCCACCGCGAACCACAGCAGCACCAGCACGGCAACGCCCAGCAACACCACGAACAGGCGATGCTTCTGCACCAGCCGGTAGCCGATGTCGACGGAGCCTTGCAGGGCTTCGGGCAGCGCGACGCTTTTGATGGATGAGCCGAACACGATGTTGGCCAGCGCCATGCAGATGAACATGATGCCGATGGTCACCAGCATCTGGTCCAGCTCGCTGCGGCGATAGAAGCGGCGCAGCAGCCAGCGCTCGATGGGAAGGGCCGCCAGCGCCACCAGGACGATGGCCAGTGCCATGCCCAGCCACACCGGCAGGCCCAGCGCGCCGGGCAGCGCGGCGGCCAGGAAGCCGCCGGCCATGGCGAAGGCGCCGTGCGCGAGGTTGACCACGCGCATCAGGCCCATGGTCATCGACAGGCCGATGGTGATCATGAACAGGACCATGGCGTAGGCCACCCCGTCGATCAGGATGCTCCCGGCGAGTTCGAGGGACATCAGGGTCTCCGTGCTCGCGCGCTCACTTCGCCTGCAGCGCGGTCGAGCGGCCGTGGTCGGGCTGCATCTCGTAGGTCTTGATCTCGCGGTTGCGCAGGCGGCCCGAGGCGTCCTTGTCGACCACGCGCACGTAGACGTTCTGCACCAGCTCGCGCGACTGCGCGTCGATCTTCAACGGGCCGCGCGGGCTCTCCCACTGCCAGCCCTTGGCGGCTGCGAGCGCCTTGGCAGGGTCGCGCTGGCCTTTCGTGGCCTCGACCATGCGATAGATGACCGCCATGCCGTCGTAGGCGCCCACCGATGCGGCGTTGAGCACCACCTGCGGCGAAAGCTCGGCCGAGGTCTTCAGAAAAGTCTGGTTCATGGCCGATTCGTGCGCTGGCGAGTAGTGCAGCGCCGTCTCCAGGCCCAACGCGGCGTCGCCGATGGCGGGCAGGTCGAGCTCACTGGTTTCGCCGGTGCCGATGAAGCGCACCCCCGCCTGCTTGAGCCCGGCTTCCGAATAGGCCTTGATGATGGCGTAGGTGGGCGGGCCACCGGGGCCGAAGACGAACACCGCGTCGGGCTTGAGCGACTTGATCTTCTGCATGAAGGGGCCGAAGTCGGAGGTCTTGAGCGGTGCGCGGATCTGCTCCAGCACCTGACCACCACCGGCGGTGAAGGTCTTCACGAAGGCGTTCTCCGAGTCCAGCCCGGGCCCGTAGTCGCTCACCAGCGTGACCACCGTGCGCAGCTTCTGCTCCAGCGCGTAGCGCGCCGCCGGCACCGAGACCTGCGGCAGCGTGTACGAGGTGCGCAGCAGGTGGTCGGATTTGTCCAGGATGGACGAGGTGGCCGCGTTGAAGATCACCGTGGGGACCTTGGCCTCCTGCGCGATGGCGCCGACGGCGAGCGCGTCGGGCGTGAAGTACAGGCCGCCAAGGTACTGCACCTTGTCCTTCACGATCAGTTCCTGCGCGAGCGCGCGGGCCTGGGCGGGGTTGATGTCCGCGAGGTCCTTCCACACCACCTCGACGGTGGCGCCGCCGGCCTGGGTGCCGTGGATCTTCTGGTAGGCCTTGACGGTGGCCTCCCACATCTTGCCGTTGGACGAGAACGGGCCGGACAGCGGCGCGATGATGCCGACCTTGACGGTCTGGGCCAGCGCGGACGCGCCGCAGGCGAGCGCGAGCACGCCCGCGAGGATGAGGCGTTTCATGGGGATGTCTCCTTGTCGTGGGGTGGGAACGGCCGGTCAGTGCCGATCAGGCCGTGGCGGTTTCGGTCGTGTCCGAGGTCGAATAGAAGTTGCCCGAGCGGATGCGGACCAGGGCGTCGGCCTCGTTGAAGTGCACGCCCGCGGGATCTCCCCCCTGTTGAACGATGGCGATCTGCTGCTTCATCTGGCGGCGCAGCAGCGCGATGCCGCGGTCGCTGGTGGCCAGGTGTTCCTCGCCATGCAGCGTGACGCGCCCCTGGCCGTACTGGGCCTCGAAGTCGCCGGGGAAGTCCTGCTTCTCCTGCTCGCTGAGCTCCATCCAGGACTTGCCGTTGTGCATCTTGAACGGCGCGAAGTTGCCGGGCGTTTTCGTGCGCGCCGCAAAGAAGCCGCGGAAATGCTGGTCGTCCACCGCCACGTGCCAGCCGATCCAGCGGCCCTGGCCAGGCGAGAGGTCGATCATGGGGATGGCCGAGATGTTGGGGAACAGCGCGGAGTTGATGCGCTCGAGCTTCCTGCCGTCGTCGAGGTCGCGCCAGGCGTGGTAGATCACGCCACCGTCCACGGCCTCGAAGTCCACGCGCGGCAGGATCTTGAAGTTTTCGGCGAACTGGATGCCGCTGAAGGTGGAATGCAGGATGTACACGTGGTACGGGTCCATGATGTTTTCCCAGTTCTGCAGCCAGTGGTAGGGCACGTTCGGGTCCTCCACGTGGTCGGCGTAGCCGGCGAAGCCGCCGCCCTGCACCTCGATGAACTCGCCCTCCTCCAGGTCTTCGAGGATGTCGTAGCGCGGCAGCACGGGCTTTTTCTCGGGCGGGCCCATGTAGGCGAACACCAGGCCGTAGCGCTCTTCCACCGGGTACCAGGGCTGGCGCGCGGCCTCGCGGCGCAGGCCGCCCTCGGGCTCGCAGGGCTGGTTCAGGCAGGTGCCGTCCACCGCGAACAACCAGCCGTGGTAGCAGCAGCGGATGCCCGCTTCTTCCACGTGGCCGTAGTACAGCGAGGTGCCGCGGTGCATGCAGCGCGGGTACAGCAGGCCGGCTCGGCCCGCCTTGTCGCGGAACAGCACGAGGTCCTCGCCCAGGATGCGCACCATCTGCGGGCGGTCGGTCACGTCGGCCGACAGGGCCACGGGGTGCCAATAGCGGCGCAGGTACTCGCCGGTGGGCGTGCCCTTGGCCACGGCGCTGAGCTGCGGGTCGGGGTGGCCGGGCGTGTGGTGGTAGGCGCTGCCCGCGTGCTGGGCGGCGTCGGCGATGGGAATGGTCTTGTTCATGGGGCTCGTTCCTGTGCGTGTCGGTGGGAGGGGTCGTCGTATGGATAGGAATAATATTAAGTATCTTGAAATTCAAGATAAGTGAAAACCCCGATACTCGAGCTTGAAGACATGCAAGCCACCCAACGACGATGAGCAAGAACCCGCCCAAGACCAGGACCCGCAGCAAGAGCGTTCGCGCGCGCGCCGACGCCCCCGCCCAGGCGCTGGTGGAGCAGTACGCGGCGGCCCTGCCCTCGCCCCCGCAAGCGCCGGACCTGAACACGGTGTGGGGCAACGCCGACGTGCTGGTGCACCAGTGGCGGCGCGAACTGGGCGAAGAAGGATCAGAGGGCGTGCTCATGGGCATCCGCATCCGGCGCATCGGCATGCTGCTGGACGAACTCACGATGGCGCACAGCGAGGCCGAGGGCGTCAAGCACACCGACTTCCTGCTCCTGATGGCCCTGCGCCGCCTGGGCGAGCCCTACGCCATGCGGCCGACCGACATCCTCAAGATGCACAGCGTGACCTCGGGCACGGCCACCTACCGCATCGACCAGCTCGCCAAGCAGGACCTGGCCGAGCGCCTGCCCGACCCGCGCGACCGGCGCGGCTACCTGGTACGGCTTACGCCGCGCGGCAAGAAGATCGTGGACACGGTGATGGCGCGCATGCAGGCCGAGTTCAACGAGCGCCTGGCGCCGTTCGCCCAGGTGGCTGGGGGCCACGACGCGCTGGAGGCCGCGCTGCGCCTGTTCGAGGCCTGCATCGAGCCGCGCGGGTGACGCGTCGGCGCCACCGCGCGTCCTGGCTCAACCCCTGAGCCAGCCCAGCGGCGCCATCACCAGCGCCGGAAACAGCACCAGCAGCACCAGCACCGCCACCTGCGCCAGCAGGTACGGCACCGAGCCACGGATGACCGGCCCCAGCCGCTCCTTCGCCACGCCGCACACCACGTTGAGCACGGTGCCCACCGGGGGCGTGATCAGGCCGATGGCGTTGGTCATGATGAACAGCACGCCGAAGTACACCGGGTCGATGCCGGCCATGCGCACCACCGGCAGCAACACCGGCGCCAGGATGAGGATGGTGGGCGCGAAGTCGAGCGCGGTGCCGACCACGATGAGCAGCAGCACGATGGCGAACATCAGCAGCGTGGGCGAGGCAGCCAGCGGCTGCAGCACCTCGGCCACCACCGTGGGAATGTTGGCTGCGGCGATCAGCCAGGCCGAGACCTGCGCCGCTGCCACCAGGAACATCACCACGGCCGAAGTCTTGCCGGCCGACAGCAGCAGGCCGTACAGCTGCGACACGCGCAGGTCGCGGTACACCAGCAGGCCCACGAACAGGGCGTAGAACACCGCCACCACCGCCGCTTCGGTGGGCGTGAACAGGCCGGCGCGCAAGCCGCCCACGATGACCACCGGCAGCATCAGCGCCCACACGCCGGCCACGGTGATGGACAGGCGCTCGCGCAAGGTCTTGCGCGGCTCGCGCGGCATGTCCCCGCGCCGCGCCTGCCAGGTCCAGGTCAGCACCAGCGCCGCCGCCATCAACAGCCCGGGCACGATGCCCGCGAGGAAGAGCTGCGTGATGGAGATGTTGCCCACCACGCCCAGCATGACGAAGCCGATGGAGGGCGGAATGACGGGCGCGATGATGCCGCCGGCGGCGATGAGGCCGCTGGAGCGGGGAATGTCGTAGCCGGCCTTGCGCATCATGGGGATCAGCAGCGCCGCCACGGCCGCGCTGTCGGCGATGGCCGAACCCGAGAGCGAGGCCATGAGCACGCACGCGAAGATGGCGACGAAGCCCAGGCCACCCTTGAAGTGACCGAACCAGGCGCCCGCGATGTCCACGATGCGCCGCGACATGCCGCCCGCGTTCATCAGCTCACCGGCCAGTACGAAGAAGGGAATGGCCATGAGCGGGAAGCTGTCCGCGCCCGAGAGCATGTTCTGCGCGAGGATCTGCGCGTCGAAGATGCCCATCCAGGCCATCATCGCCAGGCTGGTGGCCATCAGCGCCATGGCCACGGGCATGCCGATGGCCATGGTGCCCAGCAGCACCACGATGAAGATGAGGATCACCATGGCAGGGCCCCGCTGTCGGCCGCGTCGGCGCGGCGCCAGAGCCACCAGGCCTCCACCAGCGCCATCACGGCCAGCGAGGCCGCGCACAGGTAGGCCGCCGAATACACCACGGCCATGGAGACGCCGGTGATGAGCGCGGAGTTGGCGACGTTGATGCCGTGCTGCAGGCCCAGGCCCCACAGGAAGACGGCGCAGCACGCGCTGGTGAGCAGGCGGCTGACGATGAGCGAAGCGCGCTTCGCCCGGCGGGGCAGTGCCTCGACGACCATGTCCACGCCCAGGTGGCCACCCTCGCGCGCCACCACCACGGCCCCCAGGAACGTGAGCCAGATGAAGGCGAAGCGCGAGAGCTCCTCGGAAGTGTTGATGCCCGAGTCGAACAGGTGGCGCAGGACCACGTTGCCGAACACCATGACGCACATGGCGGCCAGGCACAGCACCATGACGGCTTCGAGCGTGCGGAAGTAGAGACGGGCGAAACGGACCATGGGGCGATGATCAGGCATGTGGCGCGAACACCTTGCCCGGGTTCATCAGGCCGGCGGGATCGAGTGCGTGCTTGATGCGCCGCATCAGGTCGACCCCGGCGGCGCCGACCTCTTCTACCAGGAAGCCCTGCTTGTGCAGGCCGATGCCGTGCTCGCCGGTGCAGGTGCCGTCCATGGACAGGGCGCGGCGCACCAGGCGTTCGTTGAGCGCCTCGGCGGCGCGCAGCTCGTGCGGGGCCGCGTCGTCCACCAGCATCTGCACGTGGAAGTTGCCGTCGCCCACGTGGCCCACCATGGGCGCGATGAGACCGGATTCGCGCAGGTCATCGGCGGTCTGCACCAGGCAGTCGGCCAGGCGCGAGATGGGCACGCAGGCGTCGGTGACGATGGAGCGGCAGCCCGGGCGCAGTTGCAGCGCCGCGAAGTACACGTTGTGCCGCGCCTCCCACAGGCGGCTGCGCGCCTCGGGCGTGGCGGCCCATTGAAAGTCCTGGCCGCCGTGGTCGGCGACGATGGCCTCGACCACCTCCACCTGCTCCTTCACGCCGGCCTGGCTGCCATGGAACTCGAAGAACAGGTGCGGCGATTCCGGCAGCGCGAGCTGGCTGAAGGCGTTGATGGCGCGGATCGCCACCGCGTCGACGAACTCGCAGCGCGCCACGGGCACGCCCATCTGGATCACCTGCACCACGGTGTCGATGGCGCCGTGCACCTCGGGGAAGGCGCAGACGGCCGCCATCACGTGCTCGGGCAGCGGGTGCAGGCGCACGGTGGCCTCCACGATCACGCCCAGCGTGCCCTCGGAGCCCACGAACAGGCGCGTGAGGTCGTAGCCCGCGGCCGACTTGCGCGCGCGCCGCGCGGTGTCCACCACCTCGCCGTCGGGCGTGACCACGCGCAGGTTCACCACGTTCTCGCGCATGGTGCCGTAGCGCACGGCGTTGGTGCCGCTGGCGCGCGTGGCGCACATGCCGCCGATGGTGGCGTCGGCGCCGGGGTCGATGGGGAAGAACAGCCCCTGGTCGCGCAGTGCGGCGTTGAGCGCCTTGCGCGTGACACCGGGCTGCAGCGTGGCGGTGAGGTCCTCGGGGTTGAGGGCAAGGATGCGCTCCATGCGCTGCAGGTTGAGCGTGAGGCCGCCGCGCACCGCGAGCGTGTGCCCCTCCAGCGAGGAGCCCGCGCCGTAGGGCGTGATGGGCACGCCGTGTTCGCGGCACAGCTTCACCAACGCCACCACCTCCTCGGTGCTGGTGGGCCAGGCCACCGCCTGCGGCGGCATGGCCTCGAAGATGGACTCGTCGCGCCCATGCTGCAGGCAGACCGCCTCGCTGGTGCTCAGGCGATCGCCCAGCAGCTCGCGCAGGCGGTCCAGGAAAGTGGGTGACAGCGGCGGGTTCACTTGGCGGCGGTGCGGACCTTGCCGATTTCGGCGTGCACCAGGTTCATGAACTCCGGGCCGATCTTCTCGAGGTGCGGCGCGATGGCGGGTGCGACCAGTTCGCGGATCTTCTTCAGGTCCTCGGGCGGCAATTGCGTCACCTGAACGCCCTTGTCCTTCATGCCCTGCAAGGCACTGGCCGCCTCGGCCGCATTGGTCTTGCGCTGCAACTGGGTGGCCTTGCGCGCGGCCTCGCTCATGGCGCGCTGCTCGTCGGGACTCAGGCCGTCCCAGAACTTCTTCGACACCGCGAAGATCAGCGGCGAGTACACGTGCCCGCTGAGCGTCATGTACTTCTGCACCTCGTAGAAGCGCTGCGTGTACATCAGCACCACCGGGTTCTCCTGGCCATCGAAGGCCTTGGTCTCCAGGGCCACGAACAGCTCGGACCAGGGCAGTGGCGCCGCGTTGGCGCCAATGGCCTTGAAGGCGTCCAGCGTGAGCGGATTGGGCTGCGTGCGCAGCTTGATGCCCTTGAGGTCGGCCAGCGTGTTCACCGGGCGGCGCGAATTGGTGATGTGGCGAAAGCCGTTCTCCCACCAGCCCAGCACCTTGATGCCGACCGCGTCGAGCTTGCGGTTGAGTTGATCGCCCACGGCACCGTCGAACACGGCGTGCGCCTCGGCCTCGCTGTTGAAGAGGAAGGGCACGTCCTGGAAGCCGATCTCCTTGACCTGGCCCAGCAGGGCCAGCGCGCTGCCGGTGTAGAACTCCTGCACACCGCCCTGCAGCGCCTGCAGCATCTGCGGGTCGGGGCCCAGGGCCTGGTTGGCGATGACGGCGATCTTCATCTTGCCGCCGGAGGCCTTGTCCATGTCGGCGGCGAAGGCCTTGGCCGCCTGGCCGGCCGGGTGCGAGTCGGCCATGCCGTGGCCGAAGCGGGCCTGGCGGGCCTTGAAGTCCTGCGCCAGCGTGGGGCCGGACAAGGTGGCGAGCACGGCGGCCGCGACAGCGGCCAGGAAGTGGTGGCGTTTCATCGGGTGGTCTCCTCTTCGGTCGGTTGGGGCAGCGAACGGCCCTGCTCGTCTGGCGCGGGGAGGCGACGGACCGGGTTGCTCAGCAGCCCGATGCCCTCGATCTCCACCTCGCAGACGTCGCCGGGTTTCATGTACAGGCGCGGATCGCGCGCGTGGCCGATGCCCGCGGGCGTGCCGGCCACGATCAGGTCACCCGCTTCGAGCGTGACGGCCGCACTGATGGTCTCGATGAGCTGCGCCACGTCGAACACCATGTCGCGCGTATTCGCCGACTGCACCACCCGCCCGTTCAGGCGCGTCTCGATGGCCAGGCCCGCCGCGCCGGGCGGCAGCTCGTCGTCGGTGACCAGCCAGGGGCCGAAGGGACCCGTGCCGTCGAAGTTCTTGCCCATGGTCCACTGGGGCGTCTTGAACTGGTACTCGCGCACGCTGACGTCGTTGAAGACCGAATAGCCCAACACGTGCGAGAGCGCGTCCTCGCGGCGGATGCGACTGCCGCCGGTGCCGATCACGGCCACCAGTTCGCCTTCGTAGTCGAGCGTGTCCGACAGCTCGGGGTAACGGATCGGCGCGCCGTGGCCGATGAGGCTGGTGGTGAAGCGCGAGAACAGCGTGGGATAGGCGGGCTGCTCGAAGCCGCTTTCGCTGGTGTGGTCGCGGTAGTTCAGGCCCACGCACAGGATCTTGGGCGGCCGCGCCAGCGGCGGCAGCAACGCCACGCGGCCCAGGTCCACCGGCGCCTGGCGCGCCATCACCGCGGCGGCGGCGTTCAGCGCCGCGCGCCCGGCCGCGATCAGCGCGTCCACCTCGCCCGGCCAGACGGGCCCGCCCTTGAGCATGCCGTGCCACTGCCCCGTGTCGGGCCGCTGCACAGCCCAGCCGTGTTGCGCGCCTTGTTGGTATCGAACCAGCCTCATCCTCGCTCCTGTCATGGGTGCCCGGCCCGGCGCCGGATTGATCTATCTTAAAACGATAAATATATTATTTGTATCTAGGTACATTCCCCGATACACTGCCCGGACCATGAACACGCCGCCCAAGCTCACCCAGGCCGACACCGTCTGCCAACGGATCCGCACGGAGATCCTGCAGGGCGTGCTGCTGCCGGGCGAGAAGCTCAACATCAAGGCGCTGGAGCAGCGCTTCGAGGTCAGCCTGGGCGCCATCCGCGAGGCGCTCTCGCGCCTGGGCGCCGAGGGGCTGGTGGTGGCCGAGGCGCACCGGGGCTACCACGTCACGCCCGTCAGCCGCGACGAGTTGCTGGACCTCACCCACACGCGCGTGGAGATCGAGGGGCTGTGCCTGCGCAAGGCCATCGCCCAGGGCGACGTGGAATGGGAAAGCCGCATCGTGGCCGCCGCGCACCGCATGGAGCGCCTGCAGGAGCAGGCCAGCGACCAGGAGGCGCGCCGCTCGAGCGCCTGGAACCAGGCGCACGCCGAGTTCCACATCGCGCTGGTGGACGCCTGCCAGAGCCCCTGGCTGCTGCGCATGCGCGAGACGCTCTACGCGCAGAGCGAGCGCTACCGCCTGATGTCGGTGCCCCTGGACACCGACCACCACCGCGACGTGAGGGGCGAACACCGCCGCCTGATGGACGCCGTGCTGCGGCGCGACGCCGACGAAGCCGTGCGCGCGGTGCGCGAGCACTTCTTCGCCACGGTCGACATCATCCTGCGCTCGCCCCGGCTGCAGTAGCTGCAGTAGCTGCAGTAGCTGCAGTAGCTGCAGTAGCTGCGGTAGCGGCGGCCTTTCCCTGACGCGCGCCAGGGGCTTGCCCCCTCGCTTCGCCGTCCTTCGGCCTTTTATGTACTATTCAAAGTTACATGAAAGACAGCAAGCTCTCCTCCGTCCTGCACGTGCTGCTGCACATGGCGCACAGCGGGCGTCCCATGACCTCCGACGAGCTCGCGCGCATGCTCGGCACCAACCCCGTGGTGGTGCGCAAGACGCTCGCGGGCCTGCGCGACGCGGGCTTCGTGGTGGCCGGCAAGGGCCACGGCGGTGGCTGGGCCATCGCCGTCGACCTGCGCCGCGTCACGCTGCGCGATGTGTACGAGGCCGTGGGCGCGCCCACGGTGTTCGCCATGGGCCACCGCAGCGAGCACCCGGCCTGCCTGGTGGAGCAGGCGGTGAACGCCGCGCTGGACGACACCCTCGCCGCCGCGCGCGCGCTGATCGACCAGCGCCTGGCGGCCATCACCCTGGCCGACCTGTCGGCCGACTTCGACCGGCGCTTTCGCGCCCACCCCCACCGGGAGCACTTCCATGAACACTGAACCCTTCGACGCCGCCATCGTGGGCGGCAGCTACGCCGGTGTGTCCGCCGGCCTGCAACTGGCGCGCGCGCGCCGCCGCCTGCTGGTCATCGACGCCGGCCAGCGCCGCAACCGCTTCGCCGCGTCGTCGCACGGCTTCCTGGGTCAGGATGGCCGCCCGCCGCAGGACATCGCCGCCGAGGCGCAGGCGCAATTGCGCGCCTACCCCACGGTGCGCTGGGTCGACGCCAGCGTGGCCAGCGCCACGCGCACCGGCCAGGGCTTCGATCTGCGCACCGGCGACGGCCACACGCTGCGCGCCGCGCGCCTGGTGCTGGCCACCGGCGTGGAAGACCAACTGCCGCCCATCGAAGGCCTGGCCGAGCGCTGGGGCCGCGCCGTCTTCCACTGCCCCTATTGCCACGGCTACGAGCTGCAGCAGGGCCGCATCGGCGTGCTCGCGCGCAGCGAACTGGCCATGCACCACGCGCTGATGCTGCCCGACTGGGGCCAGGTAACGCTGTTCCTGGATGAGGCATTCGAGCCCGGCGAGCAGCAACTGCGCGAACTGGCCGCACGCGGCGTGGCCATCGAGCGCACGCCCGTGCGCCGCCTGGTGGAACACGCCACGGTGGAGCTGGACGACGGCCGCCGCCTGTCCATGGACGGCCTGTTCACCATGAGCTGGACGCGCCCGGCCACGCCGATCGCTGCGCAACTGGGCTGCGCCATGGAGCAAAGCCCCATGGGCGAGTTCGTGCGCACCGACGCGATGAAGGCCACCAGCGTGCCCGGCGTGTTCGCCTGCGGCGACCTGGCGCGCGCGGCCGGCAACGTGGCGCTGGCCGTGGGTGATGGCGCCATGGCGGGCGCGGCCACGCACCGCTCGCTGTTGTTCCCTGAAGCCTGACGGGCAGACCCTCAGCGCCCGCGCGCCAGCGGCACCGTCATCGGCTGCACGACATCGCCCAGCCACTGCATGAACACCTGCGCGCGCCGCGGCAGGTGGCGCCGGTGCGCATAGAGCAGGTTCACCGGCATGGGCGCGGCCTTGTGGCGTGGCAGCAATTCCACGAGTTCGCCCGCGCGCAGGCGATCGGCCACGCCCCAGCGCGGCACCTGCACGATGCCCAGGCCCGCGAGGCAGGCGCCCATGTAGGCCTCGGAGTTGTCCACCGTGAGCGCGCCGGCCATGGGCAGGAAGTGCGTGTGGCCGGATTCGTCGAGGTATTCGAAGCCCGCCGAGCGCGCCCCCAGCGTGCCGACGTAGTGCACCAGCCGGTGCGCCTTGAGCTGTTCCAGCCGCGTGGGCTTGCCGTGGGCGCGCACGTAGGCCTTGCTGGCCACGTTCACGAGTTCGCAACCGCCGAGGGGGCGCGCCACCAGACTGGAATCACCCAGCGGCCCGATGCGCAGCACGCAGTCGAAGCCCTCGCGCACCAGGTCCACGCGGCGGTCGGTGCTGCTCAGCTCCAGTTCGAGCTGCGGGTGGGCGGCCAGGAAGTCGGGCAGGCGCGGCAGCACCGTCTGGCGGGCCACGCCGATCGGCATGTCCACGCGCAGGCGGCCCTTGAGCACGGCGCCTTCGGGCTGGAACAGCGTGCGCAGGTCCTCCACGTCGTCGAGCAGGTCGCGGCAGCGCTCGTGGAAGACCTGGCCGTCCTGCGTGACGCTCACGCGCCGGGTGGTGCGTTGCAGCAGCCGCGTGCCCACCATGGCCTCCAGTTGCTGCACGGCGCCCGACACGCTGGCCTTGGGCAGGCCCAGGCTGTTGGCTGCCTGGGTGAAGCTGCCCAGTTCGGCCACGCGGGCGAAGACTTTCATGGCGTCCAGGGTGTTCATGGGCAGGGCTCCGTTGTTCGAAATTGGCGAACAGATTGACTGGATTCTGGTGATTTATCCATTGATTGTCGATCAATAGACTGCCTTCACCGATCCACTACTGCTCAGGAACCCTGCATGAACACGAACCCCATTGCCCTGGTCACGGGCGCCAGCCGCGGCCTTGGCCGCAACACCGCACTCAAGCTCGCCGCGCGTGGCGTCAACGTGATCCTCACTTACCGCAGCCGCGCCGACGAGGCGCAGGCCGTGGTGGCGGAAATCGAACGCCTGGGCGCGCGCGCCGTGGCGCTGCCATTGGACGTGGGTGACAGCCGAAGCTTCCCAGCGTTCGCGCAGGCCGTGCGACAACAACTGCGTGCCATGTGGCAGCGCGAACAGATCGACTACCTCGTGAACAACGCCGGCATCGGCGTCAACGCGTCCTTCGCCGACACCACCGAGGCGCAGTTCGACGAGCTGATGAACATCCACCTCAAGGGCACGTTCTTCCTCACGCAGGCGCTGCTGCCCCTGATCGCCGACGGCGGGCGCATCGTGAACATCTCCACCGGGCTGGCGCGTTTCGCGCTGCCGGGTTACGCCGCCTACGCGGCCATGAAGGGCGGCATCGAGGTGCTGACGCGCTACCTGGCCAAGGAACTGGGACCGCGCGGCATTGCGGTGAACGTGGTCGCGCCAGGCGCGATCGAGACGGACTTCGGCGGTGGCACGGTGCGCGACAACAAGGCCGTGAACGACTTCATCGCCGCGCAGACCGCACTGGGCCGCGTGGGCCAGCCGGACGACATCGGCGACGCGATCGCCACGCTGCTGCTGCCGCAGAACCGCTGGATCAACGCGCAGCGCATCGAGGTGTCGGGCGGCATGTTCCTGTGAACCACCGCCCGCGCATGGGCCTCACTCGCTGGGGATGTCGGGCTCCACCAGCTTGGCGAGCTGTTCCAGCGATTCCTGCCAGCCCAGGTAGCACATCTCGGTGGGAATCGCCTCGGGAATGCCTTCCTGCACCACGTTGAGTTCGGTGCCGCAGGACACGGCCTTGAACGTCACCGTCACGTTGATGACCCCCGGCAGGTTCGGGTCGTCGAAGGTGTCGGTGTAGCGCAGGCGTTCACCGGGCACGAACTCCAGGTACTCGCCGCCGAAGCCATGCGACTGGCCGGTGCCGAAGTTGGTGAAGGACATGCGGTGCTTGCCACCCAGGCGCGCCTCCATCTGCTGCACCTCGGCCGTGAAGCCGTAGGGCGGCAGCCAGCGGCACATGGCGGCCGGTTCGGTGAAGGCGCGGAAGACGCGCTGCGGCGGGGCCTTGAGGACACGGTGAAGGCGAACGGTTCCGGTGGGCATGGGGGGCTCCTTTTGTGAAGACGTGATGATTTCTTGAGATCACACCGGGCTCCGGTGCAGGTGCAGGACTTGATCGCCCGGCTATTGACTCGACGGCCCATGGAACGGGAAATCGACAACCGCTCGTCGGGCAAAAAGGGATCAGAATGCCACGCATTCCCGCGCATCCTCCGAACCACGCCATGGCCTTCGCCACGGTTGTCGGACCCCACAGGAGCCATCGACCATGTCTCTTTCACGACGCACGTTGCTTCATGGCGTCGGCGCCACGGTGGCCAGCCTGGGCCTGCCACACGCCGCCCTCTCGGCCGCCCCCATCGTCTTCGGCTACACCGGCGTCACCGACTTCGCCTCGGTCTTCGTCGCCGCCAGCGAGGGCTTCTTCCGCCGGCGCAAGCTCGAGGTCGAGCTGCGGTTGATTCCCCTGAACCCCACGATTCCGGCCGCGCTGCAATCGGGTTCGCTGCACATCGGCGGGCCCACCGCCTCGGTCTTCCTGCAGGCCGTGAACGGCGGCCTGGACCTGGTGGTGGTCTCGGGTGGCGCCGTGACCGCCAAGGAGATCACCCACGCGGGACTGGTCGCCCGCGCGGGCTCGGGCATCCACAACGCGGCGGACTGTGTGGGCAAGAAGATCGGCGTGCCCGGACTGGACGCCTTCCTGCACATCACGTTCCGGGCCTGGCTCACGCAACACGGTGTGGACCACCGGCGGGTCCAGTTCGTCGAGGCGGCCTTTCCGCTGCACGCCGATCTGCTGCGCGGAGGCTCCATCGACGCCGTGCTGACGGGCGAGCCCGTGATTGGCCGCATCATCGACCACAACGTCGGCTATGTCGCGTCTTACTACCTGACCTTCATGCCCGACAACCGGCCCACGGTGCTGCACGCCGCGCACCGCCAATGGGTGCAACAGAACCCCGAGGCCATGCGTGCCTTTCGCGAGGCGGTGCACGAAGGCGCCCACTTCGCGCGGCAACCGCAACACGACGCCCGGGTCCGTGCCGCGATGGGACAGTTCCTCAAGATCCCCCCCGAGGTGCTGGCCAGGATGCCGATCGTGCGGCCCAGCGCGAGCATCGACAGGGAGCAACTGGCCTACTGGGTCGACATGATGCAGGAGCAGAAGATGCTGAAGACAGCGCCCGACATCGATCGCCTCATCGCCAAGTGAGCTCCCACGACCCCGTCGCGGGGCCGCCGACCGAACCCTACCTGCGCTTCGACCGCGTGGTGGTCCGCCTGGGCAGCAAGGACGTCGTTTCGCTCGACCGCCTGGACGTCGCGCGCGGCGAGTTCGTCTGCATCGTCGGCCCCAGCGGCTGCGGCAAGACCACGCTGCTGCGCGCGGCCGCCGGGCTGTTGCGCCCCGCCGAAGGCGAGGTGCGCCGCAATGGCCGCCTGGTCGTCGAACCCTCGCGCGAGATGGCCATGGTGTTCCAGGACTACGGGCGCGCGTTGCTGCCGTGGCGCACGGTCGACGGCAACGTGGCCCTGGCGCTGGAGGCCGCCGGCACACCGCGTGGCGAGTGGCCCGGCCGCATCGCCGATGCGCTGCGCAAGGTGGGCCTGCAGGCGCATGGCCAGCACTTCCCGTCGCAGTTGTCGGGCGGCATGCAGCAGCGCGCGCAGATCGCGCGCTGCCTGGCGCAGCGGCCCACGCTCATGCTGCTGGACGAGCCCTTCGGTGCCCTGGACGCGATCACGCGGCAAGGGCTGCAGGACGAGCTGGCCCGCCTGGCGCGCGAGCACGGCCTCACCGTCCTGTTCGTCACGCACGACCTGGAGGAAGCGATCTACCTCGGCGACCGGGTGATCGCGATGCGGACCCACCCCGGGCCGGACCGGCCCAGCCTGGCGCACGCGATCGAGGTGTCCATCGACCGGCCGCGCCACCAACTGGCCACGCGCGAGGACCCGACCTTCCTGCGGCTGCGCCGCGAGCTGTTCGACCACATCGAGCGGGGCCATGCCTGAAGCGCGTGGTTCCCACGGGTGGCCGTGGCGCGTGCTGCGCGCCACCGCCTTTCCCCTGCTGCTGCTGGGCCTGTTCGAAGCCGCTGCCCGGCGCGCGCAGGCGCTGGGCAGCGAGGTGCTGGCGCCACCCAGCGCGGCGCTGCGCGCGCTGGTGCAGGCGGCCCTGGACGGCTCGCTTTGGCCCGCCACCGGCTTCACCCTGGGCGCGGCCGCGCTGGGCCTGCTGCTCGGCGCGGGGCTGGGCACGCTGGCCGGCATGGCCCTGGGCCTGTCGCCGCGCGCCTCGCGCGCCACGTTCCTCGGCATCGAGTTGCTGCGCCCGTTGCCCTCCGTGGCGCTGCTGCCGCTGGCCATGCTGCTGTTCGGCTTCGGCACCGGCCTGGAAACCAGCCTGGTGGCCTTCGGCACCTTCTGGCCCCAGTTGCTGCTGATCCAGGCCGCCGTGCGGCGGGTGGACCCCCAACTGCTCGAACTCGGCCGGCTGCTGGGGCTGTCCACGGCGCAGCGCATCCGCAAGATCGTGCTGCCCGCGATCGTGCCGCGCGTGTTCACGGCCCTGCGCCTGGGCATGGGCTTCGCGCTGGTGATCGCCGTGACGGTGGAACTCGCCGGCAACCCCCACGGCATGGGCTACGCCATGCTGCTGGCCCAGCAAAGCCTGGCGCCGGCCATGATGATCGGCTGGCTGGCCTGGATCGGCGTGATCGGCGTGTTGCTCAACGCCACCATGCTGCGCCTGCAGCGCGCGCTCGACCGGCGCATGGGAGTCGCCGCGTGAAGAGCGCCTGGCCGGCCTCCCTGGCCCTGCTGGCCGCGCTGATCGCGCTGTGGTGGGCCGCCAGCCTCACGGGCTGGTTCAGCCCGGCGTTTCTGCCCACGCCGCAGGCCACCGCGGCCAGCCTGGCCGAGGGCCTGCGCGGCGACCTGCTGCAGGCCAGCCTGGCCACCCTCGGGCGCATGCTGCAGGGCTGGCTGCTGGCCGCCGTGGCGGGCATCGCGCTCGGCGCCGCCATCGCCAGCTCGGCCACGCTGCGCCCCTGGGTGCAACCCACGCTGGAGTTCCTGCGCCCGCTGCCGGCGTCGGCCGTCATGCCGCTGGCCATTGCCCTCTATGGCCTGTCGCCGGCCATGGTGCTGTCGGTCGTCGCCTTCGGCGCACTCTGGCCCACGCTGCTGGCCACGGTGCACGGCATCACTTCCGTCGAGCCGCGCCTCATCGACGTGGCGCGCTGCCTGCGCCTCTCGCGCGCGGCCTTCCTGTGGAAGATGGGCCTGCCGAACGCGGTGCCGGACATCCTGGCCGGCCTGCGGCTGTCGCTCACCGTGGCGCTCATCGTGAGCACCCTGGGCGAGATGCTGGCCTCGCAGGACGGCCTGGGCCTGGCCATCCTGGTCGCCTCGCGCGCCTACCGCGCGAGCGACCTCTTCGCCTGCCTGGTGCTGCTGAGCCTGATCGGGCTCGCGGGCCACGGGCTGCTGGTGATGGCCGGGCGCTGGCTGCTGCGCGGACAGCGGCACTGAACGTTTCGGCGCACACCGAAGCATTGACCGCCCGATCGGCGCCACAGTGGTCCCTGTCCCACCCGCAGGAGAACCCCGTGAACACCGTCTGCTTCATCCGCTACCAGCTCGACCCCTTCCAGATCCCCGCCTTCGCCGAATACGCGGCGCACTGGGGCGAGATCATTCCGCGCTGTGGCGGCCACCTCATCGGCTACTTCGTGCCGAGCGAAGGCACCAACGACATCGCCTGGGGCCTGATCGGCTTCGACGACCTCGCCGCGTACGAGCGCTACCGCGCCCGCCTGCGCGCCGACGAGGCCGGGCGCGCCAACTTCGAGCGGGCGCGCACGCAGCGCTTCATCCTGCGCGAGGAGCGCACCTGGCTCGCCAGCGTGCCCGGCACCTTCGCGCGGGAGCGGCGCGCGGTGCCATGATGGCCTGACCATGCACGCCCCGTTCGAACCCACCGTCGCCGCCGTGGCCAGCCTGCTGGCCGACCCGTCGCGCTCGCGCATGCTGCTGCACCTGCTGGGCGGGCGCAAGGCCAGCGCCTCCGACCTGGCCGCCGTGGCCGATGTGTCCGCGGCCACCGCGAGCGGGCACCTGGGCAAGCTGCTCGACGGCCGCCTCATCCGCGTGGAGCCGCGCGGGCGGCACCGCTACTACGCGCTGGCCGACGAATCGGTGGCGCGCTTGCTCGAATCGCTGGCCACGGTGTCGGAGCGCGAAGCCACCAGCCCCGCCTGGCGGCACCCGGCGCGCGCGCGGCTGAAGTTCGCGCGCTGCTGCTACCGGCACCTGGCGGGCGAGCTGGGCGTGGCGCTGTTCTCGGGCCTGGTGCGCCAGGGCGCCTTCGACGCCGTGCCCGAGGGCCTGGCGCTCACGTCCGCCGGGCACGACGCCTTGCGCGCCCTCGATTTCACGGTGCCCGCGCCGTCGAACCGGCGCCGCCGCTACGCCTACGCCTGCCACGACTGGTCCGAGGGCATGGACCACCTGGCCGGTGAACTGGCCGAGCAGGTGTTGGGGCACTTCATCGAACGGGATTGGCTGCGCCGCGGCGAGGGCCGCGCGCTGGCGCTCACGCCACGGGGGCAGGCGCAGTTGATGCCACGGCTGCGGGAGATGGCGCCGGGCTGAGTGGCCTCCTCGCCGGCTCAGCCGAAGCGCAGCTCCATCGCCGGCTGCGCGGCCGACAGCAGTTGCGCGGCCACGACTTCGCCGCCCGTGTGCTCGCGCACCAGCGCCTGCACCGCGTCCATGGCGGCCAGCACGTCGTCGCGCGGCGTGGGCGGCAGGCCGTCGATGTTGAAGAACACCCGCCCGGTCTCGGGCAGGGTCTGCGTGCTCGCGGCCTGGCGCCAGGTCCAGCGGCGCGTAAGCACGCGCGCGCCGTCGGCGAAGACGATCTCGCCCTCGGACGGGGTTTCCACTGGCCCGCCATCGGGTGGCGCAAAACCGTCGCCGGCCTGCGCGCGGCGCAGCGCCAGCGCGTGCTCGCCCGCGCCCAGCGGGTGCACGCCGGCCGGCAGCAGGTGCCGCAGCGACACGATGTTGCCGATGTCCACCAGCGGGTTGATCGAGGGCAGCGCGTCGGGCTTGAGCACGCGCCGCGCCATGGCCTCGATGGACGCGCGGTGCTCGGACGGCTTGGCGCCGAAGCGGCGGTAGGCCTCACGCCAGGCGGCGATGCGCGCGTGCTCGGCCACGTTGCCGCGCACGGCCTCGCGCAACTGCGCCTCCGCCTCACGCAGCAGGGCGGCCAGCGCCGGCGCGTCGCGGTGGTTGTCGGCGCCCTGCACCACCACCACGCCACGGCAGTAGCCGGGGTGGGCGTCCAGGACGTCGGTCGAGAGGCGGTAGCTCAGGGTGGTGGTGCTCATCGTTCAGCCGGCGAGGTTCTTGAACAGGTAGCGGGCCAGTTCGGCCCAGAAGGCCGTGCCCGAATGCTGTTGCCACAGCACGGAGACGTCGGCGAAGGCCTTGTGGAAGACCATGGCCATCAGCCCCATGAGGCCCAGGATGGCGATCACCTGCAGCACGGTCTTGAACAGGGCATCGGGATCGCGGCGCATGCGGGGGAGCTTAGCGGAGCCGCATTGTTTCCAGATCGGCAACTTTCCATTGCCACAGCGGCTGTTTATTCCTTGGTCCGCAATCTTTACAGTTCATCCCATGCCGAACACAAAGCGGCATGAAAAGCAAAACCCCGTTAACTACCCGTTATCTTTAAGGAACTGTCATGAAATCCGCCAAAAGCATCGCCCTCTCCCTGACCCTCGCCCTCGGCGCCGGCGCCGCCTTCGCTGAAGGCCCCATCGAAGGCAATGAAGTCTTCAATTTCCAATCGACCCTGAGCCGCGCCGAAGTGCAAGCCGACGCCGTGCAAGCCAACCAGGCAGGCCTGATCGCCCGTGGTGAAGTCCTGCCGGTGGAAGACAAGGTCGCCAACAGTGGCCTGAGCCGCGCTCAAGTTCGCGCCGAAGCCGTGCAAGCCAACCAGGCTGGCCTGATCGCCCGCGGCGAAATCGTGTCGGTGAGCACCGGTGCGTAAACACAGCGCGTATCACGCGCTTGACGACGACGGCCCTTCGGGGCCGTTTTCGTTTTTGGGGAGTCAACCCGGCGTGCGGGGCCCCAGGTAGCTGTCGATCAGTGTGGTGTCGCTGAGGGCGCCGCGGCCGGCCTGGGCGGCGCCATCCAGCACGCTGAGCACGCTGCGTGCGATCACCGGATCCACCCCGAGCTGGCCGGCTGTTTCGAGGGCGATGCGCAGGTCCTTGCGGAGCGTGTCGATGCTGACGTGGACCGCGTGATCCCCCACCGCGATGCGCGGGGCGCGCTTGTCGAAGATGCGCGACTGGCCCGCGCTGTTCGACACCACCTCGACGAGCTGCAGCGGCTCCACACCCGCACGCCGCGCCAGCGCCATGGCCTCGGCGGTGAGCGCCGAGTGCGCCGCCACCAGCAACTGGTTGATCATCTTCACGGTCGCACCCGCCCCGGGCGGGCCGACGTGGTAGACGTGGCGGGTGCAGGCGCGCAGCGCGAAACCGGCGCGCGCCAGGGCCTCGTCGCCGGCCCCGCAGATGGCCACGAGTTCACCCTCCTCCGCGCCCGTGGCGCCGCCGCTCACCGGGCCATCGATGAGCGCGATGCCGCGTTCGGCCAGTCGCTCGGCCCAGGCGCGGGCGCTGGCCGGCGGCACCGTGCTGCCCAGCCAGACCACGCTGCCCGAGCTCAGGCGCTCGAGAGCGCCGGTGGGCCCGTCGAGCACGCGCTCCACCTGCTTCTCGTCGTGCACCATGAGCAGCAGCACCTCGGCGCCCTGCGCGGCGTGGGCCGGCGAATCGCAGGCCGTGCCGCCGCGTTCGCTGAAGCGCTCGAGCGCGGCGGCGTCGATGTCGAAGCCACTCACCGCGTGGCCGGCTTCCAGCAGACGCGCCGCCATGGCGCCGCCCATGATGCCCAGGCCGATGACGCCGACGCGGCGGCGCTCGCCGCCGGCGGGCGCCACGGTCGAGGGGCGTGCCTCAGGCAATGCGATCCCCCTTCTTGATGACCGCCGCGCGGCTGTCCACGCCGGGCAGCATCTTCGCCGGGTCGCGCGTCACGATCACGTCGATCACCACCGGGCCTTTGGTTGCCATGGCCTGGCGCAGCGCGCCTTCGAGCTCGCCCGGTTCTTCCACGCGGATGCCCGTGCAGTTGAAGGCCTGCGCGACCTTGGCGAAGTTCACCTCGTTGAGGTCGGCGCTGATGTGCTTGCCGGCGCCGTACACCAGGTGCTGCAGGGCCTTCACGTAGCCCGATGCGGCGTTGTTGACCACGATGACAGTGAAGTCCAGCTTCAGGCGCGCGGCGGTTTCCAGGTCGCCCAGCACCATGCAGAAGCCACTGTCGCCCGTGAGGCTGAACACCGGGCGGCCCGGGGCGGCCAGCGCCGCGCCGATGGCGCCGGGCAAGCCGTAGCCGATGGAGGCGAAACCGCGGTCGGGCACGAAGCCGCGGCCCGCGCGCTTGGTGTCGAACAGCAGGCCGGCCCAGTGCGCCGCGAAGCCGCCGTCGGCCACCAGGATGCCGTCCTCGGGCAGAACCTTGTTGATCTCGGTGATGAGGCGCGCGACGGAAATCGGCTTCTCTTCGGAATAGAGGCGACCCGATACCTCTTCGCGCCACTTGGCCATGCGCGCGGGCACGCTGTCGGCCAGCGGCTGCAGGCGCGCCTTCAACGCGGCGGCGCGCGGGCCCAGCGCGGCCAACAGGTCCTGCAGGCCCAGCTTCACGTCGCCCCACAACATCACCTCGGGCTGCAGGGTGCGGCCGAACTCCTCGGCCACGATGTCCAGGTGAATGACGGTCTTGCCCGGCGCGGGCACGGTGTAGCGCTTGGTCGCGATCTCGCCGAGCTTGCAGCCCACCACCAGCACCACGTCGCTCTGCTCGATGAGGCCGTTGGCGATGCGGTCGTAGCGCCCGAACAGGCCGGCGCTCAGCGGGTCGACGCAGGGAATGGCGCCCTTGCCGGTGAGCGTGTGCGCCACCGGGATGTTGGTGGCGCGCGCGAAGTCGGTGAGCACCTGCGCGGCGCCCGAGAGGTGCACGCCGCCGCCGGCCAGCACGATGGGCTGCTTCGCGTTCGCGAGCAGATCGGCGGCGCGCGCGATCGACTCGCCGTCGGGGCGTGAACGCAGCGCGGGGGCGGCCTCGTAGGCCGGGTTCACCACGAAGTCGCTCTCGCTGAACTCGGCGGTGTCGTGCATCAGGTCCTCGGGCACGTCCACCACCACGGGGCCGGGGCGGCCGGTGGTGGCCACGGCGAAGGCGCGGCGCATCAGTTCGGGCACGCGCTTGATCGACTCGATGCGAATGAGCTCCTTGCACATGGGTCGCAGCGCGTCCACCTGGCGGCTCTCCTGCGTCATGTTCTTCCAGGAGTGGTCGCGGTGGGTGTCACCGATCACGCAGACCATGGGCGTGCCCGCGTTGAGCGCCTCGGCCAGCGCGGTGAGCATGTTGGTGGCGCCCGGGCCCACGGTGGCGTCGGCCAGGCCCACGCGGCCGCTGACCTTGGCGTAGGCGTCGGCCACGAAGACGGCGTTGCGCTCGTCGTGGATGAGGTGGTGCGGCAGGCCGAGTTCGCGCGCGGCTTCGTAGAGCGGCAGCACCTGGAAGCCGCCCATGCCGAACATGGGGCCGCCGCCGAAGGCGCGGATCATGCGGGCGATGGCGGCGCCGCCGGACATCGTGAGGGTGGCGGCTGGAACAGCGGCGGTGGGGTTCGTGGACATGGAGAAGGGCTCAGAAGGAGGACGGGCGCGCACGGTGGAAGGCCGTGGCGGACTGGAAGGCCACGCCGGCGCGCAGCAGGCGCGCCTCGTGGAAGGCCGGCGCCACGAGCTGCAGCGACAGCGGCAGGCCCTCGGGCGAGAGGCCGCAGGGCAGCGCGATGGCGGCGAGGCCGTGGTAGCCGACGAAGCGCGTGAGGCGGCTGGGCGCCAGGTCGCTCTCGTCGATCGTGGCCAGCGGCCGCGCGGTGACGGGCAGCGTGGGCAGCACCAGCAGGTCGGTGTGTTCGAACACGCGCGCGAAGTCGCGGATGCGGCGTTGCCGTTCGCGCAGCGCGGCGGCGTAGCGCGGCGCGGGGATGGTCGCGCCACTCAGCAGGCGGGCGCGCGCGGCGGCGTCGCCCCGCGGCGGCGAGCCTTCGAGCAGGTGGCCGTGCTCGGCGTACGCCTCGCTGGAAATGATGACGCCGGTCTCGGCCTGGTCGGCGACAAAGTCGATGCTCGCGAACGCTTCGTCGCGGCGCAGGCAACCCAGCGAGAGCAGCACGCGCACGGCCTCGTCCACCGCCTGCGCGATGGCGGGCTCGACCGCGCCCAAGATGCTGGCCGGCGCGACGCTGATGCGCAGGCCCGCGATGCCCTTGTGCAGGGCCGACAGGAAATCCTCGGGCGGCTGCGCGAGCGTGGCGGGGTCGTGCGGATCGGGGCCGTGCATGGCCTGCAGCAGCAGGGCCGCGTCCTCGGCCGTCCAGGCCATGGGGCCGACGGTGTCCAGCGTGTGGCTCACCAGATCGACACCGAAATTGCTCACGCGGCCCTGCGTGGTCTTCAGGCCCGTGAGGCCGCAGAACGCCGAGGGGATGCGCACCGAGCCACCGGTGTCGGTGCCGATGGCGCCGGCCGCCAGGCCCGCCGACACGGCCACGCCAGAGCCGCTGCTGGAGCCGCCCACGCAGCGCTCGACCGCACCGTCCCAGGGATTCACCGGCGAGCGCATGCCCTGGTTGGTGCCCCAGCCGCCATAGGCGAACTCGACCAGATTGGCCTTGCCCAGCACCACTGCGCCCGCACCCATGAGACGCGCCGCCACGGTGGAGGTGAGCGGGCTCGGCTCGCGCCCGGCGAACACGGTGGAGCCGGCGGTGGTGCGCCGGCCTTCGATGTGCAGCAGGTCCTTGAGGGCCAGCGGCACGCCTTCGAGCAGACCCGCGGGCAAGCCGCTGGCCAGGCGTTGCTCGCTGGCCCTGGCCTGAGCAAGCGCGCTCTCGGCGTAGACCTCGATGTAGGCGTGCAGGTGATCGTTGCGCGCGGCGATGCGGTCGAGATAGGCGCGCGTGACCTCCACCGGCGAGAGCGCGCGGCGCCGGTAGGCCTGGCGCAGTTCGCTCACGCCCAGGCGCAGCGGATCGCTCATCACAGCACCCCCGTCACGATCTGCGGGAAGGCGATCATCAGGCCGATGAGTCCCAGCTCCATGAGGATGAAGGGGATCACGCCGCGGAAGATCTCGCCCAGCTTCAGGCCCGGCACCGAGCCCTGCACCACGAACACGTTGATGCCCACCGGCGGCGTGACCGCACCGATCTCCACGAGCTTGGTCACGAAGATGCCGAACAGCACCGGGTGGATGCCGGCCGCTTCGATGATGGGGAACACCACCGGCATGGTGATGAAGATCATCGAGATGCCGTCGATCAGGCAGCCCAGGATCAGGTAGGGAATGATCAGCAGCAACAGCAGCACGGCCGGCGACAGGTTCAGGCCCGTCACCGCTTCGGCCAGCATCGTGGGCAGTTGCGTGGTGCCCAGGGCCACGCTGAACACGGCCGAGGCGATCATCAACAGGAAGATGGACGCGGTGCTGGAGCCGGTTTCCACCAGGCCCTTCCAGATGGAGCCCTTCTGCCCCTTGCGAAACAGCGCGAACACCAAAGCGAGCGCGGCGCCGATGCCCGCTGCCTCGGTGGCCGTGGCCACGCCGGTGTAGATGCAGCCGATCACCACCAGGAACAGCACCACCACCTCCCAGGCCGCCGCCGTGGCGCTCACGCGCTCGCCCCAGCTGGCCTTCGGGATGCGCGTGCGCTTCACCAGTTCGGGGTCGCGCCGCACCATGAACCAGATGCCGAAGGCGTAGACGATGGCGGTAAGCACGCCCGGGATCAGCGCGCCGATGAACAGGTCGCTCACCGGCACGTTGGTGGCGATGGAGTAGATGACCAGGATGCCGCTGGGCGGGATGAGGATGCCCAGCGCGCCGGCGATGGCCAC
Source organism: Hydrogenophaga intermedia (assembly GCF_000723405.1). Classification (GTDB taxonomy): domain Bacteria; phylum Pseudomonadota; class Gammaproteobacteria; order Burkholderiales; family Burkholderiaceae_C; genus Hydrogenophaga; species Hydrogenophaga intermedia. The sequence continues at coordinate 161,844 of NZ_CCAE010000003.1, read as the reverse complement.
CGGGCCGGCGGCGAGGCGCTGGTTGTAGCCGGCGCGCAGCATCTCGGGCACCGTCACTTTGGAAATGGTTGCCGCCGTGGCCACGCTCGATCCGCTGACCGTGGCGAAGCCCGCGCAGGCGAACACCGTGGCGATCGGCAGACCACCGGTGAGATGCCCCACCCAGGCCTTGGCGGCCTTGTACGCCTTGTCCGACAGCCCGGCGGAGAACGCGAAGTGCCCCATCAGGATGAACAGAGGGATGACGATGAGCGCCAGGTTGGCGACGCTGCTGTAGGGCAGGCTCTCCAGCAGGAACTCCGTGCCACGCACGCCCCGGATGGCGAACAGGCCCGAGGCGCCCACGGCCAACAGGCTCAGGGCCACGGGCAGGCCCAGGGCCAGCAGAAGGATCACGCCCGCCACCATCAGGTAGCCGATTTCCAAGGGGGTCATAGCGGTTCGCCTGCGTGTTCGGGCGTGCCTTCGTGGCCGCCGTCGGGTCGGTACTGCGGGGTGGTCAGGGCGTCGACCATGTCCATGAGGAACTGCACGGTCAGCAACAGCAGGCCCACGGCGACCACGATCTTGGCGGGCCAGATCGGGTACTCGATCACCGCGTAGGACTGCTCGAGCATGCGCGTCGAGTCGATCGCGCCCCGTGCGGCGTACCAGGTGAACACGCCGCAAACCAGGGTCGAGAGCGCGTGCCGAAGCACCCAGATCCAGCGCCCGGCGTCGCGGCTGATCATGGTGTCGAGCACGCCGACGTGGAAGTGCTCCTTGCGCACCTGCGCCGAACCGAGGGCGAGGAAGACGATGAGCACCAGCAGGAAGATGCCGGTCTCGGCCATGCCGTAGACCGCCTCGCCCAGGAAGCTGCGCGAGAACAGGTCGGGCACCACGGTGAGCATCAGCAGCGCCGTGCCCGCGCCGGCAATCGCGCCCAGGGCCAGGCTGAGGCGGCGTATTGCGCCTGAAAGGGTGGAAAACACGGGTGGGACTCCCAACGCCCGCGCCACGGGGACGCGGGGGTCATGAAGGAAGGGGACTTACTTCTTGCTCAGGCGGTCGAAGCCCGTCACGTAGGGGTGCTTCGCTTCGTACTTGCGGGTCAGCGCGGTGAACTTGTCGACCAGTTCCTGCGGGTTCTTGTAGCGCGGGCGCGCCATGTCGGCCCACTTCTTCTGCACCTCGGGGCGCGCCACGTCCTGCCAGCGCTTGACCTCGGCCTCGTCCAGCGGCACGTAGGTCATCTTGGTGGCGGCGCGCGCCTGTTCCACGGCCTTGTTCATCTCGCCTTCATAGGCCGCGAAGTACTTGCCCGGCACCTCGGCCGCCACCTCTTCCATCACCTTCTGCGTGGCGGGGTCGAGCGACTTCCAGGTGTCCAGGTTGATGGACCAGGTGACCGGCGTGTACACGCCCATGCGGCCGGCGTTGGACGCGTAGGGCGCCATGTCGTAGACCTTGGTGATGACGGCCTGGTTGAAGGGCGTGCCGCTCACGCCCTCGGCGCCACCGCGCTGCACGAGTTCGAGCGCTTCCACCCAGGGGATGCTGATGGGCGTGCCACCCAGGGCCTTGATGCCGTCGGCCACGCCGATGATGGCGCGGATGCGCGAGCCCTTGAGGTCGGCCGCGGTGCGGATGGGCTTGTTGGTCCACAGCGAGTTCTCACCCGAGGCCAGGGCCCACAGCAGCTTCTGGTTGTTGCGCTGGTATTCCTGCTGCAGCTCGGGCGTGGTGTCCATCAGCTCCTTGAAGGCGTAGGTCACCGCGATCGGGTTTTCCGAGATGAAGGGCATGACCACGCCGGTGAGCGGGAACTCGCGCGGGTTGAAGGCGGCGGGCACGGCGGCGCCGATGTCGGCCGCGCCCTTGGCCAGGCCGGTGCTCATCTCGGCCGTCTTGAGCAGGGTGCCACCGTAGTAGGGCTGGAACGTGACCTTGCCCTGCGTGCGCTTGGTGACCTCGTCCATGAAGTACTTCGCCGACATTTCGTAGAACTCGCTGGAGCCGTAGAACGTGGCGTAGGTGAGCTTGCGCGCTTGCTGCGCGGAAGCGCCGAGGGCGGTGAGGGCGCAGGCGGCGATCAGCGCGCCCTTGAAGAAACGTCCGAAGGTGTTCATGCAGGTCTTCTTCCAGGTCAGGGTTGCGGGAGGGGCGGGGAAAAAACGGGGGCTCAGTCGAAGAGGTCGGGCTCGGTGCGGGCCACGGCGTCGTAGATCGGCTGGAAATGCAGCCAGGCCGCCATCGGCGTGGCCAGGTGCTTCGCGGAGTGCGCGGCGGCTTCGGGGCTGATGAGCTTGAGCGGGTGGCCGGTGGCCTCGGCCTTGAGCTGGATTTCGCAGGCGCGCTCCAGCGCGATGAACCACCAGGCGGCCTCGTCCACGCTCTCGCGGCCCACGGTGAACAGGCCGTGGTTCTGGTGGATGACGGCCTTGTTGTCGCCGAAGGCGGCGGCCACGGCCTGGCCCGCTTCGCGGTCCACCACCACGGCGCCGGCCTGTTCGGTGATGACCGCGTGGTCGTTGTAGAAGCCGGCGGCTGTCTGCGTGATCGGGTCCAGCGGACGGCCCAGCGCAGCCCAGGCCATGCCGTTGGCCGTGTGCATGTGGCACGAGGCCAGCACGTGCGGGTGGTGCTGGTGGATGGCCGAGTGCAGCACGAAGCCGGCCTGGTTGACGGCCCAGTTGCCTTCGAGCACGGTGCCCGCGTGGTCGACCAGCAGCAGGTCGGACACGCGCACGCGACCGAAGTCCATGGCGAAGGGGTTGGTCCAGAAACGGTCGGGGAATTCGGGGTCGCGCACCGTCACGTGGCCGGCAAAGCCGTATTCGTAGCGGTAGCGCGCGAACACGCGGCACACGGCGGCCAGACGCTGCTTGCGGTGCAGCCGCTCCTCCTCGACGCTCTGGAAGACCGGTGGCTTCGGAAAGTACAGGCCCTGCTGCGATGGCTGGTAAACGGAGGCTTTTTCGGATGCCTTCTGGCTGGCGGGCGGGGGAGTCATGTCCATCAAGGGGGCCTTGTGTTGGGCGGCGGCCTCAGCCGCGCGCGATCGGGAACGACCGGGCGCCGATGCGCAGCCAGTCGTTGACGTGGAAATAGAGGAAGCGCGCGCCGCGCGCCACCCATTGCCCGGCGTCGCCAGGCTTGACCATGGTCCCGACGGCGCGGCCACCCGCGCGGGTGCGTTGCAGGATGTCGTCCACCGCCGCCTGCACGGGCGGCACGGCGTAGTCGCCACGGTGGCCCATGCTGCGCGACAGGTCCACAGGGCCGATGAAGTGGGCGTCGATGCCGTCGACGGCGAGGAAGTCGTCGAGGTTGGCGTGCGCGGCGGCGCTCTCGATCTGCACCACGAAGACCTTGTCGTCGGCGTCGTGCGGGTGGCAGTAGCGCAGCACGTCCAGCGCGGCGCGCGCCTGCGCGGCGGTGTCCAAGCGCGGCACGATCACGCCGTCGATGCCGCGCAGCAGCATGCGCTCGATGACCCAGGGCTCGGGCGAGAACAGGCGCACCAGCACGCACAGGCCGCTCAGGCGCGCGGCGCGCGCCATGTCCTCGATGCGCTCGAAGTCGGGGCTGCCCTGTTCGGCGTCGAGCATCACCGCGTCCACGCCCAGCTCGGGGCGCGCCAGGAACTCCACCAGGCCGGCGTTGGCGTAGTCGGCGTTGATCACGGCCACGGGCCGGTCCTCGCGCAGGGCCTGCTTGAACCGCTGCGCCGCCTTCATGTGCGCACCTGCGTGGCGGGAGCCATGCCCAGCGCCTGTTCCAGTGCGCGCGCCTCGCGCATGAGCAGCGCCACGATGGAAGCGCGCCGCTCGGGCGCCATGCGGCTGCTGATGGTGGCAATGGACAGGGCGGCCGCCGGGCGGCCGGCCGCGTCGTGCACGATGACGCCCAGCGCCACCATCTCCGGCAGCATCTTGCCGTCGTTGAGCGAGTGGCCCTGCTCGCGCGTCTGGCGCACCATGGCGCGCAGGTTGGCCGGGTCGAAGTTGGCGTGCGGCGCGAGCTTGTCGCGGTTGCGCGCGATCACCTGCTCCACCTCGGCGTCTGGCAGCGCGGACAGCAGCGCCAGGCTGCCGGCGCCCAGGCCCAGCGGGCGGTAGTCGCCCACCTCCAGCGTGAGCGTGCGGATCGGGAAGGAGCCGATCTGGCGCGCCACGCACAGCGCGCTGTCGCCCGCCCGCAGCGAGAGGTAGACCGTGTCCCCGGTTTCCTCGGCCAGCAGCGCCATGGACGGCTGGGCCAGTTGCACCAGGTCGAACCGCACCGCCGAGGCCAGGCCCATGCGGTAGAGCTTGAGGCCGGGGAAGAACAGGCGCGACTTCTCCTCGTAGTCCACCAGACCCAGCTTGCGCAGCCCGTTGAGCAGGCGGTGCGCCGTGGGCTTGGAGAGTTGGGCGTGTTCGGCCAAGGCCCCCAGCGACGCGCCGCGCGCCGCGTGGTTCACGACCTCTTCCAACAGGCCGATGGCCCGGTCCAGGCTCTGCGTGAGCGAGGCCTGGGTGCCGGCGGTGTCGGAGTCGGATTCGGTGAGGGTGCTCATCGGGGTCGTCCTTTCGTCTCATTAAATGAAACGAAAGTTTATGTGAATTTGTGCACCGGACTATACATACCATTTAACGGTATGTCATCACCATTAAATGAGATAGAGTGCCAAGCATTCCCTGATTCCACCCACCGCTGAGAGGAGCGTCCGTGTCCGATGCCGTGAGCCCCCCCTTCCCGTCCAGCCTGGGCAGCGCCTTGCAGGAAACGCGCCGCGCGCTGGACCGCATCGAGCGGCTGAACCCCTCGATCAACGCCATGATCTGCACCACCGCCGAGCCGGCCCTGCGCACGGCCGAGGCGCTGGACCGCGCGGCCGCCGCCGGTGAATGGCGCGGCCTGCTGCACGGCATGACCGTCAGCGTGAAGGACAACGTCGACGTGGCCGGCGTGCCCACCACGGCGGCCTCGGTCATCCTGAAAGACAACGTGGCGCGCACGAACGCCTTCGTGGTCGACCGCCTGGTGCGCAATGGCGCGGTGATCGTGGGCAAGGCCAACCTGCACGAGTGGGTGTTCGGCCCCACCAGCCAGAGCCAGCACTTCGGCCCCGTGCGCAACCCCTGGAACACGGGTCACATCGCGGGCGGCTCCAGCGGCGGCTCGGGCGCCTCGGTGGCGGCCGGCATGTGCGTGGCCTCCATCGGCAGCGACACGGCCGGCTCGATCCGCCTGCCCGCCTCCTTCAACGGCGTGGCCGGCCTGCGGCCCACGGTCGGGCGCATCTCCACCAGCGGCTCGCTGCCCGTGAGCCCGCCCTTTGACACCCTGGGCCCGCTGGCGCGCCGTGTGAGCGACGTGGCGCGCGTGTTCGCCGCCATCGCGGGCCACGACCCGAACGACCCGATGTCGGCCGAGGTGCCGGTGCCGAACTTCCTCGCCCAGCTCAACGAGCCGGTGCGCGGCCTGCGCCTGGGCATTCAGCGCCGCTGGTTCTACGAGGACCTGGACCCCGACATCGCCGCCGCCATGGAGCGCGCGCTCGACGTGTTCCGCTCGCTCGGCGTGGAGCTGGTCGACATCGACCTGGGCGACGTGGAAAACGCGCAGCAGATGCTCACCTTCACCATGATCCCCGCCGACGCCATGCGCCTGCACCGCGACCGCATCGCCCAGCGTGAGGCCGACTATGGCGCCGACGTGCTCATGCGCATGCGCCTGGGCGAGAACGTGAGCGGTGAGCAGTACGCGGCGGCCATGCGCTGGATGGAGCGCTGGCGCCACCGCCTGCGCGGCGTGTTCCAGCGCGTGGATGCCATCCTCTCGCCCACCACGCCGGCCACAGCGCCCGCCGCGCAGGGCCTGGACTTCGCGCAGGCGATCCGGCGCATCCCGCGCTTCAGTTGCGCCTGGCCCATCGCGGGCATCCCCAGCCTGGCCGTGCCCTGCGGCTTCAGCGGTGACGGCCTGCCCCTGTCGCTGGAACTGGCGGCCGGCTGGTACAACGAGCCCACCGTGCTCCGCCTGGGGCATGCGTACCAGACCCTCACCGACCACCACTTGCGCGCCGCGCCCGTCCTGCATGCTTGACGTCAGCTTCGACCCCCACCACAGCGGCCCGCTGCGCGGCCTGCGCGCGCTCGATCTCTCGCGCCTGGTCGCGGGCAACATGCTGTCGCTGCAACTCGCCGACTTCGGCGCCGAGGTCATCAAGGTGGAAGACCCCGACGGCGGCGACACCCTGCGCCAGTGGCGCGAGCGCGGGCCGAACCACCCTGAGGGCGTGGAGGTCTGGTGGAAGGTCTACGCGCGCAACAAGAAGAGCCTGGCCATCGACCTGCACAGCGAGGCCGGGCGCGAGGCGCTGCGCGCGCTGATCGCCGGCGCCCAGGTGCTGATCGAAAGCTTTCGCCCGGGCACGCTGGAGAAGATGGGCTTCAGCCCCGACGCGCTGCTGGCGCTCAACCCGAAACTGGTCATCGTGCGCCTGACCGGCTGGGGCCAGACCGGGCCCTACCACCAGCAGCCCGGCTTCGGCAGCCTGGTGGAGGCGATGTCGGGCTTCGCGGCCAAGAACGGCGCGCCCGAGGCGCCGCCCATGCTGCCCAACATGGCCCTGGCCGACATGGTGGCCGGCCTGTACGGCGCTTTCGCCGTGGCCGCCGCCGTTCGCGAGGTGGAAACCCATGGCGGCGCGGGCCAGGTCATCGACCTCTCGCTGCTCGAACCGCTGCTCTCCATCATGGGCCCCGACGCGGCGGCCCACCACGTCAGCGGCAAGCTGCCCGCGCGCACCGGCAACCGCACCTCCATCACCGCGCCGCGCAACATCTACCGCACCCGGGGCGACGGCTGGGTCGCGCTGTCGGCGTCCACGCAGGGCATGACGGAGCGCCTGCTGCGCGCCATCGGCCGCCCCGAACTCATCGACGACCCGCGCTTTCGCACCAACGCCGACCGATTGGCCCACGTGGACGCGCTGGACGCCGTCGTCGGCGAATTCATCGGCGCGCGCACGCTGGAGGAGAACCTCGCCTTCTTCCGCGAGCGCGAGGTCACCGTGGGGCCGGTCTATGACATCGGCCAGATCGTGACCGATCCGCACGTGGTGGCGCGCGGCATCGTGGTTCGCGCGCCGGACGCCGACACCGGCTCGCTGCCCATGCACGCGGTTGTTCCCCGCCTGTCGCGCACGCCCGGTGGGCTGGCGCGGCCCGCGCCACGGCTGGGCGAGCACACGCTGGAGGTGCTGCGCGGCGCTGGCGTGAGCGAGGCGGCCATCCAGGAACTCATCGCGAAGAAAGTCATTGCCTCATGAACCTCGAACAAGCCCACGCGCTGCGCTCGCAGCTCTTCGTGCCCGCGTTGTCGGAACGTTTCGTCGACAAGGCACACGAGCGCGGTGCCGACGCGGTCATCGTGGACCTGGAAGACGCCATCGCGCCCGACGCCAAGGCGGATGCGCGCCGCGCGCTGCCCGAGGTGGTGCGGCGCATCGCCGCGCACGGCATGCCCGTGTTCGTGCGCGTCAACAACGACCCGGCCCTGCTCGACGAGGACCTGGCCGCTGCGCTGGCCACGCCCTTGGCCGGTGTCTTCCTGCCCAAGGCCGAAGACCCGGCCCAGGTGCGTGCCGTGGCCGAGCGCACCCGCCAGGCCGGCACGGGCCTGGTGCTGCTGCTGGAGACCCCGCCGGCCGTGCTGCGCGCCGAGGCGCTCTGCGCCTGCAGCGACGAGACCATCGGCGTGGTGTTCGGCAGCGAGGACTACGCCAACGCTCTCGGCGTGGTGCCCACCATGGAATCGATGCACTACGCCGCGCACGCCGTGGCCCTGGCCGCTCGCGCCCACGGCCGCGCGGCCTGGGGCGTGGTGGGCAGTCTGGCCGAATTCGGTGACCTGGCCCTGCTGGGCCGCATGGCACGCGCCGCGCGGCACGCGGGCTTCACCGGCGCGCTGGCCATCCACCCCACGCAGGTACCGGTGTTCAACGAAGCCTTCGGCGCCAGCGATCAGGAGCTCAGCGACGCGGCGGCCATCGTCGCCACCTTCGAGCGCGCCCTCGCCGAAGGCCGCGGCGCGGTGCAGCACCAGGGCCGCATGCTGGACAAGCCCATCGTCGACCGGGCGCGCGCCCTGATGGCCAGGGCGGGGCGCGGAGATTGACGCGCTTCGCGGCCACCGCTGCACCGCCATGAGGTCGTGAAGGCCTGACCGCGCGGTCACATCCGGTCACATCAGGCGCCTGCGCTATCCTGTCCGCGGCACCATTGCCGTCGGATGGGACGATGACCACATTTGCTTCCTCATTGAAGAAGGAAATTGCGCGCGTGGCGCGCAAGGAGTTGAAGGACGAGTTGGGCGCCTTGCGCAAGGCCTCGGCCAGCTACCGCACCGAGATCGCCGCGCTCAAGCGCCAGGTGCGCGAGCTGCAGGTGGCCCTGCGCCAGACCAGCCGCCGCGCCGACAAGGCCCTGCACACGGTCGCGCCCGACGCGCCGGCCGAGTCCCCGAAGCGCGGCCGGCGCGCGGTGTTCAGTGCCGAACGCTTCAAGGCCCAGCGCGAACGCCTGGGCCTCACGCAGAAAGACATGGCGGCCTACCTCGGCACCTCGACGCTGTCGGTGTGGAAGTGGGAGACCGGCCAGGTCACGCCGCGCGCGCGCTTCCTGCCGGCCATCCTCGGCCTGCGCACCACGGGCAAGCGCGAGGTGCTGCAGCAGCTGGCCCGGGGGGCCGGCGGCGCGACCGACTGAACCGCGCCCGCTTCAGCTCGCCTCGGCCCGCGCGTTGAACGGGAAGAAGGGGCTGAACGCGCTCGCCATCGCCGGAAAGCTGTCGCCCGCGGAGGCCACGCGCTGCAACGCGCCCGGGTGGACCATGTGCGTGCAGCATTCCATCAATTCGCGTTGCATGTCGACGGCCGCGGCGCCGAGTTGCTGCCAGTACTGCGTGGCGCCTTCGAGGTCGAAGCGCAGCAGGTCGGCCTGAACCTGCATCACCTGGGCCGGCTCGCTGGTTTCCTTCAGCTTCTCGGCCGCTCGCGAATAGTGCTGCAGCGCCTGATGCGCCGCCTTCTCCTGGATCTTTCGCATCGCCTCGAAACCGCGAAACACCGCGCAGGCGCTTTCGGCGGCCAGCGTCAGTTGCTGTCGCGGCAACTCACTGGCTGCGCTCCAGGCGGCTTCGGGCGTCACAGCAGCAGCGGCGGGGGAACTGGAATTGCGTTTGGTGGCCATGGCCTTCTCCTGATGTTCAATGGTGATCAGGCGGCGAGACGGGGCGTTGCGATCGCACATTCGTCACGCCGCGCACGCCGGCCACGCCGATGTGGGTGGTGTTGATGGCGGGATCCCAGGCGAGTTCCGCCGCCACGTCCTTCTTCAATTGCTCGTCGGTCTTCATGGAAAGCACTCCTCTTGGCGAATGGGGCCGTCGGCCGCATTGGCCTCGACGGGAGTCCCCAGTCTGGGCCGTGCGCGCGGCCCCGGCTTTGATGCGGCGCAAGTTGCGTCCTCCGCAGCGCCCGCGCGCAGATGGGTGGACAGCTCAACCGCCCAGCGTGCCGCGTCGGGCGCGTAGCCCAGGCAGCATTGCACCGTGGTGGTGCTCTCGGCCAGCACCTGCGCGTGCTCGATGCGCCGGTTCAACTCGCGGCACAGCATCGACCAGGGCACCGGGCTCAACAAGGTACCCGACCACAACTGCACGCGGTCGCGGCGCCAGGTCTGCGAGACGCCCGTGAGCTTGCGCCCGTCCACCAGCACCTCGCCGGGCGCGCGCCCCGCGAAGCAGGCCCAGTGCGAGGACAGCGGCCCCTCGTGACAGTGCGCGTCGATGCCATGGCTGCGCAACCAGTCGCGGTGCAGCGCGCCGAACCACAGGGCCGCGGCCGACGGGCCCTGACGCAGGCGCGGGTGCGAGGCCGGCAGCACCAGCACGGCGCGCAACAGCCAGGGCCCCAGCAACACCGCGCCGCCGCCGCTCGAGCGCAGGCGGCAGGGCCAGGGAACCCCGGCCGAGTCGCCACGCTGCGAACGCCCCAGCGAGAGCCCCGCGTGAGAGGACACGGCCGCCAGAGCCATCGGCAGGTGCATGGTTCATCCTCGCGCGATCTGGCCCACCGCCTGCCCGCGCGCGAAGCTCGCGCCCGCCGGCACGAGCACGCGCTCCAACACGCCGGCCACGGGCGCCACGATGTCCAGCGAACTCTTGACGAGCACGGCGCGCGCCACCACCTGGCCCACCGCCACCGCGTCGCCAGGCGCCACCAGCCAACGGTCCAGCAGGGCCTGCACCTCGTCGTCCACGCCGGTCCAAACCTCCGGCGGCAGGCCCAGCTCGGCCATGCCGCTGTTGGTGTTCACGGTCATGCCGCCGCCTTGAGCTTCGAATCGACCAGCTCGCAGCAGGCCTCGACGATGCGCGCCACCGAGGGAATCACGGCCTGCTCCAGCGGACGGCTGTAGGGGATGGGCACATTCGGCACGCCCAGTCGGCGGATCGGTGCGGCCAGCGCGATCTCGTCCATGTGTTCCGCCACCACGGCGGCGATCTCGCCCGACAGGCCGAAGCTCACGTAGTCCTCGTCCACGATCAGCAGCCGCCCGGTCTTGCCGACCGAACGCAGCACGGTCTGAGTGTCCATCGGCACCAGGGTGCGCAGGTCGATGACCTCGGCCTCGATGCCTTGCGTGTGCAGCGTGCGCGCGGCCAGCATGGCCTTGTGCACCATCTGACTCAGCGTCACGATGCTCACGTGCCGACCCTCCCGCACCACGGCCGCCTGACCGAAAGGCACGGTGTAGGCCTCCTGGGGTACCGCTGTGCTGGCGCCCTCGTGGTACTGCATCCACGGAAGACCCATGATGCCCTTGTGGAAGAAGTACATGACCGGGTTGTCATCGCGGATCGCCTGGATCATCAGCCCCTTCGCGTCGTAGGCATTGGACGGCACCACCACCTTGAGACCCGGCATGTGTGCGAAGGTCGAGTACAGGCACTGCGAGTGCTGGGCCGCGTCGCCGTAGCCACCGCCGATGGCCGTCATCAGGACCACCGGCAGCTTCACCTGCCCGCCCGACATGTAATGGTTCTTCGCCAGGTGGTTGTAGATCTGGTCCATGCAGACGCCGAAGAAGTCCACGAACATCAGCTCGGCAATGGGACGCAGCCCTTCGGCGGCCGCGCCCGTGGCCGCGCCGATGAAGGCGCTTTCCGAGATGGGCGTGTCGCGAATGCGCTCGGGACCGAAGCGCTCCAGCAGGCCGCCGGTGGCGCTGAAGATGCCGCCGTAGCGGCCGATGTCCTCGCCCATCGCGAAGACACGCGGGTCGCGTTCCATCTCCTGCCCGATCGCTTCGGCGATGGCCTGGGCCATGGTGAGGGTGCGCGGGGCGCTGGCGGAAACGCTCGCAGGGGTACTCATGGTGGGCTTCCTTTTCTCGCCACTCAGGCGAAAACGTGGTTCGTGGCTTCCGAGGCGGCCGGATACAGGCTGCCTCGGGCGAATTCGAAGGCTGCCGCCACGCGCGCCTCGGCGCGCTGACGAATGCTGTGTTCGAGCGCGTCGTCCATCAGCTTGCGCCGGTGCAGCGACGCCGCGAGCGCGGGAATGGGATCGTGCTGGCGCAACTCGCTCACCTCGGCCTTGGGCCGGTAGACCTCGGCATCGCCCTGGAAATGGCCGAAGTAGCGGTCGGTCTTCACCTCGATGAGCGTGGCGCCGCCGCCGCCGCGCGCGCGTTGCACGGCCTGATCCGCGGCCTCGTACACGGCGATCGGGTCGTTGTGATCCACCGCGATGCCCGCGATGCCATAGCCCTTTGCGCGCTCGGCGTTCGAGGCAATGGCGGTGGCCTTGTCCTTGGCCACCGAGATGGCCCAGCGGTTGTCCTCGCAGACGAAGACCACCGGCAGGTGCCACAGCCCCGCCAGGTTGAGCGACTCATGGAACGTGCCTTGGTTGGCCGCCCCTTCGCCGAAGAAGGCCACGGCAATGGCCTGGCTGCCCGTGAGCCTGGCCGCCAGCGCCGCGCCGCAGGCCGGCGGCAGGCTGGCGCCCACGATGCCGCTGCAACTGAAGCGGTGCGCGGGATCGAACAGGTGCATGTGCCCACCCTTGCCGCGCCCCAGCCCCGTGACCTTGCCGAAGATCTCGGCCGTCATGCGGTCCAGCGGCACGCCCTTGGCGATGGCGAAGTGGTGTGGACGGTGCGTGCCCACCACGGTGTCGGCGTCGCTCAGGTGCGCGCACACGCCCACGGCCACGGGCTCCTGCCCGGCGGCCAGGTGCATCTCGCCGGGCACCGGGCCCGAAGCGATGTCGAACGCCAGTCCCTGCTGGATGTGCGGCGGCAGCTTGCCTTCCAGGTACACCTGGGCCAGGGTTTCTTCGTAGCGTCGGATGACGAGCATGGTCTCGTACATCCAGAGCAGCTTGTCGGGGGGCGGTTTCGTCACGGTGGTCTCCGGCTCGTTGATTGGGTGTGAGCAATCTAGGCCTGGCGACGAATGGGAAGTTGACGTGGCGCAAGAAGGTCGCCGCCAGACCGCGCCCCGATCTGCCGGGCGAACCAGCCTCAAGGGGTGTTGGCGAGGGCCCCCGGGGTGGCCGGCGCCAGCTCGGTCCGCAACCACTCGTCCTCGCTCAGCGGCTCCTGCACGCCCTGCAGCAGTGCCAGGGTGCCTTCGTCGGCCTCGGAGGCGTCGCCGCGCCGCTGCCGCAGGCGCGTGCGCAGCACTTCGTCTGTGGCCTCGCAGTGCACGATGCGCCAGGGCACGCGCGCCTGGCGCGCCAGCGCCACCGCGGCCTCGCGTTCGTGGCGACGCAAGAAGGCCGCGTCGAGGACGACAGGCCAACCTGCGTCGAGAGCCGTGCGCGCGAGCGAGAACAGGCGGTCGTATGTGCGCTTCGTGGCCTCTTCGCCGTAGATGTCCTGTCCGCTGGCGCGCGAATCGGCCGTGGCGGGCAGGCCGAACAGGCGCTTGCGCTCCACGTCGGAGCGCAGGCGGATGGTGCCCTGCGTCTGCAGCATGGCCTGCGACACGAAGCTCTTGCCCGAACCCGGCAGTCCATGCATGAAGGCCAGCCACGGCGGCCCATGGCGCACCCAGCGCAGGGCGGCCTCGACGTACCGGCGCGCCGAGGCTTCGCGGCCCCGCAGGCACTCGACCTGGGCCCGCACCAGCGCGCGGTACACCAGGGCGTGCCGCAGACCCGGCAGGCCGCTGTGCTCGCCGGTGGCGTCCAGCCAGGCGTTGAGCAGGCGAAACGCCAGGTCGCCGCGGCCGCGCGCGCGCAGGTCCATCACGGGAAAGGCGATGTCGTCGATGACGTCGATCCAGCGCAGTGCCGGGTCGAACTCGATGCCGTCGAAGGCGCTGACGTCGCCATCGACCACGATGAGGTTGGACAGGTGCAGGTCACCGTGGCACTCGCGCACGTGGCCGCCGCGCAGTCGCTCGGCCCAGTGAGGCGCCAGCCGCTGTGCTTGCGCGCGCAGCCAGCGCGCCAGCAAGGCCACCTCGTCGGTCGACGCCGCCGCCGAGGCACCAGCCAGCGCGGCGGCAGCGCGCGCGGCGCGCTGCGTCGCACCGGCGAAGCCGCTGTCCGCGCGCGCCACGGGCGCCTCCCGGTGAAAGCCCGCCAGCAGGGCCGCGCAGGCGTCCACCTCGGACTCGCACAGGCGCCGGTCACGCAGGCGCTCGCTGAACAGCGCGCCCTCGGGGAAGCGGCGCATGCGCACGGCCCATTCGATGGCGGGTCCAGCGCCGCCGATCGCGGGTGCGTCCGCGCTGCCCGTGATGGCCACCACATCAAGGTAAAGCGAGGGCGCGAGCCGGCGGTTGAGCCGCAGCTCCTCCTCGCAACAGTGGCGGCGCGCCTGCAGCGTCGAGTAGTCGACAAAGGGCAGGCGGACCGGCTTCTTCAGCTTGTAGGCGCGGTCACCAACGAGCAGCACCCAGGAGATGTGGGTTTCGATCAGCGACGCGCCCAGCCGTGCGGCCAAGGCCTGCACCAGGCACGTGGCCTGCGCGAGCGCGTCTGCCTCCGCGTCGCTCACTGGATCGCGATCTTGCGCGCGCTGGTGGCGGTCTTCTTGGGCAAAGTCAGCGACAGCACGCCATCGGCGTAGTGCGCGGCCACCTTGCCCTCGTCGATATCACTGGCCAGGCTGAAGGTGCGCGAGATGCTGCCCTGGTAGCGCTCGCTGCGCAGCACCTTGTCGCCGTTGCCCTTCGTATCCTTTTCGCCGTGCGCCTCGGCGTCGATCTGCACGACGTTGCCGTCGATGCGCACATTGATGTCGTCCTTCTTGACACCGGGAATGTCGGCCTTCACCTCATAGGCCTTGTCGTTCTCCGTCACGTCCACGCGCATCTTGAGCAGTGGCGCGGGCTCCACGTCGAAGGCCATCGGTGCGAAGAAGCGGCGCATGGCGTTGTCGAAAGAATCGCTGAACATCGGGTCCAGCAGTCGCAGGTTGCTCATGGTGGTGTCCTCATCGGCAAGTTGATCGGTTGCGCACACAAGGCGCTTTTTCACTGTAGGGCGCTGCCTGCGGATCGAACTTGATGTGGCGCAAGTCGTGCCCTCTCAGGGCACCAACACGGCCGCGCCCTCCAGCGCCCCATCGCGCAACGCCTGCACGGCCGACTGCGCATCGGCCAGCGCAAAGGCCCGCACGTGGGTGCGCACGGGCACCTCGCGCAGCAGCCCGAAGAAGGCCTCGCCGTCGTCGCGCGTGAGATTGGCCACCGAGCGCAACTCGCGTTCGCCCCACAGCAGCCGGTAGTCGAACGCCGGGATGGTGCTCATGTGAATGCCGCCGCACACCACCACGCCCCCTTTGCGCGCGGCGGCCAGCGCGGCCGGCACCAGGGCGCCATCGGGCGCGAAGATCAGGGAGGCGTCCAGCTCGCCCTGGGGCGCTTCGTTGCTGGCGCCGGCAAAGCGCGCACCGAGGCGGCGAGCCAGGGCCTGCGCCGCCGCATCACCCGGCCGGGTGAACGCATGAACCTCCTGCCCGTGCGCCACGGCGATCTGGCACACGATGTGAGCGGCGGCGCCAAAGCCCCAGATGCCCAGCCGCTTCGGCCGCCGCCCCCCGGCCAGCCGCCAGGTGCGAAAGCCGATCAGCCCGGCACACAGCAGCGGTGCGGCGTGCACATCGTCCACTGCCTCGGGCAGAGCAAAACAGAAGCGCTCGTCGGCCACGCAATACCCGGCGTAGCCGCCGTCACGGTCGTAGCCGGTGAACAGCGGTGCGTCACACAGGTTCTCACGCGCCATGGCGCAATAGGGGCAGACGCCGCAGCTGCGGCCCAGCCAGCCGACGCCCACGCGCTGCCCGGGCGAAAACCGGCGGGCACCCTCGCCCAAGGCCACCACTTCGCCCACCACCTCGTGTCCGGGTATGGCGGGCGGATCACGTCGCGGCAGTTCGCCGTCGAGGATGTGCAGGTCGGTGCGGCACACGCCGCAGGCGCGCACGCGCAGGAGCAGGTCGCGCGGTCCCGGAACAGGGCGTGGCCGCTGCACGGGCACCAGGCGGCGGGCGCCCACATCGATGGCCATCGCCATCATGGAAGGAGCAGTCAAGGATTGACCTCCGGGTCGAACACCCATGCTAGCGGGGGGTCAGCGCACCGCAAGCGCGATTCGCGGGGCCCTTGACGTAGCGCAAGCGCGCGCGCGCCGCGCGACCGATCATGGGAGCATGGGAAACACCGACGACACGCCGCGCGCATCGCACGGGCCCGAGCCCATGGACCTGCCGCTCAAGCTGTGGATCGCCCGCCTGGCCAACGGCGTGTCGCCAGCCGCCTTGGCGCAGGCACAAACCGACTGGTGGCTGCACCTGGCGGCCTCGCCTACGCGCCAGGCGCAACTGATGGCCAGCGCGCTGCACAAGACGCAAGCCTGGCTGCTCCACCTGGCCCGCATGGCACAGGGCCCTTGCGAGGATTGCGTGTCGCCGGCCCCGCAAGACAAACGCTTCAGCCGCCCCGAGTGGCGGCACTGGCCGTACCACGCCCTCGCCCAGGCCTTCCTGTTGCAGCAACAGTGGTGGGAAGAGGCCACGCACGGCGTGCGCGGCGTCTCTCGCCACCATGAGGAGGTGACCGCCTTCGTGGCACGCCAGTGGCTGGACATGCTGTCGCCCTCGAACTCACCGCTGCTCAACCCTCAGGTGCTGCACGAAACCTTGCGCACCGGCGGCGCCAACCTCGCGCGCGGGGCGGTGAACTGGGCGCGCGACGCCATGGCGGTGGCAGCGGGCGACCAGGCGCGCGGGCTGCAGGCCTTCCTGCCCGGCCAGGCGGTCGCGCTCACGCCGGGCCAGGTGGTGATGCGCAACCACCTGATCGAACTCATCCAGTACGACCCCGCCACGCCCACGGTGGGGCGCGAGCCGGTGCTGGTGGTGCCGTCCTGGATCATGAAGTACTACATCCTCGATCTCACGCCCGAGGACTCCCTGGTGCGCCAACTGGTGGCGCAGGGCCACACCGTGTTCATGGTGTCCTGGCGCAACCCCGACAGCGCGGACGCCGGCCTCGGCATGGACGATTACCTGCGCCTGGGGGTGCTGGACGCCTTGTCGGCGGTGCGCGAACGCTGCGCCGGCGCGGACATCCATGCCATGGGCTACTGCCTGGGCGGCACGCTGCTGGCGATGGCGGCGGCCTTGCTCGGCGCGCGCGGCGACAAGGGCCTGCGCAGCGTCTCGCTTCTCGCCGCGCAGGTGGATTTCCAGGAACCCGGCGAACTGGGCCTGTTCATCGACGAAAGCCAGATCGCCTTTCTGGAAGACCTGATGGCCGAGCGCGGCTACCTCGACGGCCAGCGCATGGCCGGTGCCTTCCAGCTCATCAACTCCAAGGACCTGGTGTGGTCCAAGCTGGTGCACGAGTACCTGATGGGCGCGCGCACGCCGGTGACGCCGCTGCGGGCCTGGAACGCCGACGCCACGCGCCTGCCCGCGCGCATGCACAGCGAGTACCTTCGCCGGCTCTACCTGCACAACGACCTGGCCGAGGGGCGCTACCGCGTGGATGGCGAGCCGGTGAACCTGGACGAGATCCGTGTGCCGCTCTATGTGCTGGCCACCGAGCGGGACCATGTCTCCCCCTGGACCTCGGTGTACAAGCTGCTGCGCCTGGCGCGCGCGCCCGCCAGCTTCGTGCTGTGTTCGGGCGGCCACAACGTGGGCATCGTGAGCCCGCCCGATGGCCCGCTGGCGAGCCAGCAGGCCGCCTACCGCGTGGGCGAATGGGCGCCGCGCGAAGCGCCCGCGAACCCGCAGGCGTGGTTCGCCCAGGCCAGGCCGCAGGCCGGCTCGTGGTGGCCCCATTGGTTCCGTTGGCTCGCGGCGCACTCCTCGCGCCAGGTGAAGGCGCGGCCCGTCAAGGGCTTGCGCCTGCGGGGCCGGCCCGTGCCCGCGCCCGGCACCTACGTTTTCAACGCCAACACAGGATGAGGGTTCCCGATGAGTGTTCGCCACCTCGACCGCCTCTTTAATCCCCGCCACGTGGCCGTGATCGGCGTTTCGCATCGCCCCGATGGTGTCGGCGCGCTGGTGTGGCGCAACCTGCGCGAGGCGGGCTTGCAAGGGCCGATGTGGGCCGTGAACCGTACCCCCTTCGACCTCGACGGAGCGCCCGTGTTCACCAGCGTGGAGGCCTTGCCGCAGGCGCCCGATCTCGCGGTGATCTGCACGCCGGCGGACAGCGTGCCCGCCCTGGTGGACCAGCTCGGCCGCCGCGGCACGCGCGCGGCCATCGTGCTCAGCGCCGGGCTGCGCGAGGGCCGCACCGCCGACGGGCGCAGCCTGGAACAGGCGATGCTCGACGCGGCGCGCCCTCACCTGCTGCGCATCCTCGGGCCCAACTGCATCGGTGCCCTGGTGCCCGGCCACGGACTCAACGCCAGTTTCGCGCCGGGCCAGGCACTGCCGGGGGAGCTGGCTTTCGTCACGCAATCGGGCGCGCTGGCCACCGCCATGCTGGACTGGGCCAACGCGCGCGGCATCGGTTTCTCGCACTTCGTCTCGCTGGGCGACAGCGCCGACGTGGACTTCGGCGACCTGCTCGACTACCTGGGCAGCGACCCGCACACGCGCGCGATCCTGCTCTACATCGAGTCGGTGAAACACGCGCGCAAGTTCATGTCGGCCGCGCGCGCGGCGGCGCGCAACAAGCCCGTGGTGCTGGTGAAGGCGGGCCGGCGGCCCGACGGCGCGCGCGCCGCGGCCTCGCACACCGGCGCGCTGGCCGGCTCCGACCCGGTGTTCGACGCCGCCGTGCGCCGCGCGGGCATGCTGCGCGTGGACACGTTGGAGAGCCTGTTCGACGCCGCGCAGACCCTGGCGCGCGTGCACCACTGGCGCGGTCCGCGCCTGGCGGTCCTCACCAACGGCGGCGGCGCGGGCGTGCTGGCGGCCGACACGCTGGGCGGCGGTGAACTGGCCACGCTGAGCGATGCCACGCTTGCCCGACTCGACGCCTGCCTGCCGGCCAACTGGTCGCGCGGCAACCCGGTGGACATCATTGGCGACGCCCCACCCCAACGCTACATGGACGCCCTGCGCGTGCTGCTCGGCGCACCGGAGGTCGACGGCCTGCTGTTCATGCACGCGCCCACCGCCATCGCCCCGGCGACCGGCATCGCCCAGGCCTGCCTGCCACTGCTGCGCGAGGCCGGCACGCCGGTACTGACCTGTTGGCTGGGCGGCCAGCGCGTCGCCGCCGCGCGCGCGCTGTACGACGAGCAGGGCATCGCCTGCTACGCCACGCCCGAGCAGGCCACGGCGGCCTGGCTGCAACTGCGCGACTACCACGCAGCACAAGCGGCACTGATGCAACTGCCGCAGTCCCGGGCCGAACTGCAGTACCCGGACCGCGAAGGCGCGCGTGCGCTGGTCGACGCGGCGCTCGCGCGCGGCGGCGAGTGGCTCGACGAACTCGACGCCAAACACCTGCTGGGCGCCTATGGCATCCCCTGCGTGGTCACCGAGCGCGTGGCGGACCTGGACGCCGCGCTGGCGGCGGCCGAGCGCATCGGCTACCCGGTGGCGCTGAAGATCGTCTCGCCCCAGGTGCTCCACAAGTCCGACGTGGGCGGCGTGGCGCTCGACCTGAGGAACGCCGCGCAACTGCGCGAAGCGGCGCATGCCATGAACGAACGCGTGACGCACGCCCGGCCGGATGCGCGTCTGGCCGGCTTCACCGTGCAGGCCATGGTGCATCGGCCCCAGGCCTTCGAGACCATCGTCGGCATCGCCAGCGACCCCGTGTTCGGCCCGGTGCTGCTGTTCGGCGAAGGCGGCACGGCGGTGGAGGTGCGCGCCGACCGCGCCATCGCGCTGCCGCCGCTGAACACCGTGCTGGCGCGCGATCTGATCGCGCGCACGGGCGTGGCGGCCCTGCTGCGCGGCTACCGCTCGCGCCCGCCGGCGAAGCTGGACGCCATCGTCGACGTGCTGCTGCGCCTGAGCCAACTGGCCAGCGACCTCGCCCCCGTGGCCGAGCTCGACATCAACCCGCTGCTGGTCGACGCCGAGGGCGCGATCGCGCTGGACGCGCGCGTGCGCGTGCGCCCGGCCGCGCCCACCCGCGAAGGCTCGCACCTGGCGCTGCGTCCCTACCCCTCGGGCCTGGAGCGCACCCTGTCCATCGACGGTGCAACGCTGCGTCTGCGTCCCATCCGCCCCGACGACGGCGAGCGCCTGTCGCGCTTCTACGAAGCCTGCTCGCCTGAAGACCTGCGCCTGCGCTTTTTCTTCACGCGCCGCGAGGTGCCGCCCAGCGAACTGGCGCGCTACTGCCAGATCGACTACGAGCGAGAAATGGCCTTCATCGCGCTGGCCGGAGACACGCTGTGCGGCGAGGCGCGCGCGGTCTGCGACCCCGACAACGACACCGCCGAGTTCGCGGTGCAGGTGGCGCAGCCCTGGCAAGGCCGCGGCCTGGGCCGCGCCTTGCTGGACCAATTGATCGAGCACCTGCGCGCGCGCGGCACGCGCGAACTGGTGGGCTGGTGCCTGGAGGTCAACCACGGCATGGTGAACCTCGCCCGTGCGACCGGCATCGGCATGCGCGGCGGCGCCGATGGCACGCTCGAGCTGCGAATGGCGCTGGGTCGGTCGATCGACAGCGCGCGCCCACATACTTGACCCCCATCAAGCACGCCGCGCCTGGGGGGGCGGATAGTGCCGCCCATGAGATACACATTGCAGGACAAGGTAGCGGCGCTGTGCGATCCGGCGAACCACCCCCTGCCGGTCTCGGCCGTCCAGCCCATCGAAACGCCTTTCTCGTGGGTCTTCCTCGCGGGGGAGCGCGCCTACAAGATGAAGAAGCCGCTGCCATCGGGCCTGCAGGACTTGTCCACGCTGGAACGCCGGCGCCTCCACTGCCGCGAGGCGCTGCGCCTGAACCGGCGGCTGGCGCCCAAGGTCTACCTGGACGTGGTGCCCCTGGCCGCGGACACGGATGGACGGCTGCGCGTGGACGGCCCGGGCCGGCCGGTGGAGTGGTTGTTGGCCATGCGGTGCCTGAAGTCGGGGCCCATGCTGAACCAGCGCCTGCTGCGCGGTGAAGCCGACGAGGCGGACATGCGTCGCATCGCCTGGCAACTGGCCGGGTTTCATCGCTGGCAGCCCTGCCTGCGCCTGGACCCCGCCGGCTATCGCCTGCACCTGTGGCAGCGCGTGAGCGACTGCGAGGCGGTGCTGCGGCGCCCCGAATGCGGGCTGCCGCCGCGGGGCGTTGACGTGCTGATGGCCGCGCTGCGTGCATGGCTGGCGTCCCACGCCCCACTGATCGACGCGCGCGCCCTGGCCGGCTGCGTGATCGAGGCCCATGGCGACTTGCGACCTGAACATGTGTGGCTGGGCGAGCCACTGGCCATCATCGACGCGCTGGCGATTTCCCGGGACTTGCGGCAGCAGGACGGCGCCGACGACGTGGGCTTCCTGGCGCTGGAAATCGAGCATGCCGGTGCGCCGGCGCTGAGCGAAGCGCTGCTGCGCCACTACGCCGAGGCCAGCGGCCAGGCACCGCCGCGCGAGCTGTCGCACTTCTATCGGGCATTGCGGGCGTGCGAACGCGCCAGCCATGCCATCGCGCACCTGGGCGAAGCGCGCCACCAGGGCGATCCGCGCTGGCGCTGCCGCACACGACAGTACCTGGCCCTGGCGGCGCGCCACCTGCGCGCGGCGCGCACACCCTTGGGCCGGCGGCACCCGGCCCAGGGCGCGCCCACGCCGCCCGACTAGGGACCGCGCGGGGTTCCCGCTGGTCGGGGCCACCCGACGGACCTTGATCTGTGTCAGTGCCAGGCGGCGCGGACAGGCCTATGGTGGGTTGACCGGCGTACCCCGCCTGCGGCGCAAGCCCCTGGAGTTCCCCATGGAATGGCCTGTCACGTCCCGAACGATCCACTGCAGCGATCCGGTGGCGCCTGCCAATGTGCACGCCCCGGCCACCGATGGCGACACCATCGCGAACGACGCTTGCGGTACCTGCATCATGCGCGGCTTCTGCCTGCCCTCCTGGGGCGAACCCGGGGCACCGCCTCCCCTGCAGCGCACGCACATCGCGCGGCGGCGGGTGCGCAAGGGCCAGGCCGTGTTCCGCCAGGGCGATCGCAGCGAGTACCTCTACGCGGTGCGCTTCGGCAGCTTCAAGTCGGTGACGGGCTTGCGCGATGGACGCGAGCAGGTGATGTCCTTTCATCTGCCGGGTGAACTGTTCGGCTTCGAGGGCCTGGCCGACGGCGCGCAGCCCTGCACGGTGCGTGCCATCGAAGACGCCGAGGTCTGCGTGCTGCCGCTGGCCGACGTCAGCGAGGCCGCGGGCGAGAGCCGCTTCGTGCTGCACCGCCTCACCCAGGCGCTGAGCATGGAGTTGGTGCGCGAACGGCGCATGGCCGCGCTGATCGCCAACACGCGCTCCGAGGAGCGCGTGGGCACCTTCCTGCTCAACCTGTCGCAGCGCCTGAGCGAGCGTGGCTACTCCGCGCGCGAGTTCCAGTTGCGCATGACGCGCGAGGAAATCGGCAGCTACCTGGGCGCGACGCTGGAGACGGTGAGCCGCTGCCTGTCTTCGCTGGCGCGGCAGGGCTTTGTGACGGTGCACCGCCGGCAGATCGAGATCGTCGATGCGGATGGCCTGCGCGCGAGCTACGAAACACCCGCCTGAGACCATGGACCGCATACTCGTCATCAGCTACTCGTACAGCGGCGTGTCGCGCCGCGCGGCGCAACTGCTCGCCTCGCAACACGGCTGGCCGCTGGGCACCATCGAGGACCGGCACCCTCGCGCCGGTGCGCGAGGCACTTGGCGCTGCGTGCTCGATTCGCTGCTGGAGCGGCGTCCGCGCATCCGCTATTCGGGCCCGGTGCCCGAGGAGTTCCGCACCGTGGTGCTGGTGGCACCGATCTGGATGTACCGGCTCGCCGGGCCCATGCGCAGTTTCCTGCACGAGCATCGCCTGCGCCGCGTGGCGGTGGTGGTGACCATGGGTTCGGCCGGTGCGTCCAACGCCTTTGCCGAGGTGCGGCAGCTCACCGGAAAAACGCCGATCGCGACCCTGGCCCTGACGGCGCGCGAGGTGGAAACCGGCAGCGGCACCACGCGCTTGATCGAGTTCGGCGAACAGCTTCAGCCCGGCCACGCGAACACGCGCCCGAAAGCCGCGATGGTGTGACGGGTGCACCGGCTAGCGCATCGCCTTGCGCAGCTCTTCCACCCACAGCACCGCGCTGGCCAGCGCCAGCAGTTGCAGCAGGACGGACACCGGCAGCGGCTCCGTGTGCAGCAGAGCGGCCAGCGGTGGCAGGTACAGCACCGCCAGTTGCAGCAGCACCGACAGCAACAGGCCGCTGAACAGCCAGGGGTTGCGCCACAGCGCCGGGCCCAATGAGCTGCGCGTGGCCGACTGGCAGTTCAGCGCGTTGAACCACTGGCACATGGCCACCAGCGTGAAGGTCTCGGTGCGCACCGTGGCCAGGTCGATGCCGGTGCCCAACCGCCAAGCAAACCAGCCAAAACCCACGGCGGCGGATGTGCCGGCCATGAGCACCACGCGGCGCAACAGCGCCTTGTCCAGCAGCGGCTCATCGCGTGGCACCGGCCGGCGACGCATCTCATCGCCATCGGCCGGCTCCATCACCAGGTTCACCGTGAGCGTGCCCTCGGTCACGATGTTGATCCACAGGATCTGCACGGCCAGCAGCGGCAGCGGGTAGCCCGCCAACAGGGCGAGTACGAGGATGGCGATCTCGTCCACCGCGGTCGCGAACAGGTAGAGGATGAGCTTCTTCAGGTTGGCGTAGACCACGCGGCCTTGTTCCACCGCGCGAACGATGGTGGCGAAGTTGTCGTCGGTGATGACGATGCGCGCCGCGCTCTTGGCCACTTCGGTGCCGCTGCGGCCCATGGCCACGCCGATGTCGGCGCGCGCCAGCGCCGGGGCGTCGTTCACGCCATCGCCGGTCATGGCCACCACCTCGCCATTCGCCTGCAGGGCCTCGACGATGCGCAGTTTCTGCGCCGGCTGCACGCGCGCGAACACGGCGATGCCCGGCAAGGCATCGCGCAACTCCGTTTCGCCCATGCGTTCGAGCTCGTCGCCATCGACGGCGCGATCGCCCTCGCGCGCCATGCCCAGTCGGCGCGCCACCGCCAGGCCGGTGAGGCGATGGTCGCCGGTCAGCATGAGTGGACGGATGCCCGCCGCGCGGCAGGCCTCCACCGCCTCGCGCGCGCCGTCGCGCGGCGGATCGGTCTGGCCCGCCAGGCCCAACAGGCGCGCGTGGCCCGCGAGCGCGTCAAAGCCATCGGCGGGGTCGAGCGCCAACGCCCCGGCCGGTTCGTCGTACGTGCCATCGGTGCGCGACGCTGCAGTCACTTCGGCGAAGGCCAAGACGCGCAGGGCCTGCGCGGACAGCGCCTCCGCTTCGGCGCGCGCGGCCTGCCGCAAGGCCGCTGGCTCGCCGCCGCACAGGCGCAGCACGGCCTCGGGAGCGCCCTTGATCAGCACACGCTGGCGGCCGTCGGGGCCGCGGTGTCGCGTGGCCATGAGCCGCGCATCCGCATCGAAGGGCAGTTCGGCCTCGCGCGGCCATGACGCGCGCCAGGCATTCACGTCCACACCGGCCTTGCACGCGAGCACCAGCAACGCCCCCTCCGTCGGGTCGCCGATGACGCGCCAGCCACCTTCGGCGTCGACACCGGCGCCTGCGCCTTCGCCCGGCGGTGCCAGCCGCGCGTCGTTGCACAAGACCGCCGCGCGCAGCAGCGCCATCAGGGCGGGGCCCGGCGCAGCCAGCGGGCGCCCGCCCTCGCTCAACTCGCCTGCCGTTGCATGGCCACTGCCCGAGACCTCGACGACCTGTGCGGCCGCGCCCGCGCCGCCCGGCAACCACAGCCGCGTCACCGTCATCTGGTTGAGCGTGAGCGTGCCCGTCTTGTCGCTGCAGATCACCGTTGTCGAGCCCAGCGTCTCCACCGCGCTCAGGCGGCGGATGATCACGCCCTGGCGCGCCATGCGCTGCATGCCCACCGCGAGCGCGATGGTCATGGCCACGGGCAGGCCCTCCGGCACCGTGGACACCATCTGCCCGATGGCCACCGTGAGCACCTCGCCCAGTGGCAGATCGCGCCACAGACCCAGCAGCAGCACCAGAGCGAACAGGACGAAAGCCGCCATCACCAAGGCACGGCCGAAGCCTTGCACCCGCTGCTGCAGGGGCGTGGCCGGCTCCGCCGCGTCGGCCGTGAGGCGCGCGATGCGGCCGACCTCGGTGTGCACGCCCGTCGCGACCACCACGGCCAAGGCGCGCCCGTCGGTGATGTGCGTGCCCGCGAACACCATGTTGCGCCGCTCACCCAGGCCAGTGGCCGCTGGCAACGGTGCCAGGGCCTTGCCCGTAGGCACCGACTCGCCGGTGAGCGCGGCCTCGGCCGCCTGCAGGCGCGTCTGCTCGACCAGGCGCGCGTCCGCCCCCACCGCGTCGCCTGCCGACAGCAGCAGCAGGTCACCCGGCAGCAGTTCGGCCGCCGGCAGCGTCTGCTCCACGCCGCCCCGCCGCACCCTTGCCTGCAACAGCGACAGGCGCTGCAGCGCCGCCATGGAGCGCTCGGCGCGCCCTTCCTGCAGCCAGCCGATGAGCGCGTTGGCGACCACCACGCCCAGGATCACCAGCGCGTCACCGGCGTGTCCCAGCGCCGCGCTGAGCGCCGCCGCCACGAACAGGATGGCGACCAGCGGGCTGGCGAACTGGTGCGCGAAGGCGCGCCAGAGCGGCGTCGGCGGCGCCGATGGCAGGGCATTGGGACCGTGGCGCGCGAAGCGCTCCCGGCACTGCGCCGCCGTCAGGCCGGCGGCCGGGTCCACGTCGAGGCGCGCCAAGGCCTCGGCGGCGCTCAGCGTGTGCCAGTCGGGCGCGGCGGTGATGGGGTTCATCGGCGCACTCTAGGCATGAGGGGGCGGGGCGCGATTGACGACCGTCAAACCGGTGCAAATGCCACGTGGCGCGGGCACCGTTGCAGATTCCGAAACAGTCTGTTGTCCACGGCGCTGTTTCTCTCGATCAGGGAAAACCCTAAAGTACACCCCATGCCAAACAGAAAACGGCATTGACAGACAAACCCCATCAACGACCCGTCATCTTCAAGGAATTACCATGAAAACCGCTCAAAACCTCGCCCTGTCCATCGCCCTCGCCCTTGGCGCCGGTGCCGCCTTCGCCGAAGGCCCCATCGAAGGCAATGAAGTCTTCAACTTCCAGTCGACCCTGAGCCGCGCCGAAGTGCAAGCCCAGGCCGTGCAAGCCAACCAGGCCGGTCTGGTCGCCCGCGGCGAAATCGTGCCGGTGCAAGAGCAAGTGGCCGTCAGCGGCCTGAGCCGTGCGCAAGTGCGCGCCGAAGCCGCCGAAGCCCAGCGCCTGGGCCTGATCGCCCGCGGCGAGATCCTGCCGGTGGCCACGCCCGCCCAGATCGAGCAGATCCGCACCGCCGGCCTGCGCGCCGCCGGTGGCGAGAAACTGGTGCAATCCGGCAGCGCCGTGACCGCCAACTGAGCGATCACCCGCCCCACGACAGACGGCCCTTCGGGGCCGTTTTCTTTTACGCTCCGTGCCCATGTTCGGCGATACTGCCTTTATTAACTCGTTAGAGAATTACAGCGCGTGAGCAAGTCCACCCCACCGGTCCCTGAAGAGCGTCTGCGCGACGCCGATCGCTCGCAGGCCACCATCCTGATCGCCGCGCGCGACGAGTTCTCCGAGCATGGGCTGGGCGGCGCCCGCATGGACCGCATCGCCGAGCGCGCGGGGCTCAACAAGCGCCTGATCTATTACTACTTCGAGGACAAGGAAAGGCTGTTCCAGGCCGTGCTGGAGCAGACCTACCACCACATCCGCGAAGAGGAAGACAAGCTCAACCTGGTGCACCTCAAGCCCGAGGTGGCGCTGCGCCGCCTGGTGGAGTTCACCTGGCAGTACTACCTCGATCACCCCGAGTTCCTCACCCTGCTCAACAGCGCCAACCTGCACAAGGCGCGGCACCTGGCGCAGTCCGATCGCGCACGGGAATTGAACTCGCCGCTGGTGCACATGCTGCAGGACATCATCGAGCGCGGCCAGGCCGACGGCAGCTTCCGCGGCGGTGTCGACCCGGTGCAGCTCTACGTCTCCATCGCCGGCCTGTCCTACTTCTACCTGTCGAACAACCACACGCTGTCGGCCATCTTCGGACGCGACCTGATGGCCCCCAAGGCGCTCAACGAACGCCTCTCCCACATGTGCGACGTGATCCTAGGGTATGTCCTGAGAAGCTGAGGCGGCGGGCGCCTTGACGGCGGGGGGAGCGGTTTCTAGCATTAACTGTTCAGTTAATTAAACCGCCCAGGAGACCTCGCATGACCACCACCCGGCCGCTGCGCCACTTGCTCATCGCCTCCCTGCTCGCTGCCGCCGCTGGCGGCGCCTTCGCCCAGTGGAAGCCCGACCGCCCGATCACGCTGATCGTGCCCTGGGCGCCCGGCGGCTCCACCGACCAGGTCACGCGCGTGACCGCGGCCGAGCTGGAGAAGCACCTGGGCCAGAAAATCGTCATCCTCAACCAACCCGGCGCCTCGGGCTCGGTGGGCACCAAGAACGCCCTGGCCGCGCCGGCCGACGGCTACACCTGGACGGCCGGCGGCGCCAAGGACCTGGGCACCTACAAGGTGCTGGGCATGCTGGACACGTCCATCAGCGACTGGAACCTCTACCTGAACGTGGCGCACATCGCGGTGGTCGGCGTCAACGCCGACACGCCGTACAAGACCATGGACGACCTGCTCAAGGCCATGAAGGCCAACCCGGGCTCGGTCTCGGTGGCCACGGCCGGCGTGAACTCCAGCGGCCACTCGGCGATCGAGGCCCTGTCACGCGCGGCCGGCGTCACCTACAAGCACGTCACCTACGACGGTGGCGCGCCCGCCGCCGTGGCTGCCGCCTCGGGCGAGACGCAGGTGACCACACAGCTCGCGGCCGAGCAGACCGACATGATCCGCGCCAAGAAGATCCGCCCGCTGGCGGTGGTGGGCGACAAGTCGATCGAGATCGAGGGCTACGGCACCATCCCGCCGCTGTCGCAGTTCATTCCGGGCTTCAAGGACCCGATCAACTACTTCGGCGTCTTCGTGCCCAAGGCCGCGCCGCCCGAGGTGGCGCAGACGCTCAACCGCATCTGGGCGACCGAGATGGTGAAGAACGAGGCGCTGAAGAAGTACGCGCAGTCGCGCGGCGCCATGTTCGCGCCGATGGCGGGTGAGGAGGCGCAGAAGGCCGTGTTCCCCGCCGTGCAGTCCTACGCCTGGACACAGCAGGCCGCCGGCAAGGCCAAGGTGTCGCCCGACACCGTGGGCATTCCGAAGCCCTGATCGCTCACGGGCCACAACATGACCGAGGGTGGAACCACCGCCCGCTCCGATCTGCGGGGCGGCGCGGCTTGGGTGGGCTTTGGCCTGCTGATCCTGATCGGCTCGTGGCGCATGGAGCGCTTCGAGTCCATGGGCGCGCAGCTCTACGCCATGCCCGGCTTCGTGCCGGCCCTGCTGGGCGGCACGCTGGTGCTGCTGGGCCTGGTGCTGATGATGCGCGGCTGGGCGCGGCGGCGGCATGAAACCGCCGCGGCCGACGGCGCCACGGCGCCCCTGCTCAATGGCCGCATCTCCACCACGCTGGCGCTCACGCTCCTCTACGCGGCGGTGTTGATCGGCCGGCTGCCGTTCTGGCTGGCCACGGCGCTGTTCGTCGCGGCCTTCGTCGCGCTGTACGCGCCGCCTGAACAAGCCCGCACGCGGCGCCTGGTGGTGGCGCTGCTGGCTGGCGTGATCACCTCCGCCGTGGTCACCTGGGTGTTCCAGTACATCTTCCTCGTCCGGCTTCCCTGAGATCCCCACCGCATGTTCGACGGACTGATCCTCTTCGGCCACTCCATCGCGAATTTCGCCGCGCCCGCCACCATCGGCCTGGCGCTGCTCGCTTCGCTAGTGGGCGTGGTGATGGGCGCGCTGCCGGGGCTCACCGCCACCATGTCGCTGGCGTTGGTGACCACGCTCACGCTCAAGCTGCCGCCCTCGCAGGCGCTGCTGATCCTGATCTGCACCTATGTGGGTTCCATCTACGGCGGTTCGCGCTCGGCCATCCTGCTCAACATTCCGGGCACGCCAGCGTCGGCCGCGTCCTGCCTGGACGGCTACCAGCTTGCGCGCCAAGGCATGGCTGGCCGCGCCATGGGCATCGCCACCACGGGCTCGGTGATGGGCACGCTGATCGGCATGTTCTTCCTGGCCACGCTCACGCCGGTGCTGGGCGGGCTGGCGCTGAAGTTCGGCGCCTACGAGTTCTTCTGGCTCGCGCTGTTCGGCGTGATCATCGCCGGCACGCTCACCGGCGACGACCCGCTCAAGGGCTGGATCGCCGGCATCGCGGGCCTGTTCGTGGCCACCATCGGGCAGGAGCCGCAGTACGGCTACGAGCGCTTTGCCTTTGGCGTGCGCGATCTCGCGGGTGGCATCCAGTTGGTGCCCGCGCTGGTGGGCGCCTTCGGCTTCGCCGAGCTGCTCACCAACATGCGCGCGCGCCAGGCGCCGGTGAAGATCAGCGCCTTCGACACCGTCATCCCCAAGCTGCGCGACGTGTTCCAGTACTGGCGCACCATCCTGCGCTCGGGGCTCATCGGCACCGGCGTGGGCGTGGTGCCCGGCGTGGGTGAAGACGTGGCGGCCTGGTCGTCCTATGCCGCCGCCAAGCGCGCGAGCAAGGAAAAGGAGAAGTTCGGCAAGGGCTCGGTGGAAGGCCTGATGGCCGCCGAGACCGGCGACAACGCCTGCGTGCCGGGCGCCATGATCCCGGTGCTCACGCTGGCCATTCCGGGCTCGGCGCCGGCCGCCGTGCTGATGGCCGCCATGATCATCCACGGCGTCAAGCCGGGCCCGTTGATCATGGTGGAGAACCCCTCCTTCGTGTACGACGTGGTGGCCATGATGCTGTTCGCCACCGTCGGCATCCTCATCTACGGCCTCGTGCTCACCAAGGCGCTGGTGCAGGTGCTGCGCGTGCCGCAGCACCTGATCGTGCCCATCATCTTCGTGCTTTGCTCGGTGGGCAGCTTCGCCATCGCGGGCCGGCTGTTCGACGTCTACGTGATGCTGGCCTTCGGCCTGATCGGCTTCGCGCTGCGGCACTACGGCTACCCGATGGCGCCACTGGTGCTGGGTATCGTGCTGGGCGACCTGCTGGAGAAGAACCTGCGGCGCGCGCTGATCCTCTCCGACGGCGACCTCACGCCCTTCTTCACGCGGCCCATCGCGGGCGCCGTGGCGGCACTGATCTTCGCCACCATCGCCTGGCGGGTGTGGGCGTTGTACCGGCGACCACGCCCACAGCGCGCAGCCGCATGAAGCTCTCGCTGTGCAACGAGGTGCTGCGCCCGCTGCCGCTGGCGGCGCAGTGCGAGGCCGCGGCCCGTTGGGGCTACCGGGCGCTGGAGATCGCGCCCTTCACGCTGGCCGAGGACCCCACCACGCTGAGCACCGCCGACGCGCGCCAGTGGCGCCACACGGCGCATGCGCACGGCCTGTCCGTCAGCAGCCTGCACTGGCTGCTGGTGAAACCCGAGGGCCTGTCGCTGGTGAGCGATGACGCTTCACTTCGCCAGCGCACGCTGGACCTGCTGCGCCACCTCATCGACATCGCCGCCGCCTGCGGCGCGCGCGTGCTGGTGCACGGTTCGCCGCACCAGCGCTCCCCTGGCCCCGGTCAGAGCCTGGCCGACGCGCTCGCGCGCTTCGAGGACGCCATGGCCACGCTCGCGCCGCACGCGGCCAGCGCCGGTGTCGTCTACTGCGTCGAGCCCCTGGGCCGCTTCGAGACACCGGTGATCAACACCGTGGCCGAGGCCGCCGCGCTGGTGGACCGCATCGGCTCGCCCGCGCTGCGCACCATGCTCGACGTGAGCGCCGCCTCGCACAACGAAACCGAGCCCGTGCACGAGGTGCTGCGCCGCTACCTGGCCAGCGGCCACATCGCGCACCTGCAACTGAACGACCGCAACCGCCGCGGCCCCGGCCAAGGCGACACCGACCAACGCCCCGTGCTGCAGGTGCTGAAAGACACGGCCTACGCCGGCTGGGTGGCCGTGGAACCCTTCGACTACGTGCCAGACGGCCCGGCCTGCGCCGAGGCCAGCGCGAGGCATGTGCATGACCTCTGGAAATCCTTGACATGAGTGGTCTGAACCTGCGCCTGCACGAAATCGAGCTGTACGAGCGCCACGTCACGCTGCGCCTGCCCTTTCGCTTCGGCGCGGCCACGGTCACGCAGTGCCCGCAGGCCTTCGTGCGCGTGCACGCCGAGGCCGAGGGCCGCCGCGTGGAAGGCGCCGGCGCCGAGCTGATGGTGCCCAAGTGGTTCGACAAGTCCCCCGCCCTCACGCACGAGCAGAACTTCGAGCAGTTGCGCGAGTCGCTGCGCAACGCGCGCGAGGCCTTGCTGGCCGGGCGCGATGCGCTCACGCCCTTCGCGCACGCGCAGTCGGGCGGCGAAGCGGCCATCGTGGTGTCGGTGTCGCGCGGGCTGCCGCGCCTGGCCGCGCAGTTCGGCGCGGCGCTGCTGGACAAGGCCGTGGCCGACGCGGCCCTGCGCGCGGCGGGCCTGGGCTGGGTGGACGGCCTGCGCGCCGGTGTGCTGGGCGATCCCTGGAGCGCGGGCCTTACCCTCTCGCGTCCCGACCAGGTGGTGCTGCGCCACACCGTGGGCCTGGCCGACCGCCTGAACGAGGACGACCCCGGCACCGACCCTGGCGACGGCCTGCCGGCCACGCTGGAGGCCGCCATCCGCCGCTACGGCCTGCACCACTTCAAGCTCAAGCTCAGCGGTCGCCTCGACGCGGACGTGGATCGCCTCACGCGCATCGCCGCCGTGCTGCGCGCGCACGCGCCCGACCACCGCGTCACGCTGGACGGCAACGAGACCTTTGCCGACGCCGCCAGCCTGGGCGCCTACTGGCACGCGCTGCGCGGCCAGCGCGAACTGGCCGACCTGCTGCACCGCACGCTGCTACTGGAGCAGCCCCTGGCGCGCGCGGTGGCGCTGAACGAATCCATCGCGCCGCTGGGCATCGAGGTGCCGGTGATCCTGGACGAGTCCGACGACCACGCCAGCGCGCTCGACGAGGGCCTGGCGCTGGGCTACCGCGGCATCTCCAGCAAGGCCTGCAAGGGCATCTACCGATCGCTGCGCAACGCGCGGCGCATCGCGCAGGACCCGCGCCTGCTGCTCTCGGGCGAGGACCTCACCTGCCAGGCCGGCCTGGCGGTGCAGCAGGACACGCTGCTGGCGGCCAGCCTGGGCGTGCGCCACATCGAACGCAACGGGCACCACTACGTCGACGGCTTCGGCAGCGCGCCGGCCGAGGAGGCCCAGGCCTTCGCCACAGCCCACGCGGGCTTCTACGACAACACCGCCGGCCGCCCTCACCTGGCCGTGCGCGACGGCCGGCTCGACCTGCGCTCCCTGCACACGCCGGGCTTCGCCAGCGCGGCCATGCCGCAGTGGCGAAGCCTGCAGGTCATGGCTTGAAATTAACCATTCGTTTAATTGATGCCATTGAGAACCTAGGGAAATCCCTAGTATTCAGCACATTCACCCCTGTTGATTGCCGATCTCCAGAACCCCATAATCCCATCAATTCACCGAACAGTGAATTAAAGCCCTCACCACCCGGAGACAAGACATGCAGTTGATTCGTGCCGCGGCCCTGGCCGTGACCACCCTGGCGCTGAGCCTGAGCGCCGCCGCCCAAAGCGCCTACCCGAACAAGGCGATCCGCGTGATCGTGCCCTTCGGTGCCGGCAGCACCACGGACATCATCGCCCGCGCCATCACCGACAAGATGAGCCAGAGCCTGGGCCAGCCGGTGATCGTGGACAACCGGGGCGGCGCCAGCGGCACCATCGGCCAGGCGGCGGTGGCCTCGGCCGCGCCCGATGGCTACACCATCATGATTCACTCGTCCTCGCACACGGTCAGCCCGTCCACCTTCGCGAAGCTGCCCTTCGACACCGCGCGCGACTTCGCCGGCATCACGCCGATCTCCTCCACGCCCAACGTGCTGGTGATCGCGCCGAGCAAGAACCTCAAGACCCTGCCGCAGCTCGTGGCGCACGCCAAGGCCAACCCCGGCAAGATGAACTTCGCCTCGGCCGGCCAGGGCAGCGCCACCCACCTCAACGCCGAGAAGTTCAAGCTGGCCGCGCAGATCGACGCGGTGAACATCCCCTTCAAGGGCTCGGCGGATGCGGTGACCGAGGTGCTCGCGGGCCGCGTGGACTATTACTTCTCGCCCATCGCGCCCGTCATCGGCCAGATCAAGGACGGCCAGTTGCTCGCCCTGGCCGTGGGTTCGCCGCGCCGCGCCAGCGCCCTGCCCGACGTGCCCACCACCGCCGAGGCCGGCGTGCCCGGCTCCGAATTCAACTTCTGGATCGGGATGATGGCGCCGGCCAAGACGCCGCGCGAGATCGTCAACCGCCTGCACGACGAGGTGGTGAAGGCCCTGGCCACGCCCGAGGTGAAGGAGCGCTTCCTCAAGCTCGGCGCCGACGCCTGGACGCTCAAGCCCGAGGCCTTCGACGCCTACATCCAGGACGAGATCAAGAGCAACGCCGCCGTGGTGAAGGCCGCCGGCCTGCTGGCCACGAACTGACCCCACTTCTTTCGCACGACACGACAGCACAAGGACGCTCACATGGCAGTCAAGACACTCGGCCTCATCATGCACGGCGTGACCGGGCGCATGGGCATGAACCAGCACCTCATCCGCTCCATCTGCGCCATCCGCGCGCAAGGTGGCGTGGCCCTCTCCAACGGCGACCGCGTCATGCCCGACCCCATCCTCATCGGCCGCAACGCCGAGAAGATCGAGGCCCTGGCCAAGGCCCACGGCATCTCGCGCTGGGGCACCGACCTCGACGCCGCGCTGGCCAACCCGGCCGACACGGTGTTCTTCGATGCCGGCACCACGCAGATGCGCCCCACCCTGCTGGCCAAGGCCATCCGCGCGGGCAAGCACGTGTACTGCGAGAAGCCCATCGCCACCAACCTGAACGAGGCGGTGGAGATCGCGCGCCTGGCGCAGGAGGCCACGCTCAAGCAGGGCCTCAAGCACGGCGCCGTGCAGGACAAGCTCTTCCTGCCCGGCCTGCGCAAGCTCGACATGCTGCGCCGCGCCGGCTTCTTCGGCCGCATGCTCAGCGTGCGCCTGGAGTTCGGCTACTGGGTGTTCGAAGGCGACCTGCAGCCCATTCAGCGCCCAAGCTGGAACTACCGCAAGGAAGACGGCGGCGGGATGATCCTGGACATGATGTGCCACTGGCGCTACGTGCTGGACAACCTGTTCGGCGAGGTGAAGGCGCTCACCTGCATCGGCACCACGCACATCCCCAAGCGCTGGGACGAGGCCGGCCAGCCCTACGAGTGCACCGCCGACGACGCGGCCTACGCCACGGCCGAGCTCACCGGCCACAACGGCGAACCCGTCATCGCCCAACTCAACATGAGCTGGGCCACGCGCGTGAACCGCGACGACCTGGTGACCTTCCACGTCGACGGCACGCACGGCTCGGCCGTGGCTACGCTGACCGGCTGCAAGGCGCAGAGCCGCGTGAACACGCCGCGCCCGGTGTGGAACCCGGACGTGAAGAACACCATGAACTTCAGCGAACAGTGGCAGGACGTGCCGGACACGCAGGTGTACGACAACGGCTTCAAGATCCAGTGGGAGCACTTCATCCGCCACGTGGTGGAAGACGCGCCCTACCAGTGGACCCTGCCCGAAGGCGCCAAGGGTGTGCAACTCGTCGAGGCTGCACTGGAGAGCTGGAAAGAACGCCGCTGGGTCGACGTGCCCCCGCTGAAAGTCTGACATGGCGCTCTCTCTGCAATTGCCCACCGCCTCGGGCGCGCTCGCGGCCTACACCCTGCGTGGCAGCGCGCCGGTGAAGCCCGCGCCCGGCGTCCAGTTCAACCGCATCGCCTACTCGGCCGCCCACGTGGTGGCCGACCCGCTCGCGGCCATCGACCCCTGGCTGCAATGCGCCATCGACTGGGACACCACCATCGCCTACCGCCAGCGGCTGTGGTCGCTGGGCCTGGGCGTGGCCGAGGCCATGGACACCGCGCAGCGCGGCATGGGCCTGGACTGGCCCACCTCGCTGGAACTCATCCGCCGCTCGCTCGATGCGGCGAGGGACGTGCCTGGCGCACTCGTGGCCAGCGGCTGCGGCACCGACCACCTGGTGCTGGAGAACGTGAAGACGGTCGACGAGGTCATCGCCGGCTACGAAGAGCAGATGGCCGCGATCGAAAAGCTCGGCGGCAAGCTCATCGTGATGGCCAGCCGCGCGCTGGCGCGCGTTGCCAAGGGGCCGGCCGACTACGAGCGCGTCTACGACCGCGTGCTGAGCCAGGCGAAGCAGCCCGTGGTGCTGCACTGGCTCGGCGACATGTTCGACCCCGCGCTCGCCGGTTACTGGGGCACGAAGGACCTGGACGCGGCGATGGACACGGCGCTCGGCATCATCGCCGCGCACGCGAACAAGGTGGACGGCATCAAGATCTCCCTGCTCGACAAGGACAAGGAGATCGCCATGCGCCGGCGCCTGCCGGCGGGTGTCCGCATGTACACCGGCGACGACTTCAACTACGCCGAACTCATCGCGGGCGATGGCGTCGGCAGCGAGCCCACGCATGGCAAAAGCGATGCGCTGCTCGGCATCTTCGACGCCATCGCGCCCGCCGCCGCCGCCGCGCTCGGCGAACTCGCGCAAGGCAACACCACGAGGTTCCACGACATCCTCGGCCCCACGGTGCCGCTGTCGCGCCACATCTTCGCGGCGCCCACGCGCTTCTACAAAACAGGGGTGGTCTTCATGGCCTGGCTCAACGGCCACCAAAAGCACTTCACCATGGTGGGTGGCCAGCAGAGCACGCGCTCGCTGCCGCACCTGGCCGAGCTGTTCCGCCTGGCCGACGCGGCCAACCTGCTGGAGCAGCCCGAACTGGCGGTGCGCCGCATGAAGACCCTGCTGGCCCTGCACGGAGTCGAGTGATGCGCGACTTCTCGCAAGACCACCGCTGGCTGTCCATCAACACCGCCACGGTGCGCAAGAGCCGCGGCCAGGACCTGCCGCTGCCTCAGATCCTGGACGCCGTGGCGCGCCACGGCATCCAGGCCATCTCGCCCTGGCGCGACCAGGTGGCCGCCGCGGGCTTGAAGACCATCTCCGCGCAGGTGAAGGCCCTGGGCCTGAAGCTCTCGGGCTATTGCCGGGGCGGTATGTTCCCGGCCGTGGACGCCTCCGGCCTGGCCGCCGCGCGCGACGACAACCGCCGCGCCGTGGACGAGGCCTGCGAACTGGGCGCGCCCTGCCTGGTGCTGGTGGTGGGCGCGCTGCCCGGCGCGCTGGCCGGCCAGGCGGCGCACAAGGACATCGCGCGCTCGCGACAACAGGTGAGCGAGGGCATCGCCGAATTGCTGGACTACGCGAAGAAGAGCGGCATGCCGCTCGCCATCGAACCCCTGCACCCCATGTACGCGGCCGACCGCGCCTGCATCAACACCATGGAACAGGCGCTGGACGTGTGCGACGCGCTGGACCCGTCGAAGAGCGGTGCCTTGGGCGTGGCGGTGGACGTGTACCACGTGTGGTGGGACCCGAAGCTACAGGCGCAGATCGAACGCGCCGGCCGCGAGCGCCTGCTGGCCTTTCACGTGTGCGACTGGCTCACGCCCACCACCGACCTGCTCAACGACCGCGGCATGATGGGCGACGGCGTGATCGACATCCCGCGCATCCGCGGCTGGGTGGAGGCGCAGGGCTTCGCAGGCTTCAGCGAGGTGGAGATCTTCTCCACCGGCAACTGGTGGAAAAAGGAGCACGACGAGGTGCTGAAGACCTGCATCGAGAGGCACCGCGGCGTGGTGTGAGGTTCGTGCGTTCCACGTCCTCGCGCTGACTTTCGCGCGATGTCCTCGCGCTGACGGCTGGCGTGGTCCGCGTTCTCCGGCCCACGCTCGCGCAGATGTTCCCGTGCGCTCCACCGGGCCTGCGTCAACACCGCTGTTGGCACGCCCCCTCTGTGGCAAGCGCGAATGGGGCCTGCGCCCGCGAACCCCACCATCCGTCGAGAGTGACACCCGAGCGCCCCACCAGAAATGCGGGCCCCCTTCTTAATTGGGGTCAGATTCCATTTAATCGCCGAGCCAGGGAAGTCCGGTCTTCTTTGGCTGGCCAGTGCGCTACTGGGGCCGATGGTGTGGGTGCCCGGGCGCAGGCCCCATTCGCGCTTGCCACAGAGGGGGCGCGCCAACCACGGCGGTGACGCCAACCCTGTCCAAGCGCTCGGGCGCCTCTGCGCGAGCGTGGGCCGGAGAACGGGCACACACACCAGCGGCCCTCGCGAAGCAGAGGCGCGAAACGAAGCGCCACCCCCCTCACCTTCCCATGTGCGGCTGCTTCGCAAACAGCTCCGCCGCCCACTCCACGAAGGCCCGCACCTTGGCGCTGAGGTGCCGGTTGGGCGGGTACACCACGTACACCGGGATGGTCTCGCAGGCCCATTCCTCCAGCACCCGCACCAGCTCGCCGCGCTCGATCAGCGGCATGGCCACGAAGCTGCCCGTCTGCGCCACGCCCAGGCCGGCCAACAGAGCGGCCGTCATGGCGTTGCTCTCGTTCACCGAGAGCTTGTAGCGCCCCGAGATCTCCAGCTTCTGCCCGTCCTTGTGGAATTCGTTCGGGTACATGCGCCCCGTGCGCGTGGAGAAGTAATTGATCATCGTGTGATCGGTCTCCAGTTGCTCGGGGTGCGTGGGCGTGCCGTGCGCCTTCAGGTAGGCCGGTGAGGCCACCGTCACCAGCGGCAGGTTGGCGATGCGCCGCGCCACCAGCGACTGCTCCTGCAGCTCGCCGCCGCGGATCACGCAGTCCACGTTGTCGGTGATCAGGTCCACCGGGCGGTCGGTCACGCCCAGGTCGAGCTGGATGTCGGGGTAGCGGCGGTAGAAGTCCGCCAGCGCGGGAATGATGATGTACTGCGCCACCGAGGTGCCCACGTCCACCCGCAGCCGCCCGCTGGGCTTGGCCTGCGCGTTGGTCATGCTGGCCTCGACGTCGTCGAGGTCGTTGAGCAGGCGCGCGGTGCGCTCGTAGTAGGCGGCGCCATCGGGCGTCACTGTCACGCGCCGCGTGGTGCGGTTGAGCAGCTTGACCTTCAGGCGCGACTCCAGGTGCTGCACCAGCTTGGTCACCGTGCCCTTGGGCAGGTCCAGCGATTCCGCCGCCTTGGTGAAGGTGCCGGCCTCCACCACGCGCGCGAACACGCGTATCGATTGCAACTGGTCCATTCCCTCAACTCCTGTCTTGTGATGTGCAGCGATTGTTGCGGCGCGATTGTTCACGCGCCGGAAACAGAGCGGTGTGTGCAAACCGCTTTTTCCGCACGATCGATGTGCCTATAGTCGCCGACATGGATTCAACTGCCACCTCCCCCCTGCCGGTGCAGACGCTGTCGGTGCCGGGCCAGGCTGCGCTCACGCTGCGCGTGCTGGGCCGCAAGCCGCGCGGCGGTGCGCTGCCGCTGGTGCTGCACTTTCACGGCGGCGCCTTCGTCTCGGGCGACCTGGACAGCGGCGCCTGCCTGGCTGAGCTGCTGGCCGGCTCGGGCGCGGTGGTGGCTTCGCTGGCCTACCCCCTGGCGCCGGAGCACCGTTTCCCCGAAGCCCTGGAGGCCGGCTACGCCGCGCTGGAGTGGCTGTACAAGCAGCGCTCGAAACTGGCCGGCAAGGACGCCCCGCTGTTCGTCGCCGGTGAAGAAGCCGGCGGCAACCTCGCCGCCGCCATGGCGCTGATGGTGCGCGACCGCGCGCACCCGCCGCTGGCCGGGCAGATCCTTGTCGCGCCCATGCTGGACCCGTGCAACGCCACCGCTTCGCTGCGCCAGACCCTGGGCGATTGCGTGGAATGCAAATGGGCCGAGGGCTGGAAGCAGTACCTGCGCGGCCCCATGGACGCCGAACACCCCTACGCCGTGCCCGGCCTGGCGCAGCGCCTGGCGGGCCTGCCGCCCGCACTGGTGCTCACCGGTGCCGACGACCCCATGCGCGACGAGGCCCTGGCCTACGCCGAGCGCCTGCGCGGTGCCGGCATTGCGGTGGTGTCGCGCGTGCTCGGCGAGGGCACCGGCTGGCCCGACTCGCTGGCCGAGCCGCTGGTTGGCGAATGCCCCTGCGCCAACGAGGCGCGGGAGCACCTGCGCGCCTTCTTCCAGGCCGCGATGCCGCCGCCGTCCTGACGGACGACCCGCTCCGCTTTCCCCTTTCCCAGAAACGCCAACCCCGGCCATCCGCCGGGGGCGGCCCCGTTCGCCCTCAAAAAGGACCTCACCATGTTCCGCCCGTCCGCCAAGCCTTCCGCCCTCGGCCGCATCCTCCTGCCCACCGCCGTCCTGGCCGCCATCTCGGCTGCCGTGTTCGTGATCGCCCAGCAGGCGATGACCGCGCAGGCCAGCGCACCCGCCGATGCGGCGCCGCCGCCCATGCCCGTGTCGGTCGCCACCGTCGCCGAAAGCGACGCGACCACCTGGGACGAGTTCTCTGGCCGCCTGGAGGCGGTGGAGCGCGTGGACATCCGCTCGCGCGTGGCCGGTGCCGTGCTGGCCACGCATTTCCGCGAAGGCGCACTGGTGAAGAAGGGCGACCTGCTCGTCACCATCGACCCCGCCCCCTACGCCGCCGAGGTGGCGCGCGCCGAGGCGCAGGCCAGCGCCGCGCAGGCCCGCCTGAGCCACGCCAAGGGCGAATTCGCGCGCTCGCAGCGCCTCTGGGAAGACAAGGCCATCGCCCAGCGCGAACTCGACGACCGCCAGAACGCGCTGCGCGAGGCCGAGGCCAACCTGCTGGCCGCGCAGGCGCAAGTGCAGACCGCGCGCCTGAGCCTGGGCTACACCCAGGTGCGCGCACCGGTGGCCGGGCGCATCGGCAAGGTGGACGTGACGGTGGGCAACTTGGTCGCGGCCGGTCCCGGCGCGCCGGTGCTCACCACACTGGTGTCGGTGAACCCCATCTATGCGAGCTTCGACGCCGACGAGCAGACCGTGGCGCGTGCGCTGCAAGGGCTCAACCAGGGCGGCGCCAGCGCGCGCGCCGCCATCGAGCGCATCGCCGTGCAGATGGGCACGGCCGGCAGCGACGATACGCCCTTCACCGGTCGCCTCCAGCTCATCGACAACCAGGTCGATCCGCGCAGCGGCACGGTGCGCGTGCGCGCCGTCTTCGACAACCAGGACGGCGCGCTGATGCCCGGCCAGTTCGCGCGCATCCGCATGGCGCAACCGCGCAGCGACCGGCAGTTGCTGGTGAGCGAACGCGCCATCGGCACCGACCAGGACAAGAAGTTCGTGATGGTGGTGGGCGAAGACAACAAGGCCGAGTACCGCGAGGTGAAGCTGGGTGCGCCGGTCGATGGCCTGCGCAGCGTCACCGAAGGCCTCAAACCCGGCGAGCGCATCGTCGTCAACGGCCTGCAACGCGTGCGCCCCGGTGCCGTGGTGCAGCCGCAGCCCGTGCCGATGAACGCGCGCGCCGATGCCACTCAGAAACTGGCCGCGGCCAAGTCCTGAGCCCGGGCGCACCGAGTGAAGAGAACAACATGAACCTCTCCAAATTCTTCATCGACCGGCCGATCTTCGCGGGCGTGCTCTCGCTGCTGATCCTGATCGCCGGCCTGGTCGCGCTGCGCGGCCTGCCCATCTCCGAGTACCCCGAGGTGGTGCCGCCCTCCGTGGTGGTGCGCGCCCAGTACCCGGGCGCCAACCCCAAGGTCATCGCCGAAACCGTGGCCACGCCGCTGGAAGAATCCATCAACGGCGTGGAAGGCATGCTCTACATGGGCAGCCAGGCCACCACCGACGGCGTGATGACGCTGACCGTGACCTTCGCGCTGGGCACCGACCCGGACAAGGCCCAGCAGCTG
This sequence comes from Hydrogenophaga intermedia, assembly GCF_000723405.1. Taxonomy (GTDB): domain Bacteria; phylum Pseudomonadota; class Gammaproteobacteria; order Burkholderiales; family Burkholderiaceae_C; genus Hydrogenophaga; species Hydrogenophaga intermedia. The sequence continues at coordinate 121,262 of NZ_CCAE010000003.1, read as the reverse complement.
GTGCAGAACCGCGTCTCGCAGGCCGAGCCGCGCCTGCCCGAGGAGGTGCGCCGCCTGGGCGTGACCACCGTCAAGAGCTCGCCCGACATCACCATGGTCGTGCACCTGGTCTCGCCCAACGACCGCTACGACATCAACTACCTGCGCAACTACGCGGTGCTGAACGTGAAGGACCGGCTCGCGCGCATCGAAGGCGTGGGCCAGGTGCAGATCTTCGGCGGCGGCGACTACGCCATGCGCGTGTGGCTGGACCCGCAGAAGGTCGCGCAGCGCGGCCTCTCGGCCGGTGACGTGGTGGCCGCCATCCGAGGCCAGAACGTGCAGGCCGCCGCCGGTGTGGTGGGCGCCTCGCCCGGCCTGCCCGGCGTGGACCTGCAACTCTCCGTCAACGCGCAGGGCCGCCTGCAGACCGAGGAGGAGTTCGGCGACATCATCATCAAGAGCGGCACCGACGGCGCGGTGACGCGCCTGCGCGACGTGGCACGCCTGGAGATGGGCGCGGCCGACTACTCGCTGCGCTCCCTGCTGAACAACCAGCCCGCCGTGGGCATGGGCGTGTTCCAGGCCCCGGGCTCCAACGCGCTGGAGATCTCGGCCCAGGTGCGCGCCACCATGGCCGAGCTGCAGCAGCACATGCCCGAGGGCGTGGAGTTCCGCATCGCCTACGACCCCACGCAGTTCGTGCGCGCCTCCATCGACTCGGTGATCACCACCCTGCTCGAAGCCATCGCGCTCGTGGTGCTGGTGGTGATCCTGTTCCTGCAGACCTGGCGCGCGTCCATCATCCCGCTGCTGGCCGTGCCGGTGTCGGTGGTGGGTACTTTCGCGGTGCTGCACCTGCTGGGCTTCTCCATCAACGCGCTGTCGCTGTTCGGCCTCGTGCTGGCCATCGGCATCGTGGTGGACGACGCCATCGTGGTGGTGGAAAACGTGGAGCGCAACATCGAGGCCGGGCTGAGCCCGCGCGAAGCCACCTACCGCGCCATGCGCGAGGTCTCGGGCCCCATCATCGCCATCGCCCTGGTGCTGGTGGCTGTGTTCGTGCCTCTGGCCTTCATCAGCGGCCTCACGGGCCAGTTCTACAAGCAGTTCGCGGTCACCATCGCCATCAGCACGGTGATCTCGGCGATCAACTCGCTGACGCTGTCGCCCGCGCTCGCGGCGCTGCTGCTCAAGGGCCACCACGAGCCGAAGGACGCGCTCACGCGCGGCATGGACCGCGTGTTCGGCGGCTTCTTCCGCGCCTTCAATCGCGTGTTCCACCGGGGCGCGGAGTCCTACAGCGGCGGCGTGCGACGCGTCGTCGGCCGCAAGGCGCTGATGATGGCGATGTACCTCGCGCTCGCGGCGCTCACCGTCGGCCTGTTCAAGGCCGTGCCCAGCGGCTTCGTGCCCGCGCAGGACAAGCAGTACCTCATCGGCTTCGCGCAGTTGCCCGACGGCGCCACGCTGGACCGCACCGACGAGGTGATCCAGCGCATGGGCGAGATCACCAAGCAGAACCCGAACGTGGAGGACGCCATCGCCTTCCCTGGCCTGTCCATCAACGGCTTCACCAACAGCTCCAACGCCGGCATCGTGTTCGCCACGCTCAAGCCCTTCGCCGAGCGCAAGAACGCCGACCAGAGCGGCGCCGCCGTGGCGGGCCAGTTGAACCAGGCCTATGGCGAGATCCAGGACGCCTTCGTGGTGATGTTCCCGCCCCCGCCGGTGGCCGGCCTGGGCACCACGGGCGGCTTCAAGCTGCAGCTGGAAGACAAGGCATCCCTCGGCTACGAAGCCATGGACGCGGCGGTGAAGGCCTTCATGGCCAAGGCCTACCAGACGCCCGAGCTGGCCGGCATGTTCACGAGCTGGCAGGTCAACGTGCCGCAGCTCTACGCCGACATCGACCGCACCAAGGCGCGCCAGCTCGGCGTGCCCGTGACGGAGATCTTCGACACCATGCAGATCTACCTCGGCAGCCTGTACGTCAACGACTTCAACCAGTTCGGCCGCACCTACAGCGTGCGCGCCCAGGCCGACGCGCCCTACCGCGCCCGCGCCGAGGACATCGGCCTGCTCAAGGTGCGCTCCACCAGTGGCGAGATGATCCCGCTGTCGGCGCTGATGAAGGTCGATTCCACCTTCGGCCCCGAGCGCGCCATGCGCTACAACGGCTACCTCTCGGCCGACATCAACGGCGGGCCCGCGCCCGGCTTCTCCTCGGGCCAGGCCCAGGCCGCCATCGAGCGCATCGCCGCCGAAACGCTGCCCTCGGGCATCGGCTACGAGTGGACCGAGCTCACCTACCAGGAGATCCTGGCCGGCAACTCGGCGCTGTGGGTGTTCCCGCTGGCCATCCTGCTGGTGTTCCTGGTGCTGGCCGCGCAGTACGAGAGCCTGACGCTGCCGCTGTCCATCATCCTCATCGTGCCCATGGGCCTGCTCGCGGCCATGACGGGGGTGTGGCTCGACGGCGGCGACAACAACGTGTTCACGCAGATCGGGCTGATCGTGCTGGTGGGGCTGTCGGCGAAGAACGCGATCCTGATCGTGGAGTTCGCGCGCGAGCTGGAGTTCGCCGGCCGCACGCCGATCCAGGCCGCCATCGAAGCCAGCCGCCTGCGCCTGCGCCCCATCCTCATGACCTCGCTGGCCTTCGTGATGGGTGTACTGCCCCTGGTGCTGGCCACCGGCGCGGGCGCCGAGATGCGCTCGGCCATGGGCGTGGCCGTGTTCGCCGGAATGATCGGCGTCACCGCCTTCGGCCTCTTCCTCACGCCGGTGTTCTACGTGCTGCTGCGCCAACTGACGGGCAACCGCCCCCTGCGCCAACACGGCGAGACGCCCCACTTCGAGGGCTTTGCCAGCGGCGGCGCCGACGTGCGCCCCCTGCCCGCGGCCCCGCTGACGCATTGAAGGAACCGACCATGAAAGCATTCAACCGCCTCCTGCCGCTGGCCGCCGCGCTGGTGCTGGCCGGCTGCGCCACCGCGCTGCCGACCCTGCCCAAGGCCGTGGACACACCGCCGCAGTTCAAGGAACTGCGCCAGAACGAGCGCTGGACCATCGCCCAACCCGCCGAGGCACGCAGCCGCGGCACCTGGTGGAAAGCCTTCAACGACCCCGTGCTCGATGAACTGATCGAGCGCGCGGGCGCCGGCAACACCGACATCCAGCAGGCCGCCGCACGGCTGGCGCAGGCGCGCGCGCTGTTGCGAGGCGCGCAGGCCGACCGCGCGCCGCAGATCGGCGCGGGCGCCTCGGCGGACCGTGGCGCGGGCGCCAACACCGCGAATGGTTCGACGCCGGCCACGCTGCTGCAGGCCGGCCTGAACCTCTCATACGAAGTGGACCTGTTCGGCCGCCTCTCGCGCGCGCAGGACGCCGCTTCACTGGACGCGCAATCGCGCGAGGCCCTGCTGCAAAGCACGCGCCTGCTGGTGCAGGCCGAGGTGGCGCAGACCTACCTGGCCCTGCGCGCCACCGACACCGAGCGCGCCCTGATGCAGGACACCGCCACCGCCTACACCGACACCCTGCGCCTGACGCAGCGCCGCTTCGAGGCCGGTGACGTGGCCGAGCTGGACGTCATCCGCATCCAGACCGAGCAGGCCGCGACCGAGGCCGAGGTCATCGCGCTGGAGCGCACACGCGCCGAGCTGGAACACGCGCTAGCCGTGTTGCTGGGCGAGCCCGCCTCGGGCTTCGCGCTGGCCCCCACCGCCACGGCGCGCGCGCTGCCGGTGATCCCGCCCGGCGTGCCGGCCACCGTGCTCGCGCGCCGGCCCGACGTTGCCGCGGCGCAGGCCTCGCTGCTGGCCGCGCAGGCGCGCGTGGGCGTGGCCCAGGCGGCCTGGTTCCCGCGCGTGTCGCTCACCGGCGCGGCGGGCTTTGCCTCGCCGGAGTTGGGTGATCTGTTCCAGTGGTCCGCGCGCTCCTGGGGCGTGGGCGCGCTGCTTTCGCTCCCGCTGTTCGACGGCGGCCGGCGCGAGGCCGGTGTGCAGAACGCGCAAGCCGAGTTCGACGCGGTGGCGGCCCAGTACCGCGGCCAGGTGCTCAACGCCCTGCGCGAGGTGGAGGACCAGTTGTCTTCCCTGCGCCTGCTGCACGAGCAATCGCTGGCGCAAGGCCGCGCGGTGAGTGCCGCGCAACGCGCCAGCGCCATCTCGGAAACGCGCTACCGCAACGGGCTGGTGAGCCAGCTCGAACTGCTGGACGCGCGTCGAAACGAACTGCTCAACCGCCGGCAGGCGCAGCGGGTGGAGGCGGCGCAGCAGCAGGCGACGGTGCGGCTGATCCGGGCGTTGGGTGGGGGATGGGCTGACGCTTGACGATCAGGCCGCGGGCGGCGGACATGGCCCCACCAATATGGGGCCATGTCCGCCGCCCAATGAGGCTCTCCTCAAAACCCCATCGTCCGCACGAACTCGCTCACGTCCCGCCTGGGCATCTGGAGCCCGTTCACCGGCGCCCGCTCATCGCGGTAGCCCAGCGACATGCCGCACACCGTCACCTGCCCCTCGGGCAGTCCCAGCACCGGCGCGATCACCGCGTGGTACGGCGCGAAGCTCACCTGCGGGCAGGTGTCGAGCCCGCGCGAGCGCGCGGCCAGCATCACGCTCTGCAGGTACAGGCCCAGGTCCAGCCAGCTGTGCGGCTTCAGGCAGGCGTCGATGCTGAAGATGAGGCCCACCGGCGCACCGAAGAAGCCGAAGTTGCGCCGCGTCTGGCGGGTGCGAGCGGCGGCGTCGGTGCGGTCGATGCCCAGGGCCTGGTAGTAGCGCGCGGCGAAGTCGGCCTGGCGCGCGCCGTATTCGTCCGGCAAGGGCGCAGGAAAGTGGTGCGGCGGCGGCAGTTGGCCGCTGTCGAAGACAGCAGTGATCGCGGCCTCCAGCTCGCGGATCGCTTCGCCCGCGAGCGCGTGGACCCGCCAGGGCTGGGTGTTGGAGTTGCTGGGTGCACGGCCGGCCACGCGCAGGATCTCCAGTACCGTCTCGCGTGGCACGGCTTCGTCGCGGAACGCGCGCACCGAGCAGCGCGAGCGCAGCAGGCCGTCGAGGCATGCTGCGGATTCGGCCACTGACGGTGTCATGGCGCGTCCTCGCCCGGCGCCGGGTGGTACGCGATGCGTCCGGCCGGCAGGAAGAACAGCGCGATCACCGCGCCGCCCTTGGCCTCGGGGTAGTGGTGGCTGCCGGGCGGCGGCGCGGTCCAGCCCGCTTCGCACCAGCCGTTGGGACCCGCCAGCGCGGCGCCCGGCGTCACGGGGATCACCATGTTGAATTCGCCATAGGGGTGCGCGTGGTATTGCCCGCGGTAGCTGCCCTCGGGGTTGCCTTGCGTGTTGCCCCGGCTGTCCATGTACACGGCGGTGATGCTGAAGTGGTGCGTGCGTGCCGAGGGTTCGAGCAGGCGGCTGCGGCGGTAGATGGGCCCGTCGATCTCGACGTTGGCGGCCCAGCCGTCCTCCACGCCCCGCTTGATCAGTTTTGCGAGCGTGTCGTAGAGCGCGCTGCCCGGGCCGCGCTGTTCATTGAGCCAGCGCTCGACCTCGGTGCCGGCCGTCATGTCCTTCACCTCGGCCAGGAAGGGCAGGCAGCACGCGATGAGTTCATCGCGTTCGCGGATGTCGGTGTCCGGTTGCATCGTTCACTCCTCCATGCGGAAACCCGAGGCCCGCACCACTGGCGCCCAGGTCTCGCGTTCCTGGCGAATCATGGCCGCGAACTCTTTGGGCGTGCGCGTGCGCACCTCCAGGCCGACCTTCTCGTAGCCGGCGCGCAGCGCGGCGTCGCGGCTGGCCTTGTCGATGGCGGCGTGCAGGGCGTTGACCGTGTCGGCCGGCGTGCCGGGCGGCGCGAAGACGCCGTAGGTTTCCGCGCCACGGATCTGGCCGAAGCCCTGTTCACCGAAGGTCGGCACGTTCGGCAGGAAGCGCGAGCGCTGCTCGCTCGTGACGCCCAGGATGCGCACCTTGCCCTGCTGAAGGTAGGGCAGGAAGTCGGCGACGAAACCGAAGTAAGCGGGGATCTGCCCGCCCAGCAGGTCCTGCATGGCGGGGGCGGAGCCGCGGTAGGCGATGTGCTCCAGCTTCAGGCCACCGGCCTCGGAGAGCTGGTAGCCCAGGAAGTGCGCCACCGAGCCCGTGGCGGGTGAGGCGTAGAGGGCCGCGTTGGGCGTCTGGCGCACCCAGGCCACGTAGTCGGGCAGGGTCTTCACGCTGGCGGGCACGTTGCCGCTGACCGCGAAGGCGCAGCCCGCCGTGACCACCGAGGACACGGGTACGAAGTCGGCCTCGGCGTCGTACTGGAGCTTGGTGTAGACGTGCGGGTAGATGGTGAGCGCCGAGGTGTGCGTGCACAGGAGCGTGTTGCCGTCAGCCGCTTCGCGCTTGAGCTGGCTATTGGCGATGCGCCCGGCCGCGCCGGCGCGGTTGTCCACGATGAAGGTGCGGCCTTCGCGACGCCAGGCGTCGGCGAGGTGGCGCGCGGTGGTGTCCAGCGTGCCGCCGGCGGGGTAGCCCACCAACAGCTTGCCGGGGGTGTTGGCCAGCAAAGGCCAGGACGCACCCGCGGCCGGCAGGGCCGCGAGCAACTGCGCGAAGGCGCGACGGGAGAGTGTGTTCATGCGGATCCTCTGCTTTCAACGGCAACCGATGTCCGTTGACCCGAATGCTGCGACGATTGCGGATTGCAGGGAACTGCTGTCTGCGCAATGGTTCGTTGCACGACATTCATATCGGAGCGGGCACGCATGAGCATCGGCAAGGTGGACCTCAATCTGCTGAAGGTCTTCGACGCGGTCTTCGAGGAGCGCAACCTGGTGCTGGCCGGGCGGCGCCTGCACCTGAGCCAGTCGGCCGTCAGCCACGCACTGTCGCGGCTGCGCGAAGTGGTGGGCGATGAGCTCTTCGTTCGCACGGGGCGCGGCATGGTGCCCACCGGTGGTGCGCTGCGCATGGCGCCCGCGCTGCGCGACGCGCTGCGGCGCATCGAGGCCACGCTGGACGTGGCGCCGTTCTCGGCGCGCGGCTCGCAACGCCAGTTCGTCATCGCCGCCAACGACCACGTCACCGCCGTGCTGGTGGCCCCGCTGGCGCGCAAGTTGCAGCGAACCGCACCCGGTGTCGATCTCGTGATCCGCCCGTCCACGCGGCTGGACCTGGCCGAGCAGATCGACCTCGGCCGCATCGACCTGGCGATCGGCATCTTCTCGCAGGTACCACCGCGCATGAGCGCGCGCACGCTGCTGTCGCAGGGCGAGGCGATCCTGATGCGCAAGGACCACCCGGCGGCGCGCGGCCGGCTGACGCTGACGGCCTTCGCACACCACCCGCTGGTCACCATCTCGGTGGGCGGGCAGGAGGAAGGCGCGGTGGACGGCTTCATCCTGGAGCGCGGGCTGGCGCGCCAGTCGGAGATGTTCGACCGCGGCGCGCTGCGCGAGGCGCTGGACGCGCAGGGTGTGCAGCCCCGCGTGCGCGTGACCGTGCCGCATTCACTCGCCATCCCGGCGCTGCTGCGCGACAGCGACATGCTGTCCATCGTGCCGGCCTCGCTGGCGCGGGCGCTCACGCGCGGCGACACCGGCCTGGTGATGCGCCAGCCGCCCTACCCGGCCAGCCAGGCCACCACGCGCGCCGTCTGGCACAGCCGGCACGACCACGACGCCGGGCACATCTGGCTGCGCGACACGGTGGCCGAGGTGGCGGGCGCGCTCGGCGAGCGGCGCACCGCCAAGGCCTGAGGGCCTGCGGCCCGGCGCGCCTCCGATGCGTGTCAGGTGCGCGAAGGCGCCTGCGGCAGTCGGCCGTCCACGTCGGTGAAGCCGAACTCGCGCGCGAGTTCGGCCACCAGCAGCAACTGGCCCGACTTGCTCATGATGTCCGCGTCGCCCGCGAGCGCGGCCACCGCGCGGCCTGCGAACTCGGGCGACTCGCCGTGTTCCATGATGCGCTGGGCCAGCGCGGGGGGCATGCGGTCGGGCTGGGCCAGGAACTTTTCGCTCTTGATGAAGCCGGGCCAGATCACCACCGCCGCCACGCCAAAGGGGCGCAGGTCGTGCGCCATGTCCCTGGCCATCTTGTCCACGCCGGCCTTCTGCACGCCGAAGGGCACGTTGAAGGTGTAGCGCACCGCGCCACCCGAGGACGTGTTGACGATCAGGCCCGAGCGGCGCGCCACCATGAGCGGCGCGGCGCAGCGGCTGGCGATGTAGTGTGAGCGCAGGCCCACGCGCAGCAGGGTTTCCCAGAGGTCGTCGGGCAGTTCCCAGAACGGCACGTTGACGGGCATCTTCGACGGCGCGGCGAAGACGTTGTTGACCAGCACGTCGAGCCGGCCGTCCTGCTCGCGCGCGACGCGGGCGAACACGTCCTTCACGCTCTGGTCGTCGGCGTGGTCGCAGACGATGGGGATGGCCTTGCCGCCGCGCTGCGCGATCTCGTCCACGGTTTCCGCGAGCGAGCCGGGCCACTGCGAGCCGCCGCGATCGAGCGTGCGGCCGGTGACGTAGACCAGCGCGCCGGCTTCGCCCAGCGCAAGCGCCACGCCCTTGCCGACGCCGCGCGTGGCGCCGGTGACGACGGCCACTTTTCCTTCGAGAGATTGCATGTGAATCGTTGTTGCTGTTGGAGGGAAAGGCTTACCGGGCCTGCTCGGGCGTGGCCGCGACCGGGACGGGCACGGGCGCAGGCGCGGCGGTGTCCGCGCGGCGCTTCAAGGCCGAGCGGCGACGCCACTGGTTGAGCGCCGGCACCACGAACACGATGGCCAGCATCACCGCGCCGTAGAGCACGCCGGTGAGTTCGCGCGAGACCTTCTCCATCACGTCGGGCGCGAAGGAGAGGAACACCGCCGCGACGCCCGTGCCCAGGATGGACGTGGGCCCGGAGATGGCCACGCCCACCAGCAGGCTGAGCGAGAGGAAGACGGTGAAGCTGTCGGGCGAGACGAAACCGGTGAGCACCGTGTTGAGCGCGCCGGCCGCGCCCACGGTGGCCGCACTCACGCCGAAGGCGATGGCTTTCCAGCGCCGCACGTCCACACCCACGGCGGTGGCGGCCGTGGGGTGGTCGCGCAGCGAGATCCAGGCCAGGCCGGTGGGGCCGCAGACCAGGCGGTGCAGCGCGGTGTAGACAATGGCGGCCCACACGATCGTCATCAGCAGCGCCCACTGGTCGTCGTGCAGCCAGGTGATGCCGAAGGGCACGGTCACCGGGTCCAGGCTGAGGCCGCTGACGCCCCCCGTCCAGTCCTCGAACAGCGGGTGCTTGAGCAACTGCGGAAAGGCCAGCGAGAGCGCGAAGGTGGCCAGCGCCAGGTAGGGCCCGGCCAGGCGCACGGCGGGCAGGCCGAACAGAAAGCCCAGCACGCCGCACACCAACGCCGCCACCGGCACCGAGAGGTAGGGCGTGAGCCAGGCCTGCGACATGAACACGCCCGAAGCGTAGGCGCCCAGGCCGAAGAAGGCGCCGTGCCCGAGCGAGATCTGGCCGCTGGAGCCGATGAGCAGTTGCAGGCCACGCACCGCCAGCGCGAGGATGACCACGGTGGCGAGCTTGAAGGCCCAGTAGCCGTGCACCAGGAACACCAGCAGCAGGGCCAGGCCAATGGCGGCGAGGGCGACGGTGGTGCCGCGGCCGGGGACGCGGTCGACAAGGGCGGTCATGCGCGAGCCGCGGCGGGAGGAAAGTTCAGACACGTTGGATCGCCTTTCCGCCCAGCAGGCCGCGCGGGCGCACGACGAGGATGGCGAACATCACCACCAGCGCGATGGTGAGCTTGAGTTCGTTGCCGGTGACGTAGGCACCCAGCAGGTTTTCGCCAATGCCCAGGATGAGGCCGCCGAGGATGGCGCCGGGCGGGCTGTCCACGCCGCCGAGCACGGCGGCGGCGAAGCCGTAGATCATGATGCCGCTCATCATGTGCGGGCTGAGGAAGACCACGGGCGCGGCCAGCAGGCCGGCCACCGCGCCGATGGCGCCGGCCACGCCCCAGCCGATCATGAGCACGCGGCTCACGTTGATGCCCGAGAGCGCGCTGGACACCGGGTTGATGGCCGCGGCGCGCATGGACAGGCCCAGCTTCGTGTAGCGGAAGAAGGCGCTCATGGCCGCGAGCACCAGCACGGTCACCAGCACGGTGCCCAGCGCGTGGCCCGACAGCAGGCCCTGTCCCACCCCGCCCCAACTGGCGAAGGGGCTGTCCAGGCTGTAGGTCTCGTGGCCGAAGATGAGACCGGCCGCGCTCTGCACGATGATCATGAGCGCCACGAACACGGTGACCACCGCGAGCGCGGGCGAGTCGTGCAGCGGGCGCAGGGCCACGCGTTCCACCACCGCGCCCATGGCGAAGCCGAAGGCGATGGCGCCGGCCGCGGCCGCCCAGTAGGGCGCGCCCGCCTCCACCAGCGCCCAGGCGATGAAGGTGGAGAACATCGCCATCTCGCCCTGCGCGAAGTTCACGTGGTGCGTGGCGCGGTAGATCATCACCAGCGACAGAGCCAGCATGGCGTAAATGCAGCCGTTGACGAAGCCGGCCGCCACCTGTTGTGCGAATTCCATCATGTCCGTTGTCCTCAGATGCCCAGGTAGGCGGCGCGAACGCGCTCGTCGGCCTTGAGCGATGCGCTGCTGCCGTTCAGGGTGATGCGGCCCATCTCCAGCACGTAAGCGTCCTGCGCGAGTTCGAGCGCGAGGTGCGCGTTCTGCTCGACGAGCAGGATGCTCAGGCCCTGTTCGCGGTTGATGCGCGAGAGCACCTCGAAGATCTGGCGCACGATCTTGGGCGCCAGGCCGAACGAGGGTTCGTCGAGCATCAGCAGCCGGGGCTTGAGCATCAGCGCACGCGCAATGGCCACCATCTGCTGTTCGCCGCCACTGAGCAGGCCCGCGGGCTTGGCGCGGTACTCGGCCAGCTTGGGGAACAGCGCGTACATGGCCTCGATGTCGGCGCGCACGTCGGCCTTGCCACGCCGCGTGATCGCGCCGACGAGCAGGTTCTCCTCCACCGTGAGCTGGGTGAAGGTGCCGCGCCCGTCGGGCACGTGGCCCACGCCCATGGCGGCGATGGTGTCGGTGGCCAGGCCACGGATGGGCTTGCCGTCGAGCTCGATGCTGCCGCTCGTCTTGACCAGCACGTTGCTGATGGAGCGCAGCAGCGTGGTCTTGCCGGCGCCGTTGGCGCCCAGCAGCGCGGTGATGCCACCGCGGCGCACGTCGATGTCCACGCCGCCGAGCACGGCAGTGGAGCGGTAGGCGGCGCCGAGCTGGCGCACTTTCAGCAGGGCATCGCTCATTCGTCGCCTCCCAGGTAGGCGCGGATGACTTCCGGGTTCGCGGCCACTTCCTGCGGCGTGCCGCTGGCGATGTCGCGACCGAATTCGAGCACGACCACCTGGTCGCACACGCGCATCACCAGGCTCATGTGGTGTTCGATCAGCAGCACGGCCACGCCCATGCGGTCGCGGATCTGCCGGATCCAGCCCAGCAGTTCCTCCATCTCTTCGTGGTTGAGGCCGGCGGCCGGCTCGTCCAGCAGCAGCAGGCGTGGCCGCATGGCCAGCGCACGCGCCAGCTCCACGCGCTTGCGCACGCCGAAGGGCAGGTCGGCCACGAGCACGTGGGCCACGTCGCGCAGGCGCGCGAACTCAAGCAGCTCGTCCACGCGCGTGTCGATCTCGGCGCGGTCGCGGCGACCCTGGCGGGTCATGAACAACGAGGCGAAATGCCGCCCGCCGAAGCCGAGGTAGCAGCCCGTCTCCACGTTCTTGCGCACGCTCTGGCGATCGAACAGCGCGACGTTCTGGAAGGTGCGCGCGATGCCGAGCGCAGCCACCTGGTGCGCGCCGATGCCGCGCAGGTCGCGCCCGTTGAAGTGGATGCGGCCCTCGTGCAGGTCGTTGATGCGGCTGAGGCAATTGAACAGCGTGGTCTTGCCCGCACCGTTGGGGCCGATGATCCCGCAGACCATGCCCGGCATGACGCTGAAGGACACGTCCTGCAGCGCGCACACGCCGCCGAAGCGGATGCCCAATCCCTCGACGCGCAGCAGCGGCTCGCTCGCGCGGGGCGCGGCGTCCGTGACCGCCGCGCCCGTGTCCAGCACTGCGCCCATCACGCCAGCGGAACCCAGCGGGTGCCGTCGAAGCGCTGCAGGCGGAACTGGCGCACGACGCGGTAGTCGTCGGGCGAGGTGTTCACGGTGATGCCCGGGATCAGGGCCGGCAGCGCCAGGCCCTTGATGGTGGTGGCCTCCTTCAGGATGCGCTGCGGGGTGATCTCGTCACCGCAGCGCTTGAGCACCTCGGTCATGAGGTGACCCATGCTGTAGCCGACGAGGTTGAGCTGCTCGGTGAGGTCGCCCTCGGGGTAGTGCTTCTTCATGAAGCTCACCCAGCCCAGGTAGCCGTCGTCCTTGGCCCACTCGGGGTCGCCCGCCGACTTGCTGGGTGTGGAGCTGATCAGGCCCGTGCTCTTGTCCAGCCCCGCCACGCGCAGCACGGTGGCCACGAAGTTGCTGGTGATGGGGATGATGTGCATGGGCTTCCACGGCAGGTCGCTGACCTTGCGGATGGCCTGGATGGTGAACTTGGGGGTGGTGATGTTGAGGAAGACGTCGGCGTTGGTGCCGGCGAGCGTGATGATCTGCGAGTCGATGGTGGGCGCCGTGACCTCGTAGCCCGCGGCGGCCACCACCTCGGCCTGGCTGCCGATCTCCTTGAGCCGCTCGCGGAAGGCGTTGAGGTACTCCTTGCCGAAGTCGTCGTTCTGGTAGAGCACGGCCACCTTGGCGCCAGGCTTCGCGCGGTGCACGTGGTCGGCGTACGCGGCGGCCTCGGTGGAGAAGGTGGGCAGGCCGGGCAAGGTCCAGGGGTAGTACTTCGGGTCGGCGAAACGGTCGCTGCCGGCATAGACGAAGAGCTGCGGCACCTTGCGCGTGTTGAGGTAACGCTGCACCGCCGCGTTCTGCGCCGTGCCCATGCTGGCGAACATCGCCACCACGCCTTCGCGCTCCACCAGGCTGCGCGTCTGCTCCATGGCCTTGGCGGGGTTGTAGCCATCGTCGAGCGAGATCAACTCCACGCTGCGGCCGTTGATGCCGCCGGCCTCGTTGACCATCTTGAAGTAGCGCGTCTGCACCTTGCCGATGGCGCTGAGCGCCGAGGCCGGGCCGCTGTAGGGCATGGTCTGCCCGAGCTTGATGACGCCGCGCGGGGCGGCACCGGTCTGCGCCAGGGCGAGTCCCGTGCTCAGCGCCGGCAGGGCGAGCGAGGCTTGCAGCAGGCGGCGACGCGAGAGGGAGGCGTGGGGGTCGTTCATCGTCGTTCCGTTGGGTGGGTTGGGTAGAGAGGCACCAGTCCGTGCGGCGAGCTCGCCTCTCGCCCAACACTTCACTGTGCGTTCATTATCTTCTTGGTGAGATAAATGTCAACACAGTGAAACCCCCACCCGTCACATCGCGGCGATCAGGCGACGAAAGCCCTCGTCGAGCTGGATGAGCTCCTCGCGGCCGAGGCCGCTGGCGGCCACGATGCGCTTGAGCGACTCGGTGATGCGGGTCATGGCGGCGTCGGCCACGGCCTGGCCGCTGGCGGTGAGGCGCACCAGTTCGGAGCGCCGGTCCCCGGCGTCTGCCACGCGCTCAATCAAGTTCTGTGCCCGCAGGTTGTCCAGCCGCTTGGTGATGGCACCGGAGGTGACCAGCAGCTCGCGGTACAGGTCGGTGGGCCGCATGGCCACGCCGGGGCCGTTGCGGCGCAGGGCCAGCAGCACGTGCAGGTCGCCCACGTTGGCGCCGGCCTGCTTGGCCACCTCCTGCACGCGCCGGTCGTGCAGGTAGTGGGCGTACTCGAGGCGCAGGAAGAAGCCGGCCAGCCAGAAGTCGACGTCTGGCCGTTCCTGCGCCCAGGCGCGGGAGATGGTGTCCAGCCGCGTGGGTTGCAGTTGTTTGGCGGCGCGCTCGGCCTGGCGGCGGCCCTCGCGGGGCGCGGGGGCGGCGGGGGTTCCGTTGGTCGGTGCCCCGTCCGAGGCCCAGGCCACCAGAGCCTCCAGCGCCTCGACGAAGGAGAGCCCGCCGGCGGCGTCCTCGTCGCGGCTGGGGCCCAGCTTGGTCTGGCGGTAGCGGCCTTCGCCGACGAATTTGCGGCCGTACCAGGCGGCGCCGCGGCCGCCCTTGTAGTAGCCCAGGTGCACGCCAGGCGTGCTGATGTGCCAGTAGGGCTTGGCGCGCGCGGGCAGTTCTCGGCGCACCTGCGCGGAGGTGAGGTCGATGTCGGCGGGGGGCAGGCGGTTGGCGGAGGTGTCGGTCATGCTTGTTCTCGTTTTACCCAACCATATTCTACCCAACTTACCTCATTCGATCGACCACACCGAACGGCCCCTGGGCGAGTTGACGGGCGCGCGCCTCGGCAGCCTCGCGCGCGGCCGGTGCGCCGGGCTCGCTGGGGCGCGTGGGCCCGGCGTCGATGGCCTCGACGGCGTCGATGCCGATGTAGCGCAGCCAGGTGGTCATGAAGGCCTTCTGCTGGTCCCAGTCGCGCAGCGGCGAGCCGGGGGTGTAGTCGAAGGCGCTGGCGTAGACCACCACGGCCGTGCGCCCGTGCACCAGGCCTTCGTAACCGCGCTCCGGTGTCCAGGAGAAGGTGAGGCCGGGCTGGGTGATCACGTCGATGTAGTGTTTCAGCCGATAGGGAATGCCCAGGTTCCACATGGGCACGCTGAACACGTAATGGTCGAAGCTGAGGAACTGAGCGACCAGCGCCTGCACACGCGCCCAGGCCTGGGCCTGCGCGGGCTCGTGGGGCCGGCGGGCCAGGATGGCGTACTTGGCGTCGAGCAGGTCGCCGTCGATGGAGGGCAGGTCCAGCGACCAGAGGTCCAGCGTCTCGATGTGCGCACCGGGGTGCTGGCGGCGCAGATCGTCGAGGTGGGCCTGGCCGATGGCGGTGGAGCTGCTGCCGCGGCGCGGCGAGGCGATGAGGTGCAGGACGCGGGGCGGGGTCGGGTCGTGGGTCATGGTGTCGATGGGTTCAGAGGTCGAGTTCGACGGTCTCGTCGTCCGACCAGGCCACGCAGATGCAGGCCAGGCCGGTCTCGCGCTGCGCGGGGGTGAGGAAGCGGTCGCGATGCTGCATGGCGCCCGCGACCACGCGCACGGCGCACTCACCGCATTCGCCGCGCTTGCAGCTGTGCGGAACGGGCACGCCCTCGGCGAGGGCCGCGTCGAGCAGTGAGGTGCCGGGTTCCACCAGCACCTGTTTGTCCGATCGCTTGAGGTGCAGGCGGATGGGCTTGTCGGTGGACAGCGGCGGCGGCGGGTTGAACAGCTCGTGGTGCACGCTGTCGTGCACGTAACCACGCGCGAGCGCGGCGTCCACCACCGCGTCGATCAGCGACGCGGAGCCGCACACGTACACGTGCCGCCCCGGTGCGGGCTCGCCCACCACGGCCAGCGGGTCGAGCCGGCCGTTGGCCGCCACCGAGCTGTCGTGAAAGTGCAGGCGGTCGCCCGCGATGGCCTGCAGCTCGTCGAGGTAGGCGGCGCGCTCGCGCCCGCGCGCGCCGTAGTGCACCTCGAAGGGCGTGCCGCGTTCCTTCAAGGCGCGCGCGATGGCCACGATGGGCGTGACGCCGATGCCGCCAGCCACCAGCACGGCCGAGGTGGTGCCCAGGTGCACGGGGAACTCGTTGGGGAAGGACTCGACCGCGAGTTCGTCGCCCACGCGCACGGCCTCGTGCAGGTGCAGCGAACCGCCGCGCCCCTCGCGCTCCTTGAGCACGGCGATGTCGAACCAGCCACCCGCCGCGTCGCTGCGCACCACGGTGTAGGGCCGCACGTCGCGCGTGCCGTCGCGCAGCACCACGCCGATGCGGGCGTGCGCACCGGGCTCGATGGCCGGCAAGGCAGCGGGTTCGATGGCCTGCAGCCGCAGGCGGCGCACGTCGGTCGCCATGGTTTGCAGCTCGGCCACGCGCACGCGCAGCGGCGGCGGCGGGCCCAGGCGCTCATCGGGCGTGAGCAGTTGCATCTGGCGCGCGAAGCCGCTCACGTAGGCGGGTGTGCCCACCTCGGCCTTCAGGCGCGCGGCGGGGCGGCCCGGGTAGGCCACGGTGCGCAGCGGCACCTCGCCGGCCCAGCAGGCCTGCTCGTACAGCGCCTCGCCGCCGAAGATGGCCAGGCCGTCGGCGGGCGGGCCGGCGCGGCGCTTGAGCGAAGCCTCCTCGATGCGCAGGCGCACCATGTGGATGCTGCGCAGCTCGTGCAGATTGGGCTGTTTCACCTCGTCCCAGCGGCCGGGGAAGCGCGAGCCGAGGAACACCTGCAACTGCGCGAGCCGCTCCTCCAGCGAGTCCACCGACTCCGTGCGCCCGTAGACCATCACCGAGCGGTAGTTGAGCGTGTGCGCCGAGGCCAGGCGCGAGAGCACGAAGCCATCGAGGTGCGTGAAGTTGAGGCACACCGGCGCGCCCTGCACCAGGTGTTTGAGCATGCGGCTGCCGGCCGAGCCGTGCCAGTACAGGTACTCGCCCTGGCGCCACACCATGGTCGGCGTGGCGAAGGGCTGGCCGTCGATCACGTACGAGACCACGCCGTACAGCGCGCTGTCGATGACGGCGTGGACCGCCGTTTTCTCGTTCGACCCGCGGCCGGCAAACAGCCGCACGCGGGAACGGTCGGTGACCGGGTAGTCGGCTTCGGACATCCATCTCTCCTGGTTCTGTCGGGCGCCGTGGGACGCCGCATACTTACCCAACTTATCCAACTCATCCAAGGCCGATAGCGGCAAATTCAAGAGTAAAAATCCCGTCGGGTATTGACACAATATCTTTTCAGGAAGATATTTGAGCACCATTCATCCAACCCGTCAATCGAGCCCCGCACGGAGACCCCCATGACCACCCGAGAAGAGAACGAGTTGCTGACCAAAGTCGAGGGCGACGCCCCGATGGGCCGCCTGCTGAGGCAGCACTACTGGATCCCCGCCGTGCTGTCGGCGCGCCTGGAAGCCGGCGGCGCACCGGTGCGCGTGAAGCTGTTCGGCCGCCGCTACGTGGCCTACCGAACGCACGACGGGCGCGTCGGCTTCCTCAACGAGGCCTGCCCGCACCGCGGCGTGTCGCTGGCGCTGGCGCGCAACGAGGACAACGCCCTGCGCTGCATCTTTCACGGCTGGAAGATCTGCGTCAGCGGCGAGCTTCGCGAGGTGCCCAACGAAGCGGGCGACCCCGAAGGTTTTCGCAAGACCGTGCCGGTGAAGCACTACCCCAGCGTGGAAGGTGCGGGCCTGGTGTGGGTGTGGCTGGGCGAAGGCGAGGCCCCCGCCGCGCCGAACTTCGAGTGGATGGGCCTGCCGCCCGAGCAGGCCTATTCCTGCGGTCTGGAGCTCAATTCCAACTGGCTGCAGGGCGTGGAAGCGACGATCGATTCCTCGCACATTGCCCTGCTGCACCAGAGCCACCTGGCGCACTCCAAGATGGACATGGCCGCCACGCGCGTGAACAACGCGGTGCGCTACAAGTTCGACGACACGCCCTACGGCTACCGCGCCGCCGCGCTGCGCGAGACGCCCACCGGCGAGTGCGTGGCGCGCGTGACCGAGTTCGTCATGCCCTACTACGGCCTGATCCCGCCGATCAACACCGGCGACGACCAGGACCGCACGGTGATCATCGCGGTGCCGATCGACGACGAGCACCTGATCCAGTGGTACATCTACTACAACACCAGGCGGCCCACGGATTCGATGAAGCGCGCGCAGCGCGCCAACACCTGGCCCATGGCCGGCGGCATCGTGCAGGACGCGGACCGCGCGTGGGGCCAGAACCGCCAGCTCATGGCGCACGGCAACCACACGGGCTTCACCGAGATCGTGGTGGAGGACTTCGTCACGCAGGTGAGCATGGGCCCCATCGTGGACCGTTCCGACGAGTACCTGTGCTCGGCCGACCAGGCCATCGTGCGCCTGCGCCGCCACCTGCTGCAGGCACTGAAGAAGTTCATGGCGAACGAGACGCCGACCAGCGCCCTGCCCGGCTCGCGCGACTACTCCGGCATCACCGCCACCGGCGGGCGCCTGCCCTCGATGGACGCGGACTGGCGCGCCCTGCCCCGCTGAGACGCGCCGTGAGCACGACCATGAACACCAAGGCGAGGACCACCACGCAATGGGTGCGCGCCTGCGCGGCGGCCGAGGTTCGCGCGGGCGAACCCAAGGGCCTCAAGCTCGGCGGCATTCCCGTCGCGCTGTACCGGCTGCAGGACGGCGTGTACGCCACGCACGACGTCTGCACGCACGCCTACGCGCTGCTGTCCGAGGGCTACGTCGAGGGCGAGACCATCGAGTGCCCGCTGCACGGCGCGCTGTTCGACATCCGCAGCGGCAAGTGCCTGGCCGTGGCCGACAAGGACGCCACCACCTACCCGGTGCGCATCGAGGGCGACGAGGTGATGGTGGCGCTGCCCGTGCAGGGCGAGGCGGACGCATGACTGCGGGCGCCGGCAAACGCGTGGTGATCGTGGGCGGCGGCCAGGCGGCCGGCGCGGTGCAACGCAAGCTGCGCCAGCTCGGCTTCGCCGGTCAGGTGGTGCTCATCAGCGACGAGGCGCACGCCCCCTACGAACGGCCGCCGCTGTCCAAGGAATACCTGTGCGGCAGCGAGTCCACGCTGCGCGCCATCGCGCCGGGGCGCCAGGCCAACGAACAGATCCGCCTGGACTGCTCGGCCGTGCGCATCGACGCCCAGGCGCGCACCGTGCTGTGCGGCGACGGCACGTCGGTGTGCTTCGACGCCCTGGTGCTGGCCACCGGCGGACAGCCGCGCCGGCTGGATGTGCCCGGCAGCAACCTG
Organism: Hydrogenophaga intermedia; assembly: GCF_000723405.1. GTDB lineage: Bacteria > Pseudomonadota > Gammaproteobacteria > Burkholderiales > Burkholderiaceae_C > Hydrogenophaga > Hydrogenophaga intermedia. Next base: position 102,427 of record NZ_CCAE010000003.1, on the reverse strand, counting down.
GGCCGCGTGCACACGCTGCGCACCGCCTCGGACTCGGCCGCGCTGCGCCTGTCCCTCGCGGCCTGTGCGAAGGCGGGGCGTCCCTTGCTGGTGGTCGGCGGAAGCTGGATCGGCCTGGAGGTGGCGGCCGCGGCGCGCGAGGCCGGTGTGGCGGTGGTGATGGCGGAGGCCGGGGAGCGTCTGTGCGCGCGCACCCTGCCCGAGGCCGGTGCGCGCTGGCTGCAGGCCCTGCACGAGTCCCGGGGCGTGGCGATCCGCCTGCGCACCTCGCTCACGGGGCTGGAGGGCATCGGCGACGTGGCCGCCGCCCACCTGTCCGACGGCAGCCGGCTGGCCGTGGGTGCGGTGGTGGCGGGCATCGGCATCGCGCCCGAGACGGCACTGGCCCGCCAATGCGGCGTGCTGGTGCGATCGGGCGTGGTGGTGGATGCCCATGGCCGCACGAACCGGCCGGGCATCTACGCCGCCGGCGACGTGACCGAGCAGATCACGCGCTGCCACGACGGGCCCGTGCGCGTGGAGACCTGGGACAACGCCAACCGACAGGGCGAGGCGGTGGCGACGGACATCGTGGCGCGGCTCTTCGGGGACGGTGGCGAGGCATCGCTCTCAGCCGATGCGCCGGCGCCCTGGTTCTGGTCCGATCAGTACGGTGTGAACCTGCAGGTGGTGGGCGCGCCGAACCAGGGCGATGCGCACCTGGCCTGCATCGACCAACCCGACAAACAGTTGAGCCTGCACCTGCGCGGCGGGCGCGTGGTGGGCGCGGTGGCCATCAACAGCGCGCGTGAGTTGCGCCGCCTGCGCAAGCGGCTGGACGCGGGCGCACCGCCCACGCTGGCCGAGCTGGTGGAAGAAGGCTTCGACATTCCCCAGCCCGCGACGGCCTGAGGATCAAGACGCCCGTTCCGGCCAGTACGTTCCGGCCAGTACGTTCAGGCCAGCACGTTCAGGTTCGTGCCCACGCTGCCCGATTCGGCCAGTGGCAGCGCACCGGTGACGCCCTGCAGCAACGACAGCGCCGCGCTGCCCTGCATGTCCATCGACTTGCGCAGCATGGCGAGTTGCACCTTCTGGGCCACGTCGGCCTGCTGGTTGGCCACGACGGCCTGGACCATGGCGGCGGGGGAAACGTCCACGGGAGCTCCTGGTTGCTGAATCGCTTGCCCTTCGTATCGGACGGTGCCCGCCGTTCTTGAGCGGGCTCAGACCAGCCCCGCGCCGTCCGCGCCCTCGCGCGTGGCCTGCCGCATCAACTCGATGAACCGCTGCGCCCCCCGCCCCAGCGGCCGCTCCGCGTTCCACACCACGTCCACCCACAAGCGCAACTGGTTGCTGATGTTGCCGAAGCGGATCTCGGTGAGTTCGCCCGAGGCCACCAGCGGCTCGATCAGCCGGCGCGGCAGGTAGGCCCAGCCCAGGCCGGCCTGCACCAGGCTCAGCGTGGCCAGGTGGCTGTCGGTGCGCCACAGGTGGCGCGACAGCAGCATGCGCGGGTCGCGCCCGCGCGGGTCGCGGCTGGCCACGGCGATCTGGCGGATCTCGATCAGGTCGTTGAGCTGCAGCGCACCCTGGCGCGCCACCGCCTCGGGGTGGTCGGCCGCGATCACGGCCACGAACAGCTCGGTGCCCAACTCCTGGAAACCCTCGCGCTCGTCGCTGCCCGGGCGCTCGAACACCAGGGCCAGCTGCGCCTCGCCCGCGTGCAGCATGCGCAGCGCATCGGCCTGCGGCGCCGACAGCACCTCCACCAGCAGCGCCGGGAACTCCTCGGCCAGCACCGCCAGTGGCCGGCTCCAGGGCGCCGACAACAGCTCGGGCGCGATGGCGATGGTGAGCTGGCGCTCCAGCCCCTGGTGCAGGGCCTGGGCGTGCGCGCCCAGGCGGCGCAACTGGCCGGCGATCTGCCGCGCCTGCGGCTCCAGCGCGCGCGCCACGTCGGTGGGCCTGGGTTCGCGGGCGCTGCGGTCGAACAGCACCAGGTCCAGCTCGGCCTCCAGTTGCGCGATGGCCATGCTCACCGCCGAGGGCACGCGGCCCAACTGGCGCGCGGCGGCCGAAAAGGAACCGGTGTCGAGCACCGCCAGAAAGGTGCGCAGGTTGTCGCTGGTGAAGGCCATGGCGCCCCTATCTGTCAGATTTTCTGAAATTATCTGACTTTTACCATCAGAAAACGGCGCATAAAGTCCCCTCATCGCCCCCACCCACCCGCCGTGGGGGTCCCGGTCAAGGACATTCGCCATGCAAGGCCTTCAACGAAAAATCGTCTACGTCTCCCTCTACGAGCTGTTCGCCATCGCCGCCTCCAGCGCCGGGCTCGCGCTGCTGTCCGACAGCGGCCTGGGCCACGCCAGCGTGGCGGCGGTGGCGGCCTCGGCCATCGCGGTGGTCTGGAACCTCGTCTACAACACCCTGTTCGAGCGCTGGGAGGCGCGCCAGGCGGTCAAGGGCCGCGGCGTGGCGCGACGCATCGCGCACGCGCTGGGTTTCGAGGCCGGCCTGGTGGTGATGCTGGTGCCGCTGTTCGCCTGGTGGCTGGGCGTGTCGCTGTGGCAGGCCTTCGTGCTGGACCTGGGCCTGATCGTGTTCTTCCTGGTCTACACCTACGCGTTCAACCTGGGCTTCGACCGCGTGTTCGGCCTGCCGGCCTCGGCAGCGCCGCAACCGGCCCTGAACACCTGAAGCCGGCGATCGCGCCCTAGGAGTCCTGGAACAGGCTTTCGCGCACGCCCGAGCCCTCGGGCAACGGGAAGTCCTGGCGCACGGCGCGGCCGAAATAGCCCTGGCGCACCGCCTGGCTGGTCTGCCAGGCCACGATGGTGGCCTGCGCCTTCTGTGCCTCCAGCAGGCGCATGGCCGGCGTGCGGAAATAGATGATGAGCGCCGCCTCGCGCGGGTTGAAGCCTTCGCTCAGGCCCAGGTCGATCACCGCGTGGCGCAGGGGCGATGGCACCGTGTTCGACGGAATGCCCAACTCGCCCAATGCGCGACTGAGGCCGAAACGGAACCACGCTTTCTTCAACATGAAGAAATTAAAGCATCGGACCGTTCATCGGCGCCCCCGGGAAGGCCCGCACAGTCGCCCATCTGTATGACCGAGGCATCCCGGCCGAACGGATGCAAGCGGGTGTAAGCGATTTGTATGAATGAGAATGGTTCTCATACAATCCTGCGCTTGCCTGCGAAGGCAAGTCCGTAGCCAGCCACCGGGCCGCCGTGCCCGGACAGCCAGCCACTTCCGATTCGACACCCCAACGGAGTGGCTGTTGACGCCAGCGTGGTGCAGGGCGCAAGCAGCGCCCTGAAACCATGCCCAACACCCGAACCCGACCGTCCCCGGCCCCCTGCGGCGCGCCACGCACGCTGCTGGCCACCGCCATCACCGCCCTCGTCCTGTCGACCGCCGCCTCGGCGCAGGCACAGTCCACGTCTGAGACCGCGCCCACGCTGGGCACCGTCAACGTGACGGCGCCCAAGGAGCAGGAGAGCGCCACCGGCCCCGTGCGCGGCTACGCCGCCACGCGCAGCGCCACCGCCACCAAGACCGACACACCACTGCAGGAAACGCCGCAGTCGGTGACCGTCATCACCGCCGACCAGATCCGCGACCAGGGCTCGCCCAACCTGCAGGAAGCGCTGCGCTACGCGGCCGGTGTACGCAACGAGCTCTACGGCATCGACAACCGGGGCGACTGGTTCTCGTTGCGCGGCAGCGAAGAATCGACCCTGCTCTACAACGGCCTGCGCGAGCCGCTCACCGGCTACTACGGCGTGGTGCGCACCGAGCCCTACAACTTCGAACGCATCGAGGTGCTGCGCGGTCCCTCGTCCATCATCGCCGGACAGAACGACCCGGGCGGCGTGGTGAACCTGGTGCCCAAGCGCCCGCTGGACGCGCCCCGGCGCGAGGTCGGCATCCGCGTGGGCAACGATTCCCTGCGCGAGGTGCACGCCGACCTCACCGGCCCGCTCAACGCCGAGGGCACGCTGCTCTACCGCCTGGTGGCCGTGGAGAAGGACAGCAAGACGCAGATCCGCTTCGCGCAGGACGACCGCACCTTCGTCGCGCCCTCGCTCACCTTCAAACCCAACGCGCAGGACAGCTTCACCGTCTACGCCGAGTACCAGAAGGACTTCAGCCAGAACACCAACGCGTTCCTGCCGCTGGCCGGCACGCTGCGGCCCGCGCCCAACGGTCCGATCCCGCGCGACCTGTTTGCCGGTGAGCCCGACTGGGACACCTACGGCGGCACGCGCAAGCGCGTGGGCTACGCCATCGACATCGGCCTGGGTGACCAGTGGCGCCTGAGCCACCAGTTGCGCCACGACCGCGTGGACGGGCTGATGGAGTCCATGTACTTCGACTGGGGGCTCGGCCTGAATGGCTTTCGCGACGCGGCAGGCAACCCCGACCCGAACGGCCAGTACATGGACCGGCCCTGGTACATCTACGACGATGGCCTGCGCCTGACCACTGGCGAGGTCCTGCTCAAGCGCGACTGGCAACTGGGCGGCGTGACGCACAAGCTGGTGTTCGGCATGGACGCCACGACCATGGACACCAGCCTGACCTCGGCCAGCGGCATGGGCACGCCGCTCAACGTCTACGACCCGGTGTACGGCACCTTTGCGCGCCCCTCACTGGGCAACGCCACACCGACCGAAACGCGCGTGCGCCGCCAGGGCTGGCTGCTGCAGGACCAGATGAAGTTCCAGAACGGCCTGAGCGTGCGCGCTGGCGTGCGCCACGACAAGGTGCGCAACACCGCGGTCGGCGGCGGCACCGACCGCGACTCGGCCACCAGCGTCAACCTGGGCGTGGTCTACGAGGCGGCACCGGGCGTCTCGCCCTACGCGAGCTACTCGGAGTCCTTCAACCCGGTCGCCGGCACCGACGCCTTCGGCCAGGTCTTCAAGCCCAAGCAAGGCGAGCAAGTGGAAGTGGGCGTGAAGTGGCAATCGCAGACACTGCCGATGCAGGCCACGGCCTCGGTGTACTCGCTCAAGGAGAAGAACCGCCTGGGCAGCGATCCGGACAACATCGGCTTCAGCAAGCAGATCGGTGATTCGCGCGTGAAGGGCGTGGAGCTGGAAGGCCAGGCCCGCGCCGGCGCCTGGCAGTACCTGGCCAGCGTCACCTACACCGACGCGCGCGCCAGCGCCACGACCTGGGGCGGTGCGCTCGACCCCGACCAGCAGCTCGAAGGCATCCCCAAACACATGGCCTCGTTCTGGGCCGTGCGCGACTTCCGCGACCTCGGCGTGCCCGGGCTGTCCCTGGGCGCGGGCGCGCGCTACGTCGGCCGCATCGGCGACGGCACCGGCAACGTCTTCGTGCCTTCGGTGACGCTGTTCGACGCCATGGCCGCGTGGGAGACCGGCCCCTGGCGCTTCGCGCTCAACGTGAACAACCTGGCCGACGAGGACTACATCGCCGTCTGCCTGGCGCGCGGCGACTGCTGGTTCGGCAGCCGGCGCAAGGTGATCCTCACCGCCGACTACCGCTGGTGACCGACTGATCGTTCACGACAAGGAAAGCCGCCCATGAACACCACCACCGCCCCATCCACCGCCCACATGATGGGCCGCATCGCGGCCAGCCTGCTGGGCGGCTACGCCTTCACCTGGGGCGTCACCACGCTGGGCATCACCGGCCTGGTGGCGCTGGGCGTGGACTACCACGAGGCCCACACCGTGCTGATGCTGCTGGCCTTTCTCGTCTTCCTCGCGGTGTTCCTCTGGGCCTTCGCGGCGCGCAGCCTGACGCGTGTGTGGGGCGTGCTGGGCCTCGGCGGCGCGGGCATGACCGGCGCGGCCTGGCTGCTGCAGCAACAACTCATCTGAGGGCAACACCATGCTGTCGAACTTCCGCCTCTCCATGACCTGGCTGCACACCTGGTTCGGCCTCGTGCTGGGCTTCGTGCTCGTGGTCGTGTTCTTCTTCGGTTCGCTCTCGGTGTTCGACCGCGAGTTCGACCGCTGGGCCATCCCCGAGACGCGCTTCGAGCCGCAGCCCATGCCCTCGTTCGACCACGTGCTGCTGCCCATCCTTCAGCGCGTGGAACCCGACGAAGTGGACTACGCGGCCAACATGCCGCTGCTACACGACAGCGCGCAAGGCCCGATGACGCCGCGCCTGCAACTGCCCGCCGACGAGTTCTGGGCCTACACCACGCACCGCGACCCGGTGCTGGCCATGGGCGTGGGCTTTCGCGTGCCGCAGCCCAAGGACCCGCTGGGCCACAACCACATTCACGGCGACACCACCATCGACCCGCGCGACGGCACGATGCTGCGCGAAGGCCAGCAGAAGATCGGCAGCGAGTTCTTCTACCCGCTGCACTACAGCCTGCACCTGGAGTGGAAGTTCATCGGCTTCTGGATCGTGGCGCTGGCCGCGCTGACCATGCTCGCCATGCTCATCACGGGCCTGGTGATGCACCGCAAGGTGTTCGCCGAACTGTTCACCTTCCGCCCGGGCAAGAACCCCCGCCGAAGCCTGCTGGACCTGCACAACCTCACCGGCGTGGTGGCCCTGCCCTTCCACTTCTTCTTCGCCTTCACCGGCCTGGTCATCTTCGCGGCCTTCTACTACCTGCCGGTGTCCGACACCCTGCTGCGCCCGCTGGCGCAGGCGCACGCGGTGGCAGAAGCCGCGGCCACCGGCCTGCCGCACGAGCGCGCTGGCGTGGCCGCGCCGCTGGCCTCGGTGGACGCCATGGTGGTGGAAGCGAAGCGCCGCTGGGACGCGCGCGGCATGCCCGGCCAGGTGGGCTTCCTGCAGGTGCACCACGTGGGCGACGCCAACAGCTACGTGAGCATCTACCGCGCCGGCAGCGACCGCGTGGCCCTGGTGGGCCAGGCCGTGCACTTCAAGGGCAGCACCGGCGAGGTGCTGCGCGAGGAACCGGCGCCCACCGTGCCGCACGGCATCGAGGAATTCCTCACCGGCCTGCACCTGCAGCACTTCGAGCATTGGCTGCTGCGCTGGCTCTATGTGTTCGGCGGCCTGCTCGGCTGCGTGTGCATCGCCACCGGCTTCCTGTTCTTCGTGGAGAAACGCAAGCGCCAGCACGCGCAGCAGGGCGTAGCAGGAAGCCGCGTGGTGGACGCGCTGGCGGTGAGCACCGTCACCGGCATGCTGATCGCCACCGCCGCCATCCTGATCGCCAACCGGGTGCTGCCGGCCGAACTGGCGGACAAGGGCTGGTGGGAACGGCTGGCCTTCTGGCTCGCCTGGCTGCTGGCCGCCGCGCACGCCTTCTGGCGCAGCGCGCCGGTGGCGCAGGCGCGCCCGTCGTCCGCGTGGCGCGAGCAGTGCTGGGCCATCGCCGCGCTGTGCCCGCTGGCGGTGCTGCTGAACTGGGCCACCACGGGCGACCACCTGGGCAAGACGCTGTTCAGCTACTGGCCGGTGGCGGGCGTGGACCTGGCGCTGCTGGCCACCGCCGGCCTGGCGGCCTGGGCGGCGCGCCGTCTGGCGCGGCGCGAGCGCGCGACCCCTGCGTCTGCCCCGGCCACCGCGCACCTGCCTGCCGAGGAGGCCGCCCATGTCTGAGGCCGCCCTGGTTGTGCTGGCCGCACTGGCCTCCCTGGCTGGCATGGCGCTGTTCGCGCTGGCCTTGCCCGCGCACTGGGCGCAGGTGGCCGGCGCCCACGCACCGCTGTCGCCCACCGTGCAGCGCCGCCTGCGGGCGGGCGGCGCGCTCGCGCTGGCGGGCTCGCTCGGCCTGTGCCTGGCCGTCGACCACCCCAGCATGGCCGTGCTGGTGTGGGTGATGTTGCTGGCCGTGTCGGCCGCGGGCGTGGCGATGTGGCTGTCGCGCCGCCCCGCCTGACGCCACGCCCCGTTCCTTCCTGCCGCCCGCGCGTTTTCTTCCCGCTTCCTGACTGTTCCGGAGACTGCTCATGCCCGCACTGCACACCCCCTCTTTCACGCCGCGCCTGAGCGCGCTCGCCCTGGCCGCCTGGCTTGCCACCACCGCGCACGCGCAGCCCGCCGCGGCACCAGGCGCCGAACCCAGCGGCGGCACCCTGTCCACCGTCACCGTCAAGGCCAACGCCGACGCGTCCGCCGAAGGCCTGAGCGACCCCTTCGCCGGCGGCCAGGTCGCGCGCGGCAGCCGCGTGGGCGTGCTGGGCAACCTGGACATCATGGACACGCCCTTCTCCACCACCGCCTACACGGCCGAGCTGATGCAGGACCAGCAGGCCCGCAGCGTGGGCGACGTGCTGCTCAACGACGCGTCGGTGCGCGCGGGGCGCGGCTTCGGCAATTTCCAGCAGGTCTACTTCGTCCGCGGACTGCCGGTGTTCTCGGACGACGTGGCCTACAACGGGCTCTACGGCCTGGTGCCTCGCCAGTACATGGCCACCGAGTTCATCGAACGCGTGGAAATCCTGCGCGGCGCCAACGCCTTCGTCGGCGGCGCGGGCCCCGGCAGCAGCGCGGGCGGTGGCCTGGGCGGCCTCATCAACGTGGTTCCCAAGCGGGCACCCAACGAGCCGCTGAGCCGCGTCACGGCAGGCGTGCAGACTGGCGGGCAGGTCTCGCTCGCGGCCGACCTGGCGCGCCGCTTCGGCCCCGACCAGGCCACCGGCCTGCGCCTGAACCTGGCGCGGCGCGACGGCGGCACCGGCGTGGACGGCGAGAAGCAGACGCTGGACGTGGCCGCCCTGGGCCTGGACTGGCGCGGCCGCGGCGTGCGCCTCTCGGCCGACATCGGCTACCAGGACAACCGCCTGCGCGAACCGCGTCCCAACGTCACGCCCGCCGCCAACGGCGCGCCCATCGCGACCGCACCCGAGGCTTCGCACAACTTCGCGCAGCCCTGGACGCACTCCGACGGCCGCGACCTCTTCGGCACCGTGCGCGCCGAGGTGGACCTGAACGACACCCTGCTGGCCTGGGGCGCGATCGGAGCGCGCCAGGGCGACGAAGACAATGTGCTGTCCAACCCGACCCTGACCGACGCGGCCGGTAACACCACCGCCTACCGCTTCGACAACGTGCGCGAACAGTCCCTGCACACGGCCGAGGTTGGCCTGCGCGGGCGGGCGCGCACCGGCGCCGTGGGCCACGAGTTCAGCCTCTCGGCGGCCACGCTCAGATCGCGCGAGCGCAACGCCTACGCGTTCTCCGACTTCGCCGGCTACGCCAACAACCTCTACCAGCCCTTCGCGGTGGCCGCGCCGGCGCCCGACTTCTTCGTCGGCGGCGACCTGGGCAACCCGTTGGTGGTGGAACGCCTGGCCACCACCAGCCTGGCGATCGCCGACACGATGTCCTTCCTGGACGACAGCGTGCGCCTGACCCTGGGCGCGCGCCGCCAGACCCTGCGCGTCACCGCCTACAACTACAACTCGGGCGCCCAGGAATCGCACTACGACGAGGGCCGCACGTCCCCAGTGCTGGGCCTGGTGGTGAAGCCGGCCAGCGGCTGGTCGCTGTACGCCAACTACGCCGAAGGCCTGGTCAAGGGCGACACCGCCTCGGGCGCCGGCATCACCAACGCGGGGCAGGTTTTCGCACCCTACGTCTCGAAGCAGAAGGAGATCGGCGCCAAGTACGACGGCGGCCGCATCGGCGCCAGCGTCGCCCTGTTCTCGCAGCGCAAGCCCAGCGCCTACGTCGAGAACAACGTCTTCGGCGTGTTCGGCGAGCAGCGCCATCGCGGCCTGGAGATCAACGTCTTCGGCGCGCCCGTGCGCTCGGTGCGGGTGCTGGGCGGCCTCACGTTGCTCGACGCCGAGCAACTGCGCACCCAGGGCGGTGCCGACGACGGCAAGGACGTCATCGGCGTGCCCGGCCACCAGCTCAATCTCGGCGTGGAATGGGACCTGCCCGTGGCGCGCGGCCTCACGCTGGACGCGCGCGTGATCCACACCGGCAAGCAGTACGCCGACGGCGCCAACGCGCAGGAAGTGTCCTCGTGGACGCGCGTGGACCTGGGCGCGCGCTACCTCACCGAATTCGGTGGCAAGCTGCTCACGCTGCGCGGGCGCGTGGAGAACCTGTTCGACAAGGGCTACTGGGCCTCGGCCGGTGGCTTCCCGGGCCGGGGCTATCTGGTGCTCGGTGCACCGCGCACCTTCGTCGTCAGCGCCAGCGTGGACTTCTGATGCCGAGCCCACGAGCCCTGCGCGCCTGGTCCTGGGTGCACAAATGGAGCAGCCTGGTCTGCACCGTCTTCATGCTGCTGCTGTGCCTCACCGGCCTGCCGCTCATCTTCCACCACGAGATCGGCCACCTGCTGGGCACCGAGATCGAAGCGCCCGAGATGGCGGCCGATGCGCCGCGCATCAGCCTGGACCGCGTGCTGGAGATCGCCATCGCCGAGCACCCCGAGAAGGGCGGCATGTACGTCTCGCAGGAAGAGGACGACGACCGCGTCTGGTACGTCACCCTGTCGGACACGCCGCTGTCGGACTCGGGCCTCAAGCAGGTGGCGGTGGACGCGCGCACCGGCGAGGCGCTGGGCCAGCCGCCGCTGGACAGCGGCTTCATGCACATCATGCTCTCGCTGCACGTGGACCTGTTCGCCGGCCTGCCCGGCACGCTGTTCCTGGGCTTCATGGGCCTGTTGCTGCTGGTGGCCATCGTCTCCGGCGTGGTGCTGTACGCACCCTTCATGCGCAAGCTCGGCTTTGGCGAGGTGCGGCGCGACCGCTCCTCGCGCGTGCGCTGGCTGGACCTGCACAACCTGCTGGGCATCGTCACGCTGACCTGGCTGTTCGTGGTTGGCGCCACCGGCGTGATCAACACCTGGGCCGATCTGTTGGTGCGCTACTGGCAAACGGACCAGATGGCCGAGATGGTGGCGCCCTACCGCGGCCAGCCGCCGCTGGAGCGCAACCGGCTGGGTTCACTGCAGGCGGCGGTGTCGGCTGCGGTGGCGCTGGAGCCATCCATGAAGGTGGGCTTCGTGGCCTTTCCCGGCACGCTGTTCACCAGCCCGCACCACTACGGCGTGTTCATGCGCGGCACCGATCCGCTGAACTCGCGCCTCTTCAAGCCCGTGCTGGTGGACGCCGTGACCGGGCAGGTGACCGACAGCCGTGAACTGCCCTGGTACCTCACCGGCCTGCTGATCTCGCAGCCGCTGCACTTCGGCGACTACGGCGGTCGGCCCATGCAGATCATCTGGGCCGTGCTCGACATCCTCACCATCATCGTGCTCGGCAGCGGGCTGTACCTGTGGCTGCGGCGCGGCGTGACCGGCAGCGCCGACGCGGTCGAACTGCCGCCGGCCCTGACCGGCCGTGAAGCCCCGAACCTGAACCGTGAAGTGACCCATCCATGAAAGCCCTGTGGAACGCGCTGGGCCCGGTGTGGGCCTGGCCGGTGGTGATCGCGCTGGCCTCGGCGATCGGCCTGGTCACGGCGCTGCTGGGCGACGGCCCCTGGGACTGGGTGTCGTGGCTGTGCCTGGGCTCGGTGACCGGGGCCTGCGTGTGGCTGGGGTGGGGGCGCGGTCGCTGACGAGGCTCACCATGACCTCCGGGGTCATGGCCTTGATGACCGATCGGGCCCACAGTAAGCCCATCAACACCAAGGAGCCTCACATGTCGGACCTCTCCCAACTCCCCCTCGCCGTCGGCCACATGATCGGCCTGGGCGCTCTCGGCTCGTGCATCGGCATCGGCATCATGGCCAGCCGCTACCTCGACGCCTCGGCGCGCCAGCCGGAGATGATGGAGGCCCTGCAACCCAAGGTCTTCCTGCTCGCGGGCCTGCTCGACGGCGCCTTCATCATCTCGGTGGCGCTGGGCGTGTGGTTCGCGCTCGCCGCGCCCTTCCCTTCCTGAACCCCGCGACCCGATGCGCCCGCCCTCACCCCCACCACGCGTGCTCGTGATCGGTGCCATCGGCCGGGCCGGCGCCGCCGTGCTGCGCGAGCGGCTGGGTCAGGTCGGGGCGGTGCCGGTCACGGTGCTCTGCACGCGCGGCTTCGCGCACCAGCCGCGAGGCCTGGACCACGCGGTGGTGGACGGCGGCGACTGGCGCGACTGCCTGCACCATGTCTCGGCGCAGGACGAGGTGCTTCTCGTCCTCGACACCCCGCGCCACGCGCGCGAGGCCATCTTCTGGCGGCCCGAGCGCGCCGCGCTGGTGCCGCTCGTCGAGGCGCTGCACGCGCAGGGGGTGCGCCGGCTGGACGTGGTATTCGGCCCCGGCCACGCGCCCGACGCCACGGAAAGCGCGGCGCTGCAGCGCCTGGGCTTTGGCGCGCGCGAGGCCGGGCGGCGACCGCCCGTGGCCGCGCCCCCGAGCCCCACCGGCCCATGGCCCGAGCGGCTTGCCGCGTGGATGCTGCGCACGCTGATCGACACGCTGCACGCACTGGGCATGCAACGGCGGCCTTGACACCCCGCGCCACGCGAGCGGGAATGGCGCTTGCCCTCGCCCGAAGCGTCATCGATTCAAGGAGCACCGAATGAGCATGCAATCCCTGCACCGCGGTCGGCTGATCGACCACATCCAGCTCGTCGTGAAAGACCTGCCCGCCGCGAAGCGCTTCTACGCGGCCGTGTTCGAGGCACTGGAGATCCCCTTGGGAGGTGAAGGCGACACGTACTTCTGGGCGGACGAGCTGTTCATCTCCACAGCCGACAGCGAGGCCGCCGCGGGCGTGCTGACGGGACGCCACCACCTGGCCTTTCAGGCAAAGAACCGGGCGATGGTGGACGCGTTCCACCGCGCGGCACTGGCCAGTGGCGGCCAGGACAACGGCGCACCCGGCGAGCGCAAGTACCACCCCGGCTACTACGGCGCGTTCGCGCTCGACCCGGCGGGCAACAACATCGAGGCCGTGTACCACGGCGAGGCGCAGCGCAGCGCGCCATCGGTGAACATCACCTTCTGAGGCTTCTGACGCCTCAAAGGTCGAGCACCAGCCGCGCCGATTTCGCCCGCGAGCAGCACGGCAGGATCTGCGTGTGCTGCGCCTGTTCGTCGGGCATGAGGTAGAGGTCGCGGTGATCGACCTCGCCCTCGAGCACGGTGGTGAGGCAGGTGCCGCACACGCCTTGCTCGCACGAGGTCTCGATGGCCACGCCCTCGGCCGCCAGGGCCTGGGTGATGGACACGTCGGGCGCGATGCGCACCGTGCGCCCGCTGCGTGCGAGCACCACGTCGAAGGCACCGTCGCCGCTCGTGTCCACGGTGGCGCCGGAGAAGTGCTCGAAGTGCACGCGCTCGACCGGCCAGCCGGCGCGGGCCGCGCTGCCCTGCACACCGGTGATGAAGGCCTGCGGACCACAGACGTAGACGTGGGCCCCGGGCGGCGCAGCGGCCAGCGCGGCGCCGATGTCCAGCCGCCGATCGGCCTCGCCACCGTCGAAATGGAAGCGCACGCGATCGGCGTAGGGCCGCCCGCGCAGACGCTGCAGGAAGGCCGTGCGGGCCTCGCTGCGCGCGCAGTAGTGCAACGTGAAGTCGCGCCCCTGGGCGTGCAGGGTCTCGGCCATCGCCACGATGGGCGTGATGCCGATGCCGGCCGCGAACAACAGGCTCGGGCCCGGGTCCTCGCTCAACGCGAAGTGGTTGCGCGGCGCCGAGACCTGCAGCGTGTCGCCTTCGGCCAGCGCGTCGTGCATCGAGGCCGAGCCGCCGCGGCCGCCGGTCTCGCGCAGCACAGCGATCTGGTACGGACCGGGCTCGCCTGGTGCGTTGCACAACGAGTACTGCCGCACCGCGCCCGACGGCGTCTTCACGTCGATGTGCGCGCCGGCGGTGAACGCCGGCAAGGGCTGGCCCTCGCGCTCCAGGTCCAGCAGCACGATGTCCTCGGCCTCCGCGTGCACGCGGGCGACCTTCACAAAAAAATCCAGGCTCATTCCAGGAAGTTGCCCGCGTCGAAGAACACCGGCGGCGCGTCAGGGTCGAAGCTCACACCGGCCGGGTCCTCGCCCCGCTGCACGGCCTCCAGCTGACCCTGCAGGTAGCGGCGCAGCATCACGATGCCGCGGTCGGAGGTGGCCAGGTGCTCCTCGGAATGCCTGGCCACCTTGCCCTGGCTGACCATGGCCTCGTAGTCGCCCGGCGAGGCGCGGTGCTCCTCGGCCGTGAGTTCTTCCCACAGCTTGCCGTTCTGGCGCGAGCGCATCTTCGACAGCTCGCCCACCTCGCTCACGCGGCCCACCACGTAGATGCGGAAGTGGTGGTCGTCGATCGGCAGGATCCAGCCCAGCGATTCGACGCGCCCGAACTTCCCCAGGCGCGGGCTGGGGATGACGCGCAGCGTGGGCATGGCGGCCTGGCTCACGCGGCGGAAGGTCTTGCCGTCGTCGAGCTGGCGCACGGAGGTCGTGCGCACGCCGAGCTCGACACGGTCCCAGGTGACCTGGGGCATGAGCGCCATCTGCTCGACGAACTGCGTGCCGCTGAAGGTGGAGTGCAGCACCACCACGTGGAAGGGATCGACCAGGTTCTCGTAGTGCTGCAGCCAGTTGCAGTCGATGATCTGCGGGCCGCCGCCGCCGATGCTGCGGTCGTTGGCCTCGAGGAACTCACCGGCGTCCAGGTTCTCCAGCGCCTCGTAGCGCGGCAGCGTGGGCTTCTTCTCGGGCGGGCCCATGTAGGCCCAGATCAGGCCGTACTGTTCCTGCACGGGGTACCAGGGCTGGCGCACCTTGTCCTTGAACTTGCCGCCCTCGGGCTCGCAGGGCTGCTCCAGGCAATGGCCGTCCACCGAGAACAGCCAGCCGTGGTAGCAGCAGCGGATGCCGTTCGCCTCCACCTTGCCGTACAGCAGCGAGGTGCCGCGGTGCGCGCAGTGCGGGTACACCAGGCCCGCGCGGCCCTGCTGGTCGCGAAAGAGGATGAGGTCTTCGCCGAGCACGCGCACCTGGCGCGGCGTGTCGGTGGCGTCGGCGGCCAGGCCGATGGGGTGCCAGTAGCGGCGCAGCAGTTCGCCCATGGGCGTGCCTGCGCCGACCTCGGTGAGTTCCTTGCGGTAGGTGGGCGCCGGGCGGCCGTAGGCCGTGCCCTGGTCGGGCGTGAGGGGGATCACTCGTGCGTTCATGGCTTGCTTGCGATCAACCGGCGCGCATACCCGCCGCGCGGATCAGGGCCTCCCACTGGGGCAGTTCCTTCTGCTGCGCGGCGGCGAACTCGTCGGGGCTTTGCGTGAGCGGGGTCAGGCCCAGGTCGATGAGGCGCTGGCGCACCTCGTCGGTCTTCGCGGCCTCGTGCAGACCCTTGACGATCTGCTCGACGACGGGGCGCGGCGTCTTCGCCGGCGCGAGGAAGCCGAACCAGCTCTCGGTCTCGAAGCCGCCCTTGAATCCCTGCTCGACGAAAGTGGGCACGTCCGGCAGGGTGCCGCTGCGCTGGCTGCCCGCGATGGCGATGACACGCACCTTGGGCTTGCCGCCCGAGGTCTTGTCGCCCTGCAGGTGCACCTTGGCGGTGGACGGGTTGGCCCAGGCCGAGTCGATGACCCCGCCGAACAGGTCGATGTGCGCGCCCGCCTGCCCCTTGTAGGGCACGTGGTCGATGGTGGCGCCGGTCTGCTTGCGCAGCAGTTCGGTGTACAGATGCGCGGCGGTGCCCTGACCCCAGGTGGCGCAGGTGATGCGGCCCTTGGACTTGGCCCAGGCCACGTACTCCTGCACGTTGTTCACCGGCGCGTCGCTGCGCACCATCAGCACCGGGCCGCCCACGCCCACGGGCGTGAGGGGCTGGAAGTCCTTGATCGGGTCGTAGGGCGTCTTCTGCAGGAACGGCAGCACCAACTGGGTGTGCGTGATGGTGAACAGGAAGGTGTGGCCATCGGCGGGCGCCTTGGCGACGAAGTCGGCGGCGATCATGCCGCCCGCGCCGGGCTTGGTCTCCACCACCACGGGGTGGCCCCAGGCTTTGGAGAGGCGCTCGGCGAACACGCGGCCCAGGATGTCGAGCGGGCCACCGGGCTCGCCGAAGGCGATGAGGCGCACGTGGCGGTTGGGGAAGCCGGGCGCCGATTGGGCCAGGGCCGTGCCGAGGAAGGGCGAGGCCAAGCCAAGGGCCACCAGGTCGCGTCGGTTCATTCTTGTCTCCGTCGTGGGGGATGGGATGCGGGGGGAATCGAGGGCCCGCACGATAGGCCGTCGCGCGCGCCAGGGCAAAGCAAACGTTTGGATATGAGATATGCGTGGGGCTGATAGCTGCCCCGCGCGGCGCAGCCGATCAGAGCGTGCGCTCGATCGCCTCGATCACCTGCCCGCGCAACCACACCACCGCCTCGTCGGCCTCGCTGCGCTTGTGCCAACAGGCGTGCAGGCGGTAGTCGGGCAGTTCGAAGGGCAGCGGGCACGAGCCCAGCGCGTGCAGGTAGCGGCGCGCCACGCGCTGGGGGAAAACGGCGATCAGGTCGGTCTCGGCCAGCAGGTCCACCATCTGGCTGAAGGAATTGACACCGGCCTGCACCACGCGGCGGCGGTCCAGGCGCGCGAGCTGGCTGTCGATGGTGTCGTCCAGCACCGAGCGCGACTGGCCCAGCACCACGTGCGGCCAGGCGCAGAAGGCGTCGAGGTCCAGCCCGCTGTCGAACACCGGATGGCCCTGGCGCGCCACGCCGACGTAGGAGTCTTCACAGAGGGTGGTGGTCTGCACGCCCGTCACCTGCGTGATGCGCGGGATCAGTGCGAGGTCGACGTCGCCGCGCGCCAGTTCCTCGGCGGTCTTGCTGTAGTCGGCCAGCGACCAGGTCACGCGCATGCGCGAGCCCAGTGCGCCGAGCGTGCGGCACAGCTCGGGCATCAGGGTGCGGCAGAGGTGGTCGCTGCCGGCCACGCGCAGGATGCGGTCGGACGCGGCCGGGTCGAAGGGCTGGTGGCGGCTCATGAGCCGCTGCAGTTCCGAGAGCACCGTCTCCACGTTGGGCGCCAGCGCCAGCGCACGCGGCGTCGGCTCCACGCCGTACTGCGTGCGCACGAAGAGTTCGTCGTCGAAGGCCACGCGCAGGCGCTTGAGGCAAGCGCTGACGGCGGGCTGACTCAGGAACAGGCGCGCCGCCGCGCGCGACACGCTGCGCTCGCGGATCAGCGCGTCGAAGGCGCGCAGCATGGTCACGTCCACGCCGCGCAGTTCGGTGAAGTTGGGGTCTTCCATTGGTGGTTTTCAGCCGACTGCATAAGATGCGCCGGATGACAGCCATTTTCGCTGCCACCCCTGTGGGCCGGGAGACCCGCGCTTGCTGAAGCCCTCCTTCGCCTTCGCCCGCCGCCCGCTCACCTTCCTTGGAGAGGTGTTGCTGTCGGCTGGCGCCGCGTTCGGCGGGCGTCGACGCTACCGCGCACAGGACGCCGCGCGCGTGCTGGCCGACACCAGCGCCCGCGCCGTGGGCATCGTGTGCCTGGTCAACTTCCTCGTGGGCGCCATCCTGGCCTTCGTGGGCGCGGTGCAGTTGCTCAAGTTCGGCGCCGGCATCTTCGTGGCCGATCTCGTGGCCATCTCGGTGGCGCGCGAGATGGCGGCCATCATCACCGCCGTCGTCATCGCCGGGCGCACCGGCGCGGCTTTCGCGGCCGAACTGGCCACCATGCAGACCAACGAGGAGGTGGACGCGCTGGAGGTGCTGGGCCTGCCAGCGATGGACTTCCTGGTGCTGCCGCGCGTGGCGGCGCTGCTGCTGATGATGCCGCTGCTCTTCGTGTTCGCCTGTCTCGCGGGCCTGGTGGGCGGCATGGCGGTGGCGTCGGTGATGCTCGACCTGTCACCCGCGGCGTACATGAACCGCACCGCGGACGCGCTCGCCTGGACCCACCTGGGGCTGGGCGCCGCCAAGTCGCTGGTGTTCGGCGCGCTCATCGGCATGGTGGGCTGCTACCACGGGCTGTACGCGCAACGCAACGCCGCCGGTGTGGGCGTGGCCACCACGGGTGCGGTGGTCACCAGCATCGTGGCCATCATCGTCATCGACGCCGTGTTCGCGCTGGTCGCCAACACGCTGGGGATCTGAATGGCCTTGCTCAGCGTGCAGAACCTGGAGATGCGATTCGGCGAGAAGCTGATCCAGCGCGACGTGTCGTTCGAAGTGCAGGCCGGCAGCATCTTCGCGGTGATGGGTGGCAGCGGTTGCGGCAAGAGCACCCTGCTCCGGCACCTGGTGGGCCTGCTGCCCCCGGCCAGCGGCGCGGTGCTTCACGGCGGCGTGGACTACTGGGCCGCCACCGACGCCGAGCGCGAGGCCATGCGCCTGAAGTTCGGCATGCTGTTCCAGAGCGCGGCGCTGTGGTCGTCCATGACGGTGCTGGAGAACGTGTGCCTGGCCCTGGCGCGGCAGACGGCACTGGACGAGGCGGCGCAGGAAGCGCGCGCGCGCGAGGTGCTGGAATGGGTGGGCATGGCCGACGCCGCCGACAAGCTGCCGGCCAGCCTGAGCGGCGGCATGAAGAAGCGCGCGGGCCTGGCGCGCGCCATCGCCTCGGAGCCGCCCCTGTTGTTCCTCGATGAACCTTCGGCGGGCCTGGACCCGATCAGCTCGCGCCGGCTCGACGACCTGATCCTCGACATCCGCGAGCGCACGGGCGCGGCGGTGGTCTTCGTCAGCCACGAGCTGCCCAGCTTGTTCGCCATCGCGGACGACGGCATATTCCTGGACGCGGACAGCAAGCAACCGATCGCCCACGGCCGCCCGAGTGAACTCGTGAAGGCCCGCGTCCATCCCACGGTCGACGCCTTCCTGCGAAGGGAAGCGCCCCCCGACCCGCCAGCGCCGCCAGCGCCTGGAGACCCCGCATGAAACGCAACGCCCTCCTCATCGGCAGCTTCGTCGCCGCCGCCTTCTTCATCGTGCTGGCCGGCGTCTTCTGGCTCAGCGGAAGCGACTGGTTCAGCAACCAGCAGAAGGCCACGGTCTTCTACGAGGACAACGTGAGCGGCCTGTACGTGGGCGCGCCGGTCACCTTTCGCGGCGTGGCCATCGGCCAGGTCACCGAGATCGGCATTCGCGTCGATGGCAACACCTTGCGCACCACGGTGCCGGTGGTGATGAAGCTGCAGGCCTCGGTCCTTGCGGGCGCGGGCGTCGACATTCCCGCGATGGTGGCCCGCGGCCTGCGCGCGCGGCTGGTGTCGGAGAGCATCGTCACCGGCCAGAAGGCGGTGGAACTCGATTTCGAGCCGCAGGCGCCCGCCAAGCTGCACGGCGAATCGCGCCACCCCGAGATCCCCGCACTGCAGGACCGCTTCGGCCCCCTGATCGAGCAGGTGGCCGAGCTGCCGCTGCGCGAGACCGTGAGCGAGATGCGGGCCACGGCCGAGGAAATGCGCAACACCCTGGTGGCGGTGCAGAAGACACTTGGCGGCGTGCAGACGGCGCTGACCGATGCGTCGTCCGAGCTCAAGCAGACGACGGCGGCGTCGCGGCAGACGCTGGCCGCGGCGACCGAGGCCATCCGCCAACTGCAGGCGAATTCCACCGCCACGCTGGCGTCCATCGAGCGCCTGTCGCTCAGCACCGAGCAGACCGTGCGCGAGGCGCGCCCCGAGCTGCAGCAGGCGCTGGTGGGTGCGCGAGAAGCCACCGAGTCCGCCAAGCTGGCGATGGACCGCCTGGCCGACATCTCCGCGCCCGACGCGCCGCTGCGCGCGGACCTGGAGACCGCCGTGCGCGACCTGTCGCAGGCCGCGCGCGGGCTGCGCTCCTTCAGCGAGCTGCTCGAAGAAAAACCCAACGCCATCATTTTCGGGAACCGACGCGAATGACCACCACCTTGCTCCACCGCCGCGCCGCGGCCCTCGCGCTCACGGTGGCCACCGCGGCCTTCGTCGCCGGTTGCGTGTCGACACCCGATCGACCACCCACGCTGCTGACCCTGCCGGGCCCCACGGCGAGCACACCCGTGCCGGTGACCGCTGCGCCCCGCGAGGGCAGCACGCTGGCCATCGCCCGCCTGGACATCCCCGAATACCTCGTCTCGCGCCGCGTGCGCTACCGCACCGACGGCAGCACCCTGGCCGAATGGCCCGACACCTTCTGGGCCGAGCGCATCGAGGTCGGGATGTCGCGCGAGTTCGCCTCGGCGCTGCGCGCGCGCCTGCCGGGCTGGCGCCTGTGCGAAAGCCAGTGCGCGCAGTGGTCACCCGTCGCCGGCCTGCGCGTGGTCATCGACCGCATGGACTACTCGCGCGCGCAGCGGCGGCTCTTGGCCACCGCGCGCGTCGCCGTGGTGAGCCACGAGACCGACGCCCGCAGCGTCAACAGTCAGCGGCTCGACTACGAATTGAAGGCCGAAGCGGACACCCCGCAGGCCCAGGCGCAGGCCTACGCCGACCTGCTGGACCGCCTGGCCACGGACGCGGCCGCCGCAGTGGCCGGCGTCACCGCCCTGGCAGCGCCCTCCACGGCAGCGCCGGCCGGCCGGTAGATCCGCCGCAATTCAGCGCGCCGGAAAACGCGAACGGCCCCGAAGGGCCGTTGCTGGAGGGAACGCGCCCTTGTGGGGCGCGGGCCGTGGGGCTTACGCGCCCGCTTCCACCGAGACGATCTCGCCGCGTGCGGTGCGGCCGCTGCGCTGCGCCTGGACCGCTTCCGCGCGGACCTGCTCGCGGCTCAGGCCCGTGCTGGCGACGGCCTCGTCGGCGGGGAGGATCTCGCCGCGGGCCGTACGGCCTTCGCGGTTGGCTTGCACCGCCTGGGCTTGCACTTCGGCGCGGCTCAGCGTGGATTGGAAGTTGAAGACTTCATTGCCTTCGATGGGGCCTTCGGCGAAGGCGGCACCGGCGCCGAGGGCAAGGGTCAGGGCGAGAGCGAGGCTTTTGGCGGATTTCATGGCAGTTCCTTGAAGATAACGGGTGGTTAACGGGGGTTTGCTTTCCATGCCGCTTTTGTGTTCGGCATGGGATGAACTGTAGAGATTGCCTCGAGAGAAATAAACCAGCCAAAAGGAAATGGATAGTTGCCACATGAGCAACTATCCAGTCCCGCAGGGGATGGCCTCGGCCAGGACTGCTGCTCGCGGATGAATGTTCTATTTTTTTAGACAAAGCCCAAAATATTCTGCTTTGCCAGATCATTATCTTGACCAACCCGCGAGGCAGAAGCACACTCTGACAGAACTTCTACTCAAAATTCTGCTCCACTGGACATGACCACCATCACCGACATCTCCCAATCGCTGCGCGCCCGGCTCAAGCACAGCGGCCTGACGCAGGAAGCCCTGCGCCAGGCGGCGGGGCTCTCGCGCCAGACCGCGGTGAACGTGTTCAAGGGCACCGAGGACTTCAAGCTCAGCACCTTGCTCGCCGTGGCCGACAAGCTCGGGCTGGAGCTCGTGCTGCTGCCCAAGGCGGTGGCCCGTGGCGAAGCGCTCGGCGTCAGCGAGCCGGTCGTCGAAACCCTGGTGCAGCGCGCGCTCAAGCCATGAAGGCGCTGGAGGTCTTCATCGGCGAGCGGGCAGTGGGCCACCTCTTCCAGTACCCGGTTTCGCCCGAGCACACCACCAACCGCTTCGTCGCCCACGACGCCTTCGCCGACGACCCGAACCAGGAGCTGCTCTCGGTCGGCTTCCTGGCCGCCGATGCGCAGGCCCAGGCGGCCTTCTGGCGCGGCGTGAGCAGCCCGGTCCTCAATGGATCGCTCTCCCGCGACCCCCAACGCGGCTGGCTGCTGCCGGCCTGGTTCCAGGGCCTGCTGCCGGAGGGCCCCCTGCGCAACCAGATCGCCGAGCTGCGCGGCTGCGGCATCAACGACCACTTCGAACTGCTCGCCGCCACCGGCGCGGACCTGCCGGGCAACGTCTACGTGCGCCCCGCCGATCTCGACCACGCGCAGATGCAGCGCCTCGTCACCTCGAACCACGACGCGCTGGAGATGTCGGTCACGGCCGAACCCATCCAGGACGCGATCTCCGTCTCGGGCATCCAGGCCAAGCTCTCGGTGCTCAAGCTCGGCGACCGCTTCGTCGCCCGCACCCGGCTCGACGAGCGCGACCAGGCCCGGCACGTCATCGCCAAGCTGCCCGTGGTGGGCCAGCCCTTGTTGCCAGAACTCGAGGAGCTGTCGCTGCGCCTGGCCGCCGCCGCCGGCGTGAACACCGTGCAGGCCGAGCTCGCCCCCCTGGGGCGGCTGGAGGCCCAGCACCACTACGACCTGGGCGACGCGAACGCCAGCAGCCAGTTCCTGGCGGTGCAGCGCTACGACCGGGACGCGGACACGCCCACACGGCGCGTGCACTGCGAGGACTTCGCCCAGATCCTCGGCGTGCAGCCCGAGGCCAAGTACACGCGGGACTACCTCTCGGTGGCCCGGGTGCTCATGGCGCTGCCCACGCTGGGCGAGCCCGCCGTGCACGAGTTGCTGCGGCGCATCCTGGTGAGCGAGATGCTGGGCAACGCCGACATGCACCTCAAGAACATGGGCCTGCGTTACCCCGACGGCCGCACGCCCGAGTTGCCGCCCGCGTACGACATCGTCGGCTACGCGGCTTACGCCGGCATGCCGCGCGGCCGCGCGCTGCACCTCAGCCCCGACCAGCCCGAGGGCCTGAACCGCGACGCGGTGCTGACCGTTCGCCTGGTGCGTGGTTTCTGCACGCAGCTGGGCATCGTGGAAAAACCCGTGCTCACGGCGCTGCGCCGCTGCCGGGACGCGGCCTACGCGCTCTGGCCCGCCATGATCGAAGCCGCGGGCCTGACGGAGCGGATGAAGGCCGGGCTGCTGCGGCAACTGCAGTGGCACCGCGACGCGCAGACGAGCGGCCAGCGCACCGCACCACGGCCGCCGAAGGCTTGAGCGAGCGCGCTCAGTTCCCCGCGAACAACTGCGCCATCGTCTGGCGCAGCCACACGTGGCCGGGGTCGGCGTGAAAGCGTTCGTGCCAGTGCTGCTTGACCTTGTACTTCGGCAGTGACCAGGGCGGCTCGAACAGGCGCACGCGGTCCTGCGAGGCCAGTACATCGCCCAGCAGACGCGGCACCACCACCAGCAGATCCGTCTGCGCAACGATGCGGGCCACCCCCAGGAAGCTGGGCACACGCAACACGATGCGGCGCTGCACCTGGTGCCGGCCCAGCACCTTGTCGACGATCGAGTGGCCGGTGCCCGAGGTCGTCACGACGATGTGGCCCTCGGCCTCGAAGCGGTGCTTCGTCAGGCTTTTCTGGATGCGAGGGTGCTCGCGGGAGACCATCACCACGAAGTCCTGCGCGAACAGCGCCTGCTGGAAGAAGCCGGCCTCCAGATCGGGCATGAAGCCCACCGCCAGATCCACGTCGCCCGACTCCAGTCGGCCACGGCTCTGCGCCGAGGCCTTCTCCGCCTCGACGCGGATGTGCGGCCCGACGCGCCCCAGGTGGTTGACCAGCGCCGGCAGCAGCACGACCTCGCTGATGTCGCTCATGCAGACGCGGAACTCGCGCTGAGCCTGGGCGGGGTCGAACACCTCGGGCGCAAGGCGCGCCTTCTCGACCCGCTGCCACGCCTCCAGCAACTCGGGGTAGATGGCGCGCGCCCGCGGCGTGGGCTCCATGCCGCGCGAGGTGCGGCAGAACAGGCGGTCGTTGAAGTGGCGGCGCAGCTTGTTCAAGGCGATGCTGGCGTTGGCCTGCGCCATGCCGCGGCGTTGCGCGGCCAGCGAGACGCTTTGCGTCTTGTAGACCTCGACGAACACGCCGAGCCAGTCGAGATCGAGCTTGGACATGGGTTCTATTGCAAAACGATATGCCGGGTATGGCGTATTGTGGCTGGACGTTATAGAGCGTGACGAGGATAGTTGCCGTGCACCCCAATGGAGACACGATGCAGTTCTATCTGAATGGCTACCGCCCCGGCGACCCCGACCTGCAGGCCGCCGCGCCCGGCGCCACGGACCGCGCCTGGAAGCCGGACGAAACGGTGGACGTGCTGGTGGTGGGCAGCGGCCCCGCCGGCGTGGTGCTGGCCGCGCAACTGGCGCAGTTCCCCGGCATCCGCACCCGCCTGGTGGAGCGCCGCCAGGGCCCGCTCGAACTGGGCCAGGCCGACGGCGTGGCCTGCCGCACGGTGGAGATGTTCGAGGCCTTCGGCCTGGGCGCCAAACTGCGGCGCGAGGGCTACTGGGTCAACGAGACCGCCTTCTGGCGCCCCTCGCCGGGCGATCGTTCGCGCATCGCGCGCACTGGCCGGGTTCAGGACGTGGAGGACGGCCTGTCCGAAATGCCGCACCTCATCGTCAACCAGGCGCGCATGCAGGCCTACCTGCTGGACTTCATGCGCCAGTCACCGACGCGGCTGGAGCCGGACTACGGCCTCGAGTTCGTCGACCTGGCGGTGGACGCCGAGGGCGAACACCCGGTGCGCGTCACGCTGCGCGAGGTGGATGGCAGCGCGACCCGCACGCTGCGTGCGAAGTACGTCGTCGGCTGCGACGGCGCGCGCAGTCGCGTGCGGCAGGCCATCGGCGCCGAGCCGCTCGGCGACTTCGCCAACCACGCCTGGGGCGTGGTAGACATGCTCGCGGTCACCGACTTCCCCGACATTCGCCTGAAGGCGGCGATCCAGTCGGCCGACGAGGGCAACATCCTGCTCATCCCGCGCGAGGGCGGCTACCTGGTTCGGCTGTACGTCGACCTCGGCGAGGTCGATCCGGCCCAACGATCGGACCTGCGCGAGCGCTACACGGCCGACAAGATCATCGAGGTCGCGCAGCGCGTGCTGCGCCCCTACACGCTCGAGGTGCGCGACGTCGCCTGGTCCTCGGTCTACGAGGTCGGCCAGCGCGTCACCGACCGCTTCGACGACGTGCCGCAGGCGCAGGCCGGCGCGCGACTGCCGCGCGTGTTCATCGCCGGCGACGCCTGCCACACGCACAGCGCCAAGGCCGGCCAGGGCATGAACGTGTCCATGCAGGACGCCTTCAACCTCGGCTGGAAGCTGGTGTCGGTGCTGGAAGGCCGCGCGGGGCCCGAGTTGCTGCGCACCTACGGCGTCGAGCGCCACGCCATCGCGCAGGGCCTGATCGACTTCGACAAGGAGTGGTCGAAGATCATGGCCTCGCCGCCAAAGGACCCACGGCGCCCCGAACTCGGCGGCGTGGACCCGGCGGAGCTGCAGGCCTACTTCGTCAAGTCGGGCCGTTACACCGCCGGTGTGGCGACGCACTACCCGAGCGAGACCGTGCTGACCGCGCCCCCCGTGCACCAGCACCTGGCCTCGGGTTTCACCATCGGCATGCGCTTCCATTCGGCGCCGGTGATCCGGCTGGCCGATGCGAAGCCGATGCACCTGGGCCACGCCGCGCGCGCGGACGCCGCGTGGCGCCTCCACGCCTTCGCCGACGCGAGCGGCGAGCGCCTGCGCGCGCTGGCCGACTTCCTCGCCGAGTCGCCGCAATCCCCGATCCGCCGCTTCACGCCCGAGGGGGCGGACATCGACAGCGTGATCGACCTGCGCGCCATCTTCCAGCAAGGGCATCGCGAGATCGAGGTCGACAAGCTGCCGCCGATGCTGCTGCCACGCAAAGGCCGCTTCGGTCTGATCGATTACGAGAAGGTTTTCTGCCCCGACCTCAAGAACGGCCCGGACATCTTCACCCTGCGCGGCATCGACCGCGGCCGCGGCGCGCTGGTGGTGGTGCGGCCCGACCAGTACGTGGCGAACGTGCTCCCGCTGGAGGCGCACCAGGCACTGGCGGACTTCTTCAGCGCGTTCCTGCGTCAGCGCTGACGTCGACGACCACCTTGCCCAGCGCCTGGCCGGACGTGACCCGCGCATGCGCGGCCTCCACCGTGTCCAGCGTGAAGTGCTGGGGGTCCATGCGGGGCATCAACAGACCCCGCTCGATCAGGGCCGTGGCCTGGGCCAGGATCTCACCGTGGTGCGCACGCCCCTCGCCCGTGAGGATGGGCAACAACGTGAACACCCCCGAATAGCTCGCGCCGCGAAAGGACAAGGGCGCCAGCGCGTGCGTGCCCCAACCCAGGCAACTGAGCACATGCCCGGTGTAGCGGCGCACCGCCAGAAACGAGGCGTCGAGCACCGGGCCACCCACGGTGTCGTACACCACATCGAAGCCCTTGCCCTCCGTGTGTTGGGCAAGGTATTCCTCCACCGGTGTCGTGGCGTGGTCGATGGGCGTCGCGCCCAGCGAGCGGATGTACGCCGCCTGGCCCGCTGACCCGGTGGCAAAGACCTCCGCACCCAGCGCGAGGGCGATCTGCACGCTCACGTGCCCCACGCCGCCAGCGCCGCCGTGAATCAGCACCCGCTGCCCCGGGCCAAGCCTGGCGCGGTCCACCAGCCCCTCCCAGGCGGTGATGACCACCAGGGGCAGCGCAGCGGCTTCGCGCATGCTGAGGTTGGCCGGCTTGCGCGCCAGGAGCTGGCTGTCCACGGCGGCGAACTCGGCCAGGCTGCCCTGCAGCCCGCCGATGCCACCGGTGAACCCATAGACCTCGTCACCGGGCTTGAAGCCTTCTACCTGGGGCCCAACGGCCTCCACGGTGCCGGCGAGGTCCATGCCCAGCACGCCGGGCAAGGGATGGCGGGCGTGCTCGGCCTTGCCCGCCCTGATCTTCGTGTCCAGCGGATTGACGCCACTGGCTAGGATGCGGACCAGTACCTCTCCCGCCCGGGGGGTGGGCCTGGCCACGGTGGACGAGACAAACGCGGCATTCGGTGCAGTCAACACCATGGCGCGCATGGTGGCAGTGGGGTGGTTTGACATGGCGGTTATCGGTGAAGTGATTGGGAAGTCCAGTTTTCTCCATTCATTCCTGAATGTGAACTCACAATACTGAAACTCCGCCATTCACATTTGCATGGAGCAAGCCATGAACTGGGACGACATCCGGGTGTTCCTCGCCATTGCCCGAACCGGCACGCTGGGGGCCGCTGGTCGCTCGATCGCGCAAAGCCAGCCCACCATGGGGCGCCGCCTGCGCGCCCTGGAGGCCTCACTGGGCCACGCACTTTTTCAGCGCACGGCGGATGGCTTCGTCCTCACCGACGAGGGCTCGGCCCTGCTGCTGCACGCCGACAGCATGGAGCGAGAGGCCATGGCCATCTCGCGCGAACTCGACGGCTCGGCCGCCCGCCTCGAAGGGCTGCTTCGCGTCTCGGCCTCCGATTGGTTCGGCATGCACGTGCTGGCCCCGCTCTGCGCGGCGTTCACGAAGCGACACCCGGGCGTCACCGTCGAACTGATCACCGATGCGAGGCTGTACAGCCTCGCGCGGCGTGAGGCCGATCTGGTCGCACGCATCGTGCCCTTCGACGAACCGGACGTCGTGCAGCGGCACCTGATGCACGTTCCTTACGCCGTTTATGTGGCCAGGGAGAAGGCCACGACGGGAGACGCACCCACCCACCTGGTGACCATGGACATGGGCTTTTCCGACATGCCCGACGCCACCTGGTTGCGCGAAGCGTTTCCCCAGGCGCGCGTTGCGTTTCGCAGCAACAGCCGGCACGTGCAGGCCATCGCCTGCGCGGCCGGCGTTGGCGCGGCCGTTTTGCCGCGTCCTCTGGGGGACTCGCACCCCGGGTTGAAGCCACTGGCCGGTGCCTCAAGTCCACCCGGCCGGGATGTGTGGCTGGGCTACCACCGGGACTTGCGTCGATTGCCCCGGTTGAGGGCCCTGCTGGACTGGTTGCTGGAACGGCTGAGCGAGCGCGTCGCGTAGTCGGCGAAGTGCAGCGCGGCGCTCAACAGGCCGGCCGTCCACACTCACGCGCGCGTCATCTCGCGCGCCAGTGCCGTCTGCGGCAGGTAGGCACCCGCCTCGCGCAGCGTTTCCACCAGCGCGCGCGTGTCGAGGTCGTTGGCCGGTTGCCCGGTGCGGATCGACTGCGCGGCGGCCGTGCCGGCGGCCTGTCCCATCATGTACGCCGCCGATTGGGCCCGGATGGAACCGTGCACCTTGGTCTCGCTGGAGTGGCAGCGGCCCGCCACCCACAGGTTCTCCCAACCGCGCGGCACCAGGATGCTGTAGGGAATGCCCACGCACTCGCCACGGCCAAGGTTGTCCTTGCCGTGGAAGTCCTTGAGGAAGCGTTCGTATTCCTTGCGACTGGTGTCGCTCGGGTGCACGTCGGTCGGCCGGTTGTAGACGGCCACCTGGTCCGGGAACTGGCGGCGCGCCAGGAAGTCGTCCATGCCCAGCTCGAACTCGCCGACGATGCGCCGCGAATCGCGCACGCCCATGGACGGCGCCGTGCCCATCAATTCGATGCGTTCGCAACCGGGTACGTATTGCCGGTAGAACTCGGTGTACTCCACGGCGAGCTTGCGGCCCAACACCATGCCGTCGGACAGGCTGCGCACCGACAAGGGATTGAGGTTGAACACGTGCCCGGCGTTGAGCGTGGCGCCCTGCGGCCCCACCCGGTTCATGCCGGGGAAGAAGCGGTCCTCCTGCGTGAAGAAGCCGTCCTCGATCGCCTGCGGCACCCATTCACTGCGCACGCGCGCCTTGATCTTGTCCAGGCCATCGCCCGCGTAGGCCGGGTCGTCCCAGTTCATGCCCGCGATCAGGGAGCACAGCGTGCTCGGCGCCACGGTGTCCGTGTCGCGCAGCACCACCTTGCATTCCGCGCCCGCCAGCGTGGCCAGCGCCGCGTCGCCCGTGGCATCGACGAAGGCCCTGGCGGGCACGTAGCGCAAGCCCTCCACGTTGCTGACCACCACGCCATTGACGCGGCGACCATCGACATCGGCCTCCACGACGCGCGTGAAGAAGCGCACCTCGACACCGGCCTGCACCGTGAAGTCATCGAGGATCCGCTTGAGGTGCTCGGGCTGAAACGGCACCCAGCGGTTGAGCTGTCGGTTCAGGTAGTCCTGCGTGACCTGGGGCGCGAAAGCCTTCTGCTCCCACATCGTCGCGAGCAGCTCCTTCATGAAGCCACCCACCAGCATGCGCTCGCCGTCCGACACCGGGCCGAAGGAAGCGACCAGACCACTGGTGCCCATGCCACCGAGGCAGCCGGTGGCCTCGGCCAGCAGCACCTTCAGGCCCAGGCGCGCGGCGCACACGGCCGTGGCGGTGCCCGCGGGCCCGCCCCCCGCGACCACCAGGTCGTAAGCAGCGTCGGCAGGGATGGTGCGGGACAGTTGGTAGCTGGCGGTCACGGGTTCACTCTCACTTCTTCACGCTCACTTCTGTCCCGGCAACGGCTGGGTCACGGCGGCAAAGCGCTTCACTTCGCTCTGGATGAAGTCGCCGAATTCGGCGGGGCCCTGCGTGGACAGCTCGAACCCCGAGGCCTCGAGCGACTTCGCCATGTCGGGCGCCTTGAGCACGGAGATCAGGTCGCGGGCAATCTGCTCGGTGATGTCGCGGGGCATGCCCGCGGGGCCGCAGAAGCCGGCCCAGTTGATGGCCTCGAAGCCCGGCAAGGTATCGGCGATCGTGGGCCACTGGGGGAACAAGGGGCTGCGCTGCAGACTGGTGACGCCCAGCACCTTCATCTGCCCGGCCTTGATGAAGCTGTCGGCCGAACTCACCACCGAGAAGCCGATGGGCAGCACGCCACCCGCGATGTCGGTGTACATCTTGGCCGCGCCGTTGTAGGGCACGTGCTGCAACTGGATGCCGCCCATGTGGTTGAGCATCTCGCCGGCCACGTGGGCCGAGGTGCCGATGCCGTTGGAGCCGAAGGAAATGCTGTTGGCCGGCTGGGTCTTGGCGTAAGCGATCAGCGACTTGATGTCGTTGGCCGGGAAGCTGGCCGCGGCGACCAGGGCCACCGTGTAGTAGCCCGCGCGGGCGATGGGCTGAAGGTCCTTGAGCTCGTAGGGAAGATCCTTGCGCTGCAGCGCGTTGATGCTGAGCGAGCTGCCCAGCAGACCGATGGTGTAGCCATCGGCCGCTGAACGCACCACGGTCTGCGTGCCGATCACCACGCCACCCCCCGGCTTGTTCTCGATCACCACGGGCTGGCCCCAGTGCTTTTCGAGCCGCTCGCCCACCAGGCGGGCCAGGCGATCGGCCGCCCCGCCCGGCGGCTGGGGCAGCACCAGCCTCACGGCACGGCTCGGAAATTTCTGCCCCTGCGCCCAGGTGGGCCATGCAGCGGCAGCCAGCCCGGCCACGAGGGTCTGACGTCGGTTGACGGGGTAAGGGTTGGGCATGTCTTGTCTCCAGTGGATGGGCTGTCCGGGCCTCTGGGAGGGATCGTCGACGGAGAGGTCCGGCGTGGTCAAATGAAAAGAGTTGGCCATCCCTTAACCATTGGTTATGTTGCGAACATGAACCTGCGTCAGATGGAAGTCTTCCGGGCCGTGATGCTCACCGGCGGCGTGGGGGGTGCGGCCGAACTGCTCCACATCTCACAGCCGGCAGTGAGCAAGATGCTGGCGCAGTCGCAGCGCCAGTTGGGCTTTGCGCTGTTCGCGCGCGTCAAGGGGCGGCTCGTGCCCACCGCCGAGGCCCAGGCGCTGCATGCGGAGGTCGAGGCCTTGTGGCGTGGCGTCGAGCGCGTGCGCGACGTCTCACGCAGCCTGGCCACACCGCGCAGCGGCACTCTGACCGTGGCGGTGTCGGCCAGCCTCGCGCCCTATCTTGTGCCGCGCGCGCTCGCGCAGTTGTCGCGGCGCTTCCCCGGTTTGCAGACGCGCATGGAGATCCTCATCACCCCCATCCTGGTCGATGCCCTGCTGGACCGGTCTGCCGACGTGGGCGTGGCATTGCTGCCCAACGAGCACCCCAATCTCGAACAGGTCGCGCGCTACGAATGCGGTTTCGCGTGCGTCGCACCGCCGAGCCACCGCTTCGCCAGGCAGCGCGCGGTGAGCCCGTCGGACCTGCTGGGCGAACGCGTGATCGGCTCACCGCCTGACACCCCGTACGGCCAGGCACTCCTGAAAGCCTACGGCCGCGAAGCGGGCGCCTTGAACATCCACTCGCTCGTGCGGTCCGCCACCTCGGCCTGCTGGGAAGCCCAGTCGGGCGGCGGCGTGGCCGTGGTGGACCGTGCGGCCGTGGCGGGGTCCACCTTCAGCCGCCTCACCGTTCGCCCCTTCAAGACGCGTGAGCGCTTGCCGATCGCCCTGCTGCGCAACCGCTACCGGCCGCCGTCCCTCATGCAACAGGCCTTCCACGAGGCCTTTGCGTCGGTGTGGAACAGCGAGATGACCTGAGCGCGCGAAGGCTTCATCAGTCTCTTACGCCATCTGCTGCCGCCGGGCGAATCGCACCAACGTGGCGCCAGGCCTGGCGTGCAGCAGTGTCGGCATGACCAGCACGCAGTCGTCGTAGGGCGTCGTCACCGGCAGCGCGGCATTCCAGCCAATCAGGGTGCCCGCCTTGGCGATCCGGTCGCCACTCTTCCAGGCCTGCGCGAAGGACGGTACCGAGTCCGGGCCCACGGTGACCGCGTCGGTGACCACCAGCAACGGGTTGTCGGCGTCCACGTCCGGTTGCCGCCAGTCCGGCGGCAGGTCCCCGGCGTCCACCGCGCCGCTGGACTCGAGAAAGCGGACCACCGCGTCACGGGCCACGTCGACCGAAGCCCGCGCGCCGTGGTAGCCGCATTCGATCAACAGCGCGAAGGCATCGAGCGCCTCGGCATCGCCATAGCGCCCATGGTCGCGCAGGCGCACGCCCGCCCGGTGGCCAGCATCCGCCACGCGCAGCGCGCCCAGGCCCAATGCCGCCGCCCGCCTGGCGTGGTGGGGCAAAGGGCCCGTGAGTGCCAGTGGCGGCCCCGGCTCGTGCATGGAGTGCAGGTCGAGCAGCCAGTCGCTGGCCTGCACATGCGGCAGCAGCTCCAGGGCGCGCCGGTGCTCCGAACCCTGCTCGACACCGGTGTGGCGCCAGGGCATGTCGCCCCACAGCCGGTTCAGGTCCGCGTGCACATAGCGCGACACATGCGGCCGCTGCGGGTCGAAACGCGCGAAGGCGTCCAGGTTGGCCAGCACCACGGTGAGCGAGCCGCGCCGGGGCCGGATGCCCGAGGCAAGCAAGTCGCGCACCGCCCACGCGCCACACAGCTCATTGCCGTGCACCAGCGCGCTCACCATCACGTGCCGGCCCGGTTCGCTGGCCGCCCAGCGCCACACGCCCGGCGTGCCGGTGTTGCCCGCGAGCCAGGGGCCCAGATCAGGGGGGGAGATCTCGAACGGTGGCGGGTTCACACGCGGATGCCGGCTTGGTCGATGATGCGCCGGTACTTGGTGATCTCGGCCGCCTGGAAATCACTCAGCACGGCGCCCGGTGCGGCCATGGTGGCGCCCGATGCCGTCATTTTCTGGACCAGCTCGGGCGCCTTGAGCGCGTCGGCCAGGGCCGCCTGCAGTCGCTCCGTGACCGGGCGCGGCAGGCCCGCCGGCCCCCACAGGCCGAACCAGGTGCCGATGTCGACGGACCGCAGGCTGGCCGTTTCGGCCAAGGCGGGGATCTGGGGTGCCACGGGTGATCGCTCGCGCTCGGTCACGCCAAGTGCCACCACCTTGCCCGCCTTGATTTGCGGCAGTCCGCTGGACAGGACATACACCCCCAGCTCGAGCTGGCCACCAATCAGGTCGGTGGTGAGGGGGCCCACTCCCCGGTAGGGGATGTGCACGATGAACAACCCGGCTGCCTGCTTGACCATCTCGCCCGCCAGATTGAGGCCCGTTCCCACGCCCGACGACCCGTAGCTGAACTTGCCAGGGTGCTGCTTCACGCGTTCGATGAAGGCAGACACATCCGGCATGCCGGCATGGGGGCTGGCCACCAGCACCATGGGCTGCGAGGCGACCCGGCCCAGCGGTGTGAAGTTCCTGATCGGGTCGTAGCGGATGGCGGGGTTCACCAGGTGGGCAATGGCCATCTCGTTGTTGCTGCCCAGCAGCAGGGTGTGCCCATCCGCGGCGGCCAGCGCCACCTTCTGGGCGCCCAGAGCGCCACCGGCGCCGCCGACGTTCTCGATGACGACCGGCTGGCCAAGCGAGCGGGCCAATTGTTCGCCCAGCAGACGCGCCGTCAGGTCGGTGCTGCCCCCCGGCGGGTAGCCCACCACCAGGGTGATGGGGCGGCTCGGGTAGTTCGTGCTCTGGGCCAGCGCGGGCGCGCAGCCCAGGGCGGCGGCACCCGTGAGCAGCAGAACCTCACGGCGGCGGACAAGTGGGGACTTCATCGGCGCTCCTTGTTGGCTGCGACGCGCAGCGGTGAAGCGAACTCTAGAAACTTCATTGAATGCCTTGGTGCCGAATTGGCACCGAACCGTGCCGACTACCGGTTGCTGTGTTCCCAGGCGGCTTCGATCAGGTCGGACTGGCGGGCGCGGTGCCGGTACAGGCGCACCTCGAAGTGGATCTGATCCCCGCGGCCACCGAGCACCTTCAACAGCCCCGCGCGCACCGCGGCCGCGGCCAGCGAGTGCGGCAACCAGGCCATGCCGAGGCCCTTGATGGCCAGCTCCAGCACGGCGTCGGCGGAGTCGCACACGATGGTGGGCGGCGCCTGCTGGCCCGTGCGCGTCGCCTCCAGGTGGTCTTCGAGCAATCGCCCCAGGGTGAGGTTCGGCGCGTAGCCGATCCAGGTGGCGTCGAACAGGTCGTGGCGCGCGCGGCCCGAGGCGTCGACACGCGCCACCGGCAGCAACCGGTCCGTGGCCAGGGTGATGTGCCGGAAGCGCTGCCCTGTCAGGCCGAAGGACAGCGCCGGGTGTTCGTAGCAGATGAGCAGGTCTACCTCGCCGCGTTCGAAGGTGGCGCAGATCTCCTCCATGGCCTGGGTGCGCAGTTGCACCCGCGCGCCGCGAATGGTGCCGCGCAGCTTGCCCAGCCAATCGGCCACCAGGGTGCGCGCCAGCGTGCGGCCGGTGCCCACACGCAGCACGCCGGCACCCTGTCCCTCGGCGGCGTCGCGCGCTCCCCATTGCGTGCGCAATTGCCGCAGGCCGGCCAGCAGCGGCGCGCTCTGGGCCAGCAGCGCCTGGCCCTCGGGCGTCAGGCGCACGGGCGCGCGGGTGCTGGCCACCAGAGGCACGCCCGCCCAATCCTCCAGTGCACGGATGCGCCGGCCGAAGGCCGGGTGCGTGACGTGCCGCGCCTCGGCGGCCTTCACGAAGCTCGCGCAGCGTTCCAGTGCGGCCAGGTCTTCAATGAGCTTGATGTCCATGGCCGACCGGTGCCCCTCACTCCACCGTCACGCTCTTCGCCAGGTTCCGGGGCTTGTCCACGTCCGTGCCCTTGGCCAGGGCTGTGTGGTACGCCAGCAATTGCAGCGGCACCACGTGCAGGATGGGCGAGAGCGCGCCGTAGTGCTCGGGCATGCGGATGACGTGGATGCCTTCGCTGCTGGCGATGCGCGTGTCGGCGTCGGCCAGCACATAGAGCACGCCGCCGCGCGCGCGCACCTCCTGCATGTTGCTCTTGAGCTTTTCCAGCAGGGTGTCGTTGGGCGCCACGGTCACCACGGGCATGGCGGCCGTCACCAGCGCCAGCGGGCCGTGCTTGAGTTCGCCCGCGGGGTAGGCCTCGGCGTGGATGTAGCTGATCTCTTTCAGCTTGAGCGCGCCTTCGAGCGCAATGGGGTAGTGCAGGCCGCGCCCCAGGAACAGGGCGTTGTCCATGCGCGCGAAGTCCTCGGCCCAACTGATGACCTGTGGCTCCAGCGCCAGCACGGCCTGCAGGGCCACGGGCAGGTGGCGCATGCGCTTGAGGTGCTCGGCCTCGTCCTCTTCGCTCAGGTGCCCGCGCACCTGGGCCAGCGCCAGCGTGAGCAGGAACAGGCCCGCCAGCTGCGTGGTGAAGGCCTTGGTGGAAGCCACGCCGATCTCCACGCCCGCGCGCGTGATGTAGGCCAGCTTGCACTCGCGCACCATGGCGCTGGTGGAGACGTTGCAGATGGTCAGCGTCTCCTGCATGCCCAGGCCCTGCGCGTGGCGCAGCGCGGCCAGGGTGTCGGCGGTCTCGCCGCTCTGGCTGATGGTGACGACCAGGGTGCGCGGGTCGGGCACGCTGGTGCGGTAGCGGTACTCGCTGGCCACCTCCACCTGCGTGGGGATCTTCGCGATGGATTCGAGCCAGTACTTGGCGGTGCAGCCGCTGTAGTAGCTGGTGCCGCAGGCCAGGATGAGCACGCGGTCCACGTTTTTGAACACGCGGTGGGCGCCGTCGCCGAAGAGCTCGGGCGTCACGCCGGCCACGCCTTCGAGCGTGTCGGCGATGGCGCGCGGCTGCTCGAAGATTTCCTTCTGCATGTAGTGGCGGTAGGGGCCGAGTTCGGCCGCGCCGCTGTGCGCGTGCACGGTGCGCACGGGGCGCTGCGCGGCGTCGAGCGAGCGGCCGCTGGCGTCGGTGATCCAGTAGCGGCCCATCTGCAGGTCCACCAGGTCGCCCTCTTCCAGGTAGACGATCTGGTCCGTCACGCCCGCCAGCGCCATGGCGTCGCTGGCCAGGAAGTGTTCGCCGCCCTCCGCGCCCACGCCCAGCACCAGCGGAGAACCTGCGCGCGCGCCCACCACGCGGTGCGGCTCGTCCTTGTGGAAGACGGCCAGCGCAAACGCGCCGTGCAGTTGCGCCACGGCGGCGGTGAGCGCCGCGAAGACGTCGCCGTCGTAGAGCGAATCGACGAGGTGGGCGATGACCTCGGTGTCGGTCTGGCTCTCGAACACGTAGCCCTTGGCTTGCAGGGCGGCGCGCAGTTCGTCGTGGTTTTCGATGATGCCGTTGTGCACCAGGGCAACACGCCCCGCCGAACCGCTCTGTGCCCCCGGCCCGTGGCTGAAGTGCGGGTGCGCGTTGTGCACCGCCGGCGCGCCGTGCGTGGCCCAGCGCGTGTGGGCGATGCCGGTGCCGCTGGCGATGTGTTCGGCTTGCACCTGCTGGCCGAGTTCGGCCACACGGGCGGTGCTGCGTGCGCGCTTCAGGCCGTCGCTGTGCACGGCCACGCCGCAGGAGTCATAGCCGCGGTATTCCAGCCGCTGCAGGCCCTGAACCAGCACGGGCACGATGTCGCGCCCCGAAACCCCCGCCACGATGCCGCACATGTGATCGCTCCTGAATGTGAAAGTGGGCGAATGCTAGTGAACACAGGATGAAATTAATGGTCAAAATTCATTCAAGCATGACTTTTCCAATCAGAACCCGTGGTAGAAGACCAATAATTTCACATGAGATGGATTAATGGAAGATTTTGAACTGGATGCCACCGACTTGCGCCTGCTTGATCTGCTGCAGCAGGACGCCTCGCTGAGCAATCAGGCGTTGGCCGAGCGGGCCCACCTTTCGCCGCCCACCTGTCTGCGCCGGGTCAAGCGCCTGCGCGAGCGCGGATTCATCGCGCGTGAGGTGGCGCTGCTGGACGCCGACCGCCTGGCTCCCCTGTTGGGCCATGGACTCACCGCCATTGTCGAAATCGGCCTGGAGCGCCAGGGCGCGGACGCGCTGCACGCCTTCGAGGCGCGGGCCGTGGCCGAGCCGCGCGTGCAGCAGTGCTACCGCGTGAGCCCCGGGCCCGATTTCGTGCTGATCGTGCGCTGCACCGACATGCCCGACTACCTCGCGCTCACCCAACGCCTGTTCACCGGCGACGCGAATGTGCGAAACGTCAAGGGTTTTTTCAGCACCCGTTGCGCCAAGTTCCATCCCGGCATGCCGCTCAGTCGATCGCAGTGACCGAATGGCTTAAATAGTCCCCTTGCGGAATGGCCAAACGCACACTTCTGCAAACGTTGGGGAGACGTGGTCTTGACGGGCCCCGAGGCTTGTTACAACCTCATACAATCGCCCGCTTGCTCAAAAAAGCGGCAGCTCTCCAGGAGGTTTCATGGACATGATGGTGATCGGATCGGTGATCGCCGCGGTGGTGCTGGTGCTGTGCGTCTGGCTCTACCTGCGGTTCATGCGGTCGCAAGACGACGGGCGCGACGACCGCTTTGCGCCTGAGCGCATCCTCTCGACCGAACAGGTGGCCATGCTCGACTACTTGCAGGACACGTTCCCTGGCCAGGTGGTACTGCCCAACATCAACCTTGCCCAGATGCTCTCGGTGCGACGCGCCGCGAGCAAGAAGGCCGCCAAGGAGCGCCTGCGCGAGCACCGCGTGGACTTCGTGGTGTGCGCCCCCGACGGCCGCCCCATCTTCGCCTTCGACATCGAGCAGTACCACCTGAGCAACGCCGAGGCCAAGGCCCAGCGCGTGAAGGTGAAGAACCGCATCCTCAAGACGGCCGGCGTGCGCTTCGTCTTCCTGAAGAACGGCATCCACCGCATGCCCTCGCCGGCCGAGTTTCGCGAGCAGCTCAACCTGGTGGAGTTGCCCAAGCCCAAGGCCCCAGTCACCAAGCCTGCCGACGACCGCGACAGCGTGATGCAGCAACTGGAGACGCAGATGTCGGGCTTCGACCACCAGTACGCGCGCTCGGGCTACCGCGACTCCGAGGTGCTGGGCCTGAGCGGCCTGATGGACCTGGAAGACGAACTCAAGCCGCGCGAGCAGAAGCGCCGCAGCGGCGGCAGCTCCGACAGCCGCTACGACGGCAGCTCGTTCGACGTGCGCGGCGGGCGCTGAGACGACTCAGCGCCTTGCGAACACAGGGCCCCTCACGGGGCCTTCTTGTTTTTCTGCGGCCGCTGCCAGCCCGCGATGCTGGCCTGCCGCCCCCGCGCCACGGCCAGCGCCCCGGGCTCGGTGCTCTTGGTGATGGTGGAGCCCGCGCCCACGGTGCCGCCCGCGCCGATGGTGACCGGCGCCACCAGCACGCAGTTGCTGCCCACGTGCACGTCGGCCTCGATCACGGTGCGATGCTTGTTGGCGCCGTCGTAGTTGGCGGTGATGCTGCCGGCGCCATAGTTGACGCGCTCGCCCACGGTGGCGTCGCCCAGGTACGCCAGGTGGTTGGCCTTGGCGCCCGCGGCCATCGTGCTGTTCTTCACCTCGACGAAGTTGCCGATGTGCACCTCGGCGCCGAGGTCGGCACCGGGGCGCAGGCGCGCGAAGGGGCCCACCAGGGCACCAGCGCCCACGCGCACGCCGGCCGCTTCGCCATCGATGTGGGTGAAGGGGTGGATCACCGCGCCGGCTTCGATGCGTGCGTTGGCGATGACGCAGTTGGCGCCGATGCGCACGCCGTCGCCGAGCTCGACGCGGCCGTCGAAGACGCAGTTGACGTCGATCTCCACGTCCTGCCCGCAGACCAACTCGCCGCGCACGTCGAAACGCGCCGGGTCGGCCAGGCGCACGCCATCGACCATGAACCGATTCGCCAGCCGCAACTGGTAGGCGCGCTCGAGTTCGGCCAGTTGCTGCGGGCTGTTCACGCCGGCCACCTGAACGGCGTCGTTGATGCGGTGGGCCCTGACGGCGCAGCCATCGGCCACGGCGAACTTCACCACGTCGGTCAGGTAGTACTCGGCCTGGGCGTTGCGGTTGTCCAGCCGCGCGAGCCAGCCGCGCAGCAGGCGCGTGGGCACGGCCATGATGCCGCTGTAGATCTCGGTGATGGCGCGTTGCGCTTCGCTGGCATCCTTGTGCTCGACGATCGCGCGCACGGCGCCGTCGGCGTCCCGCACCACGCGGCCATAGCCCGTGGGGTCGGGCAGGTCCAGCGTGAGCAGGGCCAGGTGCTCGCCCGCGCTCAGGTCGATGAGCGCCTGCAGGGTGTCGGGCTGCGTCAGCGGCACGTCGCCCGAGAGCACCAGGGTAAGGCCGTCGTCGGCCAGCACCGGCACCGCCTGCTGCACCGCGTGGCCAGTGCCCAGTTGCGGCTCCTGCCTCACGAAGCGCAGCGCCGTGGTGGCGGGCGCCTTCAGCCCCGCTTCCACCTGCGCCGCGCCATGGCCCGTGATGACCACCACCGAGCGGGCCGATAACCCCGCGGCGCAATCGATCACATGCTGCGCCAGCGCGCGGCCGCCCAGACGGTGCAACACTTTGGGCCGCTGGCTCTTCATGCGGGTGCCCTTGCCCGCGGCCATCACCACCACATCCACCGGTAACGACATGAACACCTCTTTCGCGTACACCGAACGCGGCCAGGGGGGCGGCGCCGGAACGCGGCGGATTATCGCCCGCGCCTTGCTGGTGCTCGCCCTGGCGGCGCTGCTGGCCGCCTGCACCGCCGCGCGCTTCGCCTACAACCAGGCCCCCCAGTTCAGCTACTGGTGGCTGGACGGCCACTTCGACTTCGACGACGCGCAATCCGACCAGGTGCGCGGTGACATCGACGCCTTCTTCGCCTGGCACCGGCGCGAGGAGCTGCCCGCCGTGGCGGACCTGCTGCGCCAGTGGCAAGGCCTGGCAATGCGCGATCTCACCGCCGACGAGGCCTGCGCGCAGTTCGAAACGGTGCGCGCGCGCCTGAACACCACGGGCGAGCGCCTGATCGATCCCTTCGCGCGCCTGGCGCCGGGGCTGAGCCCCGCGCAGCTGGAGCACCTGCAGCGCCGCCAGGCGCGCAGCAACGAGGAGTTTGAGCGCGACTTCCTGCGCGGCTCGCCCGAGCAGCGCCTGCAGCGCCGACTGGACACCGCCGTGTCGCGCAGCGAGCGCTTCTACGGCACGCTCAGTGCGCCGCAGCGCGAGCTGCTGCGCCGCTGGCTGAGCGAATCGCCCTGGGACCCACAGCGCACGCAGGCCGAGCGCCAGCGCCGCCAGGCCGATCTGGTGCAGACCCTGCGCCGCGTCCAGGCCGAGCCCGCGCAAGCCCGGCCCGCGCTGCGCGCCCACCTGGAGCGCCTGCAGCGCTCGCCCACGCCGGGCTACCAGGCGCAGAGCGAGGCGAGCGTGCGCCACGGCTGCGAGCAGTTCGCGGCCTTGCACAACAGCACCACGCCCGAGCAGCGCCAGAACGCCGTGCGCGAACTGCAGGGCTACCAGCGCGACATGGAAACGCTCAGCGCGCAGCGCTGAGCTTCAGGCCATCACCTTCTGGTGCGCGCCGCGCACCGCCTCGGCACGCGCGTGCACAGCCTCGGTGCACCAGGCTTGCATACAAGACTGATGTGGCCATGGCACGGATCTGGCATGTGCACAGGCCATGGTCAGCTCCACCGACATCGCCCAGCGCATCGTCGCCGCCATCCTGGCGCAGCGCCTGGCGCCCGGTACGCGCCTGGGCGAGCAGAACCTGTCGATGCTGTTCGACTGCAGCCGAACGCTGGTGCGCGAGGCCCTGGTGCGCCTGGCCGCGCGCGGCATCGTCACGGTGAGTTCGCGCCGCGGCTGGTACGTGGTGCAGCCCTCGCACGCGGAGGCGCGCGAGGCCTTCGAGGCGCGCCGCGTGATCGAGACGGGCCTGATCCGCCGCAACGGCCACGTGGACAAGGCCGCGCTCAAGCGCCTGCGCCAGCACATCCGCCAGGAGCAGGCCGCCCTCAAGGGCGATGACGTGGGCCAGCGCAGCTACCTGCTGGGCGATTTCCACGTGTGCCTGGCCGAATGCCTGGGCAACCAGTTGCTGGCCGAGACCCTGCGCGACTTCACCGCGCGCACCACGCTTATTGCCATGCTCTACCAGAGCACGCACGACGCCGTGCAGTCCTGCGCGGAGCACGTGCGGATCGTCGAAGCCCTGGAGCGCGGCGACGTGGCCGCCGCCGAGCGGCTGATGGAAGACCACATCGGCCAGGTGCAGGCGGCCCTGCGCCTGAGCACCCCCAACGACCCCCTGGCCGACCTGCGCGACGCCTTGGCGCCCGTGCGCGCGGCACGCGCGCCCGAATCCCCTTCCTCCCCCGACCACGAAACCTACCTAGGAGCCCTGCTATGACCCTCGCCACACGCCGCACCCTTGGCCGCCTCGTCCTGCTCACCGCGTCCCTGGCCGCCACCGTCGTCGCCGGTCACGCCCACGCGCAGACCGCGCTCGACGGCGTGATGAAGGCCAAGCTGATCAAGATCGCCGTGCCCACCGATTTCCCGCCCTACGGCTTCGTCGGCATCGACCTCAAGCCCCAGGGCCTGGACGTGGACACGGCCAACCTGATCGCCGCCAAGCTCGGCGTGAAGGTGGAGCTGGTGCCGGTGACCAGTGCCAACCGCATCCCTTACCTGCAGACGAAGAAGGCCGATCTCGTGATCTCCACGCTCGGCAAGAACCCCGAGCGCGAGAAGGTGATCGACTTCA
The DNA here is from genome assembly GCF_000723405.1 of Hydrogenophaga intermedia. Classification (GTDB taxonomy): domain Bacteria; phylum Pseudomonadota; class Gammaproteobacteria; order Burkholderiales; family Burkholderiaceae_C; genus Hydrogenophaga; species Hydrogenophaga intermedia. The sequence continues at coordinate 61,463 of NZ_CCAE010000003.1, read as the reverse complement.
CCGTCGCCTACTCGCCCTTCTTCCAGGCCGTGTACGGCCCGAAGAGCGCGGCGCTGGCCGACTTCAACGGCCTGGGTGGCAAGAGCGTCGCCGTCACGCGCGGCGCCATCGAAGACCAGGAGCTCAGCAAGGTCGCGCCCGTCAACACCGACATCAAGCGCTTCGAGGACAACAACGCCACGGTCTCGGCCTTCGTGTCGGGCCAGACGCAGTTCATCGCCACCGGTGTGTCCGTGGCCGACAACATGATCAAGCGCAACCCGGCCCTGGGCGCCGAGTACAAGCTGCTGCTGAAGGACAGCCCCAACTTCATCGGCGCGGCCAAGGGCGAGGACGCGCTGCGCACCAAGGTGAACGAGATCGTGCTCGCGGCCAAGAAAGCGGGCGAACTCGACGCGCTGGCGAAGAAGTGGCTGGGCCGCCCGGCCGGCACGCTGCCCGAGTGAGGCCCTGAGTCCACGCCGCAGGCATCGCCACCATGGGCATCGAACTCGACTTCTGGGCCGTGCTCGCGCAGTGGCCGTTGCTGCTCAAGGGCATGGCCTGGACGCTCGGGCTCACCGCGGTGTCGGCCGTGCTGGGCGTGGCGCTGGGCGTGGCCTGCGCCTGGGCACGCACCGAGGGGCCGGCGGCGCTGGGCTGGTTGGCCGCCACCTACGTGGAGCTGATCCGCAACACGCCCTTCATCGTGCAACTGTTCTTCGTGTTCTTCGGCCTGCCGGCGGCGGGCGTGAAGCTCACGCCCGAACTGGCCTCGGTGATCGCGATGGTGATCAACCTCGGCGCCTACGCGGCCGAGATCGTGCGCGCCGGCGTGGAGGCCACGCCGCGAGGCCAGTTCGAGGCCGCGGCCAGCCTGGCGCTGTCGCGCGCGCAGACCTTCGTGCACGTGGTGCTGCCGCCGGCGCTGCGCAAGGTCTGGCCCGCACTGACCAGCCAGATCATCATCGTGATGCTGGGCTCGGCGGTGTGCGGGCAGATCGCCACCGAGGAGCTGAGCTACGCGGCCAACCTGATCCAGAGCCGCAACTTCCGCGCCTTCGAGGCCTTCATCGTGGCCACCGCGCTGTACCTGCTGCTGTCGGTGGCGGTGCGTGCCCTGCTCAGCTGGGCCGGTCCCCGTTTCATCTTCGGCGGAGGCCGCCGTGGTTGATTTCTCGCTATGGGACATCGTGCGCAACCTGCTGCTGGCCGCGCGCTGGACGGTGGTGCTCTCGCTCATCGCCTTCATCGGAGGCGGCCTCGTCGGGCTCTTGCTGCTGGTCGCGCGCACCGCGCGCTGGCCCGGCGCCACCGCGTTCGTGAAAGGCTACGTGCAGCTCTTCCAGGGCACGCCACTGCTCATGCAGCTGTTCCTCGCCTACTTCGGTCTGGCGCTGTTCGGCTTCGACACCTCGGCCTGGGTGGCGGCTTCGCTCGCGCTCACGCTCTACACCAGCGCCTTCCTGGTGGAGATCTGGCGCGGCTGCGTGGAGGCCGTGCCCAAGGGCCAGTGGGAGGCCGCGCAGAGCCTGGCGCTGAGCTTCGGCGAGCAGTTGCGCCACGTGATCCTGCCGCAGGCCCGGCGCATCGCCATCGCGCCCACGGTGGGTTTCCTGGTGCAGGTCATCAAGGGCACGGCGCTGGCCTCGGTGATCGGTTTCGTGGAACTCACCAAGGCCGGCACCATGATCACCAACGCCACCTTCGCGCCCTTCCTGGTCTACAGCTGCGTGGCGCTGATGTACTTCGCGCTGTGCTTCCCCGTGAGCCTCTACGCCCGCGCGCTCGAAAGGAAACTGAATGTCCGCCGCTGAACCCCACGCCATCGTCGACATCGGCGCACTGCGCAAGGCCTATGGCGCCAACGAGGTGCTCAAGGGCATCGACCTGAAAGTGAAGCGTGGCGAGGTGATCGCCATCATCGGCAAGAGCGGCTCGGGCAAGAGCACGCTCTTGCGCTGCATCAACGGGCTGGAGGTGTTCCAGTCGGGCACGCTCACGGTGGACGGCCAACCCCTGCGCCACCAGGACGCGGCCGCCATGCGCGAGCTGCGCCAGCACGTGGGCATGATCTTCCAGAACTTCAACCTCTTCCCGCACCTGAGCGTGGGCCGCAACGTGATGCTGGCGCCCTCGCTGGTGAAGAAGACGCAGGAGGCCCTGAACATCGAACGCGCGAAGCAGTTGCTGGCGCGCGTGGGCCTGGCCGACAAGTTCGACGCCTATCCCGAGCAGCTCTCTGGCGGCCAGCAGCAACGCGTGGCCATCGCGCGCGCCCTGGCCATGCAGCCCAGCGTGCTGCTGTGCGACGAGATCACCTCCGCACTGGACCCGGAGCTGGTGGGCGAGGTGCTGCAGGTGGTGGAGTCGCTGGCCAACGAGGGCATGACCCTGCTGATGGTGACGCACGAGATGAACTTCGCGCGCAAGGTGAGTGACCGCGTCATCTTCATGCACCAGGGGCGCGTGCACGAGATGGGGCCCCCGGAGCAGTTGTTCGGCCATCCGGCCACGCCAGAACTCCAGCAGTTTCTGGCGTCGGTGCACTGAAGAATCAGCCACCCCAGCGCAGCCAGATCCAGATCACGCCCAGCGACAGCAGCGTCACCGGCACGCCCACGGTGGCGTGGCGCCTCCAGTCGATGACGATGCCCTGGGCGCGCGCCAGGTCGGCCACGATGAGGTTGGCGATGGAGCCCACCAGCAGCAGGTTGCCAGCGAAGGTGGTCACCAGCGCCAGCAGCACACCGGCCCCTGGCTCGCCCGACAGGTGCGGCAACAGCAGCATCACCGCCGGCACGTTGGACACCAGGTTGGACAGCGCCACGCCCACCACCATCAGCGGTCCCGGGTCGGCAAGGTGCACCCCCTGCCCGGCCAGCCAGGCCACCGCCTGGGTCGCCAGGCCGGTCTGCTCGAAGGCGTGGTTGACCACGAACAGGCCCATGAACAGGATCAGCAACGGCCAGTCCACCAGCTTCATGAACTCGGCGGAGGCCAGGCGACGGCTGAGCAGCAGCAGCGCCGCGCCCACCAGGGCCATCACCTCGTGCGGGCCGTCGCGGAACAGGAACAGGCCCATCAGCGCGCCCGCCACCACCAGGCCCTTGGTCGTCTGCCACACGTCCAGCGGCGGGTCCTCGGAGCGCCGGTCCCTGGGCGGCAGCGGCTCCAGGCGCTCATGCGGCACGCACACCAGCCAGCCCCACAGCAGCACCAGGCTGATGAGCACCGGCACCAGCGCCGCGCGCGCGTAGCCGGCGAAGTCGAGCCGCATGACCGAGCCGATCAGCATGTTCTGCGGGTTGCCGATGAGCGTGGCGGCCGAGCCGATGTTGGCCGCGCAAGCCAGGCCGATGAGGAAGGGCAAGGGGTTGGTGCCGCGGCGCAGGCACAGGCGCGCCACGATGGGTGTCATGGCCAGGCAGACGACGTCGTTGGAGAACACGGCCGACAGCACCGCCGCCACGGCGATGAGCGCGGCCAGCAGCGCGGCGTCCGGCAGTGGCAGTTCGCCCACGCGGCGCGTGACGGCGGCGTAGAAGCCGCCCAGGCGCATTTGCGCCGAGATCACCATGAAGGCGAACAGCAGCAGGATGGTGGGCAGGTCGATGGCCTCGGCCGCCTCGACCACGCCCATGCCGGAGATCGCGATCACGGCCACGGCGCCCAGCAGCGCCACGCCCGAGCGGTCGAGCCGCAGGCGCGGCAGGCCGCCCAGGAACATGCCCAGGTAGACCACGCCGAAGACGACGATGACGGCCCAGTCGGCGGCGGCGTGGATCATGGGATCGGTCGAGGGCATGGAGCGCGCATCGTAGCGGTGGGCAGCAAAAAACCGCCCGAAGGCGGCTTCTCAAAGGGCGGCGCCCGAAGACGGGCGGCGCGCTCAGGCCTGCAAGGCCGCTGTGGCTTGTAGGCCTGCCCGCTGCGCGCTCAGGCCTGCAAGGCCGCCCACATCTCCTTGTCGCGCTCGGCCGTCCAGATGCGCGGGTTCTTGATGCCCTTGGCCTCGTCGTACGCGCGGCTGACGTCGAACGGCAGGCAGTGTTCGTAGATGAACACGTGGCCGAAGACCGGGTCCATGCTCTTTCGGGTGTGGGCCATGGCGGCCTTCAGGTCCATGCCCGCCGAGGCGGCTTCCTTGCCGGCCTGGAACAGGGTGGTGACCCAGCGCTTGGTGTAGTCCAGCGCCTTGTTCACGTCGGCGTTGCCTTTCATGGCCTCGCCGCGGCCGGGCACGATGGCCTCGGCCTTGAGCGCGCGCAGGGCTTCCAGCGTGGCGGGCCATTCCTCGAGCTGGGCGTCGCCGGTGTAGACGCCGGCCTCGTACTCGACCAGGTCGCCGCTGAAGAGCACCTTCTCGTCTTCCACCCAGGCGATCGTGTCGCCGCGCGTGTGGCCTTGGCCGGGGTGCCAGATCTCGACCTTCACACCGCCCAGGTCGACGGTGAGCGAGCCCTGGCGGCCAGGGGTGCCGTCGCCGATGACCAGGGTGGGCCATGTCAGGCCGGGCACGCTGTCGGCGCCGCGGAACAGGCGCGGGAAGCGCTCCATCTCGCTCTGCATGTCTTCGGCGCCGCGCTCCACGATGAGCTCGTAGGTGCCGCGGCTGGCGATGACTTCGGTGGCGCCTTCAGCCATGTAAGCACTGGCACCCAGCACGCGCACGGCGTGGTAGTGGGTGAGCAGCACGTACTTGATGGGTTTGTCGCTGACCTCGCGGATGCGCGCGATCAGGTCCTGCGCCATGGCGGGGGTGGCCGTGGCATCGCTGACCATGATGAACTTCTCGCCAATGATGACGCCCGAGTTCGGGTCGCCTTCGGCGGTGTAGGCCCAGCAATGCGGGCTGAGCTGTTCGAAGGTGATCTTCTTGTCCTGCAGGTCGGCTTGGGAGGCGAAGGCTTTGCTCATGGGGTCTGTCTCCGGTGGGGAAGCTGGAATTTTAACTAATCGAAATTCGTTTCATATAGGTAAACGCCTGAAATCCCCTTCATCTCACTCGGGCCGACGGCCGGCCAGGCCGCCCTCCAGCACCGCCACCACCTCTTCGGCGAAGCCGGCGTAGCTCATGGGGCCACCGGGGCGCAGCCAGATGAAGGTCCAGTTGATCATGCCGAACAGCATCATGGTCAGCGCGGCCTGGTTGGTGGGGGTCACGCGCTCGGGGTAGGCGCGCTTGATGAAGCGGGTGAAGGCGGCCACCACGTCGCGCTGGCGGTTGACCACCTGCTCGCGCTGCGCGGGGCCGAGGAACTTGGTGTCTGACACCAGGGCCGCGTGGCGCGTGGCGCTGGTTTCGTATTCGGCCAGGAAGGCGCGCACCAGTTCGCTCAGGGCGTCGCGTTCCGACAGGTTCTTGCGCTGGGCCCGGCCTTCGGCCTCGCCGATGAGGGCGAGCAGGCGCTGGGTGTAGCGGTCCAGCAGGTCGAACAGGATCGCTTCCTTGCTCTCGTAGTAGTGGTACAGCCGCGCCTTGCTGGTACCGCAGGCCTTGGCGATGTCGTTCATGCTCGCGGCCGGGAAGCTCTGGCGGGCGAAGCACTGGGCGGCGACGTCGAGGATCTCGTCGCGTTTGAGGTCATGGGTAGCGGACTTCGGTCGGGCCATGCGAGGATTCTGCCTCCCACCTTCTCATCCGCCCATGCCCACCGCCCCCGATCCCCTCGTCGAACACGCCTGCGAACTGCTGTCGCCGCTGGGCCACGTGGTGGCGCGGCGCATGTTCGGGGGCTGGGGGCTGTCGGTGGACGGCATGAACCTGGGGCTGATCGCCTGGAACACGCTGTACCTGAAGGCCAATGCCGAGACCGAACCGCAGTGGCTGATGGCGGGTTGCCGCCCCTTCATCTACGAGGCCAAGGGCAAGGCGATGCGCCTGAACTACTTCACGGCGCCCGAGGAGGCGATGGAGTCGCCCGCGCTCATGCAGCCCTGGGCGCGGCTGGCGCTGCAGGCCGCGGTGGCCGCGCGCGCGCCGCGCAAGAAGGCCCCGAAGAAAACCTCAAGGCGGGTTTGATTCGAAGCGCGAGAGCACGCGGCCGCGGCCGGCGACGAGAAACTCGGTGTAGCCGAGCACGCCGCGCAACAGGCGCCCGAAGGCCAGCATGGCCTGGCCCAGCGCGGTGGCGAGTTCGCGCGATGGCGCGACCACCTCGCGCGAGAAGCGCTGCGGGCTCGCCTCGGCCTGCGGGATGACGCTCCAGTCGAAACGCAGCGCCTCGCCGCGGATCCAGGGCTCCATCACCAGGTGGGCGCCGGCCGGCACGAACAGCGATTCGCCGGTGCCCAGCACGTGGTCGCCCAGGCCGTCGGGCTGGTGCGGCAGGTTGAGGGTGACCCAGGCGCGGCCGGTGGTGACGATGAGGCGGCTGTCTTCGGCGGGACGCAGGCTGATGGCCCGGTGGGCGCCGACGACGAAGCCGCGACGCGAGGAGGTTGATGCCGAATCGGAACGGGTTTCCATGGGGTTTCTCCATGCACCAGGGGGTAGTGGCGCGGATGTCATCGTCGGGCCTGGCGCGCAACACGTCCAATGAAAGCCGGCTAAGCTATTGATTCGCCCACCGCATCAATCGTCATGAGCCTGACACCCCGCCACCCCCGCACCCGGCCCATCGGCATGGGCCACCTGCGCGCCTTCGAGGCGGTGGCGCGGCACCTGAATTTCCGCGCCGCGGCCGAGGAGCTGTCGCTCACGCAAAGTGCGGTGAGCCGACAGATCCAGTCGCTGGAGGACGAGGTGGGCGCCTCGCTGTTCCTGCGCCACACGCGCGCGGTGGAGCTCACCAGCGCGGGTTCCATGCTGCTGCGCGCCGCCGGCACGGCGCTGGAGCGCGTGGACAACACGGTGCGCCAGATCCGCCAGAGCGCGGGGCGCAAGAGCGTGGCCATCACCACCTGGGCGTCGTTCGCGTCGATGTGGCTGATCCCGCGCCTGGAGGCCTTCCAGCGCGACCACCCCGACATCGACATCCGCATCGACGCCACCGACTCGGCGGTGGACCTGGCCACGGCCGACGTGGACATGGCCTTGCGCTACGCCGTGCCGCAGGCCGTGCCTCCGGGCGCGGTCCGCCTCTTCGGTGAAAAACTCACGCCCGTGGCCAGCCCCTGGCTGCTGCAAAGCCACCCCATCCGCCGCATCGAAGACCTGGCGAGTTGCTCGCTCATCGAAGCGGGTGACGCGCACCGCACGCGCCACCTGGAGTGGCTCACATGGCAGCGCTGGCTGGACCATTTCGCGGGCCCCGAGCCCGCGCCGCGCGGGCGCAAGGCGGCCAGCAGCAAGCCGCGCCTGAACCCGCAGCGCTGGCTGTACTTCAACTACGCGCAGCAGATCGTGCAGGCCGCCGTCATCGGCCAGGGCGTGGCGCTGGCGCGCCTGCCGCTGGTGGCGGAAAACCTCGCCAGCGGCGCGCTGGTCGAGCCGCTGCCGCACGCGCGCATCGACTCCCCGCTGGTGTACTGGCTGGTGATGGCGCCCCGCAGCGAGCACCGGCCCGAGGTGAAGGCCTTCGCCGACTGGCTGCTGGGCCAGGCCGCCGCCACACGCGAGGCCATTGGCGACGTGCCGGATCCCGACACCGTCGATCAGATTGACTGACCCACACATGTCCTCACTCAGCAAAGGCAACCTGCGCAGCATCGTCGCCATGCTCATCGCCGTAGGCTTCTTCGCGCTCATGGACGCGGTGCTCAAGACGCTGGCGGCGCGCTACCCGGCGTTGCAGATCGCCGCGCTGCGCGGCCTCACCGCGCTGCCGCTGGTGCTGGTCTACATCGCCTGGCGCGGCACCTGGCACACGGTGCTGCGCGCGCGATGGCCGCTGCACGCGCTGCGCGGCGTGCTGGGCATCGTCATGCTCACGCTGTTCACCATGGGCGTGCGCACCCTGCCGCTGTCGGCCGCGTACACGCTGTTCTTCATCGCGCCGCTGCTGATCACGGCGCTGTCGGTACCGGTGCTCAAGGAGCGCGTGCCGGCCGCGCACTGGTGGGCCATTGCGGTGGGCTTTCTGGGGATCCTCATCGCCCTGCGCCCCAGCGGCGCGGACCTGCAGACCGGCCTGGTCACGGCGGGTGGCCTGGCCATCCTGGGCGCGGCGCTGTGCTACGCCGTGGCCGCCGTGGCGGGCCGCCTGGCCAGCCGCACGGACACGAGCGAGTCGCTGATCCTCACCATGATGTTGTCCATGGCCGTGGGCGCGGGCCTGCTGGCGCTGCCGAACTGGCTGCCCATCGCGCGTGCCGACCTGCCGCTGCTGCTGGCGCTGGCCATCACTGGCTTCTGCGGCCAGCTCGCCATCACCGAGGCCTTCCGCCACGGGCAAGCCTCCATCGTGGCGCCGTTCGAGTACAGCGCGCTCGCCTGGGGGCTGGGACTGGACTGGCTGATCTGGCAGGCCCTGCCGGGCCCGCACACCTGGCTGGGCGCGGCCATCGTGGTGGGCAGCGGGCTCTACCTGATCCGGCGCGAGCGACGCATCAGCGAGGTGCACGCCAGCGCGGAGCACCCCTGAAACAAATCACGCCACGGGCCAGGCGACCCCTTTGTCGCACAGCACCGCGTCCAGCGGCACGTCGTGCGGCTCGGGCCGCAGCATGGGCAGGAAGGCGAAGTCGTAGCCCAGGCCGACGGTGAAGGGCTTGGGCTGCAGCGTGGCCAGGGTGCGGTCGTAGAAGCCGCCGCCGTAACCCAGTCGATAACCACCGGGCCCATAGCCCACGCAAGGCACGAAGATCAGCGTGGGCTGCACGATCTCGGTGTCTTTCGGTTTCGGGATGCCGTAGGCGTCCTCTTCCATCGGGCAGCCCGGGTACCATGTGTAGAAAGTCAGGGTCTTGTCGATCTTGTTGACCACCGGCAGGCCAATGCGGCGGTGGCGCTGCTGGCCCTGCGCGTCCTCCTCCAGCCCCGCCTCCTGCCAGCGGAACAGCGCGGGCAGCGGGTCGAACTCGCCCTTGATGGGCCAGTAGGCGCCGATGACGGTGTCGGGCCGGTTGACCAGCCACACGCGCATCACGCGCTGCAACTGGTCATTGCGCCAGAGCCGATCGCCGAGCCGCTGGCGCTTGTCTACCAGCGACTTGCGCCACTGCGCCTTCTGTTCGCCGGGCGTGCCGCCGGCCGTCTTGTTCGCGGGTGGAGGGGAACTCTGGCCGTCGTTGCTGTCCATAATCGGCTGTACGTCACGAAGGTCGATATGCAGGGATTTCGCAGGCGCTGGATGGCGCGTTTCGCGGCCCGCCCCGTTCAAGGGGCGCGGCTCATTATGGCGGCGCTGCTGCTGCCTTCCCTGGCGTGGGCGCAGACCGCCGCGTCCGACCAGACCCTGCTGTCCATGAGCGAGGCCGCCCGGCGCGGCCAGGCCAGCGAACTCTCCCGCCTGCTGCCCACCGCGCGCGGCCACGTGCTGGAGCCATTGGCCCGCTACTGGGAGATGCGCGCGCGCCTGGACACGGCGCCCGCCACCGAGATCCGCGCCGCGCTGGACGCGATGGCCGGCACCTATTGGGAAGACCGCCTGCGCAACGATTGGCTGCTGCAACTCGGCAAGAACCGCGACTGGGCGCGCTTCGAGGTTGAGCGTCCGCTGTTCCGCATGAACGACGACCGCCAGGTCACCTGCTACACGGTGATGCTGGACGCCGCCGGCAGCCGACTGCCGCCCGAAGTGGCGGCCGAACGCGTGCGCGAACTCTGGCTGGCGCAGCGCGACGTGGACGACGGCTGCGCCACGGCCGCCCAAGCCCTGCTGGCCAGCGGCCACCTGCGGCCCGCCGTGGCCTGGCTGCGCGCTCGACTCATGATGGAAGTGGGCCGCAGCCGCGCGGCCAGCCAGGCCGTGGGGCTGGTGGAGCCCGCCTCGGTGCCCACGGTGGACGCCATCGCGGCCAACCCCGCGAAGTACCTGGACGACAAGATCACCGCCATCCGCCCCCGCACCAAGGAACTGGTCACGCTGGCCATCATCCGCCTGGCCTCGCAGGACCCGGTGCTGGCGGCCGACGAGCTCGACAGCCTCAAGTGGCGCGCCCAGCTCACGGCCGAGGAGCGCGGCTGGCTTTGGGGCGTGATAGGCAAGCGGTCGGCGCAGCGCCTGCAAGCCGAAGCGTTGTCGTACTTCACCAAGGGCGAACTGCGCTTCATGACCGACGACCACCTGGCCTGGATGGCGCGCGCCGGCCTGCGCCTGGGCCGCTGGGACGCGGTGCGCGACGCCATCTACGCCATGAGCCCCGCGCAGCGCAGCGAGATCGGCTGGACCTACTGGCGCGCGCGCTCGATCGAGGCCCTGCAGGAGCCCGACGCCGCCGTGGCGCGCGCCCAGGCGCGCGAGATCTACGAGACCATCGCCTCGCCGCGCGACTTCCACGGCATGCTGGCCATGGAGTCGCTGGGCCTGCCGATCGTGGCGCCCACGCCGCCCGAGCCGCTGACGGCCGAGGAGCGCCGCGCCGCCGAGCAGAACCCCGGCCTGCGCCGCGCGCTCGCGGCCATGCGCCTGGGCCTGCGCGGCGAGGGCGTGCGCGAGTGGAACTACCAGGTGGCCCTGCACACGCCCGGCGGCATGCCCGACCGCGAGCTGCTCGCCGCCGCCGACCTGGCCTGCCGCGAACAGTTGTGGGACCGCTGCATCAACACCAGCCAGCGCACGCGCGAGGCCATCGACATGCAGCAGCGCTTCCCCACGCCGCATCGCGAGCAGGTGGTGGCGCGCACGCGCGACATCGGCCTCGACCCGGCTTACGTCTACGGCCTCATCCGCCAGGAAAGCCGCTTCGTGGTGGAGGCGCGCTCGCAGGTGGGCGCCTCCGGCCTCATGCAGGTGATGCCCGCGACCGCGCGCTGGACGGCGCGCAAGATCGGACTGAGCGACTTCCGCCCGCACCACATCAACGAGCGCGACACCAACATCCAGATCGGCACCGCCTACCTCAAGTTCGCGCTCGACGACTTCGAGGGCTCCCTGCCGCTGGCCGCTGCGGCGTACAACGCCGGTCCTTCGCGCGCTCGAGCCTGGCGCAACGGGCCCGTACTTCCCGGCGAAATCTGGGCCGAGAACATCCCCTTCGAGGAAACGCGCGACTATGTGCAGCGCGTGCTGACCAACACCGTGAACTACGCGGCGCTCATGAGCGGCGCGCCGCAGTCGCTGCGCCAGCGGCTGGGCACCGTGGGCCCGCGCAGCGGGGCAGCCCCGGCGGAGAACACCGAACTGCCCTGAACCAGACGCAACAGGAGGCGCCATGAAGAAGGTTCTCGTGCTCGGCGGCACCGGCTTCGTCGGCCGCCACGTCTGCGAAAAGCTCCAGCGGCGCGGCTGGCACATCACGGTGCCCACGCGCCAGATCGCCAAGGCCAACGCCGTGCTGCCCCTGCCGCGCGTGACCGTGGTGCAGGCCGACGTGCACGACCCACGGCAACTGCTGCGCCTCATGGAAGGGCAGGACGCGGTGGTCAACCTCGTGGCCATCCTGCACGGCAATGAAGAGGCTTTCGAGCGCGTGCACGTGGAGCTGCCCCTGTCCATCGCCGAGGCCTGCCTGGCCGACGCGGCCTGCCGGCTGGTGCACGTCAGCGCGCTGGGCGCGTCCGCCGACGCCCCCTCCATGTACCAGCGCAGCAAGGCGCGCGGCGAAGAGGTGCTGCGCGCCACGGGCCTGTCGCTCACCCTGCTGCGGCCCAGCGTCATCTTCGGCCGGGGCGACCACTTCCTCAACCTGTTCGCGCGGCTGCAGCGGTTCTCGCCCGTCATGCCGCTGGCCGGCGCCGACGCGCGCCTGCAACCCGTGTGGGTGGAAGACGTGGCCGAGGCGATCGCGGTCTGCCTGGGTGACGACGCGCTTGGGCGCGCCAGCATCGGCCGCACCATCGAATGCGCGGGGCCCGAGGTGCTCAGCCTGCGCGAGTTGGTTCAACTGGCGGGCCGGCTCAGCGGCGCCGAGCGCCCGGTGATCAGCCTGCCACTGTCGGTGGGTCGCTGGCAAGCCGCCTTGCTGGAGCTGCTACCCGGCGAACCGCTCATGAGCCGCGACAACGTCGCCTCGCTGTCGGTGCCCAACGTGGCCAGCGGCGCGCTGCCCGGCCTGGACAGCCTGGGCATCACGCCGTCCAGCGTGCACGCCATCGCGCCGGCGTACCTGGGCGAGCGCAATGCGCGCACCCGGCTACTGCATTTGCGGAAGCAGGCACGACGTTGATCGGATCTTGATCACGATCGCACCCGCCGAACCGTACGGGGGTGGTGTTTCGGGGCACACTCGCGCCTCCGAAATGAGTACCTTTCACTGATAGGTGGACCATGACCCAGTACGACGGCTTTTCGCAAACTCCCCGCCACGCCAGCCTGCCGCGCAACGAGAGCCAGCGCGACGTGGTCAACCGCCTCAAGCGCATCGAGGGGCAGATCCGCGGGCTCATCGACATGGTGCAGACCGAGCGCTCCTGTGAGGAGGTGGCCCAGCAGATGGCCGCCGCCCGCAAGGCCATGGACAAGGCCTTCTACCGCATGATGGCCTGCTCGCTGATGGAGGCCGTGGCCGAATCCGCCGTGGAAGGTTCGGCCATGCGCGACGTGGAACGCTCCACGCGCATCCTCGAAAAATACGCCTGAGCGATCCGCAGACCAAAGCATTCATGAAAGGCCCGCATCCATCGGGCCTTTCTTTCGCATCGATCGCGGCACCGCGCGGGCCTAGGATGCGGTCTTCTCACGGAGACCTCCCATGCCCCTGCAACTGTTCATCGGCAACAAGAATTACTCGTCCTGGTCCATGCGCCCCTGGGTGCTCATGCGCCAGGCCGGCATCCCCTTCGAAGAGGTCCTGATCCGCTTCGACTCCTTCGAAGCGGACTCGGTGTTCAAGCAGCGCGCCAAAGCCGTCAACCCCCTCGGCAAGGTGCCGGCCTTGGTCGACGATGGCTTCGCGGTCTGGGACTCCCTGGCCATTGCCGAGTACCTGGCCGAACATTTCCCCGACAAGCAGCTCTGGCCGGCCGATGCACGCCAGCGCGCCCGCGCGCGCAGCGTCTGCGCCGAGATGCACAGCGGCTTTTCGGCGCTGCGCAACCACTGCCCCATGAACATCGAGGCCTCGCTGCCCGACACGGGAGCCCTGCTCTGGCGCGACCAGGCCGGCCTGCGGGCCGACGTGGCCCGCCTCGAGTCCATGTGGGGCGAGCTGCTCGCCGCGCAGCCCGCGGACGGTCTGCTGTTCGGCCAGTTCACCATCGCCGACGCCTTTTTCGCGCCGGTGTGCACGCGCATCCGCACCTACGCGCTTCCCGTGTCCGCCCCCGTGCGCGCCTATGTCGATCGAGTGCTCGCGCTGCCCGGCGTGAAAGCCTGGATCGACGACGCGCTCGCGGAGCGCGATTTCATCGACTTCGACGAGCCCTACCGCTTGCGCCCGGCGACACGCTGATACGAAACAGCCACCCGCGCGGCGCGGGGGGCGCACCCCTGCCACCTACACTCGCTGCATGCAGATCTATCTGGTGGGCGGCGCGGTGCGCGACGCCCTGATGGCGCGTGAGCTGGGCTTGCCAGCCCCCGCACAGGCCGACCGCGACTGGGTCGTCGTCGGCGCCACGCCCGAGGCCATGGCGGCCGAAGGCTACGAGCCCGTGGGGCGCGACTTCCCCGTCTTCCTGCACCCGCAGACACGCGAGGAACACGCGCTGGCGCGCACCGAGCGCAAGACCGCACCTGGCTACCACGGCTTCGCCTTCCACGCCGCGCCCGAGGTCACGCTGGAGCAGGACCTGGCGCGCCGCGACCTCACCATCAACGCCATGGCGGTGGCCGCCGAAGATGCCGCCCACCCGGAAAGCGCCCCGCTGATCGACCCCTGGGGCGGACTGGCCGACCTGCGCGCGCGCACGCTGCGCCACGTCACCGAGGCCTTCGCCGAGGACCCGGTGCGCATCCTGCGGCTGGCGCGTTTTCGTGCGCGCTGGCCGGGCTTCGGCATTGCGCCCGAAACCGAGGCGCTGATGCGCGCCATGGTCGAGCGCGGGGAGGTCGACCACCTGGTGCCGGAGCGCGTGTGGCAAGAGCTCTCGCGCGGCTTGATGGAAGCGCGGCCCGGCCGCATGGTCGAGACGCTGCGCGACTGCGGCGCCCTGCCCCGTTTGCTGCCAGCATCCGTGCGCGCGCAGGTCGATGCGCTGCCCCTCAGCCTGCCCGGCGAAACCGACGCCCATCCCCTGTTCACCGGTGCGCCGCTGCCGGTGCGCTGGGCCTGGCTTGTGGCGGGACTGGACGGCGCGGCTCAGCAGGCCCTGGGCGCGCATTGGCGCGTGCCCAATGCCCTGCAGGAACTGGCCCTGCTCGCGCAGCGCGAGCGCGCCGACTGGCCCGCGCCCGAGGCGCTCGATGCCGCCGAGGCGCTGCGGCGCCTGCAGCGCTGCGACGCGCTGCGCAAGCCCGCGCGCTGTCGCGAGCTGCTCCAGCTGATCGACGGCGAAGCGCTGGGCGACGCCGATGGGGGCGCGACGGTGCGGCGCAGCACCCGGCGCCTGGAGCGCGCGCTGCAAGCCCTGATGACCTTCGATTCCGCCGCCGCGGTGCGTGAGGCCCAGGCCGATGGCGCGCAGGGCGAGCAGATAGGTGAGCGCCTACACACCGCTCGCCTCAAGCATTTGTTGCGCTGCGACATCTGGAACGACTGAAGCCGCCCGCGTCAAGCGACAGCGCAGTCCCTCACCCGGCGGCTGGGACAAAGCCGCCACGACTTGCCCTGCGGGCACGGCCTGGGGTACGGTCGCGGGCTGATGACGACGCTGCCCACTCTGTCGGCCCACGGGTCGGCACTGTTTCTGGACTTCGACGGCACCCTGGCCGAACTGGCCAGCCGACCCGATGCGGTGCGGATCCCTCCCGATTTGCCGAGCCTGCTCGATGCGCTGCACGAGCGGTTGGGGGGTGCGCTCGCGCTGATCACCGGCCGCGCGCGGGGCGACCTGCAGCGCTGGCTGCCGGTGCAGCACTGGCCCGGCGCCTTCGAGCACGGCGCGCTGCGCGTGGGCGCCGATGGCGTTGACCGGCTCGCCGTGACGCCCGACCTGGGCCCGGTGGTGATGGCGGTGCAGCCCTTTGCCGCCCGCCACCCGGCACTGCTGCTGGAGGTCAAGCAGACCGCGCTGGCCCTGCACTACCGCCTGGCGCCCGAGCTGGGCCCGGCCTGCGTGGACCTGCTCGAGCAGGCTGTGGCCGAGCACCCCGGCCTGCGCCTGCTGCACGGCAAGGCCGTGGTCGAGGTGAAGGCCGCGCACACCAGCAAGGGCGCGGCCATCGACTGCTTCATGCGCGAACCGCCGTTCGTGGGCCGACGGCCCGTGTTCGCGGGCGACGACGTGACGGACGAGGATGGCTTCGCGGTGGTGCAATCGCACGGCGGCGAGGGCGTGAAAGTGGGCAATGGGCCGAGCATCGCGCGCCTGCGCTGCGACAGCCCGCAAGTCTTGCGCGACTGGTTGAGACAACAAATCGAAGAGGTGAAGCCATGACCCCCGCCAGCGGATTCGCATCGCCCGAGCCGGCCTCGCTGCACATGGGTGTGATCGGCAACTGCACCATCAGCGCGCTGATCGATTCGCGCGCGCGCATCGTGTGGAGCTGCATGCCGCGCTTCGACGCCGACCCGGTGTTCTGCGCCCTGCTGGGCGGTGCCGATGGCGCCAGCGGCTCCTGGGCCATCGAACTCGAGGATCTGGCCGAGACGCGCCAGCGCTACGAGCCCAACACCGCCGTGCTGGTGACCGAACTGTGGGACCGCCACGGCCAGGGCCTGCAGGTGACCGACTTCGCGCCGCGCTTCGCCTCGCGCGGGCGCTTCTTCCGGCCGATGCAGATCACGCGGCGCGTGCGCGCGCTCAAGGGCACGCCGCGCATCCGCGTGCACCTGGCACCGCGCTTCGAATGGGGCGCGCAAACGCCGACCATCACCTCGGGCAGCAACCACGTGCGCTACGTGGGCGACCACCTTACGCTGCGCCTCTATACCGACGCGCCCATCAGCCACGTGCTCTCGGGCGAGCCCTTCCTGCTGGTGCATGAGCACAACTTCCTGCTCGGTCCCGACGAGACCATCGCCGGCAGCGTGAGCGACGTGGCCCGCCACTTCGAGCAGGAAACACGCGCCTACTGGCGCACCTGGAGCCAGCGCCTGGCGCTGCCGCTGGAATGGCAGGACGCGGTGATCCGAGCGGCCATCACGCTCAAGCTCTCGCTGTTCGAGGACACCGGCGCCATCGTCGCCGCCATGACCACGAGCATCCCTGAAGCGGCGCACACCGAACGCAACTGGGACTACCGCTATTGCTGGCTGCGCGACGCCTTCTTCGTGGTGCGCGCGCTCAACAGCCTGTCGGAGATCGGCACCATGGAGGACTACCTGCGCTGGCTGCAGGACGCCGTGGTCGGCAGTGCGCGTGCGGGCAGCGGGCATTTGCAACCTCTGCTTGGCGTGGGGCTGGAACGCCATTTGCCGGAACGCGTCGTTCCTTCCCTGCCGGGCTACCGCGGCATGGGCCCGGTGCGCGCGGGCAACCAGGCGCACGAACAGTTCCAGCACGACGTGTACGGCAACATCGTTCTCGCCGCCTCACAGGCCTTTCACGACCACCGCCTGCTGCACCGGCCCGGCCGGGCGGAGTTCGAGCGGCTGGAAGCCATGGGCGAAGAAGCGCGGCGCGTCTTCGACCAGCCCGACGCCGGCATGTGGGAGCTGCGCACCCGCATGCGCGTGCACACCTCCTCCGCCCTGATGAGCTGGGCCGCCTGCGACCGCCTGGCCAAGATCGCGCGCACCCTGCACCTGCCCGAGCGCGCTGCCTACTGGGGCGAACACGCCGCCGCCATGCGCGAGCGCATCCTGCGGGAATCCTGGTCCGAGGAGCGCCAGGCCTTCGCCGAGAGCTTCGGTGGCCGCGACCTGGACGCCAGCGTGTTGCTCATGGCCGAGATCGGCTTCATCGACCCGAAGGACCCGCGCTTCATGAGCACGCTGCACGCGCTGGAAACCCACCTGTGCGACGGCCCCTACATGCGCCGCTACGAGGCCCCCGACGACTTCGGCAAGCCCGAAGTGGCCTTCAACATCTGCACCTTCTGGCGCATCGACGCGCTGGCGCGCACCGGGCGCGTGCGCGAAGCGCGCGAGGTCTTCGAGGCCATGCTCGCCGTGCGCAACCCGCTGGGCCTGCTGTCGGAGGACACGCACGCCACCACCGGCGAGATGTGGGGCAACTTCCCGCAAACCTATTCGATGGTGGGCCTGATCAACGCCGCCGTTCGGCTGTCGGCTCACTGGGACTCCGTGGTATGAGCCGCCTGGTCGTCGTCTCCAACCGCATCGCCGACCCGCGCAAGACCGCGGCGGGCGGCCTGGCCGTGGCGCTGGGCCAGGCACTGGAAGCCAGCGGCGGCATGTGGTTCGGCTGGAGCGGGCGCATCGTGGAGGACGGCACGCCGGGTCAGGGCGAAGTGACCCAGCAGCAGGCCGGCGCGGTGCAACTGGTCACCCTGGACCTCAGCCGCGAGGACCACGACAGCTATTACCTTAACTACAGCAGTGGCGTGCTGTGGCCGGTGCTGCACTATCGGCTCGACCTGGCCGACTTCGACAGCGGCGGCATCGCGGGCTACCGGCGCGTGAATCAGCTCTTCGCCCAGAAGCTCAAGGCCCTGCTGCGGCCCGACGACATCGTCTGGGTGCACGACTACCACCTCATCCCCCTGGCGGCGGAGCTGCGCGCCATGGGCTGCGAACAGCGCATCGGCTTCTTCCTGCACGTGCCGCTGCCGCCGCCGCTGATCCTGGCCGCGCTGCCCGAGCACGACTGGCTCATGCGCTCGCTCTTCGCCTACGACCTGGTCGGTTTCCAGAGCCAGGCCGACGTGACGCACTTCGAGCGCTACGCCAGCGACGAACTGCAGGCGCAGTGGGTGGGGCAGCACGGCTGGCGCGCCTTCGGCAAGACCCTGCAGGTGCAGGCCTTCCCCATCGGCATCGACGTGGACGAATTCCAGGCCCTGGCCGAAGGCAAGGACGCGCGCGACATGCTCACGCAGTTGCGCAGCGACTACGCACGCCGCCGCCTGCTGGTGGGCGTGGAGCGCATGGACTACTCCAAGGGCCTGCCGCAGCGGCTCAAGGCCTTTCGCACCCTGTTGCAGAACTACCCCGAGAACCAGGGCAGCGCCACGCTGATCCAGATCGCCTCGCCCAGCCGCGAATCGGTGGACGCCTACGCCGCGCTGCGCGCCGAGCTGGAAAGCCTGTCGGGCGCCATCAACGGCGAGCACGGTGAACTGGACTGGATGCCGCTGCGCTACATCCACCGCAACGTGGCGCGCAAGCGCCTGCCAGCCCTGTACCGCGCGGCGGCCGTGGCGCTGGTCACGCCGCTGCGCGACGGCATGAACCTGGTGGCCAAGGAGTACGTGGCCGCGCAGGACCCGGACGACCCCGGGGTGCTGGTGCTCTCGCGCTTCGCGGGCGCCGCCGAGCAGATGAAAGAAGCCCTGCTGGTCAACCCCTACGACACGGCGCGCACGGCCGAAACCATTCAGCGCGCGTTGCAGATGCCCCTGGCCGAGCGCCAGCAACGCCACCAGGCCCTGCTGGCGCGACTGCGCGCGCAAGACGTGCACTGGTGGCGCGAGCGCTTTCTGCGCGCCTTGCAAGCGACACAGGAAACGGAGAAAGAACCATGAACGAGAACCTCATCGACGTCGCCACCGGCTGGTGGCAGGGACTGGGCAGCCTGGCCACCAGCGGGCTTCGCATCGTGCTCATCCTGGTCCTGGCCTGGGTGGTGGTGGGCATCGCCCAGCGCGCCATCCGGCTGTTGCGCGACCGCGTGGCCGGTCAGCTCGACGACGACCGCGAGGCCTTCAAGCGCGCCGAGACACTCAGCCGCGTGTTTCGGTACCTGGTGGTGGTCGTCGTCAGCCTGGTCGCGGGCATGCTGGTGCTGGGCGAACTGGGCGTGTCGGTCGCACCCATCCTCGGCGCGGCCGGTGTCGTCGGCCTGGCCGTGGGCTTTGGCGCGCAGAGCCTGGTGAAGGACTACTTCACCGGCTTCTTCCTGTTGCTGGAGAACCAGATCCGCCAGGGCGACGTGGTGCAGCTCGGCAGCCACTCGGGCGTGGTGGAAGAGGTGACGCTGCGCTACGTGCAACTGCGCGACTACGACGGCAACGTGCACTACGTGCCCAACGGCCACATCACCACCGTCATCAACATGACGCGCGGCTTCAGCCAGGCGGTCTGCGACGTCGCCGTCTCGGTGCACGAGGACGTGGACGCCGTGGTCGGGGTGATCCGCGACGTGGCGGCCGAGCTGCGGGCCGACGAGGCCTTCGGCCCGCGCATCCTGGCCGACCTGGAGGTGGCCGGCGTGGAGCGCTGGGATAACGCCTCGGTGGTGATCCGCTGCCGCTTCCGCACGCTGCCCATCGAGCAGTGGGGCATCAAGCGCGAGTTCCTGCGCCGGCTCAAGGGCGCCTTCGTCGAGCGCGGCATCCGCCTGCCCTACCCCAACCTCACGGTGCACGCCGACGCCGAGGCCGCCAACGCGGCCAGCCTGCGCGAGGCGGCGGCCGCGGCAGCCACGCGCTGACGCCAAGGCCGAGGCAGGGCGTGCGCCCGCCCCGGTGCGATTGCCCGAGTAGGGCACGCAAGATTTCCAGACGGCGTTGGCCGTCGAGCCTGACAGTGCCACCATGGCTGCCCACACCGCCGGAGGCCGCCATGCCCTCATCCAACCCACTGAACCCGCCGCTGGCCGAGGGCATCCGGCGCCTGGGTTTTCGCAAGTGGTATGAGCGCGAACTGCTCTCCAGCCATGCGCACATGGCCCTGGCCGTGCTGGCGGCTGTGGCCATGCTCGCCAGCTTCGAGGCGTTCAACGGCGCGAGCGCGGGCGAAAAGCTGCTCAACACCGCCTTCGTGGTGCTCACGGGCGGCGTCACGCTCTGGGCGCTCAACCGCTACGTCTACCTGCTGATGCATGCCGAGGAACTGGCCAACCAGGCCAATTGCCCGCGCTGCCACGCCTACGGCCAGTTGCGCCTGTCGGAACGCCCCGCGCGGCGCGACCGCGAACAGCGCCCTCACCTGGTCCCGGTGTGCTGCCGGCGCTGCGCCTTCGAATGGGACATGGACGATGGCGATGGCAACGAGGCAGCCCCCTGAGGTGCGTGACCTGCCCGACTGACCCGCCAGCGCAGGGCAAAAAGCGGGCCCGGGTAAGATACCCCTTGTTTCACGTCACCGGCCCCCGGTGATTCGCTGGCGGCGCACCGGCGTCCCCGCCCCCTCATGCAAGCCACGCCCTTCCCCCCACCGCACATCGACACGCCGCGTCCGCCGGCGCGGTGCAGCGCGCGCATGAACACGCGCCTGGGCGGGGCGATCGCGCGGGGCATGGTGCGTGCCAGCAGCAGCACGCTGACGCCACCCCTGCCCGGCGAGCACTTCGCCGTGCTGCGTTACGCCACCAACCGCCGATCCGAGCCTCCGCTCTCCTGAGCGCCTCGTGACACGAGCGCTCGACAGCGCTCGCCTGCCCCCCGACGTCGCCCCCCGGACCTGCCTTGCTGCAGCGCCCGGGCGCTGGCGCATTCGTACCCGCAACCTGCAGCCCATGACCCAAGCGATTGTCCGAACCGCCGCCGGCCTGTTCACGCTGGCCGACACCCCAGCAGCTCCACACCTCGCCCCGCACCTCGCCCTGGAGCGCCCGCTGGTGCTCGCCACCGATCTGGACGGCACCTTTCTCGGCGGCAACGAGGCCGAGCGCGCGGCGCTGTACCGCTGGCTGCACACCGTGCGCGAACAGCAACCGGCGCGCCTGACCCTGATCTTCGTGACGGGACGCGACCTGCCCTTCGTGCGCGAGCTGATCACGCAGCAGGTCGCGGGCGTGCCCCTGCCCCGGCCGGACTACGTGATCGGCGACGTGGGCACCACCATCGCGGGCGGGCCCGCCATCGAGCCGCTGCCTGAGCTGGAGCGCGACATCGCCGCGCGCTGGCGGCGTGGCGCGCCCTCCGACGAGCAGGCGCGCGCGGCCCTGCGCGCCCTGCTGGCGAACGAGCCGGGCCTGCGCGAGCAGGACACGCCGTTTCGCCACCGCCTGAGCTACTGGTACGAGCCCGCAAGGCTGTCGCCCGGCACGCTCGGCAAGATCAGGGCCGCCGGCTACGACGGCCTGTTGTCGGCGGACACCTTCCTGGACGTGTTGCCGCGCGGCGTCTCCAAGGGCCCGACGCTGCGCCACCTCATCGCGCACCTGCGCCTGGCGCCAGACCAGGTGCTGGTCGCGGGCGACACCCTCAACGACCTGTCGCTGTTCGAAACGGGCCTGCGCGGCGTGGCGGTGGGCAACGCCGAACCCGCGCTGCTGAGCCGCTTGCGCGCCAGGCCCTTGCCACGCACCTACCGCAGCCCCCACCCCGGCGCCGCCGGCATCCTCGATGCGGTGTGCCACCACGGCTTCGCGCCGCGGCCGACCCGCGCCGCGACCGAAGCCAGAGACTGAAGAACGAAAGGATCGACGACATGGACAAACAGCACCCACTCTCCGACCTGGTGATCGTGTACCACCGCCAGCCCTACGAAGAGCACGTGGAAAACGGCCAGGTGGTCTACCGGGAGCACGCCAGCCCCAACGGCATCGTGCCGACCCTCAAGAGCTTCTTCGGCTCCGTCGAGCACGGCGCCTGGGTGGCCTGGAAGCAAGTGGAAGGGCGCTCGACCGACCGCAAGGGCAAGGGCGACGGCAAGGAGCCCTTCGAGCGCGTGGTGAACATCACCGACTCCTACGGCAGTTACAGCGTCTCGCGACTGGCGCTGACCGCGCAACAGGTGCGCAG
Source organism: Hydrogenophaga intermedia (assembly GCF_000723405.1). GTDB lineage: Bacteria > Pseudomonadota > Gammaproteobacteria > Burkholderiales > Burkholderiaceae_C > Hydrogenophaga > Hydrogenophaga intermedia. Next base: position 39,585 of record NZ_CCAE010000003.1, on the reverse strand, counting down.
CTTCTATCACGTCACGTCCAAGGAAGCGCTGTGGCCCATCCTGCACTCCTTCCCCGAGCGCTACAACTACGACGCGGTGGACTGGCCCACCTTCCGAGAGGTCAACCGCCTGTTCGCCGAGGCCGCAGTGGCCCAGGCCGCGCCCGGCGCGGTGATCTGGATTCACGACTACAACCTGTGGCTGACGCCGCGCTACGTGCGCGAGCTGCGTCCGGACGTGAAGATCGCCTTCTTCCACCACACGCCCTTTCCCTCGTCCAGCATCTTCAGCATCCTGCCCTGGCGCGATGAGATCCTGGGCAGCCTGCTGGACTGCGACCTCGTGGGCTTTCACATCCCGCGTTACGCCGCGGGCTTCGCCGCGGCGGCGCGCAACCTCAAGGGCACGGCCATCCTCAAGGAGGCCAAGGCCCCGGCCAGTCTCTCGCACCATGGCCTGGCGCTCTCCCAGGCTTCCTACCCGGTCCAGCTCGGCCATGAGGGCCGCGTCGTTCACGTCGATGCCTGCCCGGTCGGCACCAACGTCTCGCACATCCGCTCGCTGATCGACAGCGATCTCACGCGCGAGCGCGAGACGCGCATCCTGGCGGAGCTGAAGAAGGGCGAGCCCGACGAGCGCAAGCTCATCGTGTCGGTCGGGCGCACCGACTACACCAAGGGCACGCGCGACATGCTGCTGGCCTACGAACGTCTGCTGCAACGCCAACCCGCGCTGGTGGGCCGCGTGCAACTGCTCGTCACCTCCGTCGCGGCGGCGGCCGGCATGGGCGTCTACCGCAACGTGCAGCGCGAGATCGAGCAGATCGCCGGTCGCATCAACGCGCGCCACAGCACGCTGGCGTACCGTCCGCTGTGGCTGTCCACCACCGCCATTCCCTTCGAGGAACTGGTGGCCTACTACCGCTGCGCGGACGTGTGCTGGATCACCCCGCTGCGGGATGGCCTGAACCTGGTGGCCAAGGAATACGTCGCGGCGCGGGCGCGCGACGGGGCGGCGCTGGGTGCGCAGGGGGACGCTGGCAACCTCGGCGGCGTGCTGGTGCTGTCCGAGTTCACCGGCGCGGCGGTGGAGCTGGATGGCGCGCTGCTGGCCAATCCCTACTCGCACCACCAGATGGACGTGGCGATCGATCGCGCGCTGGAGATGCCGGCACCGGAGCAGCAGGAGCGCATGGCGCGAATGCTGCGCAGCGTGGAGCGCTACGACACCGTGCAATGGGCGCGGCACACGCTGGAGGCCTTCAAGGCGTTGCAGGCAAGTCCCGAGGACGAGGCCCCGCAGCCCGTGAGCGAGATCCCGGCATGACGCTGCAGGCCTCGTTCGGCGCCTGGGACTGGGCGGTGATCGCCGCCTACCTCGTGACCGTGCTGCTCATCGGCGCCTGGGCGGCGCGCGGTGCCGGCACCTCGGGCGAGGATCTGTTCCTCGCCGGGCGCAGCCTGGGCGTCGTGACCGTGGGGCTCTCGCTGTTCGCGTCCAACATCTCGTCCACCACGCTCATCGGCGTGGCGGGCGCGGCCTACGGCAGCGGCATCAGCGTGGCGCACTATGAGCTGATGGCCGCGCTGGTGCTGGTCTTCATGGCCGTGGTCACCATCCCGGTGTTCCTGCGCGCGCGCGTGACCACCATCCCCCAGTACCTGGAGCGCCGCTTCGGCCCCCGCCACGGCCCCACCGTGTGCCGCTACATATCGGCACTCACCATCTTCCTGTCCATCTTCGTGGACACCGCGGGCAGCGTCTACGCCGGCGTGCTGGTGCTGCAGGTGCTCGTGCCGGGCGTGCCGTTCCTGCCGGCCTGCATCGCGCTGGCCGCGTTCGCCGGGCTCTACACCGCCGCGGGTGGCCTGCGCGCGGTGGTGTACACCGACGTGCTGCAGGCCCTGGTGCTGCTGGCGGGCGCGGGCGTCATCGGCTACCAGGTGTTCGCGCAGTTCAATTTTTCCTGGGCTGCGGCGAGCGCCTCGGTGCCGGCCGACCACCTGTCGCTGGTGCGCCCGCTCGACGACCCGGACCTGCCCTGGCTGGGCGTGGTCCTGGGCCTGCCGGTGCTGGGCTTTTACTACTGGGGGGCCAACCAGTACATCATGCAGCGCGTGCTGGGCGCGCGCTCGCTGCAGCATGCGCGCGGTGGCGCCCTGCTGGCGGCGGGGCTCAAGCTGCTGCCGCTGTTCCTGATGGCGATCCCCGCGGCTTTCGCCTTCTCGCTGCTGCCCGACCTGCCCCAGGGCGACCAGGTCTTTCCCGCGCAGATCGCCCGCTTCCTGCCTGCCGGCCTGGCGGGCCTGGTGGTGGCGGGCCTGATCGCGGCCATCATGTCCACCATCGACTCCACGCTGAACGCCTCGTCGACGCTGGTGATGGTGGACTTCGTGCGCGCCGAGGAACGCGGCTGGTCGCCCCGGCGCATCGTGCGGGCGGGCCGCCTCGCCACGGCGGCCTTCGTCGTCATCGCCGCGCTGTGGCCGCTGGCGATCCGCGACTTCCCTGGCCTCTTCAACTACATCCAGCAGGTGTTTTCCTACGCCGTGCCGCCCGTGGTGGCGGTGCTGCTGCTGGGCATGCTCTGGCGGCGCATGGACGGCCGCGCGGCCCTCGTGGCCCTGCTCGTCGGCCACGCTGGGGGGGCGCTGATCCTGGTGTGGCGGGTCGTGGCGCTTCGGCAGGGCATGGACGACGGCCTGCCACACTTCACCATCGTGGCCGGCCTGACGGCAATGCTGTGCGCCGCGGTCGCGTGGGCGACCACCATGGCGAGCGGGCCCAGGGACAGCGAGGCCGACCACTCCGCGCGTGCCCTCGACGCAGGTCTGCTCTGGCACCGCGCCGACGCGGCCACGCCAAGCCGCGGCTGGCGCGACTACCGCTGGCAGTCCCTCGGGCTGGTCCTGGCCGTGGCCGTCACCGTCTGGGTGTTCCGGTGAGCGGCCTCACATGCCGGCAAACACCGAATCGCTCTCGGCGTGCGCCGAGCCCACGAAGACGCGCAGCACCGGGCCCTGCAGGTCGTGCTCCCACAGCCGGCCCTGGATGGTGAACTGGCGCCCGCCGACGCGGAACACGTCGCCCGGGATTGGCGCGGCGCCGTGGCCGCGCCAGTAGTCGGGCACCACCAACTGCATGCGCCGCAGCCAGGCCTGGTCCTCGGGGGTGAAGACGAGCACGGTTCTGAGCGGGGTGGTCATGGCATCTCCTGGTGGCGCGTCAAACGAAGGAGCAGGTTAGCGCAAGCGGCGGCTCAGTCCAAGCCGTCCAGGCCGCGCGCGGCGCCCAGCAGCGCAGGCGATTCGCGCGCGGTGATCACCCACACCGGAATGGCGCGCAGGTAGTCGCAGAAGCGGCCCTTGTCCTCGAAGCGCTCGCGAAACGGGGAGCTGTCGAACCACGCACCCAGACGCGGCACGATGCCACCGCCGAGGTAAACGCCGCCACGCGCGCCCAGCGTGAGCGCCAGGTTGCCCGCCACCGAACCAAGCAGCGCGCAGAAGAGATTCAGCGCTTCCAGCGCCTGTGGCTGGCCCTGCTGCAGCGCGGCCTCGGTCACATCGGCCGCGCGCTCGATGCCATGCACTGCGACGCCATCGGCCTCGCACAGGATGCGGAAGCTGTCGAGCAGGCCCGCGCCGGAGCACACGCGTTCGGCCGAGGCACGGCCGTATCGGGCCGCCAGCGCGTCCATCAGCAGCCGCTCGCGCGGCGTGGCCGCTGGCAGCGTGACGTGACCGCCCTCTCCCTGCAGCGGCGCCCAGCCCTCGTCGCCGCACGGCAACAGGCCCGATACGCCCAGGCCCGTGCCAGCACCCAACAAAGCGCGCGCAGCGCGCGGCACGGCCTGGCCGCCACCCACTTGCCGCAGATCGCTGGCCGGCAGCACCGGCAAGGCGAGCGCCAAGGCGGTGAAGTCGTTGAGCACGCGCAGGCGCTGCCAGCCCATGGCCTCGCGCAGCGCGCGCTGCGAGAACGCCCAGTCGTGGTTGGTCATGCGCACCTCGTCGCCCGTGACGGGGTTGGCGATGGCGATGGCCGCCGCGCGCACGGTGCGCGGCGCCAGCCCCGCAAGGTAATCGCGCAGCGCGTCCTGCACGCCGGGGTAGTCGGCCACGGGCAGCACACGGATGTCGCTCAAGGGCTCGTCGGGTGCGGCCTGGAAGGCGAAGCGGGCGTTGGTGCCGCCGATGTCGGCCAGCAGGCGGCCGCCCGTGGGTGCAGGGGTGTCGCTCATGGCGACGGATGATAGGCCGAGCGCCGCCAGCGGGCTTCAGCGCGGCAGGTGGGCGCGCGCCCAACGCACGATGTCCGCCGCGCCCATGGCGCCGGGCTGACGGGCGATCTCCCGGCCACCCGCAAACAGGGCCAGCGTGGGGATGCTGCGGATGTTCATCGCCGCCGACAGCGAAGGCGCCTCTTCGGTGTTGAGCTTCACGAGCCGCACATGCGGCTCGAGTTCGCGCGCCGCCGCTTCGAACTGCGGCGCCATCGCGCGGCAGGGGCCGCACCAGGGCGCCCAGAAATCCACCAGCACCGGCAGATCCGACTTGCCGATGGTCTTGCGAAACCCGGCCTCGTCCAGCGCCACGGGCACACCCGTGAACAGCGCACGGTGGCAGCGGCCGCAATCGGGCGCGCGAGCCAGGGCATCGGCCGCGAGCCGGTTGGTGGTGCCGCAATGCGGGCAGACGACGTGCAGAGGGGTGGTGGCGTCCATGCCGCCCAGATGCTGGGCATCGGCCCGAATTGCAAGCCCCGCCGCAGCCCGGCCGGCAGGGAGGCCGGGGGCCGGGACTCAGATCAGGTAGCCGATCAGGCTGGCCACGAAGCTCAGCAACACCGTGCTGGCAAACGGCAGGAACCACTCGCGTCCGAAGGCGCGGAAGTGGAAGTCGCCCGGCAGGCGGCCCAGGCCCAGGCGGCGCAACAGCGGCGTGGCCCAGCTGATGAGCAGCAGGGCCAGGAAGATGACGATCATCCAGCGGATCATGTCCAGGCCCTCTCAGAGCCGGTGGGTGCGGTCGCCATGCGCGAAGCCGATCGGCGTCCAGCCGGTGGAACTGCCCGACGGCGCCAGCGCGATGACCTTGAACAGCTCGCCCATCTCGTGCTCGTGCACCAGCATCTGCATGCGCGAGCGCTCGCGCGGGTCGGCGCCCTGAGAGAGTTCGACCAGGCCCAGGTTGATGAGGAAGCGCCCCTGGCTGGTGTAGCCGATGACGTCCAGCCCCGCGTCCTGTGCCGCCAGCGCCACGCCGGTGAAGTTCACGTGCGCGGTGATGTCCTTCTCGCCGGGGCGCTCCAGCACGTTGTCGTCCACCTGATGCGCGCGGTGTGCCACCAGCGTGCCCATGTGGCGCTGCGGGTGGTAGTACTCGGCCTCGGGAAAGCCATAGTCGATGAGCAGGGCCACGCCCCGCACCAGCCGGTCGGCGACGGTGCGCACAAAGGCCTCGGCCTGCGGATGCACCTCGGTGCAGTAGTCGTGCTCGCCGGGCACGTCCACGGGCGGCCGCAGGCCCGTGGGGCGCTCGGCCCAGGTGAAGCCTTCGCCAGACCGCGCGACCAGGCGTTCGTGCCACACACCACCTCGGCGCGCCAGCGGCGTCACGGGCATGGCGTCGAGGACCTCATTGCCCAGCAGCACGCCCTCGATGCGCTCGGGCAAGGCCTCGACCCAGCGCACACGATCGCCACAGGCGGTCAGCCGTTCGCGCTGGCGTTCACGCAGTTCGCCGGACAGATCGACGATGGTGTAGCGCGCGAGGGGTTGGCCGGCGGCGTCGAGCGCGGCGATGAGCTCGGCCGCCAGCGCGCCGCTGCCGGCGCCGAATTCCCAGACCTCCCGCGTGCCCGTGGCCGCCAGGGCCTGCGCCACCTGGCGGGCCAGCGCGCGGGCAAACAATGGCGTGAGCTCGGGCGCGGTGACGAAATCGCTGCCCTGCGAGGGGAAGTGCCCGAACTTGGGCGTGCCAGAGGCGTAGTAGCCGAACCCCGGCTCGTACAGCGCCATGCGCATGAAGCGCTCGAAGGACAGGTGGCCGCCCGCCGCGTCGATGGCCGCCAGGATGCGGGCCGTCAGGGGGCTGGCTACACTCCCGGGCTGGTTCACGAATGGGGCGTTCACGCGCCGATTGTCACCCATGCCCTCCCCTCAAACGCCCCGCACCGCGCTGGTCACCGGCGCTGGCCGGCGCCTGGGCCGGGAGATCGCCATCACCCTGGCGCGGGCCGGCTGGAACGTGGCGGTGCACCACCGCCATTCGCTGGACGAAGCGCGCCAGACCGCCGACGACTGCGAGGCGGCCAGCGGGCGAGTCGGCAGCGCCCACACCTTCTTTGCCGACCTGTCCGACGAGGCCAGCGTGCGCGCCCTGCTGCCCGCCGTGGCGGCGCGCTTCGGCGCGGTGGACGCGGTGGTCAACAGCGCCTCCACCTTCGAACACGACAGCGCCGGCAGCTTCGACTTCGCCACCATGGAAGCCCACCTGCGCGCCAACACCGGCGCGCCCGTGCTGCTGGCCCAGGCCCTGCACGCACACCTGGCCGAGCGCGACGCGCGCGGCGCGGTGGTGAACCTGCTCGACCAGAAGCTGTGGAGCATGAACCCCGACTTCTTCAGCTACACCCTGTCCAAGGCGGCGCTGGAAGCGGCCAACACCATGCTGGCGCTGGCCCTGGCCCCGCGCGTGCGGGTGGTGGGCGTGGCGCCCGGGCTCACGCTCACCAGCCACCTGCTCACGGATGAAAAGTTCCAGCAACTGCACCAGCAGTCGCCACTGGGCCGCTCGTCCACCCCGGCCGACGTGGCCGCCGCCGTGGCCTTCGCGCTGGACAACGGCTCCATCACCGGCACCACGCTGCTGGTGGACGGTGGCCAGCACCTGATGCGCTTCGAGCGCGACTTTTCCCTCATGTGAGGACCGCATGATCCCCACGACCGCCGCCACCCAGATCCTCACCCTCAGCGGGCTGCGCTTCGACGCCAACCTGGGCATCCTCGACCGCGAGAAGCAGGCGCCGCAGCCCATCCGCGTCGACGCCGAACTCAACCAGGGCACGCAGCCCCTGCTGCCCAAGGACGACGACATCACCCACGTGCTCGACTACCGCAAGGTGCGCCAGATCATCATCGACGAGTGCACCGCCGAGCACGTGAACCTGCTGGAGAGCCTGATCGGCAAACTCACCCGCCGGCTCATGCAGTTGCCCGGCGTGATCGGCGTGCGCGTGAAGATCGCCAAGCTGGAGATCTTCGAGGACTGCGAGGTCGCGATCCGCATGGAAAGCGGGCAATGGTAGGAATGAACACCCCCGCGGCGCTGCGCGCCACCCCCTCAAGGGGGCGATGCCAACGGCCCGGCAAAGCCGGTTCCGTGGCATCTCTGGGTTGTGCGGGCTGGCGCCTGTAAAGGAATCGCAATGAACATGGATCTGGAAAACCACAAGCTCGAAAAGCGCCTGTGCCGTGAGGTCGGGCGCGCGATCGTCGACTACAACATGATCGAGGAAGGCGACCGCGTGATGGTCTGTGTGTCGGGCGGCAAGGACAGCTACGGCCTGCTCGACATCCTCATGAAGCTGCAGCAGCGCGCGCCGGTGAACTTCGAGCTGATCGCGGTCAACCTCGACCAGAAGCAGCCGGGCTTTCCCGAGCACGTGCTGCCCGAGTACCTGGGCAAGCTCGGCGTGAAGTTCCACATCGAGAACCAGGACACGTACTCCATCGTCAAGCGCGTCATCCCCGAGGGCAAGACGCTGTGCAGCCTGTGCAGCCGGCTGCGCCGCGGCATCCTCTACCGCGTGGCCGACGAACTCGGCGCCACCAAGATCGCGCTCGGCCACCACCGCGACGACATGCTGCAGACCCTGCTGCTCAACATGTTCTTCGGCGCCAAACTCAAGGGCATGCCGGCCAAGCTGGTGAGCGACGACGGCAAACATGTGGTGATCCGTCCCCTGGCCTACGTGCCCGAGAAGGACCTCACCCGCTGGGCCGATATCCGGCAATTCCCCATCATTCCCTGCACCCTGTGCGGCAGCCAGGAGAACCTGCAGCGCAAGCAGGTGGGCAACCTGTTGCGCGAGTGGGAGAAGAAGTACCCCGGGCGCGTGGAGAACATGGCCAGCGCATTGCAGAACGTGGTGCCCAGCCACCTGATGGACCGCGCACTGTTTCCTTTTGAAACCCTGCGGGCGAGTGGCGTGCCGGACGACAACGGCGACAAGGCCTTCGACGACGAAGCGCTGCCGGCGCAGTCCCCCGAGCCGTTCGTGGCGGGGAACCCGGCGCAGGCCCGCGCGGTCATACCCATCGCCACCACCGAAGCCAGCTGAGCGCCAGCCACGAGGGGCCTCAACGCAGGAGACGTCCATGCCCTCGATCCGCTTTCTCATCCCCGCCTTGACCGCGCTGCTGCTGTCGGGCTGCGCGTCCGTCATCCTGGTCGACAACCAGGTGGAGAGCTTCCCGCGCTGGCAGGATCGCGCGGCCAACGCGGCGGTGCCCGCCCCGCCGCAGGTCTACCGGTTCGAGCGTCTGCCCTCGCAGCAACAGGAGCAACGCGCCGGGCGCGGGCAAGATGAGCTGGAGCGCTACGCGGAGGCCGCGCTCGCGAAGTTGGGCTGGACGCGCGCCGCCGCCAACGTGTCGGCCCCTTGGGCCGTGCAGGTGGGCGCCAGCAATGTGCGCCTGCCGCGTGCGCCCTGGGAAGACCCATGGGACACCTGGGGCTGGGGGCCGTACGGTGGCTACCCCTTCGCCATGCCCGGGCGCGACTACGTCGTCACCGGCTCCGGCCAGGTGGTGTTCTTCCCCATGATGGCGCCGCGTTTCGAAACGCCCTACTACCAGCGCTCGGTGTCGCTGGTGATCCGCGACGCCGCGAGCGGGCGTGTGGTGTACGAGACGCGCGCCGCGCACGACGGCCGCTGGAACAGCACGCCGGCGCTGTGGACCGCCATGCTCGACGCGGCGCTGCAGGGCTTCCCCGCGCCGCCCACGGGCGTGCGGCAGGTCAACATCGAAGTGCCGCGCTGAGGCGCGTGCCCCGGCGCAGACCGTTCAGGCGGTCAAACGCCCGCGGTCCGAGGATTCCAGCAGCGCGCCGATGGCCTGGCCCAGCGCGTCCATGTTGTCCTGCTTGGGCAGCACCTCCCGCACACCCAGGGTCGCGGCCTCGGCCATCAGCGCCTCGTTCACGTGGCCGGAGACGATGGCCACCGGCAGCGCCGGGCGCCGGGCCAGCGCGGCGCGCGCCACCTCAAGCCCCGACAGCCCCGGCATGTTCTGATCGGTCACCAGCAGGTCGATCGGTTCGTCGCCGTGTTCGGTCAGCCAGTCGATCGCGGCCTGGCCCGATTCGAAGGTGGTGACGCGCGCCCCGCGCTTGGTCAGCAAACGCCGCACCAGGAACACCAGCGCCTCGTAGTCGTCCACGTACACCAGGTGCCGCCCGTCGAGCGCGGGCAGCGCCGCCGCCTCGGGGGCGGCCTCGGGCTCGTCCACCGACGCGCCATCGGGCGCCAGCGGAAGGTACACGTCGAATCGCGTGCCCCGCCCCGGCGCGCTGTCCAGCGCGATGGCGCCTTTGTGCGCCTTGACGATGCCGTGCACCACGGCCAGCCCCAGGCCCGTGCCGACCCCGGGGGCCTTGGTGGTGAAAAAGGGCTCGAACACGCGCCGCTGCGTTTCCGCGTCCATGCCCGGCCCGTTGTCGGCCACGCTCAGGCAGGCGTAAGCCCCGGGGCTCAGGCCACCGAGTTGCAGCGCCTTCGCGGCGTCGAGAGGCGCTTCGTGCAGCGCCACGGTGATCTCGCCGGCGCGGCCGTCAAAGGCCTGCCAGGCGTTGGTGCACAGGTTCATCAGAACCTGCTGCAGTTGCGTGCCGTCGGCCATCACGGGCAGCGGCGACGCGTCCAGGCGCAGGTTGAGCCGCACACCCGCCGGCAGCAGGGTGCGCATCAGGCGCAGGGCCTCTTCCATCAGTGGCAGCAGCAGGCGCCGCTCCATGGTCTGGGCATCGCGCCGACTGAAGGTGAGGATCTGCTGCACGAGCTGGCGCGCGCGGATCGCCGCGCGATTGATCTCGATCAGGCTTTCCTGCGCGGGGTGCTCGGGACCCACATCCTCGCGCGCCAGCACCAGGTTGCCCAGGATGGCGGCCAGCAGGTTGTTGAAGTCGTGCGCGACGCCACCGGCCAGGGTACCGATGGCTTCCATCTTCTGGCGCTCGCGCAGCTGCGCCTCGAACTGCCGCTGCTGCTCCTCGGCCTGCTTGATTTCGGTGATGTCGGTGTGCGTGCCCACCAGGCGCAGCGGGCGGCCCTGGGCGTCGCGCTGGACCGCGGCACCGCGCGTGAGCACCCAGATCCAGCGCCCATCGCGGGTGCGGATGCGGTGCTCGTTGCGGTAGACGGGCGTGCGTCCCTCGAAATGCGCCTGGCGCGCGGCCACCATGCCGGCCAGATCGTCGGGGTGCGTGCGCTCGTCGAGGTCGGCGGCCACCCCCTGCACGTCGTCGCGCGTGTAACCGTACATCGTGAGCAGGCTGTCGGACAGATACTCCTCGCCCGTCGCCAGGTTCCAGTCCCACACGCCGTCGCCCGCGCTTTCCAGCGCCATCTTCCACAGCGCCTCGCTGCGGTGCAGGGCCTCTTCCATGCGCTTGGGTTCGGTGATGTCGAGCAGCACGCCCACGCGGTGAATGCCTTCCTTGTCGCGGTACGCCTCGCAAGAGCGGTTGTGCACCCATTTCTGCTGGCCGTCCGGCGTCACGATGCGGAACTCGCCCGAGAGCACGGCCTTGCCGGCCAACAGGGCCTGCGTTTCGGCCTGCAGGCGCGGGCGTTCGTCGGGGTGCAACAGGCGAGCGATCACGGTCGGGTCCTGCAGGAAGACGTCCGGCGACACGCCCAGCAACTCGCGCGCTCCCGAGCTCACGTAGCGGTAGCGGCGCGTGCCGTCGTGGTGCACGACCAGCGAAAACACCATGCCGGGGATCTGGTCGGCCAGGGCCTGCATGCGGTCCTGCTGCTCGCGGATGTCGCGCTGCTGCTCCACGCGCTCGGTGATGTCCTCCACCGTGCCTTCGTAGAACAGCACCCGACCATCGGCGTCGCGCACGATGTGCGCGTTCTCGCTGATCCAGGCTCGCTCGCGCGTCTTGTGGCGGTACACCTCGGACACGAACCCCCGCACGTGGCCGTCGCGCTCGAGCAGATGGCGAAAGTCGTCGCGGCGCCGGTAGTCGACATACCACTCGGTGGCGATGTTGCCCACGCCGCCGATGAGTTCGGCCTCGCGCTCATAGCCGTTGAAGCGCACCAGCGCCTCATTGGCCCGGATCATCCGGCCATCGGGGGCGCTGCGGTAAGCGCCGATCGGCAGGAAGTTGAACAGCGAAGAGAAGTCGCCATCGGGCGTGGCCATGCGCGGCATTGTGTCGCAAGGGCCGGTACATTTCATCCCGACCGCCCCTCTCTCCGGGAATACGCTTGCAAGTCACCCGCATACTGGCCGTGCGCCACGGTGAGACCGCCTGGAACCGCGACACGCGCATCCAGGGCCACACCGACATCGACCTCAACGACCACGGCCGCTGGCAGGCCGAACGGCTGGCGCACGCCCTGCGCGACGAGCCCATCGCCGCCATCTACAGCAGCGACCTCAAGCGCGCGCGGATCACCGCCCAGGGCGTGGCCAATACGCGCGAGCTGCCGGTGCACGCGCACATCGGCCTGCGCGAGCGCAGCTTCGGCCGCTTCGAAGGCCACACCTGGGACGAGCTGGAACTGCGCTACCCCACCGAAACGCTGGCCTGGCGCAAGCGCATGCCCGACTTCGCGCCGCCCGGCGGCGAGACCCTGCTGCAACTGCGCGAGCGCGTGGTCGGCACCGCGCTGGACCTGGCCGCGCGCCACCCGGGCGAGCAGATCCTGCTGGTGGCGCACGGCGGCGTGCTGGACGTGCTGTACCGTGCGGCCACCCGGCTGGAGCTGCAGGCGCCGCGCAGCTGGCAATTGGCCAACTGCGCCGTCAACCGCCTGCTGTGGTCCCCCGAAGGCCTGGCCCTGGTGGGTTGGGGCGACGTGAGCCACCTGCAGGTGCCCGACAACGAAGGGGTGCTCGATGAGCGCAACGCCTGAGCGCTTCGCGGGCCTGGTCGGCCAGGGCGTGGCCGCCATCGACACACCCGCGCTGGTGATCGACCTGGACGCCATGGACCGCAACCTGCACCGCATGGCCGACTGGTGCCGGGCGCGCGGACTGCGCCTGCGCCCGCACGCCAAGATGCACAAGTGCGCCGAGCTGGCGAAGCTGCAGATGGCCCACGGCGCGGTGGGCGTGTGTGTCCAGAAGATCGGTGAGGCGCTGGCGCTCGCCGCGGCGGGCGTGACGGACGTCTACGTGAGCAACGAAGTGGTGGACCCGGCCAAGCTGGCGCGGCTGGCGCGCGCCGTGCGCGCGGGCGGCACCCGCTTCGCCATCGCCGTGGACAGCGCGCTGGGCATTGAGCGACTCGCACAAGCCCTGGCGGGGGCCGGCGTGCGAGCGCCAGGCGCGATGGACGTGTTCGTGGAGATCGACGTGGGCCATGGCCGCTGCGGCGCGGCGCCGGGCGAGCCGGCGCTGGCCCTGGCGCGGGCCGTGGCGGCGCACGCCCCGCTGCGCCTGGCGGGCCTTCAGGCCTACCACGGCGCGGCCCAGCACCAGCGCACGCCCCACGAGCGCGCCGCCACCGTGGCGCGCTCCGCCGAGGCCGTGGCGCGCACGCGCGCGCTCATCGAGGGTGCGGGCCTGGTGGTGCCGCTGGTCACCGGCGCGGGCACCGGCACCTTCGTGCACGAGGTGGCCAGCGGCCAGTGGGGCGAGCTGCAGGCGGGCTCCTACCTGTTCATGGACGCCGACTATGCCGCCAACACCGCCGACGGTGATTCGCCCGCCTTCGAGCACGCCCTCTTCGTCAAGGCGCAGGTGATGAGCCGCCCCGAGGGGCGCGCCGTGATCGACGCCGGCCACAAGAGCCATGCCATCGACAGCGGTCTGCCGCGCGTGTGGCTGCCCGAGGGTCTGGACTTCGCCAACGGCGGCGACGAGCACGGCGTGCTGCGCGGCGCCGCCCTGCCCGCGCTGGGCGAGACGGTGTGGCTGGTGCCGGGCCACTGCGATCCCACGGTGAACCTGCACGACGCGATGATCGGCGTGCGCGGTGGGCTGTTGACGGGTCGTGTGGAGCGGGTGCTGCGCGTGGACGCGCGCGGCGCGGTGGACTGAAGCGGGCCGCCACGGCCCACGCTGCTCCGGTCGCTGCCCCCGAGCGGGCCGATCCGCCTTGGGGCCTCGCCGTTCAGGGCCCGAACACGCGGGCCTCCAGGCCCACGTTGCGCACCGTCTCGGCGGCGGCCTCGGCCTGATCGTGGGTGTCGAATGGGCCGACGCGCACACGCGTGAGCGGACCCCGCGCCGACTCCACGGGGTCGGTGCGCACCGGCAGCCCCGCCTGACGCAGTCGGGCCGCCGCGCGCTCGGCGTTGGCAGGGTCGGCAAAGATGCCCACGTTGACCCCATGGCCCTGCCAGCGCGGGCGCGGTGCGTCGGTGCTGGTGGCGGACGCCTGGGCAGGCGAAGCGCTCGGCCGGGTGGCGGGCGCGAGGATCGGTGCCGGTGCCGGTGCCGGTGTCGGTGCCGGCGTGGTTGCCTTGGGCTTGGGTGGTGGGGCTTCCGCGGTGACGGTGCCCGCCACCGACGCGCCGCTGGACGACGCGGAGACCAGGGAGGGCGCGGGCGCCGCGACGACCTCGTCGGACGCCGGCGAAGCGGACGGTGACGCCGGGACGGGCTCCGGCGCTGGCACGGGGGCTGGCGCAGCCGCCTCGGCCATGGTCCGCTCCACCTGCGCCGGTCCGGGGACCGCGGTGGTCGGGGATGCGCCCGTGCGCACACCCAGCGCGAACAACAACCCCACCTGCACCAACAGCGCCAGCACCCAGACCCAGCGCAGCGGCCCGACGCGCTGCAGCAGGCCGCAGGCCTCCTGCACGGTGCGCGCGCGCCGCACGGCGTCCGTCATGCGGCGTCGCACGTCGGCGTGCAACCAGGCGCTGCCCCACCAGCCCGGCACAACCACCGCCAGCACGCCAATCAAGGCGAGCAGGCCCCAACGCACGCCGGCCGGCCAGGCAGCCATCACGCCGCCCGCCCACCACCACAGGCCCAGCGCAGCGGCCAGCGCCACGGCATACAACAGGGCCTGGCGCCACAGGCGCCGGTACAGCAGCCAGTTCAGGTTGAGCCAGGCCGCTGCGTGGTTCCACGACGTCCCTGACATGCCGCGCTCGTCGAACCGCGCGAACACCGGCAGGTAGTGGGCCGTGCGGCCCGCGCCCAGCGCCGCGCGGTACAGGGCCTCGGTGGCACTGACCAGCGCGGCGGTGTCGGGTGGGGCGGCGGTCGGCGGGCTGCTCATGGCGGCTGAAGCGGCTTCAGTCAGCGGCGCCGAACAGGCCACCCTCGGTGCGGGGCGGGTTCACGCCCAGGTGGCGGTAGGCCGCCAGCGTGGCGGTGCGCCCGCGCGGCGTGCGCTGCAGGTAGCCCTGCTGGATGAGATAGGGCTCGATCACGTCCTCGATGGTGTCGCGCTCCTCGCCGATGCTGGCGGCGATGTTGTCCAGGCCCACCGGCCCGCCGTCGAAGCGGTGGATCACGGCCTCCAGCAGCTTGCGGTCCATCAGGTCGAAGCCCTGCGGGTCCACGTCGAGCATGGCCAGCGCACGCTCGGCGATGTCCTTGCTGATGCGGCCACTGCCCTTCACGTCGGCGTAGTCGCGCACACGGCGCAGCAGGCGGTTGGCGATGCGCGGCGTGCCGCGCGAGCGGCGCGCTATCTCGAAGGCGCCGTCCTCGTCGATGGGCGCGTTGAGCAGGCCCGCGCTGCGCCGCACGATGCGCGCGAGCTCCTCGGCGGAATAGAACTCCAGCCGCGCCACGATGCCGAAGCGGTCGCGCAGCGGGTTGGTGAGCATGCCCGCGCGCGTGGTGGCGCCCACCAGGGTGAAAGGCTGCAGGTCGAGCTTGATGCTGCGCGCGGCCGGGCCCTCGCCGATCATGATGTCGATCTGGTAGTCCTCCAGCGCGGGGTAGAGGATCTCCTCCACCACCGGCGAGAGGCGGTGGATCTCGTCGATGAAGAGCACGTCGTTGGGCTCGAGGTTGGTCAGCAGCGCGGCCAGGTCCTTGGGTTTTTCGAGCACGGGGCCACTGGTCTGGCGCAGGTTCACACCCAATTCCTGCGCGATGATGTGCGACAGCGTGGTCTTGCCCAGGCCGGGCGGGCCGAACAGCAGCACATGGTCCAGCGCCTCGGCGCGTTTCTTGGCGGCGCCGATGAAAATCTCGAGCTGCTCGCGCACCTTCATCTGGCCCACGTACTCGTCGAGCAGCTTGGGCCGCAGCGCGCGCTCGATCGCCTCCTCCTTGGGCGAGGTCGCCATCGGCGAGATCACGCGTGGCGCGGGGGCGAAGTCGTCGGTCTGGATGCTCATTTACTTGGCCAGCGCCTTCAGCGCCAGCTTGATGCCATCGGTGACGCCCACGTCCGCCGGCAGCGCCTTCAGCGCGGCGCTGGCGTCCTTTTCGTTGTAGCCCAGCGCCATGAGCGCCTGCTGGATGTCGGTCTGCGCGTCGCTGCGCGTGGCCCCCGCCGGCAGGCCCAGGTCGACGCCGAGCTTGCCCTTGAGTTCGAGCAGCAGGCGCTCGGCCGTTTTCTTGCCGATGCCCGGCACCTTGACGATGCGCCCGGTCTCCTGCGTGCTCACGGCCTGGGCCAGGTCGGTCACCGACAGGCCCGACAGCACCGACAGCGCGGTGCGCGGACCCACGCCGCTGATCTTGATGAGTTGCCGGAAGGCGTCGCGCTCGGCCGTGGTGGCGAAGCCGTAGAGGATCTGCGCGTCCTCGCGCACGACGAAGTGGGTGAGCAGCGACACCTTATCGCCGCTGGCGGGCAGGAGGTAGAAGGTGCTCATGGGCACGTCCACCTCGTAGCCCACGCCGTGGCAGTCCAGCAGGATCTGGGGCGGGTTCTTCTCCAGCAGGGTGCCGGTCAACTTGCCTATCATTCGAGTCCCTCTTGGCGCTTCGCGGGATTATCGGCTTGATTCTCAGACACACCTTCAGCCCACCGGACAACACCCGCATGGCCCACCTGTGCGGGCCACTCGATGCGCACTTGCGCGCCATCGAGTCCGCGCTGCAGGTCAAGGTGGCCCACCGCTTCGAGCAATTCCGCGTCGAAGGCCCCAAAGCCAAGGCGCAGCGCGCCATGGAGGTGATTCAGGCCCTGTACGAGATGGCGCGCGGCCCGATCCCGCCCGAGCAGGTGCAGCTCATGCTCAATGGCAACACCGCGCTGGACAACCCCGGCGAGGACGCGCTGGCCATGCAGACGCGCCGCGGCGAGGTGCGCGGGCGCACGCCCAACCAGGCGCGCTACCTGGAGAACATGGCCGCGCACGACATCACCTTCGGCATCGGCCCGGCCGGCACCGGCAAGACCTACCTGGCCGTGGCCTGCGCGGTGGACGCGCTGGAGCGCAGCGCGGTGCAGCGCATCGTGCTCACCCGCCCGGCGGTGGAGGCGGGCGAGAAGCTGGGCTTCCTGCCCGGCGACCTGGGCCAGAAGGTGGACCCGTACCTGCGCCCGCTGTACGACGCGCTGTACGACCTGATGGGCTTCGACAAGGTGCAGAAGGCCTTCGAACGCCAGCAGATCGAGATCGCGCCGCTGGCCTTCATGCGCGGGCGCACGCTCAACCACGCCTTCGTCATCCTGGACGAAGCGCAGAACACCACGCCCGAGCAGATGAAGATGTTCCTCACGCGCATCGGCTTCGGCAGCAAGGCCGTGGTCACGGGCGACGTGAGCCAGATCGACCTGCCGCGCACGCAGCTCAGCGGCCTGATCGACGCCGAGCGCGTGTTGAAGCGCGTCGATGGCATCGGTTTCACGCGCCTGACCAGCGCCGACGTGGTGCGCCACCCGCTGGTGGCGCGCATCGTCGATGCCTACGAGGCGCGCAGCCCGTCGGCAGAAGAAGCCGAACCGGCCCGCCGCCGCCGCAACACCTGAGGGAGGACCCGCCATGCGTTCGATCGCCATCGCCACCCCGCTCGCCGCCGCCCTGCTGGCGGCCGGCTGCGCGCTGCACCAGCCACCGGCGGCGCGCGGCACCCAGGGCGCCATCCAGGGCCCTGGCTACAGCAGCGAAACGGTGCGCTACCGCTGCGAGGGCGGCGCCGAAATCGAGGTGGCCTACCTCGAGTTCGGCCACGGCGACAGCTTCGCCGCCCTGCACCACCAGGGACGCACCGCGCTGCTCAAGAGCCGGCCCAGTGCCTCGGGCGTGCGCTACGTCGCGCTGGACGAGCAGCACAGCCTGCGCTGGAACACCAAGGGCGACGAAGGTTTCCTGAGTTTCATGGCGGCCGACCACACGGCGCAGGAGCGGGTGCTGCTGGCCAGTTGCAAGTCGCTGCAGTCCCTCAGCGCCGGCAAGGCGGCGAACTGATGGCCCTGCCCGCGCTCACGCTCTCGCTGCAGTTCGCGCGCTTCGACGGCGTGGCCGAGCATCGCGCCGCGCTGCCGCGGTCCTTCGTGGCGCGCTGCCTGCGCCACGCGCTCGACCGCGAGGCCGAACTCACGGTGCGCATCGTCGATGCGGAAGAAGGCCAGGCCCTCAACCGCGACTACCGGGCCCGCGACTACGCCACCAACGTGCTCACCTTCGACTACGCCACCGAGCCCCTGGTGATGGCCGACCTGGTGTTGTGCGCGCCCGTGGTGGCGGCCGAGGCGAAGAAGATGAAGAAGCCCCTGGCCGCGCACTACGCGCACCTGCTGGTGCACGGCGCCCTGCACGCCCAGGGCTGGGACCACGAGACCAGCGAAGCCGACGCCGAGGCCATGGAAGCGCGCGAGCGCCAGATCCTGGCTGCGCTGGGCGAGCCCGATCCGTACGCCCGATCGCGCCACGCGCGCAAGGTCTGAGCGGCGCTCAGTCGCAGCCGTCGGCGCGGCCCCAGCGCTGAACCGGGAAACGCAGGCCGCCGGCGGACAGGTCGCGCTGCGGCGGCGGCACCGCGTCGACGCGGCCCTCGCGCACGGCGTCGAACAGGGCGGCGGCGCCCGGTTGAGATTGGCAGCGCGCGTCCAGCCCCTGGCCGGGCAGGGTGCCCCGCACCGCCCATTCGCCGCGTTCGTCGGCGCGCCAGATGCGCGAGCCGCCATTCCCACGGGCACCCTTCTCCTGGCGCGACAACACCGCGTAGGCATCGGCACCCAGCACCTCGGGCGGCAGGCGCCAGATGAGGCAGGTGCTGGACTCGCAGGAGCCCACACCGCCCTCGCGCGCGAGGGCCTCCAGCAGGGCGGGCGGCGCCACGGCGCCCGCCGGGAACACGGGCAGCCCGCGAAGCATGGCCGACTGGCGCTCGCGGCGCGTGTCGGCGTCGCTCAGCGCGTCACGCGCCAGCGCCTGGCGCGCGGCGGGCACGCCGCCGAACACGGGGTCGTCGGACGCCAGGGCCTGCAGCGCGCGACGGCCGAACACGCCGCCTTCGCGTGCGAGGTAGCGGATGAGGTCCTGCTCATCGCCACTGTCGCTCATCAGCCGCCGCACCTGGTCGTTCACGCTCACGCGGCGCGGGTCGATCGCGCCGCTCAGCAACGACAGAATGCCCACCACGGCCACACCGGCCGCCACCGCGTTGGTGACAGGCACCAGACAGCGCTCGGCACGGCCGGCCCATTCGGCCAGCGCGTTGAGCGCGTAGCCCAGCGCAAACACGGCGATCACGATCGCCACGAACAGGCCCCAGAGGCGATCGACCGTCCAGCCGTACTGGTTGATGCGCAGACCCAGCGCGTAGAGCGCCACCGCCACCATGGGCAGCAGCACCAGCAGGCCTGTGGACAGGGCGCGGCGCAGCCAGCGCGGGTAGCGTGGTTCATCGAGCCCGCCGCGCGAGCTGGCGTTGACCAGCAACACGCTGAGCACCGCGAACCACAGCAGCAGGAAGGCCGCGCGCCGCGTCTGCAACAGGGGCTCGATGCCCTGGAACAGCCAGCTCGCCACGAAGGCCACGCCCAGCGCGCCCGCCAGCGGGTAGATCCAGCCGCAGAGCTGAGTGAGCCGGTCGAACAGGAAGCGCGCCAACGCTCGCTGCGTGACCGCGAGCGACACGCCGTAGGAGAACACCAGCGCGGTGGCGGGAATCCAGAACTCGCCGCGCTCGATGAGTTCGCCCAGAAAGGGCAGGCGCACGAGCTTGAACAGCGCCGCTGCGCTGAACATCACCAGCCAGAACAGCCCGGTGAGGAGCGCGCCCTGCGCGAGCAGCAGGGTGTTGTGCAGCAGCGCGTCGAACCAGGCCTCGTAGCGCACACGTCCCTCGCGCGCCACGGCGGCGGCGGGCACGGCAATCATCAGCGCCAGGCCCAGCACGAAGGTGGGCATGAGGTAGTCGTCCTCGCGGAAGGGCCCGGGCGTGGGCCCGCTGGCCGCCAGCCCGCTCACGGTGAGCCCGTGGTACGCGCCAATGGCCAGGGCAACGGCGCTCACGCCCAATGCAATGGCCACGCGGCGGCGCAGCGGAGCCGCGCTGGCGAGGTAAAAGCCCAGCGGCGCAAGCGCCATGAGAAGGAACAGCGGCACGAAGACCGCGGCCTCGGTGGCGGGCCAGGCACCTTGGCGGGAGGTCACGTACAGGGTGTAGGCCAGCGCGGCCTGCAAGGCACCCGTGACGAGGTGGGCGCGGGCTTCGGGCTCGGGAGTCGGGGTCGTCGGTGGGGTCGTCATGCGTTCCTGCTGATGTCGCGCCGGCGCGTCAGGCCGTCAAGCGCATCGGAATCGTCACCGGCCCGTCGTTCACCAGGTGCACCTGCATGTCGGCGCCGAAGCGGCCGGTGGCCACCTGGGGGTGCGCGGCGCGCGCGGCGGCCACGAAGGCATCGTAGAGCGATTCACCGAGCGTGGGCGGTGCGGCGTTGGTGAAACCTGGGCGGTTGCCGCCCGTGGTGTCGGCCGCCAGGGTGAACTGGCTGACGATGAGCAGGCCGCCACCCACGTCCTGCACGCTGCGGTTCATCTTGCCCGCGTCGTCGGCAAAGATGCGCAGCTTCAAGACCTTGTTGAGCAGCTTCAGGCCCAGGGCCTCGGTGTCGGCGGGCTCGGCGCACACCAGCACCAGCAGGCCGGGGCCGATGGCGCCGACGGTCTGTCCCTCGATATTGACACGGGCCTCACTCACGCGTTGCAGCAGGGCAATCACATCGGGTCCTTTTCATCTTGTTCGACAGCCAGCGCCTCCACATTGGTCGGCAGCAGCTGGATGCTGGCGCGCAGACCAGGCACAGCCTGCATCAACGCCTGCTCCACCTCGGCGCGCAGCGCGGCGGCGCGGCCCAGCGGCCAAGTGGCGGGCAGGTGCATGTGCAGGTCCACGAAGCGGCGTTGGCCGGCCTTGCGCGTGCTGATGTGGTCGAACCGGGCGGAGGCGAAGCCCGCCAGCGTGCGTTCGATGGTGGCCTGCAGATCGGGGTCGAGCGCCTCGTCCATGAGACCCTGAGAGGCACGCCAGACCAGGCGAACACCCTCACGCAGGATGTTCAATGCCACCAGGATGGCGACCACCGGATCGAGCCACAGCCATCCCGTGAACCCCACGATCGCAATGCCCACGACCACACCGACCGAAGTCCAGACGTCGGTGAAGAGGTGGCGCGCGTCGCCTTCCAGCGCGACCGACCGGTGCCGGCGCGAGGCGCGCAGCATCACCGTGGCCAGGGCCGCGTTGAGCGCGGTGCTCAGCAGGGTGAGCAGCAGGCCCAGGTCGAGTTGCTGCAGCGGCTGGGGCTCCAGTAGCCGGGCGACGGCGGCCCAGATGATGGCCACGGCCGCCACCACGATGAGCACGCCCTCGAAACCCGAGGAGAAGTACTCGGCCTTGTGGTGACCGTAGGGGTGGTCGTGGTCGGCCGGGCGCGCGGCGATGGTGACCATGAGCAGGCCGAAGCTGGCGCCCGCGAGGTTGACCAGCGCCTCCAGCGCGTCGGACAGCAAGCCGACCGAGCCGGTGAGCCACCAGGCCGCGGTCTTCAGGCCGATGGTGAGCAAGGCCACCGCGATCGAGGCCTGAAGCAGGCGGCGCGGCGTGAGTCGGTCGAGCAGCGGGGTGGTCACGCGCGGGATTGTGGCGCAGGGCCGCTGAACCATGGTTCATCAGACGTTGCAGAATCGCCGCCATGCAATCCGCGTGGACGTCCCGCTTGGGCTGGATCGCGGCAGGCCTGGTCCTGTCGCTGCTGGGGGCGTGGCTCATCGCGCAGCGCGGCCTGGAAGCGCAGCGTGCCGCCTTCGAGACCGACGCGCGCATCGTGCACCGGCTGCTGAGCCAGCAGGTGGTGCAGCACGACGCGGTGCTCTCGACCCTGG
Organism: Hydrogenophaga intermedia; assembly: GCF_000723405.1. Taxonomy (GTDB): domain Bacteria; phylum Pseudomonadota; class Gammaproteobacteria; order Burkholderiales; family Burkholderiaceae_C; genus Hydrogenophaga; species Hydrogenophaga intermedia. The sequence goes on along the minus strand of NZ_CCAE010000003.1, from coordinate 18,104 downwards.
CCCTGCTTGAGCCCGAACGCAGCGAGGCGCTGCCGCGTTTGAGCGCCATCCACCCGCGCCTGTTGAGCGTGCTGGCGCGCGCCCCGGGTGGCGCCTGGGCCGATGCCGCGCTGTCGCGCGCCGAGGCGGCCTCACGAGCCAGTGGCGCCAGTGGCCGCGCGGCCATGGCCGAAGGGGATCTGGCCAGCGGCCGCTACACACTGGTGCTGGGCGCGGGCGACGGTGCCTACGCGCTGGTGATCGCGCTCGATGGTCTCGTGCCTGAAGCCGACTGGCCCATGGACCGCGCGAGCAGCCCGGTGCGCGTGGCCTTGCAGTGGAACGGGCAGTCGCTCCCACTACAGGCGGGCCGCCCGCTCGATCGCGGCTGGCGCTTCGACTTCGACAAGGTGGTGGCCGCCGAAAGCCAGCCCTTTCACGTGGTGGCCACGCGCTGGGTCGGCTGGGGCGAACTGCCCTGGCTGGGCATGGCCACGTGGGTGCTGGCCGTGCTGGCCGGCCTGGCCTTGCTGGCGCACGCGCTGCGCCTGCGCGAGGCACGCCAGCGCGCCGAGGCCCTGCTGCGCCTTGGCCAGCTCGGCCGGCTCAACGCCATGGGCGAGTTCGCGGCTGGCCTGGCACACGAGCTGAACCAGCCACTGACCGCCGTGCTGGCCAGCACACAGGCCGCGCAGCGCCTGCTGGCCGATGAGCCACCCGCGCTGGACACCGCGCGCGAGGCCATGGGCCGCGCCAGCGCGCAGGCGCGCCGCGCGGCCGAGGTGCTGGCGCGTCTGCGGCGCGGCCTCGAACCTCCAGCCGGCGCGGCGGCGAGCCAGGCGCTCGACCTCGGCGCCTGCGTGCGCGAGGCCCTGCACCTGCTGCAGCCCGAAATCGACCGGCGCGGCGTGGCCGTGCGCTGGCTCTCGAGCGATCCGGTGGTGGTGCGCGCCGATCCGGTCGCGATCGATCAGATCGTTCACAACCTGATCGCCAACGCGCTGCAGGCCATGGACCGCCAGGCCAATGGTCCGCGTGAACTGCGCCTGTCCGTGCGCCGCGAGGGCGAACGCGCCGTGCTCGACGTGGCCGACACCGGCCCGGGCCTGCCACCCGAAGTACTGCCGCGCCTGTTCGAACCTTTTTTCAGCACGCGCGAGGGCGGCCTCGGCCTGGGTCTTACGCTGAGCGAATCGCTCGCGCAGGCGCAGGGCGGGCGGCTCGGCGCGGGTGCCGCGCCCGGCGGTGGCGCACTGTTCTCGCTGAACCTGCCGCGTGACAGCGACACATGAGCACCACCAGCGACGCCCTCTCCCCCACCGTGCACCTTATCGACGACGACGAGGCCGTGCGCGAGAGCCTGGCCCTGCTGATCGGCACCGTGGGCCTGCGCGTGGTGACCTGGGCCGACCCGCGCGCCTTCCTCGCGGGCTTCGAGCGCGAGGGCATCGGCGCCATCGTCCTTGACGTGCGCATGCCCGGCATCAGCGGCCTGAGCGTGCTCGACACCCTGGTGGCCGAGAGCGTGGACCAGCCGGTGATCATGCTCACCGGCCACGGCACGGTGGACATGTGCCGCCGCGCCTTCAAGGCCGGGGCGGCCGAGTTCCTGGAAAAGCCGGTGGACGACGAGGCCCTGATCGAGGCCTTGCAGCAGGCCGTGCGCCAGCACGTGCACCTGCGCCAGCGTACGCAGACCGACCGCGCCGCGCGCGAGCGGCTGCAGCAGCTCTCGCCGCGCGAGCGCGAGGTGCTGGCGCGGATCATCGAGGGCCTGAGCAACAAGGCCATCGCGCGCGCGCTCGACCTGTCGCCGCGAACCGTGGAAACGCACCGCGCCCACGTGTTCGAGAAGCTGGGGGCGGACTCGCTCGCCCAGCTCGTGCGCGGCTACGCCGCGCTGGTGAACGAACCGGGCACCGCGTAGTTCTACGGAGTCCCGCGCGTAGCCGCGCGAATGGCGCGTGCTGGGCGCGATTCCTACAGTGCGGACACGGTTGATCGAACCGCAACGCCCCCACGGAGACCCGCTTCATGAACACCCCCATCCGCGCCACCCTGGCCCTCGCACTCATCGGCGCCGGCGCCCTCGCCCAGGCACAGACTCCGGGCAGCGGCGCTGTCCTCAGCGAACGCAACGTTTCGCTGGCGCTGGCCAACCAGATCGCCGCCGCCACCGTGGCCGCCTGCAGCGCCGGTGGCTACAACGTGACCGCCACCGTGGTGGACCGCGCCGGCCACGTGCGCGCCATGCAGCGCGCCGACAATGCCGGCCCGCACACCCTGGAGGCCAGCCGCCTCAAAGCCTACACCTCGGCCTCGGCTCGCAACACCACCCTGGCCATGATGGAGGCCTCGCAGAAGAACCCCGCCGCCGCCAACCTGAAGGACATCCCCGGCTACCTGCTGCTCGGCGGCGGCGTGCCGGTGCGCGCGGGCAACGAGGTGATCGGCGCGGTGGGCGTGGGCGGCGCGCCCGGCGGCCACCTTGACGAGCAGTGCGCCATGGCCGCGCTGGAACAGGTGAAGGCGGCCTTGCAATGAAACGCCGCGCGCTGCTCTTGCTGGCGCTGGCCACCGCGTTCGCCGGTGCCGCGCGGGCCCAGGTGCCGCCTTCGCCCGGCGAGGTCGCGGCCTACCAGGGCCTGCACGCCGCGGCGCAGCGCGGCGATGTGGCCACCATCGCCCGCTTGCTGCAATCGGGCGCGGCCATCGACGCCACCGACGGCGCCGGCCGCACGCCGCTGCACGTGGCCACCTTCGCGCGCCAGCGCGAGGCAGTACAGGCCCTGTTGAAGGCCGGTGCGAACCACGCCACGCTGGAGCATGGCCGCTACGACGCCGTCACCATCGCCTCGGTGGCCGACGACGAGGCCACGCTGCGGATCCTGCTCGCCAACGGCGCGAGCGCGAAGCTGGTGACCAGCCGCTACGACGGCACCGCGCTGATCGCGGCGGCGCATCTGGGGCATGAGGGCGTGGTGAAGCAGCTCATCGCGGCCGGCGCACCGCTGGATCACGTCAACAACCTGCACTGGACAGCCGTCATCGAGTCCATCGTGCTCGGCGACGGCGGGCCGAGGCACCAGGCCACGCTCAAGGCCCTGATCGAGGCCGGCGCCAACCTGCAGTTGGCCGACCGCAGTGGTCGCACGCCCCTGGCGCTGGCCCGCTCGCGCGGCTACGCCGCCATGGTCGCCATGCTGGAGCAAGCTGGGGCCCGCTGAGCCGGCGTTTCGGTTTCAGCCCAACGCCACGCGCGCGAACTTGCGCTTGCCGACCTGCACCACGTAGGTGCCGGCGGCCAGCTTCAGGCCCTTGTCGCTCACCACCGCGCCATCCACGCGCACCCCGCCGCCGTCGATGAGGCGGTTGGCCTCGCTGCTCGACGGCGCCAGGCCCGCCGATTTGAGGAGCGCGGCGATGCCCAGCGGCGCGCCCGACAGCGCCACCTTGGGGATCTCGTCCGGCACGCCGCCCTTGGAGCGGTTGATGAAGTCCTGCTCGGCGGCGTCGGCCGCCGCCGCGCTGTGGAAGCGCGTGGTGATCTCCTTGGCCAGCATCACCTTCGCGTCCTTCGGGTTGCGCCCGGCGGCCACTTCGCGCTTCAGCGCCTCGATGGCCTCCATCGACTGGAAAGACAGCAGCGTGTACCAGCGCCACATCAGCGTGTCGGAGATGCTCAGCACCTTGGCGAACATGCTGTTGGCGTCCTCGGTGATGCCGATGTAGTTGTTCTTCGACTTGGACATCTTGTCCACGCCGTCCAGGCCTTCCAGCAGCGGCATGGTCAGGATGCACTGTGGCTCCTGTCCGTACTCGGCCTGCAGGTGGCGGCCCATCAGCAGGTTGAACTTCTGGTCGGTGCCGCCGAGCTCCAGGTCGCTCTTGAGCGCCACCGAGTCGTAGCCCTGCATCAGCGGGTACAGGAACTCGTGCACGCTGATCGGCGTGCCGGCCGTGAAGCGCTGGTGGAAGTCGTTGCGCTCCATCATGCGCGCCACCGTGTACTTGGCCGCGAGCTGGATCATGCCCATCGACCCCAGCGGCAGGCTCCATTCGCTGTTGTAGCGAATCTCGGTCTTCAACGGATCGAGCACGAGGCTGGCCTGCTTGTAGTAGGTCTCGGCGTTGGCCTTGATCTGCTCAGGCGTGAGCGGGGGGCGTGTGCTGTTGCGGCCCGAGGGGTCACCGATCAGGCTGGTGAAGTCGCCGATAAGAAAAATGACTGTATGCCCCAGGTCCTGGAGCTGGCGCATCTTGTTCAGCACCACGGTGTGGCCGATGTGGATGTCCGGCGCCGTCGGGTCCAGCCCCAGCTTGATGCGCAGCGGTGTTCCCGTGCGCTCCGAGCGTGACAATTTTTGCGCCCAGTCCGCCTCGGGGATCAATTCTTCGCAGCCTCGCCGGGTGACCGCCAAGGCGTGGCGCACGCCGTCTGTCAGGGCCTCAGCGCCGCTGACCTGACTTTCCGACAAGGTTGAAATAGATAAGCCGTTATTCATACGTGTTTGTTCCGATGGGAGCGCGTCGCCAGCTCGCTACACTTGCCGGTTGTCGCCGGATTTTAGTTGGCGTGCTTTTTGCACAAGCGTTCGGACCAACGTAAAGCCGGCCCGTGGCGTGAACTCTCGCGTCGCTGCCCGCTCACTCCCTGGATGCCGGTGTGTGGCTCCGCTGCCCTCACCGGCCCTTTCATGGATGACCGATCTTGATACGCCAGACCCTGCACGCCGTGGCCCAACTGGGCCAACAGACCGCTGAATCCCTTTCCCGCCACCCGCGCCGCATCATGGGTGGTATCGGCGTCCTCCTCCTGGGTACCGGCGTTACCGCATTCGGCATCGCCCCCCTGGCGCCCGACGCCGCCGACCTGCCGGTGCGTGAGGTGGTCGAAGCCCTCCCGGTGCTCGCCACCCCCCTGTACGCCGCCATTCCCGCCAGCGCCGACCTGCCGCCCGAAGCCCGTCCTGTGCTTGCCAGCGCCCAGCCCTGGACGCTCTACCGCAGCGACACCACGCGCGCCGACGACACCCCCCAGTCGTTGCTGCAGCGCCTGGGCGTGAACGACAGCGAAGCCCAGGCCTTTCTGGCCCGCAACCCCGTGGCGCGCCAACTGCTCGCCTCGCGCCAGAGCCGCCTGGTGCACGCCGAATCCACCCCGCAACAGACGCTGCAGCGTCTGACCGCCCGGTGGCCGGACCCAAAGAGCGAGCGCGGTTTCCTGCGCCTGGTGGTGGAACGCGACGCCAATGGCCTGAACGCCCGGCTTGAGCCCGGCGCCCTGCAGTCCAGTTCGCGCCTGGCCAGCGGCGACATCCAGAGCTCCCTGTTCGCCTCCACCGACGCGGCCGGCATCCCCGACGCCGTGGCGGTGCAGCTCGCTGAAATGTTCGCGAGCGACATCGACTTCCGCCGTGACCTGCGCAAGGGCGACCGCTTCCAGGTCGTCTACGAGATCCTCAGCGCCGAGGGTGAGCCGATGAAGACCGGCCGCATCCTGTCGGCCCAGTTCGTCAACAACGGCCGCCCGCACGAAGCGGTGTGGTTCGAGGCGCCCGGCGTCAAGGGCGGCTACTACGCCTTCAACGGGGACAGCAAGCGCCGCTACTTCCTGTCCTCGCCGCTGGAGTTCTCGCGCGTCAGCAGCGGCTACGGCATGCGCTTCCATCCAGTGCTGGGCCGCCAGCGCGCGCACCTGGGCGTGGACTATGCCGCCCCCACCGGCACGCCGGTGCGCACCGTGGCCGACGGCGTGATCGAATTCGCCGGCGTGCAGCGCGGCTACGGCAACGTCATCTATGTGCGCCACCGCAACAACCAGACGACGGTCTTCGCGCACCTCAGCCGTATCGGCGTGCGCACCGGCCAGCGCGTGAACCAGGGCGAGTTCATCGGCAACGTCGGGTCCACCGGCATGTCCACCGGCCCGCACCTGCATTTCGAACTCCGCGACAACGGCGTGCACCGCGACCCGCTGGTGATCGCCCGCCAGAGCGAGGCCATCAAGCTGCCCGAGAATCTGCGCGGCGCGTTCAATCAGGTTGCGCAGATTCAGCGGCAGGAACTCGCCGCCGCCGGACGCCTGCAGCAGGCGCTGGCCAGCGCCGACTGAGCCGGCGGGCATCGCACCCGCCGCAAATAGAAAAGGGAGCCGATGGCTCCCTTTGTCTTGTCCGGCGATCTGGCCTCAGGTACTGAAGCTCGACCCGCAACCGCAGGTGGTGGTGGCGTTGGGGTTCTTGATCACGAACTGGGCGCCCTGCAGGTCTTCCTTGTAGTCGATCTCGGCGCCCACCAGGTATTGGTAGCTCATGGCGTCGATCAGCAGGGTGACCCCGTTCTTGCTCATTGCCGTGTCGTCCTCATTGACGACCTCGTCGAAGGTAAAGCCGTACTGGAAGCCCGAGCAGCCACCGCCTTGAACGAAGACGCGCAGCTTCAGATCGGGGTTGCCCTCTTCAGCCACCAGTTCGGCCACCTTGGCGGCGGCGCTGTCGGTGAAGACCAGCGGCGCGGGCATGTCGGTCTGGATGTTTTCGGCCACGGCACTCATGGGGATTCCTCTCGTAGGGACGGGCGGCAAGCCCGCAATACCACGAATGGTACGGTACAGCGCTCGGGTATGCCGTTCAGCGGTCGTTTGCCGCCAGTTTCAGTGTGGGCTTTTCCTCAGCGCCGTCACTCGCCATGGGGCGCAACTGCCCCTCGACGGTAGCGCCCTGATGCATCTCGATCGCGCAGTAGGACACGTCGCCCTTGATGTCCGCCTTGGGCTGCAGCTCCAGCAGCTTGCGGGCCATCACCGGGCCCTTGACGCGGCCGTTGATGATCACGTGGTCCGCCTCGATGGAACCCTGGACCGACGCCACCTCGCTCACGATGAGCAGGCTGGCCCCGTCCACCGCCCGCACGTTGCCCACGACCTCGCCGTCGATGCGAAGCCCTTCGGCGAACAGCAGGTCCCCCTGGATTCGGGTGCCTTGGGCGATCAGGCTCTTGATCGGGGGCTGCTTGGCCTTGCTGGCGAACATGCGAATCTCCTGTCGACGACCCTCGATCAGGGATCGAAGGTCTGAACGGACCGCACCGCACTGCCCTGGAGCAGCTTGGCGGTGACGGTTTTTACAACGGCCTGGGCAGGCAGATCAACCACGCCTTCCTGCCGAAGATAGCCTTTGACGAGCACCGGCTGGGGTGCCGGCGCGTGCTTCGCCGACCAGGGTTTGCCGGCCAGCGTGCCGGTGAAACTGATCTCCAGCGCACCCTTGAAGTCTGGCGCGTTGCGCGCCGCCTGGATCATCAGAACCTGCCAACGCCACTGTGTGGCCGACAGGCGTTCCGCTTGCAGCCCGCGAATGGCGAGTGCATCGCCGCCCGCGGGAATGAGCCGCTCGAAGAAGCCGAGGTCATTGCGCAGCGCCTGATTGTCCGCCTCCAACTGGCGGATCTGCATGCGCAGTTGCTCCTGCAACGAGCGCTCGGTCGTGAGCCGGCTTTGGGCGGTGTGGTCCTCCGAACTGAGGGCTGCGAGATCGGCACGCAAGGTGACCACCTCGGCGCGCAAACGCTCGAGTTCCTCGCGCGCATTGCGGTCCAGGCCCGCGATGTCCTTGCCGAACTCGAAGGCCCACAGCGCCAGCGCGCCACACAGACCCAGCATGACCGCTGCCCCGAGCCAGCGCAGCGGCCAGGGCAGCGCGCTGCGCACCGACATACGCGGGGCCCCAGCCTTCCAGCGTCGACGTCCGAAGCGCAATCGCATGCAAACCTTTCAAACTGCAAGCAAAAGAAAACGAGGCCCAGAAAGCAGAAACCGCCCCAAGCGGACTTGAAGGCGGTTTCTGGGGGTCGTTCGCGAGGCGATCAGCGCTTGCTGAACTGCTTGCGGCGCCGCGCAGAGCGCAGACCGACCTTCTTGCGTTCGACTTCGCGGGCGTCGCGCGTGACGAAGCCGGCTTGCGACAGCTGGGGCTTGAGGCTCGCGTCGTAGTCGATCAGCGCGCGGGTGATGCCGTGGCGCACTGCGCCGGCCTGGCCCGACTCGCCGCCACCGTGCACGTTGACCTGAACGTCGAAGGTCTCGGCGTTGTCGGTCAGCAGCAGGGGCTGCTTGGCGATCATGATCGAGGTCTCGCGGCCAAAGTAGGCGGCGATGTCCTTGCCGTTCACCGTGATCTTGCCGCTGCCCTTCTTGAGGAACACGCGGGCGACGCTGGATTTGCGACGGCCGGTGCCGTTGTTCCATTCACCAATCATTCAGGGCTCCTTAGATGTCCAGCGTTTGCGGCTGTTGGGCGGTGTGCGGGTGCTCCGCGCCGCCGTAGACCTTGAGCTTCTTGATCATGGCGTAGCCCAGAGGACCCTTGGGCAGCATGCCCTTGACGGCCTTCTCGAGCGCGCGGCCGGGGTGCTTGGCCTGCATGTCGCGGAAGTTGGTCGAGTAGATACCGCCCGGGAAGCCCGAGTGGCGGTAGTACATCTTGTCGGTGGACTTGGTGCCGGTCACGCGCAGCTTGGCTGCGTTGATGATGACGATGTAGTCACCCGTGTCGACGTGAGGCGTGTAGATGGCCTTGTGCTTGCCGCGCAGTCGGAGAGCCACTTCACTGGCAACTCGTCCGAGGACCTTGTCGGTCGCGTCAATCACAAACCACTCGTGCTTCACGTCAGCGGGTTTGGCGCTGAACGTTTTGGTCATGTTGAACCTGATAGCGAGGGTTTGGCGGCCCTTTTCCACGGTCGGTGGTTCTCTGGTGGAACCCTCTTAGGTGGTGGTTTGAACTTCGCCGCGGGGCCAGCAGAAAACGCTGCGAAGCCCGCGATTGTACGAAATCGGCGCCGGGCGGGCAAATCCGGCGCTACCATCGCCGGCCCATGTTCTCCTACCGCCACGCTTTCCACGCCGGCAACCACGCGGACGTGCTCAAGCACCTCGTGCTGATCGCCACCCTGCGCCACCTGCAGCTCAAGGAGCCGTCGATCACGCTGATCGACACGCACGCGGGGGCGGGCCTGTACCGGCTGGACGGCGAATTCGCCGACAAGGGCGGCGAAGCCGTGGACGGCGTGATGAAGCTGTTTGCCGCCTGCCGGCCTGCGTCGGGCGCGCCCGCCGTGGAGACGACGCCACTGATCGACGACTACCTGGACATGGTGGCGGGCTTCAACCCCTCTGGCGCGCTGCGTGTCTACCCGGGTTCGCCATTTGTGGTGCAGCGCCTCATGCGCGCCGAGTCGCGCGACCGGCTCAAGCTGTTCGAGCTGCACCCCACCGACGGCAAGACCCTCTCGGCGAACATCGGCCAACTCGACGCAGGCCGAACGGTGGTGGTCAAGCGCGAAGACGGCTTCGAAGGGCTCAAACCCCTGCTACCCCCGCCCGCAGACGCCCAAGGCTCACGCCGCGCCCTGGTGCTGGTCGACCCAAGCTATGAGATCAAGAGCGATTACGGCAGAGTAAGTGCCTGCATACAAGACGCTCTCCAACGATTCGCCACCGGCACCTATGTCGTTTGGTACCCGGTGATTCCGCGCACCGAAGCGCACGACTTGCCGCGCAAGCTGCGCGGCCACGCCCAGCGCGCGGGGCGCTCCTGGCTTCACGCCACCTTGGCGATCGGTCATCCACCGCTGGAGTTGGACGAGCGCCCCGGCCTCACGGCGAGCGGCGTGTTCGTGATCAATCCGCCGCACACGCTGGCGGCCGGACTGAAGGCCGCCCTGCCGGTGCTCGTGGACGTGCTGGGCCGTGGCCGCGGGCAGGGCCAAGCCGTCGAGGCCTCGGCGAGCTGAGGCTGGCCCGTCTCAGGGCCGAGCCAGCACCATCGTCCAGTAGGGCGTCTGGTCGCTGCCCTGGCGACGAACACACGCCAACCCCACCTGCGTGACCGTGGCCAGCATGAGGTTCTGGCAGTGGCCGGGGCTGTTCATCCAGCCATTGAGCGCGGCGGACAAGTCCCCAGGACCGGCCGTGAGGTTTTCGGCCACAACGGTCCAAGCGTAGCCAGCGGCCGTCACCCGACCACCCAGGGTCGCCCCGTTGCTGCCGGTGTGCGAGAAGAAGTTGTTCACCGCCATGTCGGTCGAGTGCGCGCGCGCTGCCTCGGCCAGACGCGCGTCCCAGCTCAAAACCCCAACGGCGGAAAAATTGGCGGCGCCACAGACTTGCGCCACGGATCGCAAGGCATTGATGGCCGGCGCGGCGGTAGTGGTCAAGTCGCCAACCGGGCAAGGCTCCACCGGCACAGACGTCTGGGACGGCGGCGGTGCGGCCCCATCGTCACCACCGCCACCCCCTCCTCCTCCCCCACAGGCGGCAAGTAGCAAGGGCAGGGACAGGACGGCGAAGCGGGTTTTGAGCATGGCAACCTCATAAATATTAGATCTTTAATACTACAAAACAAGGCCGCTCAGCGGCTCTGCAATTGGTGACCAAAATTAACCGACCGACCGGTCGGCTAACTTGATAAACTGCGACCAACGACAGCCCCGCCCGACGAGGAGACCCGCGTGTACACCCAATCATTCAACGTGCCCGATGGCACCGCCCCTGGCCCGCAGGCCGTGCCGACGGCGGCCGACCCTGCCCTGCAGACACACTTCGACACCGTCATCGACGCCGACGGCAAGATCGAGCCGCGCGACTGGATGCCCGAGGCCTACCGCAAGACGCTGGTGCGCCAGATCAGCCAGCACGCGCACAGCGAGATCGTGGGCATGCTGCCCGAAGGCAACTGGATCAGCCGCGCGCCCAGCCTCAAGCGCAAGGCCATCCTGCTGGCCAAGGTGCAGGATGAAGGAGGCCATGGCCTGTACCTCTACAGCGCGGCAGAAACGCTGGGCACCAGCCGCGACCAGATGTTCGACGCGCTGCACAGCGGCAAGGCCAAGTACAGCTCCATCTTCAACTACCCCACCCTTACTTGGGCCGACGTGGGCGTGATCGGCTGGCTGGTGGACGGCGCGGCGATCATGAACCAGATCCCCCTGTGCCGCTGCAGCTACGGGCCCTATGCCCGCGCCATGATCCGCGTCTGCAAGGAAGAGAGCTTTCACCAGCGCCAAGGCTACGAATCACTGCTGACCATGATGCAGGGCACGGCCGAACAGAAGGCCATGGTGCAGGACGCCGTGAACCGCTGGTGGTGGAAGTGCCTGGCCATGTTCGGCCCGCCCGACGACAACAGCCCCAACAGCGTGCAGGGCATGCGCTGGGGCATCAAGCGCATCAGCAACGACGCATTGCGCCAGAAGTTCGTCGACGCCACCGTGCCGCAGGCCGAAGTGCTGGGCGTGACGCTGCCCGACCCCGAACTCAAGTGGAACGAGGCCAAGGGCCAGCACGATTTCGGCGCCATCGACTGGGACGAGTTCTGGCAGGTCGTCAACGGCAACGGCCCCTGCAACAAGGAGCGCCTGGCCACCCGCGTGAAGGCCTGGGACGACGGCGCCTGGGTGCGCGAGGCTGCGCTGGCCCACGCGCGCAAGCAAGAGCAACGCACGATGAAGGAGGCCGCATGAGCCACGCACGACCGCCCGAAGGGGCTCGCACCGCAGCGCGCTGCGCGGAGGTTTTCCAATGAACGCGCCGGCATTGAAGGAATGGCCCCTGTGGGAGGTCTTCGTCCGCAGCAAGCAGGGCCTGGAGCACAAGCACTGCGGCAGCCTGCACGCCAGCGACGCGCGACACGCACTGCAGATGGCGCGCGACGTGTACACGCGCCGCCAGGAAGGCGTGAGCATCTGGGTCGTGCCCTCGGCGAGCATCACCGCGAGCGAGCCGGATTCGAAAGACGCCTTCTTTGATCCCGCCGCCGACAAGGTCTATCGTCACCCAACCTTCTACGAGATCCCCGACAAAGTGGGGCACATGTGATGAGCCACGCGCCGGTCGATTACCTGCTTCACCTGGCCGACAACGCCCTCGTGCTCGGCCAGCGCAACGCCGAGTGGTGCGGCCACGGGCCCATCCTCGAAGAAGACCTGGCCTTGGCCAACCACGCACTCGACCACCTGGGGCAGGCGCGCTTGCTCTACCAGCACGCGGCCACGCTGATCAACGCCGACGCCGCGATGGCCAAGCGCTTCGCGCACCTGCAGGGCGCACGCGCCGACGGTGCCGTGACCGAGGACGCGCTGGCCTACTTCCGCACCACACACGAGTTCCGCAACTTCACGCTGCTGGAGCTGCCGCACCACGGCCCGCTCGCCGGCCCGGCGCGCGCCGACCGCGACTTCGCCACCACCACCGTGCGCAACGTGCTGTACGCCGCGCTGATGAACCTGTGGTGGGAGCGCCTGCAGACCAGCGCCGATGCGCAGCTCGCGGGCATCGCGGCCAAGTCGCTGAAGGAAGTGCGCTACCACCTGCGCCATGCGGGCGACTGGCTGATTCGCCTGGGCGATGGCACCGACGACAGCCACGCGCGTGCGCAGGCCGCGCTGAACCACCTGATGCCGCACACACAGGAGTTCTGGATCGGCGACGAGGCCGAGTCCGCAGCGGTGGCCAACGGCACCGGCGTGGTCCTGGCCGAACTCAAGCCCGCGTGGGACGCGCTGCTGGACGAGGTGCTCGCCGAGGCCACACTCAAGCGCCCCAACGAGAGCGGCTACGTGACGCAGGGTCGATGCGGCGTGCACTCCGAGCACATGGGCTTCCTGCTCGCGGAGATGCAGAGCCTGGCGCGCGAGCATCCGCAAGCGGTGTGGTGATGGACGCGGTGCGCAGCCCTTCGCTGGACGCCGTGCGCGCGGCGCTCGCCCACCTGAGCGATCCCGAGATTCCGGTGGTGAGCCTGGCGGAGCTGGGCATCCTGCGCGACGTGCGGATGGGCGAAGACGGCGTGGCCGAGGTCGTCATCACGCCCACCTACAGCGGCTGCCCTGCCATGGGCCAGATCGAGGACGACATCCGCGCCGCGCTGGACGGCGCTGGCCTGGCTGCACGCGTGAGGACGCAGCTCTCACCCGCCTGGACCACCGACTGGATGACCGCCGAAGCGCGCGAGAAGCTGCATGCGTACGGCATTGCGCCGCCCAACGGCCGCGCGGCACATGCCAGCGACAAGGTGGTCAGCTTCGCGCGCCGCGCCGCCACCCAGCCCGTGCCCTGCCCACGCTGCGGCTCCACGCACACCACCGAAACATCGCCCTTCGGCTCGGCCGCGTGCAAGGCCTTGTACCGCTGCCTCGACTGCCTCGAACCCTTCGACCTTTTCAAACCCTACTGACCATGAGCACCAGCCCCCGCGGATTCGTCGAGCTGCCCATCGCGCGCGTGAGCCCCGAGGCCGCGGGCTCGGTGGCCGTCACCCTGGCCGTGCCCGCCGACCAACGCGGCGCCTTCGCCTTCGAGCCCGGCCAGTTCCTCACCGTGCGCGCGCGCATCGACGGCCAGGAGGTGCGCCGCAGCTACTCCATCAGCAGCCCGCGCAGCATTTACACCAGCAAGGGCGAGCTCACGCTGGGCATCCGCCCGGTGGACGGTGGCGTGTTCAGCAACTGGGCCGCAACGCAACTCAAGGCCGGCGACACGCTGCAGGCCATGCCGCCCGACGGCCGCTTCACGGTGCACCGCCCACGCGCCATCCACCGCGTGGGCTTCGCGGCGGGTTCGGGCATCACGCCCATCCTGTCCATCATGACCAGCACGCTGGAGGAGTCGTCCACGGCCAAGTTCACGCTGGTCTACGGCAACCGCCGCATGGCCAGCGTGATGTTCAACGAGGCCCTGCAGGACCTGAAGGACCGCTACCGCGACCGCCTCACGCTGATCCACGTCCTCTCGCGCCAGGCACAGGAGGTGCCGCTGCTCGAAGGCCGCATCGACGGCGACAAGGTGCGCGCCCTCATCGACGCGCTGCTGCCCGTGCCCAGCCTGGACGAGGTCTTCATCTGCGGCCCGGAGGCCATGATCGAGGCCACCGAGCAGGCCTTGCTGGGCGCTGGCGTGAAGCCCGAGCGCATCCACACCGAGCGCTTCACCTCGCCCACGCTGGAAGCGATGCCGCGCGCGCAGCGCGACGGCGTGCAACTCAGCCACGTCGAACGCAGCGAGGGCGAAGTCGCCCTCACCGTGGTGCTCGATGGCAAGCCGCACGAGCTGCGCATGGGCCGCGACGACCGCGTGCTCGACGTCGCACTGGAGGCGGGGCTGGACCTGCCCTGGTCGTGTCGCGGCGGCGTGTGCTGCACTTGCCGCGCCAAAGTGATGGAAGGGCGCGTGGAGATGGAGCGCAACTTCACGCTTGAGCCCTGGGAGATGGAGCAAGGCTTCGTGCTGAGCTGCCAGGCTCGGCCCACCACGGACCGCGTGGTGGTGAGCTACGACGAGCGCTGAGCGATCCCGACTCAGTCGGCGTAGAGCACCACTGGCGCCACGCCCGCCTGGATGAGGCCGATGCGTTCGGCCGCCTCGCGGCTGAGGTCGATGACCCGCCCCGGCTTGAACGGCCCGCGGTCGTTGATGCGCACCACCACCGCCTGGCCCGTGGCCGGGTTCTCCACGCGCACGCGCGTGCCGAAGGGCAGGGTCTTGTGTGCGGCGGTGAGTTGGTTCATGTCGAAGACCTCGCCATTCGCGGTGCGCCGACCGTGGTGCGGCTCGCCGTACCAGGACGCCAGGCCGCGCCCGATCTCGCGCGCTTCGTGCGCGGCCGGCCCACTGTCGGCAGGCGCGTCGGTGCCCCAGCCTTCGCCCGGCGGCGCTCCGCGGCTTGCGCAGCCCGCGAGGGCGGCGGCAAACGCGGCAAGGATCAAGGCGCGGGCGAGGTTCATGCGTCAGTCGGTGTCCAGGCGGCGCAGGATCTCCAGCGTCGCCGCGCTCTGGTTCATCGTATAGAAGTGCAGACCCGGCGCGCCGCCCCGAAGCAATTGCTCACACAAAGAGGTGACCACGTCGAGCCCGAACGACTTGATCGAGGCGGTGTCGTCGCCGTAGGCCTGCAGGCGCAGGCGGATCCAACGCGGGATCTCCGCGCCGCAGGCGTCGGAGAAGCGCATGAGCTGCGTGGAGCTGATGATGGGCATGATGCCCGGCACCACGGGGATGTCGGCACCGAGCCGCCTCGCGTCGTCCACGAAGCGGAAATAGGCGTCGGCGCTGTAGAAGTACTGGGTGATCGCCGAATGCGCGCCTGCTTTCACCTTGGTCGCGTAGGCCTTGAGATCGGCCTCGGGAGACTTGGCCTGCGGGTGCACCTCGGGGTAGGCCGCCACCTCCAGGTGGAAGTCCTCGCCGGTCTCGGCGCGGATGAAGGCCACGAGGTCGCTCGCGTAATGGAACTCGCCGCCCAGGCCGTAGCCGCTGGGCAGGTCGCCGCGCAAGGCCACCAGCCGCTTGACGCCCATGCCCTTGAGCTGCGCGAGCTGCTCGCGCACGCTGGCGCGTGTGGCGCCGATGCACGAGAAGTGCGAGGCCGCGTCCACGCCCTCGGCGAGGATCTCGCGCACGGCGCCGAAGGTGCCCTCCTGTGTGGAGCCACCGGCGCCGTAGGTCACGGAGCAGAACAGCGGCTGGCGCGCGTAAAGCTGCTGGCGCACGGCGCGCAGCTTCTCGGCGCCTTCGGGCGTCTTGGGCGGAAAGAATTCGAAGCTGATGGGCAGGTTCATGCCGGTTTCCGAATGAAGACGAAGAATTCGCGGTTGCCATCGCCACCGGCGATGGGGCTGTCGAAATAGTCGCGCACCTCAAGGTCCAGGCCTTGCAGCGCGCCGGTGATGCGCTCGCGCACCAGCGCGTAGGACGCAGCGTCCTTCACCAGGCCGCCCTTGCCGATGTGCTCGGGCTGCAGCTCGAACTGCGGCTTCACGAGCATCAGACCGTGGCCGCCCGGCTTGAGCAGCGGCACCAGCGCGGGCCACACCAGGGTCTGCGAGATGAAGGACAGGTCGCCGACGATCAGCTCGAACGGCGACTCGGCTCCGGCTTCTCGCAGGCGCGGCGCCGTCAGCTCCCGCGCGTTGCAGTGCTCGATGGCGATGACACGCGGGTCGCCACGCAAGCGCGGGTTCAGTTGGCCGCTGCCCACATCCACACCCACCACCTGCGCGGCGCCACGCTGCAACAGGCAGTCGGTGAAGCCGCCGGTGCTCTGACCCACATCAAGCGCGCGCACACCACGCACGTCGAGCCCGGTGTGCACCAGCGCGCCCTCCAGCTTGAGCCCGCCGCGCGAGACGAATCGGGCTTCGGCCGTGTCCAGCAGTTCGAGCTCGGCGCTGGCGGGCAACTCGTCGCCATTCTTGGCCACGGGCTTCCAGTGCCCAGCGGCGCGCCAGCGCACGCCCGCGGCGATCAGCCGCTGGGCCTGCGAGCGCGACGCCGCCAGCCCGCGCTCGACGAGCAACTGGTCGGCGCGCACGGTGCCGATCAGTACCGGTAGGTGTCGGGCTTGTACGGGCCCTGCTTCGGCACGCCGATGTACGCGGCCTGCTCGTCCGACAGCTCGGTGAGTTGGGCGCCGACCTTCTTCAGGTGCAGGCGCGCCACCTTCTCGTCCAGGTGCTTGGGCAGCACGTAGACCTTGCCCACGTCGTAGCCTTCGGGGTGCGTGAAGAGTTCGATCTGCGCGATCGTCTGGTTCGCGAAGCTGGAGGACATGACGAAGCTCGGGTGGCCCGTGCCGCAGCCCAGGTTCACCAGCCGGCCCTTGGCGAGCAGGATGATCTTCTTGCCGTCCGGGAAGATCACGTGATCCACCTGGGGCTTGATCTCTTCCCACTGGCACTTCTCTTCGAGCTTGGCGACCTGAATCTCGTTGTCGAAGTGGCCGATGTTGCAGACGATGGCCTGGTCCTTCATGGCGGCCATGTGCTCGTAGGTGATGACGTCGCGGTTGCCGGTGGTCGTCACGAAGATGTCGGCCTTGTCGGCGGCGTATTCCATCGTCACCACGCGATAGCCTTCCATCGCGGCCTGCAGGGCGTTGATGGGGTCGATCTCGGTCACCCACACCTGGGCCGACAGCGCGCGCAGCGCCTGCGCCGAGCCCTTGCCCACGTCGCCGTAGCCGGCGACCACGGCCACCTTGCCGGCGATCATCACGTCCGTGGCGCGTTTGATGCCATCCACCAGCGATTCGCGGCAGCCGTAGAGGTTGTCGAACTTGCTCTTGGTGACCGAGTCGTTCACGTTGATGGCGCGGAACATCAGCGTGCCCTTGAGCGACATTTCCTTCAGGCGGTGCACGCCCGTGGTGGTCTCTTCGGTCACGCCCATGATCTGCGCGCTCTTGCGGCTGTACCAGGTGCTGTCTTCAGCCAGCTTGGCCTTGATGGCCGCGAACAGGATGCGCTCTTCCTCGCTGCCCGGCTTGGCCAGCACCGACGGGTCCTTCTCGGCCTGCTTGCCCAGGTGCATCAGCAGCGTGGCATCACCGCCGTCGTCCAGGATCATGTTGGGGCCTTCGCCCTCGGTACCCTTGGCACCGAAATCAAAGATGCGGTGCGTGTAGTCCCAGTAGTCGACCAGCGTTTCGCCCTTGACGGCGAACACCGGCGTGCCGGCGGCGGCGATGGCGGCGGCCGCGTGGTCCTGCGTGGAGAAGATGTTGCACGAGGCCCAGCGCACCTGCGCGCCCAGCGCCTGCAGCGTCTCGATGAGCACCGCGGTCTGGATGGTCATGTGCAGCGAGCCGGTGATGCGCGCGCCCTTGAGCGGTTGCTTGGCCGCGTACTCCTCGCGGATGGCCATCAGGCCGGGCATCTCGGTCTCGGCGATGCGGATTTCCTTGCGGCCCCAGTCGGCCAGGCCGATGTCGGCGATCACGCAGTCGGCGGTAGGGTTGATTCGTGCATTCATGTGGCGCTCCAAAACGTTGAAAGCCACCGCACGGGAAGGGAGATGAAGGAACCCATCGCACGTGCAGTGGATGAGCGTCGTTGCCGGTTGAAGGGTCCGAGCCTCACGCCCGCGGCCCGCAGTGTGCGGGTGGGGCGCTGCAACGCTCCTCGGATGGGCGGCGATTCTACCCGGCCTCTTTTCTGGCGTGGGGATCTCCCCTACCAATGGCACCACCCCGGCACCCCCCCTGCTGTCTCTTATACACATCTGACGCTGCCGACGATCTACTCTGTGGAGGTCTCGGTGGTCGCGGTATTGGTTATACAAGAAAAGGGTT